>JAYOTG010000005.1:82741-104983 GCA_038150305.1 Candidatus Poseidoniales archaeon | reverse complement strand
CCCGGCACCAGAGCAGCCCCGAAGTGAAGGAACGTCTCGCCGCCGTCGGCGCGATTTCCCAAGCCATCTCTGCTGAAGTGCAGAAGGTGATCATCGGGAAGTCGCACATCATCGACAACGTGCTCATCAACATCCTGTCCAACGGCAACCTCCTCTTCGAGGACTACCCCGGTCTGGCCAAGACGCTGATGACCAACACGTTCGCCGATGCCCTCGGTTGTGACTTCAAGCGTGTCCAGTTCACGCCTGACCTGCTCCCCGCCGACATCACCGGGACCAACATTTACGACGCCAAGAAGGGCGAGTTTACCTTCAAGCCCGGACCGCTGTTCTGCAACCTGCTCCTCGCTGACGAGATCAACCGTGCGCCGCCCAAGACGCAGGCTGCGTTGCTCGAAGCGATGCAGGAAAAGCAGGTGACCATCGGTACGGTGACCCACAAGCTCCCCGCACCCTTCATCGTCATGGCGACCCAGAACCCCGTCGAGCAGGAAGGTACCTACCCCCTGCCCGAAGCACAGCTTGACCGTTTCATGTTCAAGATGTCCGTGGGCTACCCCGACCGTGCGGACGAGGACGAAATCCTCCGCCGCCGTATCGAGCGTGGAAAGGACGCCGTCGACGTCGACGTCATCACCGACCCGCAGCGCGTGATCGCGATGCAGCAGGCCTGTGAGAGCGTCTACGTTGACCCCAGCCTGCGCATGTACATGGTCGAGATCGTCTCCCGAACCCGTGAGGATCCCCGCGTCCTCGTCGGCTCTTCGCCTCGTGGTTCGCAGGCGCTCCTGAAGACCTCACGCGCCGCCGCCGCCCTCCGCGGTCGCGACTTCGTCACCCCCGACGACATCAAGACCGTCGCTGAGCTGGCCATCGCGCACCGGATCATCCTCAAGCCCGAGCACCAAATCAAGGGCCTGGAGTCCGGTGAGGTCATCCAGAACATCCTGCGTGAAGTGCCCGTGCCGACCGTTTGAGGTCGTTCACGTCATCTGAATCGGAGAGTGGCCACCATGTGGAGCCGTAAATCAGCCATGCTCGGCAGCCTTGCTGTCGCGATGTACTTGCTCGGCCTCACCTTGCGAAATTCGCAGCTGGTGACCATCGCGGTGGTCATCTTCGTGATCTTGACCTGGGCCGCTCTCTTCGGTGGACACGCCGACGTCGCCTCCTCCGGACGTCGGTCAGAAGAGTTCACTGGAGAGGAGGGCATGGCCCTCGGCAACGTCTCTGCGATGCGAAAGATGTCCAGTGCGCGCCTCTTCGAGGACGGTGAGTTGAGCGTCACGCTCAGAATGCAGAACCATTCAGGTTTGGCGAAGATCCTCGAGGTACGCGACCGCGTTCCCGAGGTCATGCGCATCAAGTCCGGTTCAAACTACATCCTGATGGAACTCGGCCCCCGCCGTGAGACCTTCATCGAGTACACCGTCGAGTGCCCCCTTCGAGGCTTCTACAGCCTCGGGCCTGTTGCGGTCCGGATGCAGGACGCCTTCGGACTGTTCCACCGTGAGAAGGAGCTCCACGTCTACAACGACTTCCTGGTCTTCCCCAAGATGGAGGACCTCAAGGAGACCTTCGTCAAGTCCCGCGTGCCGAAGATCTTCACCGGTGCGGTCAACATTCGACAGCCTGGTCCAGGTTCGGAGTTCTACTCCCTGCGCGAATACTTCGAAGGCGACTCGTTCCGGGCCATCAACTGGTCCGCCTACGCCCGCTCCGGCAAGCTCATGGTCAACGAGCGCGAACGCGACGCGGTGTCCGACGTGATCATCCTCGTCGATTCCCGTTCCGTCGCCGAGACCGGCCCAGTCAGCCGCAACGCGCTCGTGTACTCCACGCGTGCCGCGGCCTCGTTGGCCAAGTACTTCCTCGGCCGCCGTGATTCGGTCGGTGTCATCGTGTACGGCGACGAGGTCGTCAGCGTTGACCGTGACACGGGCAAGAAGCAGCTCTACGTGATTTTGACAAAGCTGGCCGGCGCCGTGGCGAAGGGCAACACGCCGCTCCAAGTCGTCGTGAACCGCATCTTGCCCCACATCAACAAGGGAAGCCCGATCATCGTCCTGAGCAACCTCGAGGATGATCCGACCATCATCAACGCGCTGCGCGACTTCCGTGCACGCGACTTCGACGTGACTGTGCTTTCACCTTCATCCCTTGAGTTCGAGTTCGATGCAAAGCGCCTCGACCGCACCGGGTATGAGGTGCTCAAGACCGAGCGCGACGTCCTCATTGGGGAACTTCGTGGACTTGGTGTCAACATCATGGATTGGGAGCCCGACATGCTCCTTTCGACGGCCCTCGCAGGAGCGCGAGGATTCTGAGGTGAGGTCATGGCAGCAAAAACGTCCGGCGACACCGCTCACCTGTACGAGAGCAAGACCGTGCGGTCTTCTGCTCCCAGCCGGAAGAAGCTGGCAGGAAATGCCGGCATCGGCACGGAAATTCCCAAGGACGCCATTCCGGAGATTCAGATTCCCTCCTTTGTCGAAAGCCTCCTCGGTGGCCCCTTGGTGCCGAAGATGAAATTCCTCCCTCCCGACAAAATGGTCCAGAACCTACAACTTGCGGTGTATGGAATCCTCATTGCCTTGGCCTTCCTGACGCTGATCGTCTCCCCAGGAGCCGGCACCATCTGGTACATGCTGACCGGCAGCATCGGCGTGGCGACCACCGTCCAAGTCGTGGTCATTGCTTTGGCGACGATTGCAGGATTCGTTGGGACCTTCCGCCGGGACGGCCGATACCTCTTGGCGTCCAACGTGCTCTTCATCCTCGCCATCCTGCGCTTTGCTTCCTCGAAGGTTGCGCTTTCCTTCGACCCCTTCGGGCTCGCTGACCGTCCCTTCCTGCTGAGCAGCCTTGTCGTGGTCTACGCGGTCTTCCTTATCATGTACATCGAAATTGGCAATGGCGTGCTGCGATACAGCATGCTGGACACCAGCATTCGCACTAACGAAGTGTACGTCATGAATCCCGGCAAGATCGTTGGCAAGTACCACCGCGCGCTCGTCCTCAACCCCATCATTTCCATTGTGCTGGCCACGCTTGTGCTCTCCGCCAACACCATCCTCCCTGCCTTGGTCGGTGTGCTGTCCAGCAACACCGCTCGTCGACTTGAGGAATCCGTCGAACTGACTTCGGTGTACGGCGTCGCGCTCGGTACGCTCTTCGTGTTCCTCGTCACTGGGGCCCTGTTCGCGCTCAACCTGCCGATGCATTTGCAGCGCTGGCGCGAGAGCCGCGAAGCGTGATCACGCCTCGGCGAGCCAGGACGCTTTCCTCGCCGTTTGTTCCAAAGCGAGTTTCACCTCATCCCTCGGGACCAAAATTCGGATCCTTCGCGTGTCGTGGTCGACCACATCCACGTCGTCCATGCTGAGGTCATGGAGCCAGGCTTCTGGATCCTTCCATGATCCAATGAAGGTGATCATGGCCGAAGCCTCTCCGACGAGATTGACCTGCATTCCCAGCACCGTCAGCGATGCCTCGATGGCCTTGATGCTGTTCGCGTCCACGATGAGCCTGATGCCGTCCACCCAGGAGAGCGAGGCGTGAACGCTGAGTCCGTGGTTGGCCAGTTGCGTCAGCAACGCCGCCTGTTGTGTGCCTGGGGTGCCAACCGGGGGGAAGGTCACCTCGACGGCGCACACGTCCATGGTGCACGCTGCTGCAAGAAGGCCTGAGTCGGTGATGAGGTCAGGGCCGATGGTGGTCGGTGCGGGGCTGCTCAGGGCCTCGCTCAAGTGACGCACTTCGATCGGGATCCCGTCAGCAATGCAGGGTCCAACGGTCGCTGGATGCAGCACAGTGGCGTCCAATCCAGCGGCCATCCGAGCCAATTCGTAGGGGACATAGGCGATCGGTTCGGTGTCGATGCCCCACCTGGGATTCACGGGATGGATGCCACGGACGTCCTTCCACAGGATGACGCGCCGAGCGCCGAGCAGGTGGGCCATGGCCGTGGCCGTGTGGTCTGATCCACCGCGTCCAAGTAAAGCGAGGGCGCCGTCCCGTCCAGATCCAAGCCATCCGGTGATGACGGGGATGCCGTGGAGGATGCTCCGGTCGAACCTACGGCCGCTCTCTTCCAAATCGACAGCGTCCGCTTCGAGCGTGCCCGAGAGCATCATGCCGATGTCCTCTGCTCCGACCGCATGGGCCGGAAAACCGCATCTGCGGAGGTGGTTAGCGATGACCAGAGCCGAGAGCCGTTCCCCCGAGGCCAAGAGTTGGATGCGCGCATCGTCGTCGGTAGGGTCTGCTCGCCGTCGCCTCAGGGCTTCTTCCATCGTGAGCAGCACATGCTCAAATCTGCTTCCGTCACGTCCCCGGTCGAGGCGCGGTGCGTACATCAAGTGGTGGGAACGAAGATCTGACACCAACCGATCGGCGTACCGTGGGTCGTCCACGGCACGCAGCAACCGATCCGTCGTGCCCCACAGTGCGGACACCACGATAGCTGCTGGGCCGTCGTCTTCGGCGATGCGGTCCGCCAAGCGGTCAAGGTCAGGAGCTCCACGGAGGACGGATCCTCCGAATTTGTGCACCGTCCATGCCTCACCCATTCAGGTAGCCTCCGCGGAGTGCGAGGTCAGTCGCCACCAAGGCCGCGATGGCTTCCACCACCGCGACGCCTCGGGGGGCAAGCACCGGGTCGTGTCGGCCTTTGACCGACAAGGTGCTTGCTTCGCCGGTGGTCAAATCGACCGTTGGCATCGGTTGAGGGATGCTCGAAGGCGGCTTCAGCGTCAGCCGGACGACCAAGTCAGCCGCTGAGGCCATGCCGCCGAGCGCTCCTTCAGCGATCTCCGTGCGCAACTCAGGTCCGTTGTCGGTCGGGTACCAGCCGCCATGATGATCTGAACCACGCATGGCAAGCGCCTGCGTGCCTTGACCGAACTCGACGGCTCGGGCTCCGGGGACTGCGAGCAATGCGCGCCCGAGGGCCGGCTCCAGACCGTCGAACCATGGCTCACCAAGTCCCATCGGGAGACCGCTGATGACGAGATCCACGCGCGAACCAATGCTGTCGCGCTCCTTTTTGAGGGACTCGACATGGTTGAGCATGGATTCGGCCACGTCGGCATCTTGGCAGCGCACAAGGGCTGCAGACGCTGTGGGCCAGGCCGTCCCGTGCCTTGGAAGAGGTGCTTCGTGTGGTCCAATGGCGCCAACGTGCGCCGTCAGCTGGGCGCCTAAGCGCTCCATCAACGGAGCGACGATGGCTCCCGCGGCCACCAAGCCTGCGGTCAATCGTGCTGAGGATGATCCGCCGCCGCTCAAATCTGCATGACCTTCACTGCGCACGTGCATCGGGAGGTCTTGGTGCGCGGGGCGCGGGAGGTTGGGCAAGAAGCCGTAATCGCTCGTGCGGACGTCGGCGTTGGCGATTTCAATCATCATCGGCTGGCCGGTGGTGCGTCCTTCGTGGACGCCTGAGGCAATGCGAACCACGTCTGATTCCTTGCGCCTTGTACCGATGCCTTCGCCAGGGCGACGCCGGTCCATCCGGCCCTGAATGGCGTCACGATCAACGGAGATGCCGCTCGGGAGTCCCTCAATCATCGCCCCGACGCATGGACCATGGCTGGTCCCAAAGAGGGTCACCGCCAACTGCTCGCCAAGGCGCATGCGCATGGGACTCGGTGGTACGTCGGCACGCTTGGCTTCAACCGTTGCCTTTGTTGCAAGGTGCAGCAAACACCTGCCATGTTACTGATTTTGTAAAAATCCTATCCGAATCCACCTCATGGTATATCAAAACCTGTATTTTTGCCAGAATAAAGACACGCCGCTTTATATCTGTGAAAAAATCGTGGGCCTGTTAATGTCTGGAAACAAAACCCTCCGACGAACTGCCCTGCTGTTGACCGCCATGGCCGTGTTGGCCGTTCTCGTCCCCACCGCACTTGCTGCGGACGCGGCCGTGGACGCTGATACCGGCCTCCCCGCTTTCCTGAGCGACGGAGCTGGCAACGACTCCCTTGAGTTGTTGACCTTCTTCTTGTTCTTCGTGGGGTACATCTCGATGGGTGCTGCCTTCGTGTTCTTCATGAGCGAGCGCAACAACGTCGCCCCCGAGTACCGCACCACGATGACCATCTCCGCCCTCATCGTCGGTATTGCGGCCTTCCACTACTACTACATGCGTGGCGTGTACGTGGACACCCAGGTCGTCAGCACCGAATACCGCTACATGGACTGGATCATCACCGTCCCCTTGATGGCCCTCAAGTTCCCTTCCCTCGTGGGTAAGGACGCCATCACGGACAAGACCTTCGCCGGCCTCGGCTTCACGGGCATCTGCTTCGTGGGCGCCGTCATCATGATCGGCTTCGGTTACCTCGGTGAAGCCAACCTCATGGACGAGACCATTGCCCTCCTCCTCGGTGGCATGGGATGGGCCATGATCATGGTCGCAACCGGCCTGCCCTTCGGCCTCTTCGGTGGCCTCGGCGTGGACGACTCCAAGATCAAGGAAGAAGTGAAGTGGAGCACCGACGCTCTGCGCACCTTCATCCTCGTGGGCTGGATCATTTACCCCGTTGGTTACCTCTTCAACGAGAACACCTACGACCTCGGCAGCGAGGAAGTCATGGGTGTCCTCTACAACATCGCGGACATGATCAACAAGATCGGCTTCGGTGTCGTCGCCTGGATGGGCGCGAAGAAGGCCACGGCCGCAATGGCCTGAAGCAGGTCTCCACACCAGACAGCTGCACCCTAAGGCACCTTGCCTTGGCCGAGCGGCGGCGTCCTGCGGGGCGCCGTCGCTCCCCCCTTTTTCTCACCCAACAAACCGCGTTTCGATGAGTTCCCTGCTCGGGGCCCTCTGCGCGTATTGTCGCTTCAACCGCTCAATAGGTTGCTCGATGCCTGCAGGCACCACGATGACGATGGCGGGCCCTGAGCCCGTGATGCCGGCGGCTCGACCGCCGTTCACAAAGGCGTGGTTGGCGAGTTGGCGGCCTAGATGGTCTTGTGTCGCGGCCACCACGCCACGCCCGTTTTGGGTCAGCGCCACCAACGGTCGACCCTCTTGTAACGCGGAGAGCGCATGCTGGAAGTGTGAAGCATGTGGCGTGAACGCCTCCATGGGTGGGTGCTGCCCACGTTCAGGTCCAGTGAGGATCAGCACTTTCCACTCCTCCGGGCTTAGGCCCTCGCCTTCCATGACGACCCGCTCCTCGGCCGATGTTGCCCCAACATCGACCACGCGCCAACCTGGCTCGGCCGCTGCCCATGCGTCGTCGTAGGCCCCGGTCACGGACACGCCGGCGGCCAATTGAGCCGCACCCGCGAGTTCCACCAAGGCGGGGGTGGCCATGTCTGTGCCCGTGGCATCAGCAAGGGCACGGAGGCCTGCGATGGACACGGCTGCAGACGATTTCAGCCCCTGTCGAGGGGGGATGCTTGAGCGAACGGCCCAGTGAAATGCTCCCTGAGGAGCGGGATGGCCCGCGTCCGTCCACGCGTTGAGGACCGCCTCAAGGAGGCCATCTGGGTCCTCAACCTCACGCCGTGGTGGTGCGTCCAGCAACCGAACGTTCACGGGCAGGTCGAGGCCGAGGCTTGCCCCGTACCCGATGCCGGCGGCGTGAATCAAGCTGCATGCGCCGTTGGCGCTGCCTGCTCCGATGACCGCCATGTTCAGTGCTCCGTGACCTCCGATTCGATGGGCTGACCCACGTGGCGCCCCGTGGCGTCTGACCGGCTGATCAGACGCATGCCTGTTTCCAAAGCGGTCACGGACACTGGGGTTCCACGAGCGTCGACAACTCGAACGGTTTCTGCGTTTTGCAAGAGCACACGACCCTCTTGACCTTTCTGATTCGAAAAGAGGACGGAAATGAGCGGTCGGCGCTCGATCTTTAATCGCCCAACATGCAATGCTCTCGTGTTGCCTTCAGCATCGGTGATCAACACCTCATCGCCTGGCGTGAGTTCGCTGAGGTAACACGTGGATCCGTCCGAAAGCAGTGCGTATTGGTGGACGGCGCCTGCGTTGATCCGAAACGGGCGGGTCGGGACAAAGGCGGAAGGGACGGTCTCGCCGTGGATCAACGCCATCATGCCGGCGGTCGAACCCAGCAGCATGCCTTCGCCTGGTGCGAGCAGCCCCGCCAGATCCACACAGACCCGGTCGCCAAGCCCGAAGGAGGTGACCTCTGTGACGGTGGAGGTGCCCAGCGCACTGTGGGCCTGCGTGGCCTTTGGAACCGTCCGTTCTTCGTCCCGTTCAAGCCTCGATGCCCGCATGGCTTCGGCGGCGTCGAGCAACGTCGTCGTGGGTGAAATGGCCACCGCATCCACGCCGGTGTCAAGGGCAAAAGCCGCTCCTGCAATGCTCTGAGGCGTGTTCACCACGGCCGCGACCTTCGTCGGGCTGCCTTGGGCTGCGGCCACCACATTTTCGACTGGAATCATGGACCAATCGTCGAAACTCAGGACGATCCATTCGACCAGCCCGACGTGCGAGAGCGCTTCTTGCTGGTCGGCTTCTGAAGCGATGTGCACGTGGACGGCGCCGATGGCTTCGTCATGCCCTCCGGTGATGTTCACGACGGGTTTGGGAGCGTCTGTGATGGGTCTTGCGTCAAGGCTGAGGCAGCGGGCGACGCTCTCGCGTGCCGAGGCCGCTTCGCTCCACCCCACGGACCAGATTTCCATGTTCAGGCCTCGAGGTGGTGTGCTGCCTCTCCAGGGGTGGCGCCTTGATGCACGATGGCGTGGATGGCGCGTACCAGCTTGGCGGGGTCAGGATGGGCGAAGATTTGCCGGCCCATGCACACCCCCGCAGCGCCGGCTTCCATGGCGCCGCTGATCATCTGAAGGAGCGCCATGTCGTCGTCGTTGCGCGGTCCACCGGCGACCAAGACGGGGATGGGCGCAGCAGAGGTGACGTGTCGGAAGGCCTCCACGGAACCGCTCCATGGGGCTTTGGCGACGTTGCAACCGAGCTCAAAGGCCAAGCGAACGGCATGGGCTTGGCCGTTGGTGGGGTCATCGGCCATGGGCGCAAGGTTCGAGCCACGGGCGTAGACCATTCCGAGGGTCGGCACCCCTGCTCGATGGGCATCGCCAGTGATGGCTCCAAGGCGTTCGATCATTCGGCCTTCGCCCGGCGTACCCATGTTGACTTGCGCGCTGACGGCGTGCGCGCCACGAGCCAGCACTTCCTCGACGTCGCCGACGCTGACTTTCTCGCCAGCGTCAGCACCGCCGTGGCGTGTGGACACGGAGAGGTGAGCCACGAGGCCGATGGCAGGGGCCTCGCCAGTACGGAGAAGATGGCTGATGAGGCCTTTCTGAGCCACAACGGCGTCGGCTCCGCCTTCGCTCAGGGCAGCGACGAGACCGTCGATGTCTTGCAATCCGGGCACCGGCCAATCGGATGCACCATGGTCGATGGGGACCCAAACGCCCCGGCCATTTGGCAACAGGGCCTCCAAGCCCGTCCGGCCTCCGCTCATGTGACCCTGTCCTCGCCTTTGGCCGTCAATCTTTGCTCGTACCAAGGCGAGAGGGTTGGGCGATACGGTCAAGACCGACCTCGTTCTGCCTTGCAACATGGACCCGCTGAGCATTGCCCTCACCGGCGCCCTTGCTGGCGCCTTCAGTTTCGGCGTGCTCCGCTTGGTGCTGCGGCGCGATTCTCGCATTGACCTGCGCCAAGGCATGGTCGCTGAGGGTCTCGGTTCGCGCGTGGCCGGTGCCGACTTCACCACGCCTCGCGCGGAGTTTGACCGCCAGCTCGCGAAAATCCAGAGCCAACGGCGCCGCTTCGAAGCCGATGATGCCCGTCAGCGGGCGCGAAGCGCAGCACGCCTGCAGCGTGAAGAAGAAGCCCGCCGGAAGGAGGAAGACGCCCGCCGCCGGATGGAAGAAGCCGAAGCACGCAGGGCGGAAGAGGAACGCCTCAAGCGGGAAGCCGAAGAGGAAGCCCGTCTTCGCGCTGCCCGCGAGGAAGAAGAGGCGCGCTTGGCCGAGATGCGGGAAGCCGCTCGACAAGCGGAACTTGCAGAGATCGAAACGCAGCGCCAAGCCGAGGTCGAGGCCGCCCGCGCGCAGGCCGAAATGGAGGCTCGTGCCGCTGCTGAACGCTCCGCATCTGAACTCCGCGCTCGTCTTGAGCGTGAAGGTGCCTCGACCAGCGACGTGCAAATCTCCCTGATGTGGAACAATTTCAACGACCTTGACCTCCACGTCGTGTGCCCCTCAGGGGAGCGCATCCACGGCGGGGCCAAGGAATCGCCATGTGGCGGTGTTCTGGACGTTGACGCCAACGTCAAGCCCGACACGCGCCGGCCCGTCGAAAACGTGGTGTGGCCCCAAGGCATTGCGCCGGGTGGTGTGTACCAAGTCTACGTGCACCACTACAAGAAGCACGCCAAGCGCCGCTCACGTGACCCAACCCGCTTTTCCGTCATCATCAACGCTGGCGACGACGTTCGCGAGTACACCGGTGAATTGAGCGCTGGCGACCCGATCAAGAAGGTCTGCGAATTTACCGTCGACCCACCCGAGGTTCGTGCCGCACGCCGTGCTGAATTGCAGGCTCAACTTGCAGCCGCTGATGAGGCCTTGGCCACGGGCAACTTTGTCGCTTCAGAGCCCGAGGAAGACGAGGTCGAGGATGAGCCTTCCATCGACCTTCCACCCGCGCCAGATTTGGACGAAATGACGGCCGCTGAGGACGTGGAAGAGGAACCCGAACCCGAACCCGAGCCTGAACCCGCTCCTGCGCCACGTCGGAGCATGGCCGACCGCTACGGTCCAGCGGGCGGCGGTGACGACACACCGGCCAACATCGACCGCAAATTCTGAGCCACGTTGAGGTTCCTTTCTCCATAGATTGAGCGAACGCCTAAATGCAGGCGACAGGAGGAGCCTTCAAGGCCTAAGCCCTGGGGTGAGCATCATGAAGACCTTCCCGTTGGTGATGTTCGCGATGGGCCTTGCGTTTTTCGTCCTCGGATTTGGCTTCGGCGAAGGCGGTGCCTTCGACCTCGTTCAGATCCTTCTTGGCCTGCTCCAGACGCTGATTGCAGCGATGGTGCTGGGTTGGATTCCAATGCCTGGCGGCTCGTCCTCCGGCGATGACGGGGAAGACCCCGACACCATGAACAAGCACTGAGGGAAGACCATGTGGGAACACCGAACGATTTCTGACGCTCACCTCCAAGAGCACCGCCGCGTCCAGCCCATGGAGTCCTACGTGGACTTGACCCAGAAGATCACCCGCACCATGGAAGTCGCGGAAGGGCACGTCTTCGACCACGAGGACTTCCTCCGCTACGTGCCCCAAGAAGGGCCATGGATGCCGCAGATGGACTCCGACATGACCCGTGCTGACCCCCGCACCCGCTACATCGGAAAGGGCAAGGCGAGCTTGGTCAACACCAACATCATCCTTGGTTCCAGCTGGATCGAGGCCGAGCGTTTCCGCTACGAGCGTGACCTCAAGAGCACCTCGGACTGGATGAAGCAGAAGACCATCATGAACGCGAACATGTGGACGCCCAGCACGGTCGCGACCACGCAGACCTTCGTCTTCTGTTCCACCGGCGACGAAGCCCGTATGGGATCCGCATACAGCGTCCGAGGCCCCCAGGATTTCGACTTGCCCAGCGACGACCACATGTTCTTCCAGCCGACCAAGGACGGCTGGCCCGAGTGGGACCCCGTGCTGTGGGGGCTCGGTCATCGCGGCGTTGTGCCCGGTTCCGACCCCGCTGAGCGCGTGTTTTACCCCTCGCTCATGCACCGCAACGTGACCTACAACAACCGCTTGGGTTGGGTGCGCTACTCTCCTGCTGGTTTCGGCAAGGACGCCAACGGGTACATCCTCACCCGTCCGTTCGACTGGATTTGGCCCGCCGTGAACGGCAGCCGCGACACGCCGTCGTCGTTCAACCTCCTCGTGAACATGCCCGACCGCCGCGAGTCCTTCGGCGAAGAAGGCATCACCGACATCTTCCTGACCTCGGGCAAGACTTCGCTCTACTCGTTGATGGGCATGATGTCCTCGCCCATGGTCCGCCAGATGTTCGGCTCGGGTACCGACCTTGTGCCTCTGGAGATGCACATGGTCGAGCCCGGCCTCGACGAGTGGATTCAGCGTGCCAGCGACGAGGACCGCTACGGTCGCATCTTCGAGTACTGTGCGACGCTCGGTTACCTCTTGACCGACCCCGCCATTGGCAGCCTCGGCGAAGGCAACCAGCGCCGCCGTCTCATCATCTACCCGCAGGACCAGTCCAACCTGCTGGCTTGCGTCAGCGCCAGCCAAGTGGCCGACCACGCGGTCAAGGTCAACTACGGCTCCACGGTGTTCACCAAGCTTGACCAGGCGGACTTCGAGAACCGCATGTCGCGCCGCATCAGCGCCTACGCCGACGAGATCACCCCGAGCGCGACCGCTCGCGGCATGCGCTGGGTGTCCAAGGCCACCTTCAACGCCGGAGACGGTCAAGGCATCAAGGTCCAGACCGGTCCGGTGGTGCACTCGCTCTTGGCCGTGCGCGGGTACGAACTGCTCAGCCTGAAGGAGTACCAAGACACCTTCAACGAGGTCAGCGAAGCCCCACGCCGCCTCATGACCCGGATCATCCAGTCCGTGACCATGAACGCCATGAAGACGGTCTTCCCGCTCGAGACGGTGCAGTCCAAGGCTGCAGAGGGCTCGGCGCCTTACGCCGGCCTCTTCTCTGTTGAAGGCCGCGAGCAGCCGCTCGTCTACTACACGGACATCCGCTTCCTCGTGCCCAACAGCATCGACCAGATGCGCATGCTCACCGGGCAGCGCGGCGCCGACCGCTCGCGCATGCGTGAAGCCTTCACCGAGCTGACCGGTGCTGACCCCGTCACGGGTCTCTCCATCCTCGACCTGTGCCTGCCCTTTGCTGGCGACATGGGTGAGGGCACCTGGCAGACCGGGACCGGCATCCGCATGGACGAGGTCATCGTTGAGGTTACCTGTGCGGTCAACCCCGCTGCGGTCTGGAAGCACCTCCTCGACTGCACCGCCGACCAGACCTTCACCACCGTCAAGGGCAACAAGGGCACCGCCGCCAACGTGTGGGGCGACGTCCTGATGCAGAACGAGCAGCTCCATGAGCGCTTCAAGAAGGACGGCTTGGACCATTGGCTCCGATTGCTGAAGATGATCTACCACTACGCGGACCACCATTCGCGCAAGAAGAACGGCCTCTGACCCGTTCTGCACGGTCCGCCGGCTTCTGCGGTTGACGAAGCGCCATGCGCTTTGATGGAGCGACCTTGAGGCGACACGCATGACATCACCATCGTACAAGCTCTACTACTACCCCATCCCAGGCCGAGCCGAATCCGCCCGAGTGGCGATGACCCTTGCCAGCCTCGATTGGCAAGACGTTTCCATTGACGGAGCCGCTTTTTCTGCCTTGAAGGAACAGGGAGCGTTGCCTTGGGGCATGGTTCCTATGCTGGAAACGCCTGACGGACGGTTGGCTGAATCGTCCGCCATTCTCCGCTACCTTGGCCACATGTGCGGTTTGATTCCCTCAGACCCGTACCAGGCCGCCAAGGTGGACGAATTCATCGACGGCATTCAGCCTCATTCCAACCCATTGAACGGAACCTTTGGCATCAGCGATGACGCAGAACGCGTCGCAGTAAGGCAGGCCTTGTTCGCTGAAGACGGGATTGGAACCGCAAACTTGCGCCTGCTCCAACAGAAGATTATGGAATCCACGACCGGCTGGATTGCCAGCACTGACCAGATGAACATCGCCGACTTGAAGGTGTTCACGGACGTGTTTGGCTTGTTCTCCGGGAATTTTGACGGCGTTGACAAATCCGTCTTGGCCGACTACCCCGGCTTGGTGGAATATCACGACCGCGTGGCCAATGAACCAAGGATCAAGGCGCATTACGCCGATGTACCAGAAGGTTCGCTGCGATGGACGTACCAGCCCGGTGCCTTCGCCTCGCTTTGAGAGGCAGTCTGGACGCACACGGTGCCCTGTGAGGTCATCAGGAGAGGATGTCCATCAGGCGGTCGCCTTCAGCCGCAAGCCGAATCGAGCGCGCAATGCGGCGGCCAGTCGACATGAATGGCTCGTTGATGTCCGAGTAGGGCGAGCCGCCGACGAAGGGGTTGGAGCCTGCGACGATGCGCGCCGAGATCTCGAAGACCTTGAACTCGAGTTGGTCGGTGACGATGGTCTCCAAGCAAAAGGGACCGATCATGCCGCGCGCGCCCTCCTCGAGTTCGAAGGAGGAGGCCACGGTGCCTTCGGCCATCAGGAAGGCCTTGGGGAGCAGGGATTCGCGGATGACGACGGGCTGATTGCCGGTCACGACAAAGGACGGCTCGAGCGACATTTCGCGCAGATCGCGCAAGGAGCCGAGCTTGTAGAACTCGTCCACGTTGGATTCGTCACGTCGGTCCATCGAGAGCAATTCGAGCCGGCCGAGGTTTTGCCCCTCATGGCTGCCCGTGCCTCGGACTTGGAAACCGTCCGTGGCCGTTGGGTCGAAGAAGAAGTGGAGGTAGTAGCGGCATCCGAGCACGTACTCCTGGATGGTGAACTCCTCCTCGATGTCCACGTTGCGGCGGAAATCGCGGTAATCTCGGGCGATGAAATAGCCTCGGCCGCCTTTGGCGCCGGCGTACTTGACGATGACGGGCCCGTCGATGTCCTTCGGGTCCTGCACCACGCGAGGCATGTTGCAGCCGCCCTTCTCCAGCCATTGACGCTGAAGCTCGCGGCTCGATTCCCAGTGGAGGATGCCGCGGTTTCCGAAGGTCGGGGTTTGCAGTTTTCGGAAGTTGTCCGAACCGAGGTACTCGACCAAGGAGCCGTGCGGGATGATGATGACGTTGCGCTCACGCATCCATTCGGCGTGATTCATCAATTCGTGGTAGTGGTCGAGCATCAGCCACTCGTCTGGGTCGGCACCGGGGAAGGCCGAATAGAAGCGGCGCCGCTCTTCGCCGACAGCGATGCCAAGCGTTCGGAAGCCTTCCATGCGGGCGCCGTGGAGGATTTGCAGCGAGGAGTGTGAGGCCACCACGCCAATCGTGATGGAGGCCGGGTCGTAATCCGCTAGCCAGCCCGCGAGTGTCGACCCATCCACGCCCATATCGACCGGTTCCGTATGCGCTCTATATCCATTGCCGTTACGTTCGCAGCACCACGCTGCACCTTCAACGCCGGTGGCTTTTCAGGCCGTCGCGCCCGTCCGCGTGGCATGGACCCTCACGGCCCAAGGATCACCTATGCGGGATACTTGCGTCTGAACGAATTGCTCGGTCTGCAGGCAGGGCCTGATGGCCACCTTCCTGCGCCCTGCGCCAACGAGCAGCACTTCATCGTCGTCCACCAAATCTACGAGTTGTGGTTCAAGCAGGTGCTGACAGAACTCGACGCCACCGTTCAGCTCCTCGGCCAGCCCTCGGTCCCCGAAGGTGACATTCCTCGCATGGTGCGCCACCTTGAGCGGGTGTCCGAGATTTTCCGCCTGCTCTCTGCACAATGGAAGGTGATGGAGACCCTTGCCCCACAGGAATTCTTGGCCTTCCGTGACCGCTTGGGCACGTCGTCAGGCTTCGAGTCGTGGCAGATGCGCGCTCTGGAATTGACCCTCGGTCTCAGCGACGAACAGCGGGTGGAGGGCGTGGACCCCATCGGGCACCTCCGCCGCTTGCATGGCGTCGGCGACATGTCCGATGCGGCCTTGGCCGACCTGGAGGCGCGCGTGGACCGGCCGTCGCTGCACGACGTGCTGCTGACGTGGCTTGGTCGCACCCCCATCGACGGTTCGTTGGCGGATGCGGACGGGGACGAGGCCGTTGTGGCGGCCTTCGTGGACGGCCACCTTTCGGCCATGAGGACCCATGCGGACGAGGTCATCGCTCGGATGGTCGCCGTCGGCCAAGGCGAGCCAGAGGCCCTTGAACGCCGGATGTCGGCCGGGGTGGATGGCGCTGCGTCCTTCCTCCGGCCGGGCGGCGTCGTGGACCGCGCCCACGCCGGCCTGCTGTACATCGAGTCCCATCGGCACTTGCCGCTGTTGGCGTGGCCGCGTCGCCTCATCGACACCGTCGTCGAAGTGGAGCAATCGATGCTCGCCTTCCGTCACGCTCACGCACGCATGGTGGAGCGGATGATCGGGCGGCGCATGGGCACCGGTGGGTCAGCAGGCGTGGACTATCTTGACGCCACCACGAAATACCGGATTTTCACGGAATTGTGGGCGGTGCGCACCATGCTCGTCAAGGAAACGATGTTGCCGCAGCCGCGCGATGCGGCCTTCTACGGCTTCGCAGGCTCGGAGTGACTCACGCGTCGTGCGGGTCGATGTCGATGGGGATGAGCTCGTGCTCGTACTCGTAGAGCGCGATCTTGAGCGGGTCGAGGACGAAGCGAACGTCCGCTTCTTCGTTGCCGTGGAGGGAGATCAGTTCCTCGCGGAAGGCTGTACGGAGGTCATCTTCCTTGGCAAAAAGGGGCGCACCCATGCCGATCTGGAGGGCACGAGCACCGATGATGCGGGCGCGCTCAAAGCGGGTGTGGAGTCGGGCGGGCTTGACCATGGGATGCACCTGCGAGCGAACTCGCAAGCCGGCGACCAACAGGGCCCTCTTGAAGACTTCGTCCGGGCGCCCGGTCCGTCGGCCTCAGGATTCTTCGTCGCGTATGGCCTCACGGCCCTGCTTCATGCTGCGCCACAGCATGACGCTCGCAGGCGCGCAAGCCCCGACCAGTGCAACGGTCATGAGCGTCAGCTCCAAGCCCGACAGGGGCTCAGTGGACGTTTCCGTGGGCGTTTGAGGGGCGGGAAGCGCCGCTTCGAGCGCTCGGAGGGGCACGGGGTCATGCAAGGAGATTGTCCACGTGCCGTTGGCGCTCCCCGAAAGGCTCGAACTGACGTTGACGTCCGCGCCGTGCGGGCCGGCCGGGGCGAAAGCGGGACTGGTCCATGATGTCGTGTTCTCTGTGAGATTCAACCTGCCTTCCTCGGTGGCGTTCAGGGCCTCTTCCAGCCGGAGCGTCATCGTTTCACCCGTCAACACCGCGTATCCGTCGATGACGATGGCCGGGAGGCTGACGAGTCCGTAATGGGCTTCAAAACGCTGGTAGGAGAGGTTCGAGAAACCGGCATCCTGCGGCGAGGGTGCATGCCGGACGACGAGCACATCGGGGCGTTCAAGGGCGTCCAGCATCGCTTCCACCGGGCGGCACGGTTCACACCAATCGGCCCCAAAGTATTCGACCACACGAAGCGATGTGTCGGCTTCGCAGGTTTCTCCCTCGCAGACGTTGCCAACGGTGCTCGCTGCGGCGGTGCTCAAACCTGTGCACAGCATGAGCGCGACCGGCACCATCAGGAGCATGGCTCGTTGCACGTCGTGGCCAAGTGGACGGTGTTAATAGAGGGCGTCCACCGCAAGTTGAGTGATGACTGCGGGGTGGCGGCGTCCCTCCCTTCTCCCGCTTGGCTTGGTGGCGGTGGCCGCCATCATCATCCTGGCTGGAGGCACCATCCGCATCCTCGACGCAGGCGAGTCGTGTCCAGATTGGCCGAAGTGCTTCGGGACGTGGACCTTTGCCGTCAGCGAGGAAGAACAACTGCAGTGGTGGGACGACAACCCCGACGCCACCGAAGACACGCGCGGTGCTGGGCACACCTACAACACCCTGGAGATCTTCAGTGAGTGGGTCCACCGCCTGTTGGTCGGGCTCGTCGCCATCCCGATTTTGATCAACGCACTCTGGATGCACCGGTTAAGGGACACGTACGGCGCCCGCGTTCGGAACACGGCGGTCTTGGCCGGCGTGCTGCTCGTCCTGCAAGCGGGCGTCGGTGCGCTGACGGTCATGTACGATAACCGCGATTGGACCGTCGCCTTGCACCTGTGCATGGCCACCGTTTGGACGTCGACCCTGCTGCACCAATACATCGCGATGCGGAAGGTGGAGGGCGTATCGTGGGGCATGTTTTCCACGTCGGCCAAGTTCCTTGCTCAGCACCGTGCTCGAACGGACGCGTTCGCAGCATCGGTGTTGGTCCTGCTTGCACTTGGCGCATGGGTGTCTTCAACCGCGCCCGGTGCTCAATACAACCAAGCCTGTTCCATCGGGTTCCCCGACGGTTGGCCCGCCTGCAGGGGGCAACTGCTGCCCAGCGTTGACCACACGGGGGTCCTCGTCCAGATGGTGCATCGCGTGGGGGCCTTGGTGGTCGGTGTTCTGCTCCTCCTCGGCGGTGCGAGGATTCGCACCGCGTCCCGTGCCGCTGGGGAACCGATGTCCCTGTACCGCGCCGTGGACTTCACAGCGGGTCTGTGGATGGCGAACCTTCTGGTCGGCGCGGGCTACATCGTCTTCGCTGACGCTGATGGGTTCCCTGAGGGCTTGTCGCTGCTCCATCTTGTCTTGGGCGTCACCGCGGCCGTGGTGGCCATCTCCGTGACCATGATGAGTCGCCTTGTCTCCCCTATGGACCACGAGGGCGAGTCTGAATGACGGAAAGCCGTGCCCTGCCCCGCGTGCTCATCGACCTGATGAAGCTCCGCGTCGTGGTTTTGCTGCAAATCACGGCAGTGTGCGCCATCCTTGTTCACGACCTGCTGGTGCGGTACGGCTCCATCGCAGGAGATCGGTCATGGCTGGACACGGTGACGGCCGTGAGCATCACCTTGGTCGGTGGGACCTTGTCTGCGGGCGGTTCAAACGCGATTAACATGTGGTACGACGCCGACATCGATCCGCTGATGTCAAGGACGGCAAAGCGACCCATTCCCTCGGGTGAAATTTCGCCGCGAGCTGCCTTATTGTTTGGACTCCTCATCAGCACAGGAGGCAGCGCAGTGTTTCTGTTGGCCCATTGGAAAGCAGCGTTTTGGTCGGCTTTTTCTGTGCTGTTTTACGTCCTTGTGTACACCGTTTGGCTCAAGCGGCGCTCGCCACAAAACATCGTGATCGGCGGCATCGCAGGCGCCACGCCACCGTTGATCGGCTGGGCGGTTGCGGCCGCAGACACCGGAGCGCTGACCGGCATGAACCCCCTCGACCTTGGTTCACCGGTGCCGTGGATGCTCTTTGGGCTGATTTTCCTGTGGACGCCTCCTCATTTCTGGGCGCTGGCCCTCTACAGGTCCGGT
Organism: Candidatus Poseidoniales archaeon; assembly: GCA_038150305.1. Classification (GTDB taxonomy): domain Archaea; phylum Thermoplasmatota; class Poseidoniia; order Poseidoniales; family Poseidoniaceae; genus MGIIa-L3. Next base: position 85,824 of record JAYOTG010000005.1, on the reverse strand, counting down.
GAATACGCCAAGGCTGAGGTGCCGATGATGAACGAGGTAAAGGGGGCCGTTCACACGTTGTTGCAATCCAAAATCTACTGCGGCTTTCTCTTGGCCCTCGGGGTGGTGCCCATGCTTTGGCCCGAATCCGGCCTTCCGTTGCTTTGGACCTTGGCCGCGACCGGCTTGACGGTCTGGTATGCTGCCTCGGTCTGGAAGATCGATCCAGAGGAACCCTTCGACGCCAACGGGCGTATGCCCAAGGCCGCCCGCTCTTTCTTCCGGAGCCTCTTCTACCTGGGTTGGATGTTCCTCGTGCTGGTGCTCATCAGCGCCGTTCCGCCAGACGTGTTGGGCCCCCTGGGCATCCGATGACGCAAGACCGGGCATCTGCGCGTCGATAGAAGCGATGAGTCTTTGAGTCAGGAGCGTGAGGTTTTGTTCATGGATGCAGACAGGCTGCCTCGTTGGCGACCGCTGCTCCTCGTGGGGCTTCTGCTCACCTCGCTCATGGTCACCTTACCGACGGCTTCCGCGGCCTCGGGCGACATGGCGATGACCAACAGCCTCAGCCCGTTCGAAGGTCAATACATCAACGCCTACACGCCGGTCACCCTCCAAGTGCAAGTGACCAACGAAGACATCGGAGGCAGCAGCGCCCCTCGTGATGTGGAATGGGAAGCCTGTCCAGAGGGTGCGCCAACCGGATCGACCCACTGCAGGGACGGAGCTGGGACCATCCCCAGCGTGGCGACCTTGCAGAGCCTGACCTACACCTTCCCGACCCAATGGTCACCGCCCACGTCCCACTGGCCCATGGAAACCGTTCAGGGGAACTACACGGTCACCTTCACCTTCACAGAAGGCGATTTCGACACGAGCGACGATACCTTGGTGATCAACGTCATCGTGACGAAGGAATTCAAGGACATCATCGTACCAGAGGACCAGGACCCCCGCGACGGTTTGCTCAACGTGGCCAGCGACGGGGACGGCGCCGTGCTGAACACGAATGTGACCTATCCGCGTGCGGGTGAGACCTGGCGCATCGACTACGACGTCTACCTGTGCAGTGGGTGTGACCTCAACATGAGTTGGGGATGGCGGTTGATGCACGATTTCGGTGGCGCCCCGATTGCAGAATCCATCACGGACATCGACTTGTCCAACTACGGCTGGGGCGGCTTGACCCAACTGAGCCGGAACCTCCCCGCCTTTTCCTACGACGAACCAGGCCGCTACTTGCTTGAATATGGCGTGTTCAATTCAAGCGGCGACCTCGTGACGGCCAACAACGTTGGCAGCGTTTACCTCAGGCTGGACGACACCTCGGACCTGGTCGTGATGGGCTTCATGCCCACACACAACACGCAAGACCCCAACGCACCATACTACTACGGCAACGACGCAATCGTGGCCATGGTCGAAAATCACGGCAACACCACCATCTCAGGACTTTCGATGACGATGACCATCACCGACCTGCTTGGGAACCTGGACACGCAACAGTCCTGTGAACTTCCAAGCTTGGTGCCGGGGGCCGACCATTCGTGCCTCTTCGACCTTGATTTCACGGGGCTTGACCGCCGCATCTCGGTGACCATTCCCATCGATCTTGGCCTTTGGAACGACGTCAATCCTGAAGACAACGAGGTCACGCAGAGCGGCGTCGACATCGAAGTTGGGCCAATTGGGGCCTCGATAAGCCAGTCCAATTCCAACGGCGTCTACACCACGGATGAAACGATGACGCTCATCGCCAGAACCTCGGACACGGCCGCGGGCCCCCTCAATTACACCTGGAAGATCGACGGGCCATTCGACCTGGTGCCAGGCGCAAGCCATGGGCAGGTCATCGACGTCCCGGTCGACTCCCTTGACCTTGGGGATCACAGGATCAAACTCATCGTGCGTGACGTGCTTGGGCATACGCAATCGAGGTTCCTTGACATCACCGTCCTCCACCACACCGCCATTGACGGTGGCTTGGCCTACTCCGGCCAAGGCGTCAGCCTTGACGAGGCCGTGTTGGCTCACGAGGAGAGCCTCCCGCAACTGGGGCTGAATTACGGTGTGGGGAACGGCAAGGCACCCCTGATGCTGCATTCATTCGGTCTCGAATCTCCAGATGGTATCACTCAGGACGTGGGCCTCCTCGAGATGTCCATCCAATTCAACCTGAGCGAACTCCTTCCGGACAACATCGACCCCGAAACCGTCGAACTCCGAATCCTTCCGGCCATGAACTCCACCTCCTGGGGCTTCGTGTCGCCACCGAACGAAGCCACGGTCCATGACGACGGAACCATCGATGTCATCCTTCGGGAAAACGCCGTCCTCATGTTCATCGGCGTCCTGCCCGCGCCCCAGGTCACCGTTGAGAACGTGACCGTCGAGCGGCGACCGAACGGTCACCTCGAGGTTCTCTGGGACGCAGGTGGCGACCTTGAGAATCCCTACCTTTCCGGGTGGAACATCTACCGATTGGCCATGCCAAGCGGGTCCTCAACCTTCTTCCCATCACCTGAAGCGTCCAGCAGCACGTCCTTCTGGGAGGATTTCACCGAGACCACCTTTGTGGCGAGCACCTCCATCGCGAACGACCGCTGGTACGATGGCCAAGCCCTTGCAACGGGGACATGCGCGTCGTACCTGATCGCACCTGCGGACCGTTCAGGAACGCCCGACTTGACCCAACTCAACGTCAGCAGCGCTGAGTCTGGGCTCCCCGGCCTGTTCTGTGCGGACGCCATTCCGCCGGAGCTGACGGTCATCAACATGCGCGCTACGAGCACCTTCTCGAACGACAGCGCATGCCACGCAAGGACGGGCAACTGGGACCGCTGTTACGACGTGGCCGTGACCTGGACGTGGCCCGATCACGAACCTGAGGGCAACGTGTCATGGGACCTGTACCGCGTTGAAACCGACCCGACAGGGCTTGATCTCGGCGCCTTGACGCCGTTGATCGAAAACATGCAGGCCGTCCCCGGCGAGCAGGGCCGCTACGAAGTGAACGGGAGCCTCGACGAATCCATCCGACCCTACCGCCTCTTCTACTACGTCCTGACCCCGACGGACGCGGTCGGCAACGACAACCCCGT
>JAYOTG010000005.1:25610-82731 GCA_038150305.1 Candidatus Poseidoniales archaeon | reverse complement strand
ACCCCGTGACCCTCTCAGGAAACAGCGTGGGCCTCCTCATCGAAGACCAGTGGTGGGATTACAACCAACATCTCATTCCTGAGCCTGAGCCCGAACCCGAGCCTCCATTGGGAAGCCCATGGGTGGGCAAACTCCTCGACGGGATGGCCAGCGACAGCCTCTTCCAAAGCGCTCTCGGCGTGCTTCTTCTTGCCTTCGTCACCGTCGCCATCGGCCTGCCTGTGCTCAGGGGGCGCCACCGCCGGCTGAAGCGCATCGTTGCTGCCCGCATCCGGCAACAACAGGCCACCACGGTGGCTGAGGAGTTCGACGACTTCTTCTGAGCCCTCTGTCCCTCACCGCAGCCTTCATGACCGAACCTTCGGTGGGCCGGAGCGCTGCGGTGATCGCATAGCCTGGTATTGCGCAGGATTGCTAATCCTGTGGGTTTTACCCTCGGGGGTTCAAATCCCCCTCACCGCGCCTTGGTGAAGCCATGCCGACGACAGGCTCATGTTGCGCACACGTCAGGTCGGACCATGCGAGACGCGTCGGGGCTTCGGCGCGACCGCGACGGTTTGACCGCCGTGATTGAATTCCTGTCCGCGTTTACGCTGTTCCTGATGATCCTCACAGCTTTTCTGGCCTTGGCGCAGATGCAAATGGGCTCCAACGACCCTTACCTCGACCGGTTGGACCGCTCTGCCGTGCTCGGACTCGACCGCTTGGTCGCCGACGAGGGTTGGTTTGTGCCCATCGTTGACGGCGAAGCCGACGTGGAAAACGGCACGCATGCCTGGCACGAAATGAGCGCTGAGGTCCTGTTCGACGGGCGCGTCCGCGCGGGGCTTGTGGTGGACGGAACACTCGATCTTGACCGTCTGGCGGCGTTGCGCAACGTGACGGAACAGGGCTTTGCAGCGGGCCTTGGTTTGGATGCGTCCTTTGATGTGCACCTGCGCATTGACCTCCTTGACGCCAACGGCACCACGGATCGCACGGTGTTCGAAGGCGGAACCACACGCATTGGCGCAGAAACCTCCAGCCGAGCCACGCGGTTGGTGGTCGGTGCGGGCGCGCTCTACCGCGTCTCGCTCGAGGTGCACGACGGCGGTCGCGCCTCATCCGTGCTCCACGTGACCGAGGTGCAGCCTCATCCTGACAACGGCGGGCCCGAGTGGTTCGAAATGCACAACCCCGAAGGGTTTGCCGTCCGTTTGTTGGGATGGTCTTTCCACGTCGAGGACACTCGGGACACCACCAGTCACCTGATGCTGGAAGGTCTCATCAGCGGTGGAGGCGTGGCCGTGTTTACCGGTGATGTCAACACCCAAGATACGGGCAACGCCACGCAAGTGTTCGACCTTGGCGTGGTCGGGTTGCTCGGCGTGGGTCAAATCGACGTGATTCCTGACGACAAGGGTCGGTTGAGGGTGGACTACACCGATCCAACCACGAGCTTGCCTGCCACCCGCCAGACGGTGCAGTGGGGCGGTGACACGGGCCTTCTGCTCGGCTCAGGAGATGGGCTCGGATGGAGCGGGACGGACATCAGGAACATGAGCAACTGGGCCGTGAGTTCAACGCCTAGCCCCGGGGATTGGACCCCACTCATCGAGGCTTGAGGCCCCATCCGCGGCGGATGCTTCTTGAACCGAGGTCCCGCGTCTTGGTGTGAAGCCCATGATGCCAAGCAGCGTCTACACCCGCGACCGGTGCGTGACCGGCATCCACGGGTTGGATGAAATCCTCCGCGGAGGCATCCCCTACGGCTCCACCGTCTTGGCCGCCGGGACCTGTGGTTCGGGCAAGACCACCTTGGCGATGGAGTTCCTCGTGCGTGGCGCGCTTGCAGGCGAGGCATGCGCGCACTTCACGGCGACGGAGCCGAGCGTGAAGCTGCTCGAAAACATCCGTCAGTACTCCTTTTTCGACATGAACATGGTCGACACGGGCCTCATCAACGTCTTCGACGTCGACGTGCTCTACTCCTGGCTCGGTCTGGACAAGGCCACCTTCGATCTCGACGACGTGCACGCGCTCATCAAGGCCATCGTGGACATCGTGAACACCATCGGCGTGACGCGCTTGGTCATCGACTCGGTGACCACCTTGTGTTACAAGATCAAGAGCGAGCAGCTGATTCGCGATTTCCTGTTCACCCTCGGCAAGAAACTGGCCACCCTAGGGTGCACCACCGTGCTCATTTCCGAGATCACCTCGGCCACCGAAAACGCCCACTGGTCGTCCTTCGGTGTGGAAGAGGCCATCGCCGACGGCATCATCGTGATGGGTGACGTCGAGCGCATGGGTCACCTGCTTCGCTTCCTCCAAGTCGTGAAGATGCGTGGAACGTCGCACAGCCGTGCAAAGCATTCCATCGAACTCACGCAACTTGGCGTGATGCTCACACCCATGCTGAAGTGGGGTGCTGTGTCCGACCAGCAATCCAGATGGGGGGCCTGACCATGTTCGAACTCGACGCCCTCATCGCGGAGCAACTCACCGAGGTCTCGCTCAACAGCGCCGTCCAAGTGCGCTGTGGCAACTCGAATTCCTTCGTGGTCACGGCCAGCACCATGCTCCCGCTCATCCAGTCCTTTGGGATGGGTGGCGTCTATATTTCAGCCAGCCGCGGTGCGGTGGAGATCATTCAGGCCTTCGAATCCATTGGGGTTGACGTCAGCAACATTCAGTTCCTGGACTTGGTCTCGTCAGGCATCCTGGGTGGCACCGACGTGCCCTACCCGAACGTGCACTTCGTGGACAGCCCGATCATGCTCGAATCGGTGCTCCTGAGGACCCTTTACATCCTGCGCACCTCCACGTTTGAGCGGAATTTCGTCTTCGTGGACAGCATCAACGCGCTGTCCATCTACAACGACGACCGCATGCTCGCGGAGTACCTTCACACCTTCATCAACACGTTCAGGCAACGCGAGGTGCTCTCCGTGCTGATCAATGTCCCCGACCAAACGCCTCCCCTCGTGTTGGCCAATTTGGACCTGTATTGCACAGCCCTGATCGACCGTGGGCAGGTCGTCATTCAGTGAGGTGAACCCATGGCAGACATCACCTTCAGCCCCGAAGACGAGGAATTCTTTGGCAAGGTCGGCGGCTTCGGCGTGCCGAAGTTCGACGCCGTGATGGGCGGTGGCGTGCCGCGCGGCTTCATGATCGTCGCCTTCACCCAAACGGGTTCGGGTTCCGAATTGTTCGCCAAGCAGTTCACCTCGCCCGCTGAGGAGCCGGAAAACACCATCCTCATCTCGACCAACGAGGCTCAACAGGAGATCATCCGTGTCTACGAAAAGTACGGTTGGCCGCTCGACATCGGCGTGCGTACCGTCGGTGAGGAATACAACGCCAGCGTGTTGGAGCGCGATTTGCTGGCGAGCAGGTATCGCTTGGAAGGCTTCCAGTTGCCTGACATCCAGCGCTTGGCTCAAACGCGCTTTGTGGACACCGAGAACCGCGACTTCCTCACGGAAGTGACCAACGAGGTCATGGCGCTCGATCCTTACTTCCGTGCCGTGGTGGACAGCATGGACTTCTTCGTTCAGCGTGAGGACCCGTCCCGCGTCATTTCCATGATGCGCATGTTGCAGGCCCACACTCAGATGGTCCGCGGCTTGCTGCTGGTCACGATTTCCTCCGACGGACTGCCCCCTGGGCTTCGCCAAGAAGTGGCAGGAATCGCTGACATGGTGTTGGAATTCAAGGTCCGGACCATCGGTACGGACTTCGAAACGTCAATGACCGTGACCAAGTTCCGCAACGCGCCCGAGAACCTTCGCATCTTGGTCTTCCGCGTCACGCCTGAGGAGTGCATCACTCCAGAAACCGTGGAGCGCATCGCATAACGGGCCCACAGGGCACGAGCGAAGCATCAAGAGGGGGCGGCCGTCGAGGTCAAGCCATGTCTTCGAGGCAGGCCACCGGGGGATACGACCCGTCCGGCATCGACCTCGATGCCTGGACCGTGTTGGAAGCCGAATTGGAGGCTACGATCCCGCATTACGACCGTGTCAACACCTGGATGACCTTTGGTCAAGACCGCCGCTGGCGGGCCGGCGTGGCCGCACATGCTGAACCGGGCATGAAGGTGCTCGAAGTCGGGTGCGGGCCGGGTTCCTTTGCGGAAACCATTCGGAACGTGGAGTTGACCTGCCTTGACCCCTCGCCAGAAATGCTGCGGGTCGCCAAGAAGCGCGTTGACGCGGTTCGAGCGGCCAATGGCGAGTCTCCTGCCGCTTATGTTGAGGCTATCGCGGAGTCCATTCCGCTGCCGGATGCCTCCTTCGACCGGGTCTTCTGCCTCTTCTCCTTCCGCGACTTCCAAGACAAGCAAAAGGGCTTGGAGGAAATTTTCCGCGTGCTCAAACCCGGTGGGCAGTTGGTGATTTGCGACGCCGGCAAAGGCAACGCCCTCCACGGGCTCTTCGGTCGGTTTTGGATGGCCACCGGCGTGCAGGTCATTGCGCGCCGGATCACGGGTGAGAAGGACCATCCGTGGAAGGGCTTGGCCCGCTCATACACCCATTATGGAACCAATGCCTACTACCGCAAGATGCTGAAGCAGGTCGGATTCAGTCAGGTCAAGGGCCGCTTGCTCTGGCCCTTTTTGATGGCCTCCCGATTTAGTGGCGTGCGGCCCGCACATCCGGAATCAGACCTTCCATGAAGTGGTGCATCATGCTCATAAACCGGACGCCTACCGCTCGGCTAAGGATGAGGTGTTGACCATGAGCATGGAATCTGTCCTTCGCAGCATCAAGTCCGCACAAAGCGAGGCTGACGCCCTCCTTGCCTCGGCCCAAGAAGACGCCAGCAAGGCGATTGGCGACGCCCGCCGCGCTGCCTCGGAAACGGTTTCCGAGGCCACCGAAGGCGCCACCGCAGACGCCCGCGCCACCATCGACGCGGCCCGCGCCAAGGCTGAAGCCGAGGCCGACAAGGTCCGCGCTGAAGGCGCCAAGGCAGCCGACGCCCTTTCCTCCTCCGCCTCCGGGCGCACCGACGCAGCGGTGGACCTGCTGCTCAACGCCATCCACGACGCCTGAGGTGATCCCATGTTCCCGATGGTCGAGATGTCCCGCCTCACCGTGGCGGCTCCGCTCGACAGCATGGACGACGTGCTCGCCGCCTGCGACGCCTTGGGTTGCGTTCACGTGCAACCCTACGAGCAATTCGAGGAAGGCATCGGTGTCGGCCAAGCCGCGGCTCAGGAAGGTCGCGGTGAGCTGCTGACCAACGTCCGCGCCGTACGCGCGGCCACTTCAGCGGTCAACACCGGCGGTGCCATGCCACGCAAGCAAGTCGAGGGCCTCATTGACGGCTCTTTCCCGGGTCGCATCGAGAAGGTCATGGAGCACCTTCGCGCCATTGACGAAGCCAAAGCCTCCATCCAATCCTTGGCCGAAGAGCGCGACGTGATGGCGCGTCTCGCTCCGCTCGACCTCCCACTCGAACTCCTCAACGGCATTTCCGGACTGGAGGTTCTGGTCGCCGAGACCAGCAAGGCCAGCAAGGTGCGTGACGCGCTCGGTGATCTCGCCAAGGACTGCGAAGTCCTTGCCCGAGACCGCATCGTGGCCGTGGCCTGCCGGCCCGACCATGCACCAGAGGTTCAGATCGTGCTCGGCCAACTCGGCGCTAAGGTCGTTCAGGTTCCTGCCGGCGAGGGCCGCGCAGGCAAGCGCGTGGCCGAGGCCGAGTCGAACATCCTGCGGCTCGAGGCCAAAATTGGCTCGGACGAGGCTAGCGTCGACGCTTGGATTGAAGCCAACGGGCGCGACCTCGTGTGCGTGCATGAATTGCTTGAGCGTCAGGAAAACCTCGCGTCCGCTCCGACGCAGATGGCCGTTGCTGACCGGGCTTTCGCCATGGACGCATGGATCCCCACCGACCGCGCCGACGAAGTCAGGTCTGCTCTGAAGCCCCACGCCTCCTTGGTGGAGGTCGAAGCGTGGGACGGCGGCCACCACGGGCACGACGACCACGACGATCACGGCCACGGCCCCGAGCCCCCCGTCGAATTCGACAACCCATCGGCGACCAAGCCGTTTGAGCTGATGGTCGACCTCGTCGGTCGCCCCTCCTATGGCGCCTACGATCCGACGACGCTGATGATGTTCACCTTCCCGATGATTTTCGGGGCCATCCTCGGCGACTGGGGCTTTGGCCTGGTCATCGTGGCCCTCGCCATGTTCCTTCGCTCCAAGCCCATGGCCGCGGACCCCGTGGTCAAGAACGGCATCACCATCTTGCTGTGGATGGGCATCTGGTGCGTCCTTTGGGGCTTCTATTTCGCGGAAGGTTTCGGCTTCGTGTGGGACAATTACACCTGGGTGACCTACGAATTCACCAACGGCAATTCCCCGCTTGGCTTCCTGTACCCCGACGAGCCTGTTGAGCTGTTTTCAGACGACTTCCGTGCGCTCATCGGCATGAACCACCTGACCTATCCATTGCACCGAGCCTCCGCCGGGCACGGACTTGAGGAGTACGTGATTTTCTCCGTGTACCTCGGCGTCATCCACCTGCTTCTTGGGTTTATCATCGGCTTCATGAACGTCCTGAAGGCCCATGGCGCAGCCGCCGCCTTCTTCGAAAAGGGCTCGTGGATCCTCATCCTCCTTGGCGGTTTCATGCATGCTCGTCTGTTCATCGCGTACGAGGGCGACCTCTTTGCCCTCAACGAATACTCCGCGGTGATGCTTGTGGGCATCCTCTGCCTCATTGTTGGCCTGGCCGTCTACGAGAAGTTCGGCTGGGCCGGTGGCATCATCATGGGTCCGATCGAGACCTTCGGCTTGCTCGCCAACACCCTGTCTTACCTTCGCGTGATGGGCGTCGGCGTGGCCGGCGTCAAGATCGCCGAGGTGTCCATTTCCATGGGTTGGGAAGTGATGCTGACGCAATTCGCTGCCGGCGGCATCGGTTACCTCCTCGGCGCCATCGCCTTCCTTCTCTTCCTCGGCATCCAGGCCTTCGCCATCGCGCTTGGCCTGCTTTCACCAAGCATTCACGCTGCCCGTCTCCACTTTGTGGAATGGATGGGCAAATTCCACAGCGGCTCCGGGGTCCCCTTCACCCCCGTGGGCGGACGAAGCATCCATGTGGAGGGGGCATGACAGTCCAACAGGACACACAGAGGTAGTGAACATGAACAAGACCCTGAAGAACACGCTGCGAACCATGATCGTCTTGGCCGCCATCACCCTGATCGCTCAGGGTGTTGCTGCTGAAGGCGATGCGACCACCGCCACAGGCAACACCATCACCGGTGATCTCGGTGTGGGTATTGCCCTCGGCCTCGCCGCCATCGGCGCCGGCTTTTCCCAAGCCGCCATTGGCAGCGCTGCCGTTGGCATGCTCGCCGAAGACGGCTCGAAGTTCGGCCCCGCGCTGATCTTCACCGCGCTTCCCGAGTCCATCGTGATCCTCGGCGCTTTGCCGCTCTTCCTGGCGTGAGCCAGGACGTCCAGCGCCCGCGCTGAACGTTGGAGGAGACACCATGTCGCTTGAATCGCTTGCAAAGGACATCACGGCTGCCGCTCAGGCGGAAGCCGATGAGCTCGCCGCCTCGGCTCAATCCGAGGCCGACACGATGCGGTCTGAAGCGGAGGCCAAGGCGGAGTCCATTCGCTCCGAGGCCGCCGCTCGTGCCGAGCGTGACGCCGAGCAAATCGGTCGTGAGATCGTGGCCAGTGCGCGTCAAGCCAACCAGAGGGACCTGCTCATCGCTCGCCGCGCGGCGCTTGACGCCACGCTCGAGCAAGCGAAGAGCACCCTTGCCGACCCCAAGTGGAAAGGCAGGGCTGCGTTGCTGAAGTCCCTGATGGCCCGTGCCGACGACATCGGCGGCAAGGGCTACTCCGTTCGCCCGGTGGGCATCGACCGAAAGGCCGTATCCGACCTCGCTGGCGGAAAGAAGGTTGGTGACGATGCGGACGGCCTCGGGGGCTTCATCCTCGACGCCGAGGACGGCTCGGTCTCGTACGATTTCCGCTTTGACGCGCTGCTCGACCGTGCATGGTCCAGCAGCCTGCCTGCCGTAACCGCCGCACTTTTTGACTGAGGTGAACCCATGCGCTTCGGATCCACACCCTACATCGCCTCGAGGGCGAAGTCGCGCCGCAAGGCGTTGGCAGACAGGGCGCGGCTCCGGCAATTGATCAACCACGCCCCGGACCAACTGACCGTGGCCGTCGCAGACCTTGGTTACCGCTCGGAAATCGATCGGTACGCCGCAACCTACGACGGAGGCGACCTCATCGAGGCCGCGCTGACGGACAACTTGGAACATGAGCTGGACAACATCACCAAGCTCTGTTCGGGCAAAGTGGCTCGCATTGTGGCGGTCTATACCAACCGCTTCGAGTACCACAACGCCAAGGCCGTGCTCCGCGCGGTCGTGAACGACGTGGACCTCGACCGTGTGGCGCACGACATCCTTCCGGACATCAACGACATCAACACGCCATGGCTGCAAATCATCGAACGTGCCGACGACCTTCGCTCGGCCGTGGTGCTGATGCGGCGCAAGCCCTTCGGACCCGCGTTGAACGCGCTGCCAGAAGATGCGCCGTTGGCCGCTTACGAGGACGCGCTTGACCGGCACTACTTCGCCGACGCGTTGTCATCACTCAGCGGCACACAATCGGACGTTCGGATGCTTCGCGGCCTGCTCGCTGCTGAAATCGATCACCGCAACATCGTGAACCTGCTTGAGGCTTCAGCGATGGGCCTTGAAGGCAAAGACGTGGCTGAAGCCTTGATTCCCGGTGGCCGCTTGATTCCTAAGCGCGTGTTTTCGGTGGTGTCCAGCGGCGGTCGAGCGTCCCTGCTCGAAGTGCTTCGCCCGGCGAGCCGTTTCGACATGGCGGCCTTCGAGGCCTCGATTGAGGCCGCTGACGCGGCCATGTCCCTGGACCCGGTCATCACGTGGCTCGCCGCCCGTGAGAACGCGCACCTGAACCGGATGAGCTACCTGCATCCGGTCTCAGCGCTGCCCGTTGTTCACTACATCGCAATGAAGGTCAAGGAGGTCAAGGACCTGCGCATCATCACGCGTGGACTTATGGCGGGATTGCCCGCTGACGTGGTGGAGGCCCACGTCATTTGAAAGGAGGTGTGATGCATGGAAATTGCCGTTGTCGGTACGCCTGAATTCACCCTCGGCTTCCAACTCGCAGGGATTTCTCACCTGCACAACCCTTCGGACGACGAGGCGATGGCCAACGTCCTCCGGACCCTACTCAACAGCAAGGAGGTGGGTATCGTGGTGGTCGACTCCGCGAGCCTTGGCCGCCTTCCAGAGCGGCTGCGCGAACAGCTCTCTGCATCAGTGACCCCGACCGTGCTGGGCATTGGCACGGAAGAGGACAACACCTTGCGCGACACCATCCGTAAGGCCATCGGAGTCGACCTATGGGCATGACGTTCCACACACATTGGAGGAAGATGAATGAGCAACGAAGGACAAATCTACCGCATTTCCGGACCTGTGGTCACGGCCAAAGGCATGAGCGCCGCGATGTACGACGTGGTGCGTGTCGGTGAGGAAGGCCTCATGGGCGAAGTGATCGAAATCCACGGCGACCAGTCCGTCATTCAGGTGTACGAAGACACCTCCGGCATCCGTCCCGGTGAGCCCGTGCTGAACACCCAAGAAACCCTCTCCGTGGCGCTCGGACCCGGCCTGCTCACCCAGATTTACGACGGTATTCAGCGCCCTCTCCAAACGCTTGAGGAGCAGATGGGCTTCTTCATCACCCGTGGTGTTGACGCCGATGCTTTCGACATGGAGAAGACCTGGACCTTCGAGCCTGTGGCCTCCGTCGGTGACGAGGTCTCCGGCGGCAACGTCATCGGTCACGTCCAAGAAACCGAGACCATCGTCCACAAGATCATGATTCCACCCAACGTGTCTGGAACCATCAAGAGCATCGAGAGCGGCGACTTCAACGTCACCCAGACGGTCGCCACCCTCGAAGACGGCACCGAGATTCAAATGATGCAGAAGTGGCCTGTCCGCTCCCCTCGTCCCTTCCAGACGAAGTATGCGCCTGACACCCCGCTCATCACCGGTATGCGCATCCTCGACTTCCTGTTCCCGCTCGCCAAGGGCGGTGCGGCCGGTATCCCCGGCCCCTTCGGTTCCGGGAAGACCGTGACCCAGCAGTCCCTTGCGAAGTACTCCGACGCACAAATCGTGGTTTACATCGGCTGCGGTGAGCGCGGCAACGAGATGACCGAAGTGCTGGACGAGTTCCCTCACCTTATCGACCCGAACACCGGCAAGCCGCTGATGAACCGGACCGTGATGATCGCGAACACCTCCAACATGCCTGTGGCCGCCCGTGAAGCGTCGGTGTACACCGGCATCACCATCGCCGAATACTTCCGTGACATGGGCTACGACGTGGCCCTCATGGCCGACTCGACCTCCCGCTGGGCCGAGGCCATGCGTGAGATTTCCTCCCGTCTGGAAGAGATGCCTGGTGAGGAAGGATATCCTGCGTACCTCTCGTCCCGCATCGCCGAATTCTACGAGCGAGCCGGCCGTGTCAACACCCTCTCTGGCGAGGACGGTTCTGTGACCGCCATCGGCGCCGTATCGCCTCCTGGTGGTGACATTTCGGAGCCGGTCAGCCAGGGTACCCTGCGCATCGTCAAGGTGTTCTGGGGCCTCGATGCTGGCTTGGCCCGTCAGCGCCACTTCCCCGCCATCAACTGGCTGAACTCCTACTCGCTGTACCCGCCGTCCCTCGACCAGTGGTACCGCGACAACATCGGTCAGGACTTCCCCGAAATCCGCACCGCCATCTCCGGTCTGCTCCAGATTGAGGCCGAACTGCAGGAGATCGTGCAACTCGTCGGTTCCGATGCACTGCCGGTCGACCAGCAGTTGACCCTCGAAGTGGCCCGCATGATCCGTGAGTACTTCCTGCAGCAGAACGGTTTCGACCCGATCGACGCCTACTGTGACATCAACCTGCAGTACCGCATGGCCAAGGCCGTGCTGACCTTCCAAGACGCGGCAAAGTCGGCCATGGGTGCCGGCTCTGCGCTCTCCGACGTGGTCAACGTGCCCGCGCGGTCCGCGCTCCTGCGTGGCCGCTTCGAGGAGGGCTACATCGACCGCATCGACGACATGGTCAAGGCGATGGTGGACGAAATCGAAGCCACCGTGGAGGAGAACTGAGGAGGGATCATCATGGCAGGAAAGGAATACCGTACCATCACCGACGTCAAGGGACCGCTTGTGTTCCTGAACAAGACCGAACCCGTCGCCTACGGCGAGATCGTCTCGCTGCGCCTCTCCAATGGGGACATCAAGAACGGTCAGGTGCTCGACACCTCCGACGACATGGTCGTCGTGCAAGTGTTCGAAGGCACCGCCAAGGTCGACCGGCAAGCCGGCGTGACCTTCCTTGGTGACGTGTTCAAGCTCCCCGTAAGCACCGACCTCGTCGGTCGCATCCTCGACGGCGCCGGTCGTCCTCGTGACGGTGGCCCCGAGATCGTCGCCGACGAGAAGGCCGACATCATCGGCGCGGCCATCAACCCGTACAGCCGTCAGAGCCCGCACGACTTCATCCAGACGGGCATCTCGGCCATCGATTGCTGCACCACGCTTGTGCGCGGCCAGAAGCTGCCGATTTTCTCCGCGTCGGGTCTTCCCCACAACGACATCGCGCTGCAGATCGCCCGTCAGGCGAAGCTCAAGGACAGCGATGAGGAATTCATCGTCGTGTTCTGTGCGATGGGCATCACCGCTGAGGAGTACAACTTCTTCCGGTCTGACCTGGAGCGCACCGGTGCGTTGGAGAACGCTGTGCTGTTCGTCAACCTTGCCGACGACCCCGCCGTCGAGCGCATCATCACGCCTCGCCTCGCGCTGACCGCCGCGGAGTACCTCGCCTTCGAGCAGGACTACCACGTGCTGGTCATCTACACGGACATGACGAACTACTGCGACGCGCTCCGCCAAATCGGTGCTGCGCGTGAAGAAGTGCCCGGCCGCCGTGGTTACCCCGGTTACATGTACACCGACCTGGCCATGCTCTACGAGCGTGCGGGCATCGTGAAGGGCAAGAAAGGGTCCATCACGCAGTTCCCGATCCTCACCATGCCCGGTGACGACATCACGCACCCGATCCCCGACCTCTCCGGCTACATCACGGAAGGTCAGATCGTGATTTCCCGTGAACTCCACCAGCAGGGCATCTATCCGCCGATCAACGTGCTGCCGTCCCTGTCTCGCCTGATGGGGTCCTGCATCGGTGAGAAGACCACCCGTGACGACCACAAGAAGGTGAGCGACCAGATGTACGCCGCCTACGCCCAAGGTCGCGAACTCCGCGGTCTCGTGGCCATCGTCGGTGAAGATGCGCTGAACGAGCGTGACAAGCAACTGCTCGACTTCTCCGCGATTTTCGAAGACCGTTTCTTGCGCCAGAGCCGCGACGAGGACCGTTCCATCGATGAGACGCTTGACCTGTGCTGGGAACTCATGTCCAACATCGACACGAAGTACCTCGTGCGTCTGGACGAGGAACTCATCGCGAAGTACCACCCCGAGAACCGCGCTTGAACGAGGTGAAGAAGCATGGCGCTCGACATCAAGCCGACCCGAAGCGAGCTGATCAAGCTCAAGGGACGGATCAAGCAGACCCGAAACGGGTACAAACTGCTCAAGATGAAGCGCGACGGCTTGTTCCACGAGTTTCGCACCCTCCTGACGGAAATGATCGCGGCCAAGCGGGAGTTGACCGAGGCGTACCGCCTTGCGAAGACCCGCATGGACCTGGCCAACGCCATCGAAGGCGGTTTGGCGGTCCGGGCTGCGGCCATCGCGAACTCCGCCCACCCAGAAGTCGAGGTTGAGCGCCGCAACATCATGGGCGTCGTGGTGCCCAACGTGAGCGGCAGCAACCTCCGTTCGACCTTCGCCGAGCGTGGTGTGGGTTTCATCGGTTCCAGCCCCTACATCGACGAAGCCAGCGATGCCTTCGGCGACCTCATCGAGAAGATGGTCAAGGCCGCAGAAATGGAGGCGACCCTCAAGCGACTTCTCGAAGAAATTGAGGCCACCAAGCGGCGTGTGAACGCCCTTGAGTTCAAAGTCATCCCAGAACTCGAAGAGGCTCAAGTCTTCATCAAGCTCCGGCTTGAGGAGATGGAGCGTGAAGAAACCTTCAGGCTCAAGCGCTTCAAGAACAAGTGAATCAACGCCCCTTCAGCCCAAAGGGGTTGATTCAAGGCGGACCGTGGCTCACCACGAGACAAGGAGGCGTCCCGATGGAAGATGAGGTTCGCTTCGAGGACGACGCCCCCGACGCGCTGCGGGTGCATCCCAAGCCCTGGTCGCAGCGTGAATTCCTCCAACACATGGCCGACCGCCATTTTGCCCTCGGCCAGCAGGTCGGTGATCGTCTCCCTGCATGGGAACTGGAGGAAGAGCCCGATGCCACTGTGTCGGCCTCCATCGTCCAGTTTAACGACGAGTTGGGTGAACTGGGGTGGATGGCTCGCCTCCGCGGAGGACGACCAACGGTCCTGCAAATCCTCCCGTTGCCACGCGGTCAATTCCTCGGGCGCATGTGGATCGTCTGCCTTTGGGCGGTCTCAGCGTGCACGTTGACCATGGCGGGGTTCGTCGGAACGAAGGCCAGCCGGCCCGCCGATGGAGTGATCTCCTCCTCCAGTTTCGCTGACGCTTTCCTGCTCACGGCGCTCCCCGTGCTCGGTCTGGTGGCTGTGGCGTCCATCGTTCAAGTCACCGTGGCCCGGTCCCGAGGCGTCCGAGTTGGGCCGATCGTTCCTGTACCGGACCCTTCGATTCTGCTCTGGGCGACCGGCGCTCTTCCCGCGGCATGGCTTGTGTGGCCCTTTGGCATCTTTGTGCTCCCGACGCTGCCTCGCATGGACGCACGTCCGTGGCCTGACCGCGCCTCGCTTGGCTGGACGGCGCTGAGTGCCCCTGCTGTCCTCATCTTTGGCGGCTTGTGCCTGTGGATGGTGGGTTGGGTGATGACCCCCGCCGCGAGCAGCGTCTCGGCCCTCCCCATCAGCCATGACCCTGGTTGGTTCCTCGGCATGCTCGACGGCTTGCTTCGCACGGATTTGGGCACACGTGCAGCGTGGGCAAGTCCCCTGGTGTGGGCCGGTGCCACAGTGACCTTCCTGGCCTGGATTTCCCTGCTGCACGTGCCCACCTTCCCGGGAGGGCGGCTTCACGTTGCACGGCTTGGCATGAGCGAGGTTCGGACGACGCAGACCCAGATGCTCCTCCTGTTTGCCTTCGCCCTTGGCGCTGTCCTCTTCTCTGTCTTCACGCGCTTCTCGGTGTGGTCGCTCGTGCTTCCGGTCATCCTGACGCTGACCCTGCTCATGGGTTCTGACCGCAGGTGGCCGATGGTGCTCGACGACACCAAGCCCGTTCCCGAGCAGCAGCACTTCGCCATGGGCTTGGTGTGGGTCCTTTTGCTCCTCGTCGCGCTTCCCTCTGAGACCCCCCTCATCGCGCACAACGACTGGGACGCGGACATGACCCTCGATGCACCTGAGGTCGTCGAGGTGGTGGACGTCGAAGGCGTGTGGACGGCTTCCATCAACATGAGCGTCCTCAACCCCTCGCTGCTCGATCAGCAGGTCCGGCTTGACCTCGCCATCGGACCGAGTTGGTCGACGGTATGGGACGGGTGTTTGATGGATGAGGTGGAACACTGCGAGGTTGAGGTCAAAGCCGGACGAAGCACGTCCATCAAGCTCAATGCTTCATGGGGCGGAGAAGGCGCGCCGACCAGCGATCTTCTCAGCGTCTCGGGCGGGAGCATCCTCTGGGAGGCTCCGCTCCAACCGTCCCTTTCCGTTTACCCAGTCACCCCACGATGGAACCTGACTTCGGATGAAGCCGGCCTGCTTGTCTGTGTTGATGTGATGGCGGCCGAGGGCGCCCACGCCAACCTCAGCCTCCCGGGGTACGTCCACAACGAGGCCACGGTGTGGTGGACCGAAAGCGGCACGCAAGCGATGAACACCACCACTCCCTCCACGCATTGCCTCCGTAGCGCGGACCCCATGCTGCTGAAGCACACGCCTCCAGAACACCTGAGCATCGATGCCACCACTTTCGCGTTGAAGCCCGCTGACATGGTCACGCGCTTGGCTTTCGACGAGGACGGATGGAACGTGACCCAAGACAACTGGGGGGCCGGTTTTGAAGACGGAGGCAGCTTGCATCTTGGCCGCGAATCATGTGCGGACCTCTCCCCAGAGGCTACACCACCGCGTGGCGAGCAAGGTTGGGTCTGGGATTTGGGGGTCCGAGGGTCTGGAGCGATGCCGACCGTCGGCGAGGGGGAGGCGCTCGTGTTGCGTGCCCCAGCAGAAGGCGATCTGCTGCACTGCCCACTGGGCGATGCCTCTCCGGTCACTTATCGGCTCGAGCGCGGCCCCGATGTTCGCCTGACGTCTCCGAACCTTGAGCGCCGCTGGATCGGTGTGGGCGGCGTCTACCATGATGGTGGCGTGCTCGCCGGCCTTGCCCTCAGCGCCACCGGATCGCTCGAAATTCAGGTCGAGGCCGACGCAGAACTGGCCCTCAACGTGGTGCTTGCGGGTGATGGTCCAGGCTGGGAGGTCGTAGCTCCATCGAGCCTTGCGAACGGCACCACGGTGCTGACCATGACGCCGCCAGCCTCCGGGACCTCGAGTTTCGAGTTCGATCATCTCGACGGACGAGTGCTCCTCCGTTTGTCCTCCTTGGAGGCCTGAGGGTGCAGATCGGCATCCTCGGCCTTGGTGCCACGGGCGGACTGTTCGCCACCCTCCTCGCGCAACACAACGACGTCCACGTGTTGGCCCGTGGCGCGCGTGGTGCTCATGCGCTGACCACAGGCCTTCGGGTGACCGGTCATGCCGATCTCGAGGTCGACTTGCCCGCTGACCGGGTGCATCTCCTCGATGCCCCGGGCGCAACGTCACCCACATTGACGATGGACGCCGTGTTGCTGTGCGTCAAGGCGCATCAAGTGGATGAGGTGTCAGCCATGCTCCCCGGCCTTCTTTCGCCCGAAGGCGTGGTGGCCTATCTCGGAAACGGGCTCGGTGTCGTGGAGCGGCTTGCTCGTGCCGTGCCCGGTCACGTCGCCGCCGCCAGCTCGACGCACGGCGCCATGCGTGGCGATGGCAGCACCTCGAGGTGGACCGGCCGGGGCGAGGTCGCTCTCGGCGCATGGCCGGGCGGGGCGCCCCCTGCGGCGATCGAAGCGCTGGCCGGTGGCCTCGATGCTTCGGGATTGTCGGTGCGGATCGTGGACGATGCCCGCCGACAAATTTGGAGCAAGGCCTTGCTCAACATCGCCATCAACCCGCTGTGCGCCCTCGCCGGTGTTCGAAACGGCGAGATGCTTCACACGCCTTTGATCGATGCTGCAGTCGGCTTGCTCATGGAAGCTGAACAAGTGGGGCGTCGCCACGGCGTGGACCTCCCGAGCATGGATGAGTTGGTGACCACCTTGGTGGATGTGCTGGACGCGACGGCTGAGAATCGGTGTTCGATGCTCGAAGACGTCAGGGCCGGGCGGACAACGGAAATCGATGCGCTCAACGGGCACATCGTGAACCTGGCAGAACAGCACGGACTGATGGCCACGCAAAACGCTCAGGTCACGGCGCTGATTCACGCGCTGCGTCGGTAAGGTCCGCGTTGTAGTGGAGGCCGCGATTTTCGCGTTGAGCCGAGGCATCTTGCACCACCAACATGGCGACCTGTACCATGTTGCGCAATTCGACCAAGTCTTTGGTCGGACGGCATCGCTGCCACGTGTCGTCCACTTCAGCGGCCAGCAGATCCAGGCGACGCTGCGCACGAGCGAGCCGGGCATTCCTCCGCATGATGCCCACTTCACGCCCCATGGTTTCTCGAAGGCTGGTCAAATCGTGAGCCAGTGCACCGTGTTCCTCGACGGGATGCAAACCGTCTGCGCGCCAAGCCGGCAATTCGGGTGGCGTCACGGGTGGTTCGGTGTCCAGCAGGTGCGTGGCCGTGCGTTGTGCGTAGACGACGGCTTCCAGCAAACTGTTCGACGCCAACCGATTGGCCCCATGCATGCCCGTGCAGGCCACCTCGCCGATGGCGTACAGGCCAGGCAGGGGGCGCTTGGCGTCGTCAAGCGCTTGTCCATGCGCGTCGACCGCGATGCCGCCGACGGTGTAATGCGCGGCTGGACGTACCGGGATGGGGTCCACGCCAAGGCGAAGGTCGAGGTCCGACAGCATGCGTTGGATGGTGGGGAAACGATCGCTCAGTCGTTCAGCATCGAGGTGTTCGGTGACCAGCCACACCGCGTCTCGACCGGACCGCTTGAGGTTTGCATCGATGGCCCGCGCCACGACGTCGCGCGTTCCCATCGAACCCCTCGGCGAAGCGCTGAGCGTGAACGAGTACGGTGCGGGGTCATCGTCACCCGACGCGCGCCACGAGGCCAATCCCTCATCGTCCAACAAGACGGCGCCCTCCCCTCGGAGGGCTTCGGTGATCAGGAAGGTCCTGGACGGATGTTCGATGGACGTGGGGTGGAATTGTACGAAGGCCATGTCTTTGACGTGGGCGCCAAAGCGAGCGGCCATGGCCAGTCCATCGCCGGTTGAAACCGGGGGATTCGTGGTCGGAGCCCAGAGTTGACCCGCCCCACCGGTGGCCAACACAACGGCCGAAGCGGGCACGGTGTGCACCTCGACGTCATCTTCGTGCTGGACCCATAGGCCAACGATCCCAGCTGCCGGATTGCCGTGGTCACGACGGATGAGGTCCACCACGATTGTGTCGCTGTGCACGGTGATGCCGGCATGACGGCTGATGGCGTCGATCAAGGAGCGTTCAATCTCACGGCCCGTCGCGTCCTTCGCGTGCAGGATGCGGCTGCTGCTGTGGCCTCCCTCGCGCACGCGATGCAGCGTTCCGTCTTCGTCACGCTGAAACTTCACGCCAAGTTCAAGCAGGTCACGGATTCGGTCGCCTGCCTCGTTCACGACCGCTCGCACCACCGTTTCGTCACAGGTTCCTGCTCCAGCTGCAAGGGTGTCTTGCACGTGTGCCTCGATGGCTTCCTCCGCCGTTTTGTCGAGGATGGCGGCAATCCCGCCTTGTGCCCAATTGGTCGACGAGTCCTGCGTCCTCCGTTTGGTGAAGATCTGGACCGTTCGCCCCCCTTCTGCCAGCCGGAGGGCGCAGAACAGGCCGGCGATGCCGCTGCCGACCACGGCCACCGGCGGTGCTTCAGGCACGGGTTCGCCTCAGGGCTTTCCCCTTTGACCGCATCGGCGAGGCCGACAGGGCTATGGATGCGGCCCCTGACATCACGCCATGGGCAAGTGGCGTCGCCGGATTGGCACGCTGCTTGGTCTCGGCGTTGCGGCCGGAGCGTGGGTGAACGTCGAGCGAGGCAGCATTGCACCGATGCTCGTCAGCGGTGCGCCAGCTGCGAAACTCGACATCATCCGTATGTCTGACCCCGGATGCAGCGTCAGCAACATTGCCCTCCATCTCGAAACCTTTGGCCAAACCCACTGCTTTGGGGAACTTGGCACGTGGACGGGGGCCGATCTCATGCTCATGGCGGAAGGCGGCATCTTGCTGCTGGCCGGCGTGGCCCGTATGCCGCGTTCCCCGACCATGGCCAAGCGCATCCGTCGGGTGATGTTCATCGCTGGAGCGATGCTGTTCTCCCTTGCCGTGCTCGACCGCTTGGCGCTCCTTCCCGGCGCGGCCTCTTCGGAAGGTTTGGTCGAGGTGGTGCCCTTCATCAACCAGGCGTGGTTCCTGCAAATTTTGGTCGCGTTCATCGGCATGATGTTGATGCGTGGTCCGAAATATAGAGAATCAGAGTTCGCTGAAGTGCAGCAATCCCGGCGGGCCAAGGTTGACGAAAACCGGAATGCGTTCATTCACGCACACAGGAGCGGTTCCAACGCCGGGCATTCTCGCCTCGCTCGAGGTCCAACGCGGCCCATGCGGACCCGTTCGAGCCCCTTGGTTCGGGCGACCTGCCCGTACTGCAAGGGCTCAGGATGCGAACGTTGCGATGCGCTCGGGACCTTGTGACGGCGAAACGCACGCCATTCCTGAACGATGGCCTCGACGTACATCATTCGAGGAGTGTTTAAGTTCCCTCGTTCGCGATGACGCGCCTGAGGTCCAAACTGGACCGGAGGGATGGGATGTACCTCAAGGAACTCGTGATGGTCGATTTCAAGTCGTTCAAGGGTGAAGTTCGCATCCCCTTCGGGCGAGGCTTCACGGCCATCACAGGGCCGAACGGTTCCGGGAAATCCAACAGCGGTGACGCGATTCAGTTCGTGCTTGGCCCCAAATCAGCCAAAACCTTGCGCGCTCAGAATTCCAAAGATTTGATCTTCAACGGAGGGAAAAACAGCCGGCCTGCCAAAGGGTGCGCCGTGACCCTCGTGTTCGCAAATCCTGCCATGGAGGGGGGCCTTCGTCGCTTGCCGCTCGACATGGATGAAATCACCATGGCCAAGCGTGTCCGCCTGACGCCGGCCGGGAACGTCGTGACGGAATACCAACTGAACGGCGAGGAATCATCGCTCAAGGCCTTCCACCGCCTTCTTGGGGCGGCCAACGCCCGTCCTGACGGGTACAACATCGTGCTGCAAGGTGACGTCACCAGCCTCTCAAAGATGAGTTCAGGCGAGCGACGCAAGGTCCTCGACGACGTGGCTGGTGTCACCTCTTACGACGAGGAAATCCGCAAAGCGGACCGTCAACGCAAGCAGGTCGAGGAGTACCTCGAGCGCATCGCAATGATCGAGCAAGAGCAACAACGCCATCTGGCTGAGCTTGTCGAAGAAAAGAAAGACGCCGAAAAGGCGCTCAAAATCCGCGAAGATTTGCTCAACGCGCGCGCTCGTCTCTGGCGCGCTCGCCTCGCCGGCCAGCAGGGCACCATCGAGCATCAGCGACGCGAAATTGGGCGGAACATCGAGGAAGCCAGTGCGCTCGAAGCGGACGTCGCTGAAGCCGCGAAGCACCTGATCCAGCTTGACGATGCCATCGCCGAGCTCGTCAAGCAGATTCAGGACAAACTCGGCGGAGGTGGCGAAGCCCTCCAGCAAGAAATTCAGAGGCTCAACGTGGCCATCGAGACCGCTGCAGATCGTCTTTCGGACATGGCCTCGCGTGATCAGACCGATGGCGAGACCCGCACGCGCCTGGAGTCGGATTTGGACGAAGCATCTGCTGCTTCAGACCACGCGGCTGCAGACATCAAGCAGGCTGAGGAAGCCCTCACGGCGGCCAAAGACGCCCTTGCTGCGGCGGCGAAGGAAGAAGCAACCGTCCGCGAGGCCCTCGAGGGTTCGACCAGCGACGTGGCCGAACTCGCCCGAACCGTGCAGGCGTGCGAGGAGGAGATCGAGCACGCACGAGCGGCCTTGGCCAACGCACAATCCGATGTTGACCGTTCAGCCACTGCGGGTGAGTTGCTTTTGGAGGAGCGCCAGAAAGCAGAGGAAGCCTTGGCAGGCGCCAAGATGCAGGTCGCAGAAAGCGAACTTCAGGGTCAGGAAATCAAAGCCATGGCCGAAGGATCCGACCGGGAAAGCCTCGCTCGTGACCTGACCGCTGCTCAGCGAAAGGAATCCACGCTGGTGGAGGAAGCCAACGCGGTTGAAACGCGCTTGAGGGACGTGGAGCGCCAATTGGCGCGCGCCCGTGCGGCCATGGAGTCGAATTCTGGCTCTTCGGGCTTGACCGGAGGCGCTGCAGCCGTTCTTGGAGCCCGTGATTCTGGTGAACTGGAGGGCATTTTCGGGACCATCGCCGAATTGTGTGCGCCGAAGGATGAAGCCCACTCGACGGCCTTGTCCACCGCCATCGGCGGTGGCATGATGTCTGTGGTCGTTGAAACCGATGAGGTCGCAGCCAAGGCCATCCGCTGGCTCAAGAACAACAACGCCGGACGAGCGACCTTCCTTCCCTTGAACAAAATCAACGCTGGGCGGCCCGCTGGGCGCGCCGTCATGGTTGCACGGCAGCCTGGTGTCATTGGGTTCGCTCACGATCTGTTGGAACACGATCCTCGCATCGATGCCGCCGTCCGCTTCGTGCTTCGCAACACCCTTGTCGTCGACACCATGGCCACCGCCCGTGCCAACATGGGTGGCGTTCGGTTGATCACCCTCGACGGCAGCGTGGCCGAAGCCGGTGGCGCGATGACTGGAGGCTCCCCCCGACGTTCGCGGATTTCCTTCGGCGGCAAGATCCAGGGTGCGAGCGAGGTTGAGCGCCTGTCGAAAGAGGTTGAGCGCCTTCGCATGATGTCCGAAGGCGTGTCGGCCAAGGTCCGCGAAGCCCGCGAGGCTCAGGCTGAAGTCCGTCGTCGTTTGGGCGACCTCGCCAACAACGACGCTGCCGCAAAGCTGGCTTCGTGGCGAAGCGCGCATGCGGCCGCAAAGTCTGCCCTTGCGAAGGAAGAAGGCAACTTGGCGGGCTTGGTCAAGCGCCTCGATGCCTTCGAGCAGGAAGGGCGTCGACACCTCGCGCTTCGTGCTCAAGCACAACAACGCCTCACCGAGGCGGTTGAAGCGAAGGATGAGGCAAGCCAGCATTTGCAGGACGCCAGTCCGACCCACCTCAAGGAACGGCTCCATGCTGCGGAATTGGCCAAGACCACCGCAGAAGCCGACCTGCAGAGCAACGAAGCCACCATTCGTTCAGGGAAGGAGCGCCATGCGCTGCTCTTTGGGAACGTGGAAGACTTGACCGGACGCCTGGACGCGTTGGCTTCTGACGCGGCGACCCGAGCGACTGAGCGGGCGACCCTCGAACGCGCGATGGCAGAGAACCGCGAGGTGCTGACCGCCAAGGAAGAGGAGCGCCGCTCCCATCTCGAAGAACACCAAGGCTTGGAAGACGAACGCATTCGTCTCGTCGACGAGCGCAGCGCGCTCCGCGCTGCTTCGGAGCAAAAGGCGTCCGACGCCCGCTCCCGTCGTCAGCATGCGGAGGAATTGCGCCGCCTGCTGGCCACCAGCGAAACCCACCTTGTGGAAATCCGCGCTTCCATGGTCGAAGAAGGCGTGCCTGAGACCGTCGAGGACGAGGCGCCCTTGCCGACCGTGGCCGATGGCGAGCGCACCGTTCGTCGTCTTGAACGCAGGATTGAGGACATCGGTTCGGTCAATTGGCGCGCCATCGAACAGCACGCCGCGTGCGAGGAGCGCCTTGCGTCCCTGAGCGCCGACCACGGCGTGCTGAAAGGCCGGCGTCAGGACCTGCTGGATTTGGCAGAACAATTGGATCAACAGCGCACTGTTCGCCTGACGCAGGTGCTTTCGAAGGTCAACGAGAACTTCAAGCGGGTCTACAAGACCCTCTCCAAAGGCGGCGAGGGTGAACTCTTCCTCGAGAACCCCGAGCAACCGTTTTCTGGAGGCCTGGACATGTGGGCTCGGCCCCGAGGGAAGTCCAGCCGCTGTCGCTTGCAAGGCCTTTCTGGAGGCGAACAATCCATGGCGGCGCTGGCGCTGATCTTCGCCATTCAGGATTACGATCCAAGCCCCTTCTACTACTTCGACGAAGTCGATCAAAACCTCGACTCGGACAACGCCCGCCTCATCGCCGAGATGTGCAGGGCGCGCTCCGAGCGCGCGCAATTCATCATGGTCACCTTGCGCAAGGTCAGCCTCAGCTTGGCGGACCATCACATCGGTGTGACGCACGGTGGCGACGGTTGCAGCCGTCGCATCATGGACTTCAACCGGCAACGGGCGTTGGAGCTCGGCGAGGCTGCAGAGGAAGCAGCGGCAGCGGACGCGGCGAAAAACGCCGACCGGGCGGGAGAGGCCGTGGCGTTCCAGAACGCCATGCCGGAGGTGCCCGAATCCCTCGGCACGCCGAAGAGCCTCGAAGGGCTGATGGCCCGTGCTGACGAGGTGGCTGAGGAGGAAGCAGAAACCCGCGAACACCTGGAGGCGGTCCGCGAAGCGGAGGATTCAGCATCTGCTGAAACCGAGCAGGACGAGACGGTGCTGGTCGAGGCCCCCGATGAGGAGTGAGGTGGTTCCGTGCAGCAGATGGCCCTCGACGGTTGGTTCCTGAGGCAGGACATCGTTGAGCGGTTGCTCTCAAGCGGCAGCGAGAACGACGAAGCCCTCGCCTTTGGTGACCGCATCATGCGCATCGCTGCACACGACGGGGCGGAGCATCAGGCCTTGAGCGACCCCATCGACCGTTCCATCGCCCTCGTCTTGTCCTTGGTTCGTGAAGAAGGTCTGAACGCCTGGGACATCGACTTGGAGGCCTTCCTCGAAATTTTCACAGAACGCGTGCGTACCGAGGCAGATCGCGTCGACCTCCCTGCCTGCGGCCGCCTCATTCGTTTGGCCTGGGAAGTGCTCCATGAGCAAACCTTGGGCGTCTACGATCGGGCCACGGCCATCGACATGGACGACGAGGACATGGACTTTGGTCACGATTTCGGATGGGAGTTGGAGGTGGACGACGAGGCCTTTGCCTTCACGACCACGGTGCTTCAGGGCGAGGCCGACGCCACCTTGCCCACCTTGTTTGACGGACGCTTGCGCCGTCCTGAAGGCCGTCCGACCACCCTTGGCGAACTTCTTGCTGCGTTCAAGGACGCGGCCGATGACGCGGAAGCCCTGCAGGAGCGGGAGCGCGTGCGGCAGGCGGCGGCGGCTGAACTTCAAGCCCATTTGGAGGACGTCGGAGGTCGCATGCACGATGAGGACCTTGAGGGCGACATCGAGCGGTGCTGGGATGCCCTACGGGCGGTTTGCGTGGCCAAAGGCTCCGCGAAGGTTCCGCTCATGGACGTCGTTCGACAATTGGAGGAGATGGACCCAGACGCCGCGGCCAGCCTTGGTGGACGAACCGAAGCCAACGTGGCGGCCTTCATCGCCGGCCTCTTCCTCGTCCATCGCCGCGTGGCGGACGTGGTGCAGGAGGTTGTCCCTTCGGGCCCGATCCACGTGGTGGACCTTTGGCCCCAGATCGACACCTACGCCGCCGTCAGGGCCAACCTTGAGCGGCTTGAGGCCGAAGAAAGCGGCCAAGCCCCCAAGGGGTTGATTCAACGTGCCGGTGAGGCGGCGGCGCTGGAAGAAGCGTCGGCTGCGGTGTTGGCAGAGAAGGAAGACGACACGGATTCGTGGCTGGTGGAGTGAGGTGAGCCGATGACCGAGACGCCGCTGGAACTCCTTCTCGAGGCGCAGTTGTTCGCGGCAGGGCGTTCGCTGTCCGTGAAGGAACTCTCGGAGACCTTGGGGTACGAGGCCGACGAGGTCAGCGCAGCGTTGGACCACCTCCAAGGGGCCCTGAAGCGCCGTCGTGGCGCTCTTCATCTCGCTGAGGTCGGCGGTCGTTGGGCCATGGAGGTCAAGCCGAAGGTGGCCGCTCATCTTCCGCGTGAAACCAAGACCGACCTTCCACCTCGCTTGTTGAAGGCCGCTTCGTTGATCGCCTACCACCAGCCCATGCCGCAATCACGCTTGGTGGACATGCTCGGTCAGCGCGCCTACGACCATGTGCGTGAGCTGGCACAAGCCGGCATGATTCAGCGCCGTCGAGACGGCAACACGCGGCGCCTTTCGACCACCCGCCGGTTTTCGGAGGTCTTCGGCTGTCCGCACACCGACCGCGCGAAGGTGCGTGCGTGGTTCCGCGAACAGGTCGCAGAATCGGGTATCCTCGACGATGTGTTGGGCAGCGTGGTCGTCGAGGAAGAGCACGTGGACGGCACCGTGCAGGCCGTGCTTCCCGTGGGCGAAGAGGAGTGATCAGGCGCCTTGCCTGAGCATCGCGAGGATTTCTTCCGCCGTAGTTTGTGTCCGTGGACCTTCCCAGGAAGCCAATCGTGCGGCCACCTCGTCGATTTCAGCACCTTCAGCGCCTGCGCTGACCGCCATGTTCCGAGCATGAAGGCGCATGTGGCCGGCTTGGATGCCGCTGGTGGACAACGCACGCAATGCTCCGAGGTTTTGAGCCAAGCCAGAAGCAGCCATGATGGCCGCAAGGCGATCTGCGGCATTGATGCCGAGGATCTCGAGGCACGCACGAGCGGTCGGATGCACCCTGCTCGCTCCTCCGACGGTGCCCACCGCCATCGGGGTCTCGAGGCGACCCACGAGGTATCCTTCGTCGTCGACCTCCCACTCGGTCATGGAGGCGTAACGGCCGGTTCGGACGGCCGCCCACGCGTGGCAACCGGCCTCAATAGCACGCCAATCCTGACCGCAGGCGATGGCCACGGCGCTGATGGCGTTCATGACGCCCTTGTTGTGCGTCGCTGCCCTGTACGGGTCAGAGGCGGCGAAGTGGTAGGCTTCGATGATGCCAGCGATGACCTCTGCGCCTTGTGCGGCATCACCGTCGTCCGACATGGCCTCGGGGGGAAAGCGGGCTTCAATCCGCGCCATGCGCTCCGTGGCCAGGTTGGACAGGATGCGGAGCAGGACGCGTCCACCGGTGAGGGACTCGATGCGTGGCGCGATCAATTCGGCCATGGTGTTGACCGCGTTGGCCCCCATCGCGTCCCGGACGTCAACATGCAGGTGGACCACGAACATCGTGCCCAGTTCTGTCGGGATGCGATGGCACGACAGGCGTTTCAGGCCTCCTCCGAGCTTGATCATGGTGGACGGCCGGTCGTTGCACATGCGCATCAATTCCTCCTCGGCTCCCATCACGGCAGCCTCTGCGGCGTCCAAATCCACCACGTCCAGCACCTGGACTTGTGCAATCATGATCGGCGGGTCGTTGCTGCTCACGAACCCGCCAGTTGACCTGCACCTCCGTGCCATGTTGGAGGCTGCTGCCACCACGCTGGATTCTTCCAAGACGAAGGGAATGAGGTATTCCTCGCCATCGACGATGAAATTCGTGGCCAAGCCTACGGGCAGGACAAAACGCCCCACCACGTTCTCAATCATGTGGTCTGCAGCCTCTTCGGAAAGCGCATCCGCTGAAGCCAAGGCTTCCACCGCTTCGTCGCTGAGGTCCGTGGCCTCCTTGAGGGCTTGACGGCGCTCCTCGACCGTGAGGCGATAGAATCCCGAGAGGCGGCTGCTCCGTGCGGGCATGGTGGTTGGCAGGGCCTGCAGAGCATGAAACCACCGGGGCGATTAACGCTCGGCTAACATGTTCATCATGCGTTAGGATGGCGTTAGTTGGCGTTAATGCGAGGCGAAAACATGGGTTCGGCCATGCGATTAACGTGTCCTAACGAATGTCGCGGAAGCCAGCGCGCGGTGAAGCATCATATACCCGCTTTTGGTTGGCGCCGAGCATGATGCCTTCTGAGGGATTTCCCGCTGTGGACAGGAACCCCTTCGGCCGGAAGCCTCTGGAGGCGAACGACTTCGATCTCCTCGTCGGGCGTGACGGGGTCCTGGATGAGCTTCGATGGTACCTCACCAAAGGGACCGATGCGAGGATGTTGTTGCTGACCGGCCCATCCGGTTCTGGACGCACCTCGCTGATGCGCGTGCTGAAGGGGAACGTGAATCGCGCCGTTCACGTGGTGCAGGTGAACGCTGAACGCCCTGCTGCGGATTTGATGGAACAACTCCACGAGGGCATGATCGGAGGAGTCTCCCCCTCAGGTCCAAATCAGGCCACGGACATGCTCATCCAAACCCTACGCAGGGAGAAGGGGCAGGCCCTGATCGTGCTTGATTTCCCGCCGCACGACGGCGAACACCTCTCGGCCATCCTCTCCAAGTCCATGCCCTACCTTGAACGGCTTGACGCCATGATCGTGGTGATCGCCACCCCAGAACACGCCGCACGTCTCGGTCCTTCGTTGATGGCGCGTTTTCAGGATGAATTCATTCTTGAGCCCTTCAATGACGATGACATCGCGTCGATGATTGACGTGCGCGTGCGCCGAGAGAACCAGCTTGGTTGGCGCCCGCATCCCTCGTGGATCAAGGAACATCTTGGCGCCCTCCCTCGCTACCCACGGGAGTTGCTCGGGGAGATGAGCAAGCAGTACATGGCCCATCAGCGAAGCGGTCAGCGATCATCCGTGCCGCCCGCGCGGCCCACACCCCACGCACCCGCCATGGACGGTTGGCAGGACGGCCCGGGAGCCACGGGTTTGGAGTTGGACATGGACGACCTTGAGGGGGCCCGGGAGCAAGACGTTCCGCCACCGGTGCGTCCGCAACTGGACGATCGCGTTGAGCCCGATTCAAGCTGGATGGCGGATTTTGCGCCCGTTGAAGCGCGTACTGAGTCGCCTGAATCCCTCGAAGCGTCCCGCGCGCCAACGCCTGTTCCAGAGGCTGCACCACCGCGGACCCCCCTCGTTTCTCGCGTCGACCCAAGCTCGCCGTTTGGGCGGATTGCGCGTCGTTCCATCGATGCAAGCAACGCCCAAGCAAGCGAGCCCGAGGAGTCCGCGGCCGTCGAGGAGCCGGAATCCGCAGCGGAGGAGACCGTCGGGGGCGCCTGGGAGTTCACGGACCACACCGTCGCACCCGCTCGACCCGAGGCCAAGCCTCCTGCTCCATCTCCGGTTCGGGATGACCCACTGCACGCGACGTCTTCTGCACGCCCTGCCTTCGGCGAGGACGTGCTTCAGGTGCTTGAACGGGCGCTGGCTGAGATGTCGCCAGCCGCGCCTCCCTCGGTGGAGGGTTTGGCTGCGGCCCTCACACGCCTCGGTATGCCGCACGCTGGTGCTTTGCACCACCGCCCCCTCCGCGTGCAGGCGCTGAAGGAGTTGAATGCCGGGCAAGCGGTGGTGGTTGAAGCGGCAAGTCAGCGCGAAGTCTCGCCTTCCGATGCGCGAATGCTCGCCAAGTTGGGGGTGAAGCGTGCCCGCCTCTCCCAAGTGTGCAACGGCTTGCACAAAGACGGGATCCTCGA
This sequence comes from Candidatus Poseidoniales archaeon, assembly GCA_038150305.1. GTDB lineage: Archaea > Thermoplasmatota > Poseidoniia > Poseidoniales > Poseidoniaceae > MGIIa-L3. Next base: position 54,824 of record JAYOTG010000005.1, on the reverse strand, counting down.
CGTCGCGCAGCGAGGGCGCTCAAGGGTGTTCACGCTGTCCGCAGGTGCCCGTGCTCAACTTCGCGCTTGGAACCTTCTCGGAGGTGAGGCCTGATGGCATGGACGCCCGCATGGTCAAGCAAAATCACCGCCCCGGTGGCGTCCTTGGTGGCTGGCCCCGGTTGGTGCTTGTTCGGCCATGAGCGCCGGATGACCTTGATGGCCGACGACGGCGGTCACCGCTGGACGCATGACCTTCTGTTCACGCCACATCGCGTGGTCGTGGCCGGTCCATATGTCGGGGTCCTTGCGGCGCATGGGTTCACCGTGCATCGCTTCGACGACGGTACGCCAGTCAACGAAGGCCGAGCGGTCAGCCGCGGTTTTTCCGCCTTGATCGCACGACCTGGAGGCGGTTGGCTCGCATCAGGGCGTGAAGGCGACCTTCACCTGTTCACCAAGGAAGGAAGGGGACGCTCACGCGCCACCCGTGCGCCCGTTCGCGGCTTGGTCGGATGGCTCGATCGCGACCAGGCGATCGTGCACGACCACGACGGCATGCTCCGGCTGGTCCATGTTGGGAGCGGAGAGGACCTTGCGGTCTACGGCGAGGAGCCCTGGACGTGGGTTTCGTCACTGGACCGCGACGGCATGCTGCTGCGTGGAGCCGACGGCATGCTGCATCGAGGTGTGCCAGGGACCACTGGCTGGGACCGCATCGAGCGCATGGACAGCGATGTGCTGGAGCCCATCGCTGCGGTTCGAAGTGCAGAGGGCTGGGTGCTCCTCGAACTCGACGGCCGAATCCTGTCCACGTCCGAGGGTCAATGTGTTCACGAGGGCGCTGCGCTTGGCGACCCTGTGCTTCTCTTGGGCGGTGACGGGTCGGAAACCCTCACAGGCGTCACCCGGGAGGGTTTGATCCGATGTTGGTACGGCGGTGAGCGTGAGCGCATCGAACGTGAGGCACGTCGCGCGCTGGTGGCCGACGGTCAACGTGCAGCAGATTGGGCTCAGCGCCGCCGTCGGTTCGAGGCTGCGGTGGAGGCCGAAGAGCGTGCAGACTGGGCAACTGCAGCCCTGCATTACGACGCGCTCGGACGTGAGGAGGACGCTCAACGCGTGCGGCGACGAGGCGGTGAGGCCGATGACTGAGGGCGATCACCCAACCGAGGTCACCCCTGAGCGCGTCCAGCGATATCTGGACCTGACCGCTCGAGCCCGGGCGAAAGCCACTCCGATTCCCGATGAGGGGACGGCGGCTTGGGACGACCTTCAGCGCCTGCTTCGGATGGCCGACGACTACGCTTCGGACGCGAAGCATTTCCTCAACACAGGGGACCTCGTTCGTGCCTTTGGTGCCATCAACTACGCCCACGCATGGATCGACGCAGGCGTTCGCCTGCGCCTTCTGGACGGACATGACGACGACGTCTTGTTCACGCTTCCTTAGGGGTCGATCCGGCGGAGTCGGTGCCCGTCCACCACCTCGACGATCGGGCAGCCGGCTTGGATCAACCGACCCTTGAGGGCGCGGTCGACGGTCAACGTGGCCGCTTGTCGTTCTGTGGCAAGGGCGACGATGTGGTCGTCCGGATGTGGATGGTCGCGGTCATCGGTGATTAGCGCTGCACGTTCATCGAGCAGGGACAGCAGCAATCCACGCCTCCGTCGATCAAGGGCGTCGAGCTCCTCCCTCACGCCAATGGGAACCAACCAGGTGGGTCGTCCAACCAAAGGCAGCAAGGCATGGTCAAGGTTGACCTTGGCATCGACCGCTGCGGCCCAACCGCAGGCGTCGATGATGAGATCCACGTTTCCGCCTCAGACGATCGTTGCGTGGCCAATGAGGCGCCAGCGGGAGCCGGTCCTCCGAGAGATGGACACGCGTTGACCGACGTCCGCACAGATGGGAAGGCGAAGTTGCAGCGTGGCCTGGTTCTTTTCGACGTTCTTGACGACGCCGACCGAGGTGGCCGTTGCCACGTTGACCATCAGCATCTCGTTGTTGCGAAGGCGGTGGATGGGTTCTGGCGCTTCGCCGTCTCCTGCGACCATGGTGGCCATGAGGTCAACGTCAACACGGATGGTCTCACGGATCTCGGGCAGATCGCCACGGCGAGCGATGACCTGACCGCTGAGGTTGTCGGCGGTGGTGGTCGCGGGGTCGAGCTTCGTGGCGATGCCAACCAGGCCACCGGCATGGGCGGTCTCGAGGTTGAGGCCACCGCCCTGGATGCTGCTGATGGTGGCTTGGATGGGCTCCCAAACGGCTTTGTTGCCTTCTCCGACGCGGCGACCTGGTGCGATTTCGACCTCGTCGCCGACCGAGAAGGTCCCTTCCACGATGCTGCCGCCGATGACGCCTCCGCGCATTTTGCCGGGTCGGGTGCCGGGGCGGTTGATGTCGAAGGAGCGAGCGACGTGCATGACGCTGCGGACGTCTTCCGACCGGTCGGGTGTGGGGATGAAGGCCTCAATGGCGGAGATGAGCACGTCGAGGTTCACGTCGTGGTGGGCGGAGACAGGGATGATGGGTGCGTTTTCAGCGATGGTGCCCTTGAGGAAGGCCTTGATTTCATCATGGGATTCCAAGGCGCGTTCACGCGTGACGAGGTCGATCTTGTTCTGCACGACCACGATGTTCTCGATGCCCGCAATTTCGAGCGCCATCAGGTGCTCACGCGTCTGGGGCTGAGGGCATGGTTCGTTGGCGGCCACCATCAGAAGGGCGCCGTCCATCAGGGATGCGCCGGTGATCATGATGGCCATCAGCGTCTCGTGACCGGGAGCGTCAACGAAGGACACCACGCGTTCGAGGTCCTCATCGACGTCCTTGCTGCCCTCGGGGTGGCGGCCGAGCGGATAGTGCGCTCCATCCCCGGTCTTGTAGAAGGCCGTGTCCGCGTAGCCGAGCTTGATCGAAATCCCGCGCTTGCGTTCCTCAGAGTGGGTGTCGGTCCAGACCCCAGACAGCGCTTGCGTGAGGGTCGTTTTCCCGTGGTCAACGTGACCGACGAGTCCGATGTTGACCTCAGGTTGGCGTGGGAGTCGACGTGCCATCGCTCCCTCTCCTTCCTGTCGTGCTCGACGTCCCTCTCGGGGTTCACTCCGCGGCCGGTTCCTCGTCGGCACCGAAGATGGCCTCGAGCGGCTTGTTGCCGGCTTCGACGACCTTGAGGTTGATTTGACGGGTGTCTTGCGTCACGGTGTTGCCGCGGAAGTTGCGGCGGCGACGCAGACCGTCTGGAACGTAGCGGAAAGTGCGCTTCTCGCCCTTCTTGGTCTTCTGCACGAGCTTGTGACCCTTGTACCCGGTCGAGGCGGTGACCAGGACGGATTGGCGGGAGCCACCGTCGAGATCACGGCGCATCGGGGTGCCGGTCTTGTCGGAGCCGCCGGTGATTTCCAGCTTGTAGCCGTTCAGGGCGGTTTCGCCCTCGCCCACGAAGATGCCGTCGACGACATCGCCGATGCGCTTTCCGAGGAACTGTGCGTGGTTGTTGCCGGAAATCGTCACGTTGTACGAGCGGCCGTTGTTGGCCGGGTTCGTGTCGTTGACGACGGCAATGAATTCTCCATCAGCCATGAGCCTCACCAAGGTGCAGTCCGCCGACATGCGGCCTCTATTTATGCTCACCGGAGCCAAAACGGGCCTCAGCGACGCCGTCTTGGCACCGAATCTTCGATCCTTGGGATGAGGTCCGCCGGCAACACCGTTGGCATGGTGACATGCGTGGTCCGGCCTCGGCCGGAGCCGACAGGCGCCACACGGGTCGCGATCAGGCCGCGTGCTTCGAGCTCCTTGACGATCTTCCAGATCGTCGTGTGGCTGCGTGCTTCAGCGTCATGTTCCTCGCACACGACGGCGTAGAGTTGGTCGATGTCTCCGCTGGTGATGTGGTCCGCGCGCCTGAGGCGTCGTGCAACGGCCAAGAGCACCAACAGCTGATGCAGGTTCAACTCATCGACCAGGCCGTCGGCATGGGTGCTCGGAAGTTCGGTTGCAGCGCGTTGGATGTCGTCGGCACGCAGTTCGCGTCGGCCGTCGGCCTCTGCGTTGCGGACGGCGGTGTCGAGCAATTCGATGGCCGCTCGTGCATCGCCGTTGGCGGCGGCCGCTTCGGCGATCAGGGCGATGTGGGTGTCCTGCCACGAGCCGGGGCGCAAGGCCAGCGTGGCCCGCTGTTCGGCGATGGCCGTCAGTTCCTCACGGTTGTAGGCCGGAATCCGCAGGTGGTTGGACGCGCCAAGCCGTGAAATGACCGCACCTTCCAGCACGTCGAGGATCTGCTCCTGGCTGATGAGGATGAGCGACAGCGTGCCTTCAGAGGCGGCATCCTCGTCGATGCGCAACAGATGGTAGAGGATGTCGTTGCCCGCTCGACGCAGCAGATGGTCCACTTCGTCGAGCACCACGATGAGGTGCCCGCGTCGGGCGGAGACCAAGCGGCGGATGCTCGCGAGAAGTTCGCCGCTGGACAGCCCACGGTCGGGGTGGCGCTCGTCCATTTGGGCGACGATCTTGTGCATCACCTGCATGGTCGTGTTTTCGTTCCGGCAGTTGATGTGGGCCACCGCGATGTCGCGTGTCCCGATCAGATGCTTGGCCACGTCGTCGCAAAAACGTCGGACAAGGCTCGTTTTTCCGCTCCCGACCGGCCCGGTGATGACCGCGCGTCCCGAGCCGCTGGCGTGTCCAATGCTCGAAAAGCGACCCGCTAAGGCGCGTTGGAGGTCGTCGCGGGCCACGAGCTCCGCAGGGAGGTAATCGAACCCGAGTGGCGTCGGGTCGAGCAGGATGAGGCCCGCTCCGATGGCATCGAGGTAGTCCACCATAACGTAGCAACAACGACGACAGCCGTTCTTGAACATGCTCCCCCGCATCAGGGGATTTCGTCGAAGCGGTAGCCTTCACCCCAGTCCTTCTCACCGAGGGTCACTTCAAGCTCGAAGGGCGTGATGAGCGGCTTGGCGTACTTCACGGCATCATCGATGGCGATGCGAGGGCAGGCGGTGTTCACGAACGCGTCGACCGGATAGAAGTCGATGAGCTCCGGGCCAACGTGTTCGAGGGCGAGCAGGTAGCCCTTCTTCCCGTGGCGCTCGAGCATGCGCTTCATGCGAAGGGCGAGGGTTCGACGCATTTGGCCGGGCTTTTCGCCGATGAGGATGCCGTAGCGTTCGGCGTCTTGGCAGGCCATGATCAACCCGAAGCGCTGCCGAAGGATGCGCTCGATGCGCTGGAGGGACATCTCGGTGGCTTCGCCGGTGTAGGGGTCGAGCATCGCGAGGGGCTTGCCGGTGTGCAGGACCAAGCCGATGGGGTGGAAGTCGCCGCTGCCGAGGAAGAGGTAGTGGCCGATGTTGTCGTCGTCGCCCGAGTAGTTGCAGCCCAGCACCTGGCCAGGGAAGGTCAGCCGAGCACCACCAAGCGGCACGGTGACGTCGAACCCTGCCTCCTCGAGCCGTTCGCAGAACGTAGGGAGGAGATGGAGGTGCTGGATGGAGCCGACCAGTCCGAGTTTCACGTCGGTCAACGCCGCGGTTCGGCCGACAGCATCGAGGAAGCGCTCTTGCGCTTCTTCTTCGGTCAGCGGAGCGTCGCTGGCTCCCTCGAGGCGCTTCCTCGCCCCCTCGCGGTGGGCGTGGAGGATGGGGAGAACGGGCTGAAGTTCAGGGTCGCCCTCGTAGGTGACGTCGATGAATTGCGTGGGCATGCCCGAATCGATGTTCATCTGCGAGTGGCCCATATGTGCCACCAGTTCCACACCCATCATCTGCATCTTGTCGTGCACCAAATCGCAGGCGCCGTAGCACGGATCGGCAGCGAGCACCACCTTTGCGCTGGTGTCGGTTTCGATGGCGTCCATCATTTCCAGCGCTTGCATCTTGAGCCCTTCAGGCACCTGCAAGGCGATGAGACGGTGGTCGCCGTCTTTGATGCGCGTCATCAACTCTTCGAGTTGGAAATCATGACGGTCGAGGTCCATGGCGCTCCCGGCTGGCCGTCAGGCCGTCCGGCTTTCAAGCCATGCTCGTCGCAGGGCGCGTGACGACCCGCCCGTCCACCACATCCACCGCGATGAGGGCAGACAGGTTCAGGGATGGGTCGTCACGGTGCATCTCGGCCAAGCCGGGGCCTTTTTCGACGACGATGACCACCTGTGCGACTTCCGCGCCGCATCGCCTGATGCCGTCGATGACGGCGCGCAAGGTCCCGCCCGTGGAGAGAACGTCGTCCACGATGAGCACGCGCTCGCCGGGGCGGACGTCGTTGAGGTACATCGCGCCCTTGGAGTAGCCTGTGCTTTGATCCACCACGACCTCGCTTTCCAATCCATAGGCCCGCTTTCGGGCGACGACCAACGGTCGGTCGTGTTGGACGGACAAAGGAGCGGTCAGCGGCAGCCCCATCGCCTCGATGCCGAGGATCAGGTCAACGTCGTCCCAGTCAACGCGTTCACCGATGAGGTGGACGATGGCGGAAAGCACCTCGCCTTCGAGCCTCGGCACACCGTCGGTCACGGGGTGGACGAAGTACGGGTAGCCGTCTTTCCAGACGATCGGTGCCGCCTCAAGCGAGGCGCTCAACCGTTGCATGGCTTGGTCCATGGGCGCGGCTGGCCCGGTTGGAACTTAGCCTTGGCTCAGGCTTCGTGCAGGAATTCGATGTATTCGTCGGCCTCGAGCAGCGCGTCGTCCGCGTCAGCATGAGGTTCGATGATGAGGACCCAACCGTTGTCGTAGGGGGAGTCGTTGATCGTCTCCGGCGTGCTCTCAAGCTCACCGTTGACTTCGGTGACCTTCAGCGAGAACGGGCACATGAAGCGAAGGGCTTCGTACTCGGTGCGCAGCGAGAACAACACGTCGCCCTCACCGATTTCCTGGCCTTGGTCGGGCAGGTTGACGCGCAGCACCGCTCCGGCGTCGGCGAGCAGGTACTCGCTGATGCCGATCATCACGCGTTCGTCTTTGACGTCTTGGAACCAAAGATGGGCGTTCGAATAGCGGCGGTTGTGTGCGATGGTGAACTCGATGTCCTCCTCGTCCATGTCGCGGCGTGAAACACGCGGTATTTCAATGCCACCAAAGGGCCTTCAAGGTGCATGCACATGCTTGAAGAGCCGACGTCCTGTCCTCGGTTCGGGTGCGCCAATGGACTTCCTCGAAAGCGAAGAAAACCAGATGATTCGTGACATGGTTCGTGACTTTGCCGAGACCGTCTTGGCTCCGACCGCAGAGGCGCGAGACCACGACCAGCGCCCGCCGGTTGAGGAGTGGCAAGCCTTCCTCGAACTCGGCCTCCAAGGCGTGACCATCCCCGACGAATACGGTGGAGCGAAGTTGAACGACATCGCGGAAGCCATCATCGTGGAGGAACTTGCACGCGTTGACCCCTCCTTTGCTGTGATGTTTTGCGTTCACGTGGGCTTGTGTGCGATGACCATCAACCTGCACGGGACCGAGGAACAGAAGCACGCTTACCTCCCACGTCTCGCCGCCGGCGAGGTGGGTGCTTACTCCCTCAGCGAAGCCGGCGCCGGCACCGACGCCGCGGCGATGGGATGCCGAGCGAAGCTCAGCGACGACGGTTCGCACTACCTGCTCAACGGCGAGAAGATGTGGGTCACCAACGGCGCTCAAGCCGGCATTTACGTGCTCTTCGCCAAGGACGTCGATCATCCTGACTTCGGCGTCAAGAAGCACGGTGGCACCACGGCCTTCATCGTCGAGCAGGCCTTTGAAGGCCTGACCGTTGGGAAGAAGGAGGACAAGCTCGGCATCCGTTCCTCGGACACCTGCACGCTCATCCTCGAGGATTGCAAGGTGCCCGTGGCCAACGTGCTCAAGGGCGCAGGCAACGGGTTCCCCATCGCCATGAACGCGCTGGACAACAGCCGCATTGGCATCGCCGCTCAGGCGCTTGGCATCGCTCAGGGCGCCTACGAAGCGGCGCTGAAGTACGCCCACGAGCGCGAGACCTTCGGCAAGCCGATCGTGGCCCACCAGATGATCACCGCGTATCTGGCGGACATGGCCACCCAAATCGAGGCCGCTCGTCTCCTGGTGTACCGCGCCGCGTGGGCGAAGGAGCACCACTACGAAGCCGACGGTCCGCGCCACAGCAAGGAGGCCAGCATGGCCAAACTCTTCGCAGGGGATACGGCCATGTGGGTGACGGAGCGTGCGATTCAGGTGCTCGGTGGCTACGGCTACACCAAGGAATTCCCCGTCGAGCGTTTCTTCCGCGACGCCAAGATCACTCAAATCTACGAAGGAACGCAGGAAGTTCAGCGCCTCGTCATCGCGCGTGCGCTTCGATGATCAAGCCAGCCGGAACACCGGCCGCGCAAGTCCGCGGTTCCAGTCGTGGAGCAGCAAGTGATGGTCCACATGACGGAGGTTGGTGGGCATCGCGCTCGGCAGTTGCACGTCAACGTCACCGAGCGGGGTGGACACGGTCAGGGTCCTCCCATCACGCCACCCGACTTCACCGAGCAGGGTTGCTTTGTCTCCCTTGACCGTCCCGGAAATGTGGAAGGTGTGCGGGTTGGCGGTCAGGATGGCTTGAATCTCATCCCCGCGCAAATTTTGCGAGAAGGTGTCGAGCAGCCCTTCCAACGAGGATTGGGCCGCGGCGGCGGCGGCCACGGGCCGTGGCATCGGTTGTGTTTGTACGGGATCGACCTGAACCTGCTCGGGTTCAGGCGTCGGCTGAACAGGCGCTGGCTCCTGAGCCGTGACTTCCGGCTGCGGCTCCTCGACGGGTTCCGGTTCCGATTCCTCGGCGGGCTCGGGTTCCTCGGTGACCAACAAGTGCGGCGGCACGTCAAGCCCACGATCGTTGGCCCACGTCCAGACTTCGGTGTTGGACAACATCCCGTCTCCGTCGGCATCCATGGAGGTCATCAGCAGATCAAGGACCCATGTTGGGGGGGCGTGGCCCGTGGTTCGCTCGACGATGTTTGACAGGTCGCCCGGTTCAACGAATCCACCGCGTGCTCGGAGCATTTCGTCGATGGCCTCCATCGGCATGTCGCTCCTTGAAATCCAATTCACGAAACCGTCTTCGATGGAGGGCAAGCGGTCGATGATGTCGTTGTTGACGCCCTTCGCACGCAGGGCTTCTGCTGCACGTTGACGAGCGAGGTTGACCACTGCGTTGCGCACCATGGCCGGGGAAGGACGGGGTTGAGATTTGAAGGTGTGGCCGTATTTGGTCAAAGCCTCGGCCACGTGGGGTCAGGCTGTTCCCATGGCAGCCGGCACAACAGGTTGAGCATGGACTCCTTGGTGGTCAGGTCGCGCTCAACCTGAAGGTAGTGCAGCCAATCCTTCAATCGCCCGAGGGCTTGGCCATGGGCCAATCCCGTTGCCTCCATGATGGCGTGACCGTCCAGCAGTGCCCCACTCATGCGTGCAGGCGGTGTGGCTTCGATGAGGGGCGATGCGGCGAACCAGCCTTGGGCGGCACCAAGGCCTTCGAGGACGTTGACCAAGCGAAGCAACACGTCCATGTCGTCCCCCCACCGGTGCCGCAGAACGCGAACGGCTTGCGGCGTGGTCGGTGGGGGGGCGCGCATGGCGGCCACCAGCGTTCTGACGCGAGCGATCACCCGTTTTGGGATCTTCAGGCCGCGAAGCACATCGTCCACGCCGGGCCCGTCATGATCGGACAGGAGCAGAGCGAGCCGTTCATCGCCGAGTCCAGGTGCTCCACGGAGCGCCTCAAGCCCGGCTGCAGCGGGATGACGGTCCACGATGAGGTCCTGCAAGACCCCGTCTTCGTGCATCATCACCAAGGCTTGGTCGGCGAGCGGCGCGTCGAGGAGCCGCGAAAGCTCGCCCCAAATACGCTCCGCGGGGATGGCGGCAAGGCCTGGCGCTCTGGTGCGCAACGCCGCGCGCAGCGGGCCGTCGACGGTCCACGTGGCGTGGTGCGGTGGTGGGCTGGCTGCGAATCTATAGACGCGGAGGACGCGAAGTGCATCCTCCTGAAGGCGCTCATCGGCCATCCCGACCGCCCGTAGCCTGCCACCGCGAAGGTCGCTGCGCCCGCCGTGAAGGTCGATGAGTTGGTGCGTTTCGAGATCAATGGCCATCGCGTTGATCGTCAAGTCACGGCGAGCGAGGTCGAGGGCGATTTCCGTCACCAATTCCACGCCTTCCGGGCGACGCCCATCGACGTAGGTGCCGTCGATACGCAAGGTCGTGGCTTGGAACGGCTCGACGGCTCCGCTGGCCTTGAGGGTCACCGTGCCGAAGGCGGAACCGGTGTCGATCGCCATCGCTCCAAAGCCCTCCAGCATCACCGCAGGCTCGACGTCAACCGCCAAGTCAACGTCATGAGGCGCACGTCCGCGGTCGGCAAGCACGTCCCTGACGCAGCCACCGACCAACCATACGCGAGATCCGAGCGCGAACAACCGGTTGACGACCTCGCGGAGCCCGTCAGGGGCTGCCATGACCTGCTCGAGCCAAGCTTCGGCGTGTGGCGGGAGTGCCGATGCGAGCGCATCGCCTCCACCACCGGCCATGACGCGTCCTTCCCCGCCTCGACATATCCTTATCGCACGTGATGGAGGGTGGCGTGTGCAACTTGGTCGCGCCCTCATGGACCTCGGCGCCCTTCGTCCCCACGAGGCCACGACGCTCCAACGGGTTCGAAAGAGCGCTCACATGCACGTTCGATGGGGCGCCATGCGGTCCCGCATTGTGATCGACGCCGTAGATCACATCGTCCTCGACGGACACCATCGATTGGCGGTGGCCCGTCGACTTGGCCTCCGCTGTGTTCCGGTGCTGCTGGTGGATCCCAGCACCCTTCGCGTCGAGCGAAGGGGGACGCATGAGCCGATCAGCCATGCGGAGGTCGTGGACCACGTTCGAACGAAGGGCGTGATGCCTGCTCGAAGCACAAAATACGACCTTCGCGGCCTTGATGTGACCTGCGATGTGATCCTGGACCGGCTCAGGCATCCTGCTGTCGGCTCGCCGTGATGCGACGCCAGAGCGTGTTCCCTTTGCCCGTAACCTCGACCTTTCGATGGTCCACGGCCGCCAGGGCCGTGACGGTGCATCGTCGTAGGCCTCCTTCCCGAGCGGTGAGGACCTCCACGTCATGACCAGCACATGCGCTGAGGGCTTGCTTGACGTGTTTGACCTCGGTGATCCTGCGGTCGTTGATGGCCACCACCTCGTCGCCCGCGTCGACATGATTCCGGAGCGGTGAGCCCTCGAGGTGCGTCGTCACGACGACCTTGCCCTGCCGCGAACGAAGGCCAACACCAAGCCAGCCGTCGTGCTCTTCTCCGTCTTCCTTGGGCGTCAGGTCAAGGCCGAGGGCGGTCAGCGTGGACGTGATGGGCGGCGCGGTTCGCGTCGTCATCAGTTCATCGAGCATGCCACCAAGCCGGCGGCCTCCCTCGGTTGAGGTCAGGGCTTGGCGCAGTCGGCGATGGTCGACGCCGGGGTCTTCTGCGTCGACCGCGTGACGGCGCAAGGCTTCGACCATCACGTCGTCAAGCCCGCGTGCACCACGGGTGCGCCGGCGCAATTCGACGTCAAGGGCCATCATGGCAAATTCGCCCTCGAGGTAGTAGTTGATCCGCCGCTCACTGGACCAAGCGGTCCGCTTGTACAGGTGGGTCCATGCCGATTCGCTGGATTCCGCCAAGGATTCGTGTGCCGCGCCATGGCGGTTGAGGTGGCGGTTGACCTTGAGGTTGAACTCCTCCTTCCAGTTGTCTTCCGTCCACGCGCCCGAGCGCAGGCAAATCAAGTCCCCAAGCCAAGATGTTCCGCCCTCAAACCACCACAGCAATGGGGAGGGGACCTCCTTTGAGAGGTCGTATTCGAGGTACACTTTGGGCCTGAGCCGCTTGACGTTCCACTGGTGGAGGTACTCGTGGCTGAACAGGCTGATGAGGTCCCGGTAGAGGGCTTTCTCACCGTCGATGAGCGATGCGCGGGGCATCATCGAGGTCTGAGAGCCAAGGTGTTCCAACCCTCCACGCATGGTGTCCGTCAAATGAAGGACGGTGACGTAAGGGTCCTTGGTCGGAACGCCGAACAAGGCGTGATGCTCTTTGATGATCTTCGTGGCGTCGTCCACGAAGCGATCGATCATCTTCGGAGACACCGGGAGGCCTGCGCTGTCCCAGATGTTCAGGACGTGTGGCCGTCCGTCGACGTCCCACGTGCGGCTTGGTCCAGCGTTGGCTTCGATGATGCCGTCGAGGAAGGCGTCGCGGTCCGGTGCGTGAAACACGTGGCTGCTTGGGGCGTTGCTTTGCACGGCTTCGAGTTGCGTGTAGGGCGCCCACGCCTCGGGCAGGTCGAGGTGAACCTCTGCGCCCTGAGACCAATCTGCATCGTCGGGCAGGTACCACGTGAAGGGGGGCATAAGGTGAAGGTGGCCGTCGTCGAGGTGGGTGGACCGAACGGTCATTTCCAGCGCCATCACTTCGTGCTGAATCCGCACGCGTTTGGCGCTGGAGGGGACCTTGACCCTCAAGCGATGTGGGTCGGGGCGTTGCCAAATGAGCGCCTGCCCGTGTTCATCGGTGGCTTCGATGCCGTCGACGTACTGCACCGGATCGCGTAAGGTGTAGGACCCCGGAATCCAGCGCGGAAAACTGAGGTCGACGCGGCCGGTGGGGAAGGGCCCTTCCACTTCAACCGCAGCCAGCAAGCGACGGCTCCCGCCTTGCGTGGCGTCAGCGTGGAAGGTCAGCCTGCTGGACATGATGGACAGACCGCTCATGGCCTCTAAGGACCTTGCTCGTCAGCGCAGGAGCAGAAGAGCAACGAACACGAGGGAGAGGGTCATCAGCATCACCGGGAGTTTCAGGCTTCCACCGCCTTGCACCGCAGCATCGGGGATGGTGCTCAGCGATTTCCTCCCGTGACGAATCCTCGAAGGTGGGAAGGCTTCCCTCAACACGGCTTCAACACGAGGGCGCAGGGTCGGGTCTTTCGAGCGTGCGGAGCCTTCGCCAACCACGAGTTTCAGGTGGTGGTCTGCGGCGAGATCGACCACGGTGGACACGACGCCCTCGACGTCGGTCAAGTCGTGCATGTCAATGCGCCATCCTGCTGCCTCCTGACGCGCGTGACTGAGTTGGCGCCAGCGCCCACGCCCTTCGTCATGCGCCGCAAGGCGGGTGCGCACGTCGGCTTTCACGCGGTCGCCGGTGTTCGCCGGCTCAATGTTGAGCAACAGCGGTAAGAGCACGGCAAAGAGTACCGCGAATGAAGTGCCGGACAGGACAAGGTGACGTCGCAGGTCCTGCGGGTCCTCGACCAGGGAGGCGGTGAACGCCCCGGCCGCGCCGTACGCCGCGATGAGGATGGCGCCGCCGAGCACGTCGGCAAGACGCTGGCGTTTCCTCTTCGCCATGTAAGGGTCCAGCCGCCGCTCAGGCATGGACCTTCGGGCGAGCATTTACCGCCCTCCCGCGATTTGCACCGAGCATGGTCGGGGGCGAAGCACGCGTCCGCGAGATGCGGGTCGGTGCGATGATTTTCGGCTTGAGCACCACGCTGCTTCTGGCCATGTTCATCGCACCGCTGACGCTGCCGTCTGGCACCGTTCCCGAACTTCACGGACGGGCGAATGCCTTCGATTACGCCACGACGGACGGCGCGTTGAGTTATGGGAATCAACCGCGCTACGATGCGCACACCGACACCATGGTCAACCCAGAGGTGCCCTTTGCTTGGACGGAACTTCCAACGGCACACGCCATTGCGTACGCCTTTGGCGACCTGAATTGCCATAACCTCGGCGAGCGATCGTGGACCATCAACGGCAACCAAATGCCGGTCTGTGTGCGCGATTTGGGCATCTTTGCTGGGTTGATGGTGGGCGGGGCCATCGTGCACCGTCGGTCGGTCAACCGATGGACGGTCACCGACACTGCGCTCTCCGTCTTGCCGGAGGCTTGGCAGGAAGGCATCTACCGCCGACGGTGGCGCCATGTCGCGTTCTATGGCTTTGCCGCGCTGACCGTGGTGCCCCTTGGTGTGGACGGATTTACGCAGTTGTTGACCGATTACGAATCCAATCCGCTGACCAGGATGCTGACCGGTATTCCCTTCGGAACGGGCCTCGGTTTGCTCTTTGGTGCACTGTTGAATGCTGCCCCTGCGCACTACCTCAACGCGGCTGAGGTCAAATTGCCCGGCGGGGCTCGCTTCCTGTCCATGGAGGCGGAGTGATCAGGCGGGCGGGTCCAACCGCCACCAGCCTTCCAATTGCGTCGCGTCTTCCGGTGCAGGGCAGCCCACGTGCCCGCTGGACAGGAGGCGCAACCGTGCCAACACGTCGCTGATGGCCTGTTCCGGAGCGTCCTGAATCAGGCTGGCCATGGCGGTGGCCCACGAGGCCTTCGGGTGCGCTTCCCGCCATGCTTCCAAATGTTCACGGAGGGGCCAAAGCGCCAAGGCAAGGCGGCCTTGAGCGAGGTGATCGTCGCTCAGGCGGAACATTTGGCCTTCTGCGAACTTCACCTCGTTTTGCTGGCGGAAAATCCAGCCTTCGCCGATGAGCCACTTGACGAGCCGGCGAACATGGCGGAGCGAAACGAAGCGCACCGGGCCCAAGGCATGGTACAAACGTCGCACGTCTGAGGTACCGTCCATCAGGGACAGGGTGCCGATCACGCTCCACACCGACATGGCGGTGAATCGGCGCGGCACGTCGTGTTCCAGCGCGCTGCGCTCCGGCCATGACGCCTCCGCCCGTTCCATCCACGTCGCCGGGGAGGCGCCGTTGAGCCAACCGTGCAGGACCGGTTCGCTGCTGACGGGCATGCCGGGCAAGCGTTGCTGCGCGCTCATGCCCTCGACAAGGTTGGAAATGACGTGCCGGTCAACGGTTTCTGCGTCGACGTTGTGGGGTTCGGGCCGTGTGCGCATGAAGTCCCGGACCGTTTTCCGAAGGGCCTTCTGCAGCTCGTCCAAGCCGCCTTCGTTGAGCACAGGCCCGGCGATGGTGCAGCGGTCAAAGGGAGCCGGCGCCTTCACTTCTCCAGAAAGCAAGGAGGCGAAGCCTGCCCGGATTTTCTTCTGAATGTCCGAGGTTTCGAAATATTCCTGCTTTGCACTGGTCATGCGAAGCGTACCGCTCTGAATGCGACGGATGGCACGCTCCGGGTCGCAATCGATCCATACCACAAGATCGGGAACGGCTGCGCCTTCGTTGAGCGTGGCCACCTCGTCCAAACCTAGGTCGCCAACCACGCCTTGGTACACGAGTGAGGAGTGGATGTTCCTGTCTGAGACCACCACGGCACTGCGCTGGAGGCGGGGCAAAATCCAGCTTTTCGTGTGGTCAAGCCGGTCTTCGGCAAAGAGTGCTGCTTCCTCTGCCGGGGTCATGTCGCCTCGTTGAACGGCTTCCAAGGCGCGTCGTCCCGCATCGGCATGGCGCCTTGGCTCGTGCGTTGAGCAGACCTCTGTGAAGGGGTATTTGGCGAGAATTTCGTTGAGCAGGCGAACGGCTTCGCCTTTTCCCGAGCCGTCTCCTCCTTCAACTGAAATCAGGTACACGCTGGTCTCCCTCCCAGTCCCGGAAATGCTGCTTTGAGAAGGTCAGCAGGATCATGCCAAGGAGGATTAGGGCAGGACCAAACAAAATCAACCCACGGCTGAACAAGCCGATGCCCGCCAAGTATTGCGTTCTGCGGTACTTCTTGGCGCGGCGAACTTCGAGCCCGGCAAGCAAACCGACAGCCCCTGTCAAGATGGTCGCGATGCCAATTGCAGTGGACAAGCGCGTCGCGTCGTCCAGAGACCATTGGCCTCCATCGCCTAAGGTCATCACGATGCGCTCTGTTCCGCTTCCTGCCGTCATGGTGACGGGAGGAGATCCCGCGGCTTGTGCTTCCATCTCAATTTCTGAGGTGACGTAGCCTTCTCCGCTGACGCGAAGGAGGCGAGGTTCGGTGATGACGGCTTCAAATTCGAACCAACCCGATGCTCCGGTCATCGTCGTCTGGAGCACGGTCTCGGTCTCCAGGTCAAGCCACTCCACCGTGAGCCCTTCGAGGGCGGTGCCGCTTTCCGCTTCCAGCACCTGCATGCGAAGGTCCACCGTGGGCGTTGTCTCAAGGAGTTCTGCGGCCAACAGATCGACGGGATTGCCCTGCAAAAGCAGCAATCCAGACAGGATGCCGAGGACGCTGCCCACGAAAATCAGGACCGCGGCAAGGAGCCGGACGCGCTCGCTGTCCTCGCTTTCGAGGCCTTGGCCCCACGACATGGACTCGATGCTCAAGCGCTCAACATCGCTGAGGTCGCCAGAGGTCGTGTCGAGGGATGCGATGACGAGTTCATCGCCTTGCTCGCCGTCGAGGGTGGAACGAACGCGAGAACGCAACGCGCTCAGCCTCGCTTCCCGGTCCATGACGTCCCCGCCCTGACCCACGGCGTGCCGTCGCCTATGACCCTTCGTCCCATTGCGTCACTTAGGCCTCATCCCACGACCACGTCCTTGCTGCGGACGCGGGTCGAAGTTTGCGGAGGGCAAGGATGGCCATGCTGCTGCTTCCGGCCAACCCCAAGACGAAGATCCAACCAAGCACCAACCAACCGATCGGACCTGCGAGGCCTCGGGCCTCGTCGAGGGTGGGCAGTGGGTCATCCTCGGCTGAGGCATCATCGGTGAGGTCACTTTCGAGGGCCACGGCATCCATCCAAGCCCCAGTTCTGAGGCCCAACTCGACAAGGTGCATGACGGTTTCAAGGGCGTCTGCGCTGACCTTGTCCGGCGTGTCCTCAAGGGTGTGCCAGTAGCTGTTGGCGAAGCCGGTGGCGTTCGGGCCATAGCGGTGGTCAATGAGGTCGATGGCAGGGACGCCGACGTCGTTCAGCCGAACATGGTCGTCCATGATGTCCACGGTGGTTCGGGGTTGGTAGATGTCCCTCACGTCGACGCCTGTGCAGGCTTCTCGTCCTTCGATGAGGCCCAGCGCCTGCGCGAGGGGGCCAATGGCGTCGTTGAGTGTTTCATCGTTCGATGAGATGTTGGCCAAATTGAGGTCTGCGTCCCCGATCATGTCGAGCAGAATGAACGCCTTCAGGTGATTCACTTCATCCGCGGTCAGGTTGTCCGCCCAGCGTCGGCTTCCCTCGGCCCAACTCTCCTTGTCGGTGTACGTGCCCTGGTCCTCAGCATCAAAGAGCACCACGACGACCGCATGGTCGAGGTTCATCGAAGGGATGATGCGCATCAATTCTCCAACGGCGCCCACCCCGCTGCCGCCGTCGTTGGCGCCGGGAACGGGCAGGCTCGCGTTGGTCGCGTTCTCTTCAAAATCGGCGAATTCCCTCGAATCGTAGTGCGCGCCGAGCCCCAAGGCGTCGGTGGTGGCCAGGTCTGTGTTTGGTGGATACACGGCAACAAGGTTGGTCAAGGTCCCCCCAGCGTAAGTGTGAGTGTCCCGCGTGAAGGACCACGCGCTGTGGTTCTCCTCGAACCCCTCAAGAAGGGCTGAAGAAGCGTTGCTGCCCGGAAGGCGTGGTCCCAATCCAACCTGCCAAGCGACGGAGGCGTTGGCCCGGTCGCCGTCCGCCTCCAAATCGGGCAACACCGAGCAATACTGCGCGTCAGGTTGGGCCTCTGCGTGAGCATGCGTCCACGGCGCCAACAGCATGAGGGCGCACATGACCACAAAGCGTTCGCGGCGGTGCATCGGCGATGCGTCGTCAGCCCACAGTTAAATACCCCGGGGCGCGACATGAGAACGGACTCGCAGTCATGCGTTTCTTGGTGTTGAGAAGATGTCTGAACCACGCTCCAGTCGTGCCCTCACCTCACTGCTCCTCGTGGGCCTGATGGTCATGGCGCCGTTGACCGGTTTGGCCGCTGCATCTCCGGCCGAAGAGTCCTCTTCCCCCAATGAGATGACTGCGCTGCCTTCTCACCTGCTCGAGGTGGCTTCACTCGATGCCTTCACCGATGACCTTGCGCGGCCCTACCTGCTCATCGACGAATCGCAACCGGTGGTGTCTGCGACCCCTTACCTGCGTCAGCAGTGGGTGGAAGCTGATCGTCCGGGTTTGATCGAAGCCACCGGCACCTCCGGTCGAGCCTGCACGCAGCACGTGCAGGGCGACACCCTCAATGTGCCCACTTCCGGTGGTTCAATTTCGGTCACGGTGGCGAAAACCACGGGCAGCGTCGCCTTTTTGGTCCAGACCGGCCGAACCCTGAGTTCGACGGTGCTGCAGAACTTGGCGAGCACCTGGGACCAAACCATCTACCCGACGCTGACGACCTACTACGGGAAGGATTACGGGGACGGGCGAGGCATTGCGCCACCCGACGTGGACAACAACTGCCAGGTCGAGGTCATCATCTACGACATCGATGGCCAGTACAACATCGGCGGTTACTTCGCACCAAGTTTCGCGTCCCAGGGTGAGATGGTCTTCGTGGACTACGCGGACGTGACCCTGACGTGGGGCCGTTCGATCATCGCACACGAACTGCAGCACCTGCTGCACAACGCACTGGACCCGTATGAGAACCTCTACATCGACGAGGGGAACGCCGACGTGGCGATCTACCTCTGTTTCGGGGCCGACAGCACCCTCACCGGTCACGTGAACGGCTGGACGCAGAACAGCGCCTTGTCGGTGCGATGGTGGAATCAGCGCAACGCCGATTACGGCGCCGGCTTCATGCTGATGATGTACCTCGTGGATCACCTCGGTGGCGGTCCGGCCATGCGGCAACTGGTGCAAGACGGAGCCACCGGTGGCAGCGGCATCACCAACCTCGCCACAGCGCCCGCGAACGGGCAAGCAGGCTTGGTTGGGACCACCATGGACCAAGTCTTCGCGAATTTCTCCGTTGCGGCTACCTTGGATTCAGACCAGGGCATCTACGGCTATTCCAACCTGCAACTCAACCCTGCATGCTCCGGCGGATCCTTCTGCAGGGCACAACCTGCGGCCACGAACAGCGATTGGTCCACGCCCTACACCACCACGGGGCACACCATGGAAGGATGGGGCATCCGTTCGTTCAAGCTCACCCCCGGTGCTGCTTCGCCAGCGCCGTTGACGCTTCGCGTGAGCGGAGACCGTGCTGACTTCGATGGTGTTGTGGTGACCCAAGCCGCCTCTGACGGCTTGTTGAGCGTCAGCGACTTGACCTTCAGCAACTCACAGGCCACGGCGCTGGTGCCGGGCTTTGGGAACCTCACCGACGAGGTGTGGGTCATCGTGTGGCTGGCCAGCAGCGTCGGTGACTGTGACTACACCAGTTGTGGCCCGAGTTACCCAACCGGCACCATTGATCTCGAGGCGGCTCGGATCACCGCACCGGCGACGATCGACACCGGGAACGTGACCACCTCCGACCGCGATGGAGACGGCCTTGACGACACGGTGGAACTCGAATTTGACGTCCTCTCAAACGCCTTCTTCGAGGACCTCGACGTTGCCGTCGCCGTCCGCGACGGTACGGGGGCCGTCGTCGACACCCTCGACACCCGCGTCGAAGCGGGGGGCGGCCAACCTGTGAGCACATCGGTGTTTTTCACGCCCAATGCAGACGGGCAATACAGCTTCGAATTCACCATGCGTGACCTCCTTGGTAACGTCGTTGACGAGACCACCAGCGCGCCTCTGACGGTGGCCAACATGCGCCCCGTGTCAAATGGGAACGTGTCCACGAACGTGACGCTGAGTTGGAACGACGTGGCGTTTACCGGCGATGGTTTCGACGCATGGGGCCTGTCCCTCGTGAACAACACCTTGCCCTACCTCGATCCACCCGTCGCGTATGCGTGGGACTTCGGCGACAACCAAACCAGCGGCCTCAAGTCGCCCGTCCGTGGCTATCAGAACGTTGGGCTGTACAACGTGAGTTTGCAGGTCAAGGACGTCGGTGGATTGTGGTCCGAAGTTGACGTGTTGCCCATCGAGGTCATCGACAACACCGAGCCGATTCCCATCATCACCATCAACAACCAAGTCGTTGGCGACTCAATCAGCGTGATGGTGGACCAACGCATCCTGTTCTCGGCAGGCCGGACCACGGACAACGTCCCAACCAGTTTCCTCAATTATTCGTGGGACTGGGGTGACGGGAGCGCTGACGAAGGGCCTGGCATGTTCAGCGCAAACCATGCATGGACAGACATCGACGCCCAAAACGAGACTTTCACGCTGGTCCTGACCGTCTCGGACGGGGCCAACATCGGAACCAAGACCGTCGATGTGGTGGTCAACAACCGACTTCCTGTGCAGATCGAATCAGGTCCAATCACGACCGTAACGCAAACGGCCACGGTGATGCCGCTTGTGTTTGAGGACCAGGACGGCACCATCGAGTCGTGGAGCTGGTCCTTCCCAGGCGGCGTGCACCTCGGTTCAGGCCCTGTCGACCGAACCAGCGACTTCAACACTGTGCTGGCCACCACCCCCCAGCCCGTGGTGGCGTGGGAGCGCGCCGGCACCTACACGGTCGATGTGACGGTGATTGACGACGACGGTGGCTCCTCTGTGGCTACGCTCGAGGTCATCGTCGAGAATCAGCGCCCGACCGCCACCTTCAGCGTGCGGGAGGCTTCATCCAGCGAGATCTTGGACCTCCTGACCACCGACATTCAACCCGATGTGCCCTACGTGTTCAACGCACGAGACAGCGCCGACCCCGACGGCTTGGTCGGCGATCAAAACGACCTGAGCTTCAACTGGACCTTCCCTGATGGCTCCAACTCAACCGAAGTTCAACCGCGCTTCACCTTCTCCACGCCCGGCATCCAGAGCGTGACCTTGGTGGTGACCGACGCCGACGGTGCACAGAGCGCTCCGCGAACCGTGACGTTCGACGTCATCAACCCCGTCCCGCTCATCGAGGTTCGCATCGTGGAGGCATGGTTGAACGGCAGCCTCGTCGATGCCTCAACGCCCTTCGACGGCGACGTTGGAACGGTGACCCTCAAGCGAACCTTCGACGATGTCGGCTCGGTTCATGCCTCGCCCGGCACGTTGCTGTATTTCGATTCTGACGGAACGCGAGACGGAGATGCGCGCTTCGAAGGCCGGCTTGTCCCGATGGAGCCCGCCTCCGAAGACTGGAACGGCTTGGTCCAATACGTGTGGGATTTCGGTGACGGCTCAGCCCTTTCGTACGCCCCGTCGCCCTGGCACGCCTACGACGAACCGGGCAATTACACCATCACCCTCACCGTACGCGACGCCCACCTGACCGGCGATGTGACGCGCGCGCAGTTCACGGTCGTCATTGATGCGCCCCCGGAGGTGGCCCTCATCAACCTGCCCGATGAGTTCATCGCCGGCGTCAACGCCATCATCAACGCCGAGGTGACCTTCGCGCCACTCGACAAGGACGGTTCTTTGTGCCGCGATGAAGACGTCAACGACGGTTCCATGGAGGAGTGCGACGTGTTGCTTGAACAGCGCATCCTGGCCCTCTGGGAACTGGACCTCGAGGTCGACGATGACGAGGACGGCATTGCCGACAACGATTGGGTCCCACCGGTTCGCGAAGACACGTACCGCGTGGCGGTCGTCTACGACGAAGCCGGCCGGCGAACCGTTCGAATCGAAGCTTGCGATGCGCTCAACCAATGCGCGATGTTGGACGTTGACATTGACGTCGCCCCAGAAAGCACCCTTCCCCCCTCACTCTCTGAATTCTCCCGTGAGGATTGGAGCGCCTGGATGAAGTCGATCGGTGCTGATGCTGCCCTCTTCCTCGGCCTTGTGATTGCGGCGCTGGTGCTTGGATACCTCGTGATGCGTGCGCCCACCGAGGATGAAGAGGCTGCAACCAAGGATGCTGAGGCCTATGCCGACGTTGAACGCGTCGAGGTGGACGGCATGCTTGGCATCGACGATCACCGTGCACCACCTGCTCCACGCATCCTTCGAAAGGAAGAGCGACGCGATGAAGCAAGCGGCTATGTCCGACCCTTGAGGCGCCGCTGAACGGTCAGGTTCAATGGCCGTGAACGGCAGGGATATGCATGGGCGAGGTGCAGGCACGTCCGGTCAAGGCCACCTTGGGCGTCTGGCTCTTCCTCGCCCCGTGCCTTGTGGCCTTCCTTGCGGCGCCCGTGGCCGCAGCGCCTGCAAGCGAAGCGTGCGGGTCCGACCTTCAGGAGGCTGAGTGGAACAAGACCGTGGACCGCGCCGCTTTGGTGCCCTGGAACGTCTTCATGCCCTACGACGATGTCTACTACGAAGAGCCGTACTACGAAGACGAACCGTATCGGTCCTCAGAGGACACGCAACGAAACAGCACCTTGCACCCCGAAGTGGACTGGATGGTCAGTTGGCGGTACCCCCAGCCGCTCACGCCGATGCGGACGTCCATGCAAGCCACCATGGCGGTCGGAAACGACAGTGCGGGAGCCTACAGGTTCAACCTCTCTGCGGAGCATCGAATGACCTTCTGTGTCACGTTCTATGGCGCCCTTGACGAGGACGGGAACCGGGCCCCTGTCGAAGCCGACGTCTACCTGATGACCACCAAACAGTACCAGCGGTATGAGCAGGCCTACAACAGCGCCCACAATGCGTACGGATGGTGGGACGACATCGACGACCTTCTTGCCGATCGGGCGCCTGAACTGCGGCGCTATGACCCCATGGGCTGGACCACCTACCGTGACGTCCATGCGTACGAGGCCGTCAACGAAGTGTCCTTCAGCCTCAGCTTGGACAAGGCCGAAGTGAGCCGCTCCTTGTTCAGTGGAGAGGAGTGGGAAGACTTCTACCTCGTCATCGACGCCTGGGACAACGGCCACGGCGGCGACGCAACATCGCCGAATTCGGCGCTCTACGCGGACGTTGCAGCGGTCGCTACGCCGCGCTCTTTCGTCATGCCCCCGGCGAGCGTCGCGTTGGTTCTCATCGTGTTGCTCGGGGGCATGGTGGCCGTGCCGGCCGTCATTCAGCACCGATACTCCAACGCGGGGCTGAGCGAGGTCGAGTCCTGATCAGTACTCGAGCAACTGCCACGCATCACGCACGTCACGCACGTTGATGCGGCCTTCGTCCTTGAGCGCGTATTCCGTGCGCATCGTGGCGTAGACGAGGCTCTGGCCCATCACGGGGGCGTGCAGGCGCGTCCAGTCGCCGCCTTGGCCGAGGCCCATGATGCTGAACTTCACGTCGCCGTCCTTCAGATCCAAGGAGGCCTGAACGAGTTGCAGGGCGTCAGAGGGATTGGAGATCATTGAGCAGAACTTGACGAGGTCGCCGTGTTCGGTGGAATCCTTCACCCACGTCGCGATGTCCTCAGCAGCTGGCGTGGCGGCCTCATGACGGCTGACTACGATGCTGATCTTCGCGTCGCGCGCTTTCGCCACCAAGCCTTCGCGGGTGCTTTCATCGATGCCCGCTTCGAGGTCAACCCACTGGATGCCTCGGGTGAGCGCCGAATCGAGGATGGCGATGCGCTGCTCCTCCGTTCCGGGGAAAAATCCGCCTTGGTCTTGGCCTCGAATGGTGAACATCGCCTCGGCCTGGATGCCTTCGACCAAGCGGTCGAGGGCAGCATCGATTTCGACGTGCTCGAGGTCGTTCACGGCCCATGTGTTTTCGAGGGACATGACTTCACGGGTTCGTCCGTTCTCGTCCTCAACGATCTCAGGCTCGGGCTTGTCGAGCCACAAACGGTCGAATCGAATCTCGACCATGTCCGCACCGGAGAGGTTCGCGCGGGCGGCTTCATCGACCATCTCGTCAACGGTCGTGCTTTCCAGCGAGACACATACCTTGAGTTCGGCCATAGCGCGTGGACTTTCATTCCCCCTTTAACGCTCACGGACTGAAGCCGGGGGTTTCGAGAGGCCCAAAATCAGCGGACAGCGGGACATTTTAGGAGGTTAAATTCCGATGGCCTTATGTGCTGTCGTCACAGATTCATGACGGTAGAAGACCCCTGCAGATTTCACCTCCCAGCCGGGCGGAAAAATCGGGACACGTAAAGCACGTCACGGGCGTCGGAGGGATGGAACATGAGCGATGATTACAGGGCCGACAGCATCCAAGTTTTGGAAGGACTCGAAGCGGTGCGGATGCGCCCAGGGATGTACCTCGGGGACCCCCACGACGGGACGGCGTTGCACCACTGCGTCTGGGAAGTCGTCGACAACGCCGTGGACGAACATCTTGCGAACCGCAACGATCGGATCGACGTGATCATGCATGCTGACGGCAGCGTGTCCGTGAAGGATTACGGGCGCGGCATTCCGGTGGACGAACACCCTGAGTTCGGCATCTCCGCGGCGGAAGTCATCATGACGAAGCTCCACGCCGGGGGGAAATTCGACAACGCCGCCTACAAGGTGTCCGGTGGACTTCACGGCGTCGGCGTTTCCGCCGTGAACGCCGTCTCCGCATGGCTGGACATGACCATCGAGCGTGACGGCGCGGTCCACAAGCAGCGGTACGAGCGCGGGGAGCCCGCAAGCGCCCTCGAGGTGGCGGGCGAGACGGAGAGCACAGGGACAACGATCCGCTTCCGTCCCGACTTGACCATCTTCAGCGACATCGTGGAGTTCGATTTCGACATTCTCGACACACGGTTCCGTGAAACGGCCTTCCTCAACGCGGGCCTTCACATCCAACTCACGGACGAGCGCGGAGAAGAGCCGCACACGGTGGACCACCACTACGAAGGCGGCATCAAGCAATTCGTGCAGCGTCTCAACGACCGTCGCCAGGTGTTGCACGACGAGGTGATCCACATCTCCGGAGAGCGCGAAATCGAGCTTGGCGAAGTCAGCGTTGATCTGGCCATGCAGTGGTCGGACGCCTTCAGCGAGCAGATTCAGTGCTACACCAACATCATCCGCAACCGTGACGGTGGCACGCACCTCACCGGTCTGCGCGGTGCGTTGACGAAGTCCGTGAACGCTTATGCGAAGTCACGGAACCTGCTCAAGAACCTGACCGGATTGTCCGGCGAGGACGTCCGCGAGGGCTTGTCGGCCATCGTGTCCATCAAGCACCCGGACCCCTCCTTTTCGTCCCAAACCAAGGACAAACTCGTCAGCAGCGAAGTGACAAGCATCGTCGAGACGATCGTCTACGAGCGCCTCGGGGAGTTCTTCGAGGAGAACCCCTCCATCGCGAGGGGCATTGTGGAGAAAGCCGTGCTGGCCTCTCGCGCTCGTGAGGCCGCCAAGAAAGCCCGCGACATGACCCGCCGAAAAGGCGTGCTCGAAGGCGGCGGCCTGCCAGGAAAATTGGCCGACTGCCAGTCGAGGGACCCCACAGAGTGCGAGATTTACCTCGTTGAAGGTGATTCTGCAGGTGGTTCGGCCAAGACGGGCCGTGACCGGCGCATTCAGGCCATTTTGCCCCTCCGTGGCAAGATCCTGAACGTCGAGCGCCAGCAGCGCAACATCGCAAAGGTCTTCCAAAACAACGAGATTCAGACCATGGTTCGAGCCCTCGGTGCTGGTGTGGGCAACGATCCAGAGGACGACGGCTCGTTCAATCCAGAGAAGCTCCGTTACCACCGCATCATCATCATGACCGACGCCGACGTCGACGGTGCCCACATCCGTACGCTGCTGCTGACCTTCCTCTGGCGCTTCATGAAGCGGGCCATCATGGAAGGGCACGTGTTCATCGCCCAACCTCCGCTGTATCAGGTGTCCAAAGGCCGGATGACCCGCTATGCCTTCAGCGAAGAAGAGCGGGACCTCTTCATCGAGGAGTTGCGTGGCGGCTCGGAAACGGCAAAAATCGGTGTCCAGCGCTACAAGGGTCTTGGTGAGATGAACCCGGACCAGCTTTGGGAGACCACGATGGATCCTGAGCAACGCACCATGCTGAAGGTGACCGTCGCCGACGCCGAGGCTGCGGATCGCCTCTTTGAAATCCTGATGGGCGAGGACGTCGTCGACCGACGTGCCTTCATCGAAACCCACGCCAAGGAGGTGACCAACCTTGACATCTGAGCACGAGGACAACGAACCCACGGCCCCCATGGGTCAATTGGAAAACCGAAGCCTTACGGAAGAGATGCGGACGTCGTACATCAATTACGCCATGTCCGTCATCATCGGCCGTGCGCTGCCTGATGCCCGTGATGGCCTGAAGCCGGTGCATCGCCGTGTGCTGTACGGCATGTTCGAAGGCGGTTACACGCACGAGAAGAAGTACTCGAAGTCCGCCAGGTCCGTGGGCGAGGTGATGGGGAAATACCACCCGCACGGTGATTCGTCCATCTACGAGACCATGGTTCGCATGGCCCAGGATTTCTCCCTGCGCTATCCCCTGGTGGACGGGCAAGGCAACTTCGGCAGCATCGACGGGGACCCTCCTGCTGCGATGCGGTACACGGAGAGCCGCTTGGACCGAATCGCGGGGCACATGCTCGAAGACATCCGAAAGGACACGGTGACCTTCCAACCCAACTTCGACGACAGCGAGCAAGAACCCACCGTTCTGCCCTCGCGGCTGCCGAACCTGTTGCTCAACGGCTCAGACGGCATCGCGGTCGGCATGGCCACCCGCATCCCGCCGCACAACTTGACCGAGGTGGCCTCCGCCATTCACCTGCACGTGGAGCGCGTGCTGGCCGGCGAGGTCGACGCTGACGGGCGTCCGCTCATTAGCATCAAGGAGTACATGGAGCGCGTGCAGGGGCCCGACTTCCCAACGGGCGCCAAGATCCACGGCATCGACGGCATCGAAGACATGTACCGCACCGGCAAGGGACGCTTCCACGTCCGCTCCCGCTGTGAGGTCGTTGAAGACGGTCGCTCGTCCTCGATCGTGGTCCATGAAATCCCGTATCAGGTGAAGAAAGCGGCCATGCTCGAACACATCGCCGATTTGGTGTCCAAGGACGCCGTCGTTGGCATTCGTGACATCCGCGACGAGTCGTCGAAGGAAGGCATCCGCGTGGTCATCGAGGTCAAAACCAACGCTGACCCACACGCGGTGCTCAACCAACTCTACGCCTCGAGCCGCCTTCAGGAGTCCTACAGCGCGAACATGATGGCCATCGTTGACGGCCGTCCAGTGCTCATGACCCTCCCCCACATGCTCCACGTTCACGTGGCGCACCGCGAGCAAGTGATCGAGCGTCGTGCCGCGCACGAGCTCGAAAAGGCCCGGGCCAGGGCCCACATCCTCGAGGGCCTGGTGCTGGCGCAGCAGCGCATCGACGACGTGGTGGCCGCCGGCAAGGCCAGCCGCAGCCGTGACCACTTCGAGTCGGTCCTCCGTGGTGAGGAAACGATTGCAGGCATTGCTCCGTTCTCCTTCTCCGAGGCGCAGGCCAAGTCCATCGCCGAGCGTCGCCTCTACCAGTTGAGCCAGATCGACGTCGAGAAGGTCGAGCAGGAACACGCCGACGTCAGGGCCACCATCCTGGATTTGGAGGACATTCTCGCGAAGCGCGAACGACGGCTGCACATCATGCTCTCGGAACTTGACGCGCTCGTGGAGCGGCATGGGGATGAGCGCCGGAGCGAAATCGACCCGATGCCCTTGTCGATGGACCGCGAGGACCTCATCGAAGAGCGCGCCATTGTCATCACGCTGTCCCAGGACGGATACGTGCGCCACATGCCTGTGGACGACTTCCGCGTCCAGAACCGCGGCGGGAAGGGCCTCAAGGGCGTCACCACCAAGCAAGAGGACACGCCGATGCAGATCATCACCTGCTTCAGCAAGGACCGCTTGCTGATTTTCACCGACCAAGGTCGCGTCTACGGGCTGAAGGCATGGGAAGTCCCTCGCGGTTCGCGGCAGGCCCGCGGCAGCCACGTCAAGAACCTCCTCGAGGGCCTGCGGGAAGAAGAACGCATCATCAGGATCCTCCCGCTGAGCAAGGACGTCATCGAATCGCCGGGCGAGCTCGATTTGGTGTTCGCCACCAAGGAAGGCCGCGTCAAGCGAAGCCGCTTGGAAGAGTACGTGCGGATCAACCGCAATGGGAAGTACGCCATCAAACTGGCCACCGAAACCGACATGCTCGTCGGCGTGCGGCTGCTCACGAAGGAAGATCACGTGCTGCTGGTCACCGAACGCGCCATGGCCGTTCGCTTCCATCCGGCTGAACAGAAGGAGAGGACCGACAAGGACACCGGCGAGGTGACCGTCTCGGACACCGTCCGCGTCCAAGGCCGCATCAGTCAGGGTGTGGCAGGCATCAAACTCAATGACGGCGATCATGTGGTTGGCCTCATCGTTGCGGCGGACCACGAGACCACCATCTTGACCATCACACGCAACGGCATGGCCAAGCGAAGCCGCCTCGGTGACGGTGAGATGCACCCTGCCCTCGGCGAAGACGGCGTTCAGAAAACCGACAGCAACGGCGAGCCCGTCCTCGAGCGCGACGGGTACCGCCGCTCCAACCGAGGCACGAAGGGCGTGCGCACCATGAGCCTCGACGAGGATGACGGCATCGTGGTGGTCCGCCAAGTGGCTGATCTTGCCGATCAGTTGTTCCTGCTGACCGAGAAGGGCATGATGATGCGGATGCCCGCACACCAGTCCAAGGAAACGAAGGGCAGGGTGTCCAAG
This sequence comes from Candidatus Poseidoniales archaeon, assembly GCA_038150305.1. Lineage (GTDB taxonomy): Archaea > Thermoplasmatota > Poseidoniia > Poseidoniales > Poseidoniaceae > MGIIa-L3. The sequence continues at coordinate 26,300 of JAYOTG010000005.1, read as the reverse complement.
GGCACCCGCTTGATCGAACTTCGCAACGCCAAGAAAGACGGCTATGCGGACCAGGTCATCTTCGCGGCGCGTCTTCCAGCAGGCTTGGTGGACGACGACGAAGAGGAATGACCGCGCCGTGGTTCCTCCGACGACTTCAAACCCTCCCGCGGGTTGGCAGTAGCACCGCGTCGCACGTCGTCGACGGGAGGTGAAAGCATGGACGAAACACGTCTTATCCACGATTGGAACGTCACAGACGGCGAGTTTTCTCGCGATGCGAGCCGTCACCCGCACGAGATTTGGTTCGACGACGAGACCTTGCGGGACGGCTTGCAGAGCCCGTCAGCGTTGAACCCCTCGATCGAACAGAAGAAGGAATTGCTCGATTACATGGAGCAGCTTGGCCTGCAGCGGGTCGATCTTGGCCTCCCCGGAGCGGGTCCGTTCCACATCGACCACATCGACGCGATGCTCAGTCACATCAGCGAGAACGATTACGCCATTCAGCCCGGATGTGCTGTGCGCACGGTCGTGTCGGACATCGAACCCTTGGTTGACCTTCAGGCCAAGCACGGCATGGACATCCAGGCCTCTGCCTTCCTCGGCACGAGCCCCATCCGCATGTACGCCGAGAACTGGACCATGGAGAAGTTGCTCAACACCATGGAAGGTGCGGTCGGTTTCGCGGTCGAACAAGACATCCCGGTG
>JAYOTG010000005.1:0-25600 GCA_038150305.1 Candidatus Poseidoniales archaeon | reverse complement strand
GTTCGTGACCGAGGACACGACCCGTTCCAAGCCGGAAGACATCGTTCAGGTGTATCAGCGCGCCCTTGAGTTGGGCGTTCGCAGGCTCTGCGTGTGCGACACCTGCGGGCACGTCACGCCCGACGGCGTCCGAAGCCTGCTCAACTTCATTGACGAGCACGTCATCAAGGACGCGGGTTTCCAGCGCTCAGAGATCGAAGTCAACTGGCACGGCCACCAAGACCGCGGCCTTGGCGTTGCGAACAACCTCGCGGCCGTTCAAGCCGGTGCAGACGTCATTCACGGGACGGCCCTCGGTCTTGGCGAGCGATCAGGCAACGCGCCCTTGGACCAGACCTTGGTCAACCTCAAGCTCATGGGCGCCATCGACAACGACCTGACGCTCCTCGGTGAATACGTGCAGAAAGCCCACGCCTACACCGGCGTGCCCCTCCCTCGCAACTACCCCGTATTCGGGAACGATGCGTTCGAGACAGGAACGGGCGTCCACGCCTCCGCGGTCATCAAGGCCATGCGCAAGGGTGACCATTGGCTTGCTGACCGTGTCTATAGCGGTGTTCCAGCGGGTGACTTCGGCCTCCAGCAGGTCATTCGTATCGGCCACATGGCGGGGCGCTCTAACATCATTCACTGGCTTGAGCAGCGCGGGCGTGAAGCCAGCGACGACCTCGTCGCCCACTTGTTCGACGTCGCCAAGTCGCAACGCCGCCTGATGGAAGACGACGAAGTCGAAGCGGCCATTGCGGCTTACGAATCGAGTTCCTGATCCTGTGCAGGGCCGCCGTCGGCCTCCCCTTTCTCCTCGTGCTCAAGGTCGAACACGGCGGTCACCCATTCTGCCTCTTTTGAGGTGGATTCCTCGACCGTCACCTCTTCGACGTCTTGCTCTTCTCGCCAAATCGGGTCGCCTTTCGCGGCGGCCATCTGGAGCCTTCCTTCATCGTCTACGTGACGTCCGACCAAGGCGCTGTGTTTGGTCAAAGGAAGGAAGTGACCCACCGGCATGCCCGCGGTCACGAAGGGATTCGTGGCGATGGAAATCATCAGTCCGTCCTCTGGCGCGACAAGGTCAACGGACATGCCAGGTGAACCTGGATCCGAGATGGTGGCGACGACTTCGCCCTCGCGCATCATGGTCCCTTCACGGACGAAGACGTCGAGCAGCCCGCCTTCGCTGGCCCTCAGCCAACGTGAGCCGGAGGCCAGCAGTCGGAAGGCCGGCCGGGCAGGCCGGCCGGGGATCATCTTCAGCGAGCGCAGCACGTTGAGGGTGCCCTCGAAGGCGACCTTCACCGCCGTTTGCTGCAGGGTGTCTGCAGCACCGCCTTCGAAGGTGATGCATGGAATGCCCTCCTCGTTTGCGGCTCGCCTGAGGCTGCCTCGGGGCGGTTGGGAATCGAGCACGACCTCAGCGCCGAAGGCTTTGGCCAAGAGGTACGACGACGGATGCGCGAGATCGACGCGGAGTTGTGGCATGTTGGAGCGGCCCTTAGCAGCGGTGTGGATGTCGATGATGGCGTCTGCGTCTTCCATGAGCGTCGTCCACAGCTGATGGGCCACACGCCGCGTGGTGTTCGACGTGGCATTTCCGGGAAAACTTCGGTTCAAATCACGTCCGTCAGGCAAGTAGCGCGATTTGGCGCGGAAGCCTGGGAGGTTGACCACGGGAATGATGCGGAGGGTGCCTGCCATCGTCGACGGGTCAAGGGCGCCCCCCGGTTCGGTGAATTTCGTCGAGAGCAGGTGCGTGCAGGCGCTTGGTCCCGTCAATTCGTCCCCGTGCACCGCGCCGAGGACGTTGATGGTCGGACCTGGCCTGCTGCCATGGAACACCGTGACTGGAATGGGCCATTGGTCACCCATGCTGACGTTGAGCAACGGCACGTGCACTGTTCGGAAGGCTCCAGGCGTGATTTTCTTTCGCATGAAGCGCAGCGGGCCCCATTCCGCACCGCGGTCCCAATCGGGATTGTTGCTGGGCTCATGGGCGGCCAAGGCTTCCTCGATGGCCCGCTTGCGCCGCTTGGGAATCTCGTGCGCGGTCTTGATGACCCGTCGCTTCTTCTGACCGGGCACGGTTCGTGCTTGGACAGGCCGTTCATCAATGGTGGTATGCGCACATCTGAAAGGCCCCCCTTCTCCATCGTGATGCATGGCTTCCACGCAGGGTGTTCAGCGCACCTACGCTCCCAGGTCGATTTGCTATGGGTGCGGCCCCGCCAACCCCCACGGTCTGCAGATCGATTCGTACCGCGAGGGCGACGAGTTGGTGGCCGTGTTTCGACCAGAAGCGCATCACCATGCCTTCCCTGGCATGGTTAACGGGGGCATCATCGGGACCTTGCTCGATTGTCATGGCAACTGGGCGGCTGCGGTTGGGCTCATGGACGCCAGCGGCACGGAGGAGATTCCATGCACCGTGACCGCCTCCTACTCCGTCCGCTTGCTCAGGCCCACGCCCATGGACACGGACCTGCGCGTGACGGCCCGCGTGACCAAGATCGAAGGAAGAAAGGCGTGGGTGGAGATGGCGCTCGAAGCCGATGGGAAGCGGTGCGCAGAAGGTGACGGCCTGTTCGTCGCCGTGAAGGAAGGCCATCCTGCGTACCATCGCTGGTCGTGAGGGGTGGTCTGCTTGCGCCCGAGCTTGGAGCAATCGCGCCTGCTTGAGGCGCTCCAAGACGAGGTTTTCGCGGCCATGGAGGACATGGGCGCCTGGCAGGGCCGTGACCTGGACCAACTCCGGCGCATTCCACTCGGCGTCCTGCGACGGGGCACCGTTCGTCGGCATGGCGTCACGCGATGGGTTCGAGGCGCCCGCCCAGATCGATTACGACCACACGAAGTCCGCGTGATCGACCTTCACCCCGCCTTGTTGACGCCCGAGTGGTGGCCGTATGCGTGTTTTGTCCTGCACCACGAACTGATTCACGCCACCGGTCACCGCAGGCATGATGCTGCGTTCCGCCGGTGGGAATCCTCGTGGCCAAGCCCCGCCAAGGATGGAGGGGCCGAGGCCTTCGCCAACATGCTGCACATGGCCTCTGCCCGTTGGTGGTGGACGTGCTCAGGATGCGACGTGAAACATGCACGACAGCGCCGCGCCAACGGGCGTTACCTTTGCCGCAGGTGCGGGCAGGTGCTTCAGGACGTGCCCGCCCAAGGGGTGAGTGCATGAGGCTGGCCCTTCTTGTGGTCGCGATGGTGGCGGTCTTGTCGCTGCCTTTGGCTTCTGCAAGCTTCCAGATGGAAGACGATGTGCAACACCTCTCCTGTCTGGCGGAGGGTGACTGCCGCCTCACGATCGTCCCATCCGGCGAGGATGAAGTCTCCGGGCAAAGCCAAGGCACGCCTTTCTCGCCCGAGCGGGTGTTGTTTGAGTTTGAGCTCTACCCTGCTCAAGATGAACTGGCGCTGTTGCCCGAACGGTTGGAAAACATCGAGGTCGACCTCCGGTTTGACGACGACCCCACACGACTGACGTGGCCTGATGTGACCATGACGCTGGTCCACGGCGACGGGTCCACCTCGTGGACCATGGAGGCAAATGACGGGAGTGCTTGGCCCGCATACAGCGAGGACGAGGTGGAGTTGGATTTGGACGACGGGCGCGTGATGTGGCCAGGCGACGGGGCACGGCTTCTGCTCAGTTTCTCCGTCGATCGAATCGCCAGTTGGACCCTCCACCTCTACGGTGATTCCACTTTTGAGATGGACGTCGCATGGTCGGCGGACCCTGATGCTGCTGACGTGGACGAACCAAGTTCCCGGAGTTCACCCGCAGCGGTGGAGTTTGAGGGCGCCCATGACGGTGCCCTGGTCGGCGGTGAATCCGACTGCTTCAGCTTCAACATCGAGACCCACGAAGCCTTGCGGGTGCTCATCACGTGGGACGTCGTTCCGCTCGAACTTCAGCAACAGTCCGCGCAACCTGAACTCCGTCTTTCCAACGGGCTGATGGCGCCAACACCAGAGGTTGAAGTGGTCGCCGACGATGACGGGACCCTCACACGTTACCGATGGCGCGCTTTGCAGGAAGGCGAAGCAACGCTTTGCCTCGAAGGCCAAAACGACCGCTTTCAGCCCTATGTGTGGGCTGGATTGCTGAGCTTCGAGGGCATGGGTCCTGTCGACCCCAGCGGCTTCACCGGTGAAGGGCTGTACCCTGCAGGAGGTGGTCAAGTCGAAGGTGTCGGGCCCGAGGAATCCCTGTCGGAGCCGCCCAGTGGTTTGCGCGCCTTGCCTGGCGTGATGCTGTTGTGCGTGGGGTTGCTCGAGTTTACGCGCCGCACGACCTCGTGGACCGTGCGTTTTGGTCTCAGCGTGCCCGGTCTTGTGCTCATCCTCCTCGGTGGCGTGTTCAACCCCCTCATCTCCGCCTCAACCGCCGTCCAGCAAGACGGTGAATTGGACCTTGACGGTCTCATCGACGAGCGCTTGGCCCAGCTTTGGGACGTCGCGCACCCCGGGGTTCCAGAGTCGACCCTCGTGACGCATTCAGGTGCAACCTTTGGACGGTTGAACGGGGAAGAACTTCACGTTCGTCTCGTCATACAATCTGCGACCCCGCTCGAAGACGGCCGTTACCAACTTCATCCAGAGGGATTGGATGACCTCCGGCTCGACGAACGCATCTTCGCGCACGTCGCCAAGGAAGGTGGTGCAGGTGGCCCAGAGGCCGACCATGTCCAACGCTTCGTGCTCCTCGCTGGGCGTTCCTTGCTCCTCGATTTGATCGCTTTGGAGGCCTTGCTGGTCACCGATGAACGTCCGTCCAGCAGCGTGGTTCACCTCAGGACGCCGATGGTCGACACCGCGGCCTCTGGCTCGGTGACCGCTCCGGCTTGGGGGACCCGTCCGGCATCCATCGATGCGGGTTCATGGTCGGTGCTCCAAGACGCTCTGCTTCCACAACGCATCGCCGTCTCGTTGTGCGACTGTGACCTCGATCTCCTCGACGTTCGCTTCGTGGCGGCCTCTGGCCTTCAGAGCTCAGACCTTCCGAATCATGACGGCATCACGTCCGCAGGGTCCTTCCTCAGCATGCCCGGTCTGCTCACACTGCTCGGCGTCGTCATGCTCGGGGCCGGTGCACGCCTTGAGCATCGGCGGAGGTCAGACGCGGAACGCTTGGCTGAGCGAATGCTCGGCGAGCTTCACTCTTGGGATTGAGCGGCGTCCTTGGCTTCCTCGGCGATCTCCTCCATCTCGGCGTCGGAGATTCGGAGGGCGCTTTGGAAGGAACGCAGTTCCTCCATCTCGTCCTCGGTGATGATGCCGTCCTCCCATGCTTCGCGGTAGGCGTCCAGCAGGAAGTCTCGGTAGGCTTCAGGGTTGAGGAGAACGTCACGGATGAGGCCGTGGTCGGGCTCTCCCGCACCGCTGAGGTCCATCATGACCATGGAGCGGCGGAGGTCCTTGACGGCCATGTCCTTCAGGCCGTGACCGATCCACACCAATCCAGCAGAGGTCACCGTGGCGGCGAACCACCGCATGGTGTCAGGATCGACCAAATCACCGGGGCTGAACATGTGGAACAAGCCGAGCAGCACCATGGCTGCACCGCACATGACTTCGATCCAATCGTTGATGTCGGCTTCATCCTCGAAGATGGCCAAGCGTTCGTCGACGGCCTCGGCCTCGGGCGTGCTCATGCACCGGGAGCGGCGGAGGGAGCGTTTGAGCATGTCGCTGCTGATGCACAGTCCTTTTGTCCTCTCGTCGTTGCACACATCCTATGGAACTCGATGCAGACCGCATCGAGGGTTTGCCGCTCCCTGAGGCCGCACGAACCTTTCTTCGTGAATCATGGGGCATTGAGCGGTTGCATCCCCCACAAGCCGAGGCCATGCCCGCGGTGTTTTCTGAGCGCAACACCATCGTGGCCATCCCGACCGCAAGCGGGAAATCGCTTGTCGCCTACTTGGGTATCCTCCATCGTTTGTTGGTCACCCACCCTGGGAGCCGAGCCGTCTACATCGTGCCGCTGAAGGCCCTCGCGAGCGAGAAGCACACCGAATTGGTGGAACTCGCAAAGGCGGTCGGGTTGACGGTTGGCCTCGGAATCGGTGAAGCCACGGGCGAGCGGCGGCTCATCGACGAGTGCGACATCTTAGTGTGCACCTCCGAGAAACTCGATTCCTTGATGCGCAACAAACCCGACAGGATGGCCAACGTCAGCGTCATTGTGGCCGATGAGTTCCATCTGTTGAACGACACAAGCCGAGGCCCGACGCTCGAAATCAACCTGACTCGCCTTCGTCATCTGCGACCGGAGGCCCAGATCATTGCCCTCTCGGCCACCGTGGGCAACGCCCCTGACTTGGCCGCTTGGCTGGATGCGGCGTTGATCACCTCGAATTGGCGGCCCGTGGCTCTGGAATACAGCACCTTGTACGACCTTCACCTTGAGCCAAGGAAGATTCAGACCAACGCCACCGACAACGACGAATTGCGTGCGCCAAGGAAGCTGGAAGGGCCGACGTCCCACCCGACGTGGGCGGTCCTGAACGATGTCGCCGATCAGCACGGCCAAGTCCTGATCTTTGTCGCCACACGCAGGTCAGCAGTCTCGGAAGCGAAGCGCCTTTCCGAGCGGTTTCGAAGACGCTTGGCGAAGGACGACCCCGACCGCTTGGAACGCTTGAAGGGGGTGGCCTCCTCGCTCGAAGGCGCGGATCAAACCACGCTGGGTGAGACCCTTCGCACGTGCGTGTCCGGTGGGGTGGCCTTCCACCACGCGGGCCTGACCCATGCGCAACGTGGGGCGATCGAAGCGGCCTTCAAGCGAGGCGATTTAGCGGGCATTGTGGCCACGCCGACGCTCGCGGCCGGCGTCAACCTGCCTGCCCGTCGTGTGTTGGTGCGGGACGTCAAGCGATTTGATGACGGTGCAAGCCGGCCGATGCCCGTCATGGAGGTGCGGCAGATGCTCGGCCGTGCCGGGCGCCCGCGCTACGATGATTTCGGCGAGGCTTGGGTCCTCTGCAAGGGCACCGACGGCTGGGAAGTGGCCGACCGTATCGCGGATCACTACTTCCACGGGCCCGTCGAAGACGTGACCTCAAAATTATCGAACGAAGCTGCCCTGCGCATTCACGTGCTTTCAGCCGTTTCTGCAGGACGACTCGAGCATCGAGGCGACATTGAGTCCTTTTTCTCCAAAACCTTCCTGGCCACACAATGGCCCTCGGGTGAACTCGTGCAACGCCTCGGAACCATCCTCGATTGGTTGGTGGACGAGCGCTTCCTTCGTCGGCTTGACCCAGACCCCGGTTACATCCCGCCGGTCTTGAGCGAGGAAGAGGAGGTTTGGGACGACGAGGTTCCCGTCTGGGCTGCGCCCGCACATGGTCGCGATGATTTGCTGTGGGAGGGCGCTTCAGCACCCGCCCAAAGCACCACCGTGAGGCGCGAGTCTCCTCCATCCTTCGGCTTCACCTCCGCTGCGTCCTTGGGACAAGCCACCGTCACGGTCAGCCATGTGCGGGATCCTGCCACCAGGTACGAAGCAACCCCGATGGGCGAAGCGGTAACGCGGCTCTATCTCGATCCTGCATCCGCTTCCGTGTTGCGGACAGGGCTGCGACGTGCCGTCCGTCGTTTGGTCCGCGACGACGCTCCAGTGACGGTGTTCAGTCTGCTGCACTTGGCGGCTTCCACCAATGATTTTGCCCGCCTTTGGCTCAAGAGCAAGGACATGGACCGCGACTCCGATTTGTGGAAGAAATATGCGCATGTGACCGACGAAGTGCTCATCGACGAGCCCTTTCAGGAACGCGATTTGTCGACCGTCAAATCAGCGTGGCTGCTCGAATCTTGGATCGATGAGAAGACCCTTCGGCAGATCGAGTCGGTGCACGACGTTGCTCCGGGCGATCTGCACCACAGGACGGATCTCATGGCGTGGCTGCTCGCGGCCAGTGAAGCGGTGTTGGCCACGGATGACGTGTTCCATGACGACCACGCATCGGCGCTGCACGCCTTGTCCAGCCTCATCGACGAATCGCGTCACCGTGTTCGCCACGGGTGTCGTGCTGACCTGCTCCGGCTTGTGAAGGTCAGGCATGTGGGTCGCCTTCGTGCGCGCCGACTTGCAGAGGTGGGGGTTCGAACGCCAGAAGACCTCCTCAACATGCCGCCGAGCCTGCGTGCGGACGTGGAAGCCTGGCGCGGATGGGGGCCTGTGCTTGTCCAGCGCATGATGGACGATGCGGCCCGGTTTGCAGCGCGGCCCGAACCGAATCCTCGGGCACGGAGCGACGATGAGCCCCTGCCCGGAGAGCGCACGTCGGAGCGTTGATGAGCAGCCGTGCCTTCCTTGGGGCATGGACCACGCCTGCGTGGCTTGGCAAGGTGCTGCAGTGGAGGATCCACGTGCACTCGCGATGGCCCTCGACGCCTTGGAGGTCAAAGGCACCTTCGTCGTGCTTGCTGACGACGTCTTGGCTTCGGACCGCCATCTGGCAGCAGCGGTGGGCATGGCACATCGCCGTTGGGAGCGGGGTCGTGCCGTTGGCCGAACCCTCGGCGCGGAGCTCATGCGCTGCCTTGCAGGGAGCCACCACATTGGTGAGGCAATTCGCGTCGTGGGCCTCCAGGCCGGATCTTCGAAGGGATGGTTGGTCGGATTGGGGGCTGGCCACGATGAAACCGAGTCCTTGCTCGCACGCTTTGGTTTCACGCCATGCGCCCCACACACGATGACGCAAGAGGGGCGGGAGCGGCTCGGGCTTCCCGCGACGGGCGAACTTGAACCGCTCGCTCTCGGCTTGGTCGCTGAGGCCGACCTCCTCGCGTAACACGAGGGTTAAACACCGTCCCACGCGCTGCGTGAATCATGGTCATGGACACTGCATCGTCGACAGGGCGGTGGCTTAGCGCGGAACGTGCGACGGAGATGTTCGACCGTCTCTCAAGTCTAGGCGCGACGTACGTTGAACTTCGTGCCATGTCATGTGACTCCAACGTCGTGCGCCTGCGCGACGGTTCCATGGACGCCGCCGTTCCCGCCCAGGAACTTGGCGTGACCCTCCGGGTGCTCGCAGATGGAGCATGGGGCGTTCACTCCACGACGGACCTCGACTCGGTGTATGCCCAAGGTGAGGAAACCCTGCGCGTTGCGCGTGCTGTCGCTGCACGGCGGCCCGCAGGAGAGCCCCAAGTCGAACTTGCTGAGGTCCCGGTGATCACCGATGAGGTGGTGTGGGCTCCGAAGGGCGACGTGCGCGACCTCGACCTCGATGCGCGGCTCGACGCCATGAAGGCCGTTGAAGCAGAAGGCAAGGACGACGAACGCATCGCGTCCGTCGTGACCGGCTGGAGCGATGAACACCTGCGGACCGAGGTGTTGACCAGCGAAGGCATGGACCGCGCTTGGAGCCTCCAGCGCGCCTTGCTTCACTGCACGGTCACTGCGCGCGCAGCTGACCGCGTGGCGGCCTATAGAACGCGTCATGGAGGAGAAGGAGGGGCAAACCCCATTCTCACCGCTGACCTCGGTGAGCTGGGTCGGCGTGGAAAAGAAGCTGCGCTGAGGCAACTCACGGCCGCTGCTGCTCCTTCCGGGAAGCTGCCGCTCATCGCCGACCCAGACCTCACCGGTGTCTACATCCACGAAGCCTTGGGGCATCCTTGTGAAGCGGACCTTGTCGCAGCAGGTGATTCGTGCCTTGAGGGGCGCCTCGGACAAAAGATCGGTTCTGACATCGTCACGGTGGTGGACGATCCAACACTAAGGGGAGGCTATGGCGCGTATCCCGTCGATGACGAGGGCGTGGACGCCCGAGAAAAGATGCTCATCCGCAACGGCGTGCTCACGGAGTACCTCAACCACAGGGAGACCGCCGGCCGGTTTGACCTCGAACCGAACGCTGGAGCCCGCGCACAGGACGGCCTGCACCATCCGCTGGTGCGGATGTCCAACACCGTGATTCAGGGCGGCTCGCACCGTGACCTCGATGCCTTGGTTGACGACGTCGAATACGGCGTGTTTGCCTGCGGTACCCGTGGCGGGCAGGTGGACACGGGCCGCGGTTCCTTCCAGTTCGCGGCACAGGAAGCCTGGTTGATCGAAGGCGGCGAGCTGACACAACCGCTTCGGGATGTGAGCGTGTCCGGCATGACCCTTGAGATCCTCAACGACGTCGACGGACTCGCAAAGGAAGGCGGTTTGGCTTCGCCTGGCTTCTGCGGCAAAGGGCAAACGGTCCCCGTTGGTGACGGTGGACCCTACATGCGCATTTCGACGGCGCTGGTGGGGTGATCGCGTGTTGCCAGATGGAGCCGTGGAGCGGGTTCAGGACGTTTGCGCTGCCATCGGCCAAGCCTGCGAGGCAGCAGGTGTTGCACAGTGGGACGTTTTGGGCGAGCAATCCTACGGGTTGGACCTCAACCTCGAAGCCGGCCGCATCACGATGGTCGGCGCAGGAGGCGAAGGTGGGTTTGGTGTCCGCGTCGTGGACGACGGACGCTACGGTTTTGCCCGATTGGTTGACCCTTCCGGTGCTGAGCGGGCGGTTGAACAAGCCGTCTCCATCATGCACAAGTCGCCAAGCGTCGTGGGGTTTGAACTCCCATCGGTTGCGGAGATCTCCCCGCTGCCTTCGACCTTCCACGCTGATGTGGCCGATTTGGCTGCTGAGGATCTGATGGATCGAGCCGATGCCATGCTGGCCCATGTGGCATCGACCTCGCCCAACGCGGTGGTCACCGGCGGCGGCCTTGGTGCCTCGGCGACCGCAGCGGCCTTCCTCTCGAGCGAGGGCATCGAACGTGCCGCGTCGTCCACCTCGATGGGCGCAGGGGTTCAGGTCACCATCGATGTGGACGGTCAATTGACCAGCGGATGGGAAGGCGCCTCCTCCGATGGATTGCTGCCCGAGGTGCCGGACTGCGTGGACCTCGCGGTGAAATGGGCCGAGTGCACCCGCGACCCGGTCAAGGTTGAGCCGGTCAAGGGAACGCAAGACGTGGTGCTGAGCGAGGGCGCCTTCGGCTCCTTGTTTGGCATGATCGTGGGTTCGGCCATCAGCGGTCCACGCCTCGCCAGAAAGGAATCCCTGTGGTCCGACCGGCTCAGCAAGCAGGTGATGGCCGGTCATCTGTCCTTGGTGGACGACGGGCGTTTGCTCGGTGGAGCACGCACGTCTTCCATCGACGGCGATGGCGTCCCGACCTCCACCCGAACCTTGGTGGAATCCGGTCGCCTTGCCGAGGTCAACTGGTCCGTTCGTGACGCCGCGAAAGCAGTCGCGGACGGCCAGGTCGAGTATGCTGAGAGCACCGGCTCGGCCACCAGGTCCATCGAGGGCCCTCCAGGAACCAGCACGCGGGACCTTGTCTTGACCTCCTCCAATCGACGCCCTGCACCTGAGGATCTTGTCGCCCACATGGACGACGGCTGGGTGGTGCACAGCATCATGGGAGCGCATACCGCGAACCCGACCAGTGGTGACTTTTCGGTCACCACATCGAGCGTGCTCCGGGTGGTGAACGGCGAAGTGCAGGGCGCCATCCGCCAAGCCGGGGTGACCGGAAACCTCGCAGAAGCCCTGTCGGGCACGGTCGTGCTCGCTCGCCCCAACGAACGAGACGGTCGAACTGGAAGTCATCTCCATTTGGCGGACGTGCTCTTGAGCGGCACGATCGGCGTGAACCCCGCCTGAAGTGTGCCTCGTCCTGTTCGGGAGGGTTCAAAGGCCCTCGACTTTGCTCATCGTCTCCGAGGAGGTGAAGGGAGTGTTCAGTCTCAACCAATCCACACGAAAACCCGCCGCCAGTCCACCGTGCTGGCTCGAAGAGAGGACCATGCAGGTGGAGGGACTCGCATGAGCGACCACCCCTACGGCGACCACGTTGCCCTCGTGCTCGAGTCCTGCCCCGATGCGTCCGAAGAGGACATCGTCAAGGCCTTCAAGCAATACGAAGAGGAATTCTTCATTCCGCCTCAGGATGCCATGCACTCCATCATCCGAAAGCTGCAGGTGAGCAGCACGCCCACAAGCACGGGCCGTTCGGCCTCTGGAGGGAGCACGCGAACCGCCAAGCCGATGCGCAAAGTCGAGCGCCTTGAGGAGTTGACCGGTGAAGACCAGAACGTGGAAATCACGGTGCAACTCGTGTCGCACAACGTGCGTGAACAAACCGTTCGCGGCGAGCAGCGCACCATCGCCTTCGGCTTGCTTGAAGACCAGCCCTACGATTCCGCCACGCCTTCCACCCGCTGGGAGTACAAGGATTGGGCGCCGAAAACCGAGCTAAGGGCGGGGAGCATCGTTCGCCTCGAAGGCGCCTCCGTCAACGAATATCAGGGTCGCCGCTCCATCAACGTCAACCGCTCAACGCGCGTGGTCGTGCTCGAAGAAGGGACGGCTCCAGTGGTGGCGCCCGGCGAGCCGTTGAGCATCGCCAATTTGCCGAAGGAAGGCAACGTCTGCGTCGTCGGACGCATCCTCGGCATCCGTCCTGACGTCATCCACCGACGTGACGGCACCGGAAGCATCGACGTGGTGCGCGGTCGTTTGGCCGACGACACGGGGTCGATTGGTTTCCTTTCGTGGGAGCCTCTGGAGCTGGACGTGGGGCAACTTGTGAAGATCGACGGCGCCAACGTTCGTACCTTCCGCGACACGCCGGAGTTGAACTTTGGACGAACGACCACCATCGAGGCCTACCATGACGCGGCATTCGCGTCCACCGAGGACCTCGAAGCCGCGGCTGCGGCCACCATCGCCGACCTTCGAGACGGGGCTCGCGACGTTCGTTGCGTGGTGGAAATCCACGAATGGCAGCGCCGGACCTTCACCCGTGACGGTGAGGAACGTCACCTGTGGTCTGGCCAGGTGGCGGATCCGAGCGGACGTTGCCGCATGAGCGCGTGGGACGAGTTGCCCATCGATGAATCGAGCCTGCCGGTCACCGTTCGCCTCACCGGCGTCCGGGTTCGTGCATGGCAGGGCGTCCCTGACATCACCGTGGACAGCGCCGACCAGGTGGAGGTGCTCGATGGCCCACCCTGGGAGGAGCGCATCGATTTCGCCACCCATTCCGTCGAGGTGGACTTCGACGAACTGGCCGAGGGCGGAGGCCGCGTGGGCGTGTCCACCACCGGATTGATCGTCAGCATCCGTGACGACTCTGGGCTGATCCAACGCTGTCCTGAATGCCGTCGCGTGTTGCGCGACGGAGCGTGTCAGGACCACGGCCCGCAAGACGGGCAAGAGGACGTCCGCTTGCGTCTCGTCATGCAAGGCGAGAGGTCCACCATCTCCGTCTTCCTTGGACGTGATCCGGCGCTGGCCCTGCTCGGCATGGACCTCGATGCCTTGCGCTCCGCCATCGCGGAGCATGGCGCCATGGCGTGGGTCCAAACCCTTCGCGCCCGTTTCTTGGGACGTAGCGCAACGGTTCGTGGGCGGCTCTTGGTCGATGAGCGAAGCTCGATGTTCATGGCTGAAGCCTTGGAGCCCGTCGACGAGGACGGCGCCATGATGGCCACGGAAGCACGTGCACAATGGGAGGTGGCCTGATGGAGCCAAGCAGGAACATCCGACGCCAGCCGGCCTGGCACGTTTTCGCCTCCGAATTTGGAGAAGCCACGCTCAACGAGAAGGGGTCTGGCGAATACGATCCCTCTTTTGTCATCACGCGCCTTGGCGCGAAGATCAACCGCTGTTTGGTGGCTGGCCTCTTGGAGCGCGTTGAAGCGCGGGAAACCTCCTCTGGGCAAACCATGTACCAGGGGCAACTTCGCGACCCGTCGGGGCTGATGTACTTCAGCGTGGGCGACTACGATCCTGAAAGTGCCCGTGAATCCATCCTCGGTCTGAGTCGAGCGCTCGAGGAAGGCGAGACCATGCATGTCATGATGGTCGCGAAGGCTCGTTGGTACCAAACCGACGAGGGCGCCATCTACACGAGCCTGCGGCCAGAGGAAGTCGTGCGCATCGATCCGTCACGCTACTCGGCGTGGTTAGCGCGCACGGCCAACGCCACCCTTGCGCGATTGGCGGCCTACGAACGTGCGCAGCCCGTGGTCAGCGAAGGGCCGGCAGCGATGAAGCAGGCCGGCATCCCGGACCATCTCGTGCCCGGCCTTTCGCTCGCCCTGCCGCACTACGACGGGGCCTCTGTGGAACAATACCGCCTCCACGTCCTTCAGGCGCTGGACATTGCAGAAGGTCGCATGGATGCCGTGCGGACGGAGCCCGCCAAACTGCCGGTGCATGGCGGTGAGGAAGCCGAAGGCGAAGGATCGTCAGCCGGCGGTTCCGACGATGCCAACGAGGTGATGAAGCAACTCATCGCGACCTTGGACCAGGGTCAAGGCGTCGATTATGAGACCCTGATCCGCAACATGGGTGCTCGCGGCTTCGATGCAGGCCTCGCGGACACCACCCTCGACGCGCTGTTCGACGAGGGCTCCATCCTCGAGCCGAACTTCGGCTGGTACCGATTGGTGGAATGACGGCCATCACATTCAAGGTCCGCTGGTGGATGTGGAACCGTTCACATGCCGAGCATGGACTTCTTCATCCGCCCCGCCACCGCGAAAACCAGCGCTGACTGGATTCGCTTCCAGAATGCGGACATTTCCGTGCGCATCGCCCGTCGCATCACCCGAACCGTGGTCCGCGGCGGTGAAGGCGACGACCTTCATGATGAAGGCGCGGAGAGCGCGGTGTACACCGTCCGCGGCATCATGGCCATCGAACTCTACAAGCAGGTCATCGAGATGTTCCGTGGCGGACAGCCCTACATCCACGACCCCTTCGAAGAGCGCGACGTGAAGGTCGTGTTCGGCTCGTTGTCGTACGACGGCACCAGCGAGGAGTTCACCTTCGAGCTCTTCGAAGACAAGGACTGAGGTGAGTCGATGCGCCGTATCCAGGAAAGCAGGGAGATCCTCTACGTCATCCGTGCGGTCGACGTGATGATGTCCTCCGGCGTCGGTTTGGAAGCAGCAATGCACACCATCGGCCGCGGCGGCTACGGCGTGATTTCCGAGGATTTTGCCGCTGTCCTGAAGCGTCTCCAGAGCGGGAAGTCTCCTGGTCTTGAGAAGGAACTCAAGAAATTGATGACCACTTGCGAGACCGACGGCTACCGACGTTTGCTGAACACGCTCTACAACAACCTCACCCAAAATACGGACGTCATCGAGTCGCTGAAGAAACTCGGCAGCCGCATGGAAGAGGAGCGGTCCGAGGCCGTGAAGGAGTACATCGAGGGGCTGGGTGGATTGCCTGAGACCATGCTGTCGGTCGGCATGCTCTCTCCAATCCTGATTTCGGTGCTTGCCCTCGCTCCACAAATCGTGCCGAAGGATCTTCAGGGCATGCTTGGGTTGAGCGGGCTGATTCCGCTCTTGCCCGTCATCACGGTGGGGGGCTTGGGTGCGACGGTCCTCATCATGGCCTTCATTGGGCGGAAAGCGCACACGACCGATCCTGGATTGTGAGGTGATCAGATGCTGTGGCGCCTCGTGGAATCCTTCAACGACAACCTCGCGTTGTTGTTGCTCATGGCCGTTGGGCTGGCGTTCGCTGCCGGTGGCCTGCCGCCCATGATGGAACGTCGGAGGCGGCGTTCCATCGAAGGTGCCCTCCCCGGTTTCCTTGAAGCGCTCAGCGACGGCGTGGGCGCGGGTCTGGGTTTGCAAGAGGTGATGTCGGACCAGAGCGAGAACCAGCCGGGTGCCTTCGGTGCGCTCCTGCGCGAATCGCTCTCAAAGAGCCACGTCACGAGCTTTGATGCGGCCTTGGCTTCCTTTGCCACGAGCACCCGTTCGTCTCAGGTTCAGCGCGTCATTCAGCTCATCCAAACCGCGGTGGAACAGAATTCTCCGCTTCAATCCGTGCTCTATGATTTGGCGAACGATTACCAGCGCCTCAACGACCTAATCGACAAGCGCGAGAAAGACCTCTCCGGCTTGGTCATGACCATCGTGCTGTTCATCTGCATCGGCCTCCCAGGTCTGCTCGCGGTGCTTATCGGCCTGTTTGCGCCACCGAGTGCAGGCTACCAAATCGACAACATCACGTCCGTGTTCTCTGTCTTCTTCGGCGCCGCGAGTGCCGTTGCCGTGGCCATTTGTGGGCGGATGCTTGGGCGCATGCGGGCCATGATGTGGTGGATTCCATTCTGGGCGATGACGTCCATGACCCTGTTCAGCGGGGCGCTCTTGATGATTGGTGGTTGAAGCATGTCGGACATTTTGGCGCAATACGGTCGCGTGACCATCTACAACGAACCCAACCATCCTTCGCCCATCTACCATGTCGAGGGGACCATCGAAGCGAATCCCTACGGCGACCTTGCTGCCTTACTCGAGGATGACTCGCTGGAAGAAGTGATGTACAACGGTGGGACGCAGTGCGTGAAGGTCGCGCACCGTGACCACGGCATGTGCCGAACCAACGTCTGGATTGACGACAACGACGGCCTCCAAATCGCCACCAACATCGCCTCGTTTACAAACGTCCCCCTCGGCGACGGCCCGGGCATGGTGCCCATCTTCGACGGCCGCCTGCCGGACGGCTCCCGTGTCAACGGGACGATCCCGCCGGTCTCGCCGGACGGGCCAACGCTGACCATCAGGAAATTCAAGGAAGATCCGCTGACGATGATCGACCTGATCAACTTCGGAACGGTCAACCTTCGCTTGGCGGCCATGATGTGGGTTTGGATTGAGGGACTGGACGCTCGTCCTGCAAACTTCGTCATCGCTGGCGGCACCGGTTCAGGTAAGACGACGACCCTGAACTGCCTTGGCATGTACATCCCATGGCACCGTCGCCTTCTGACGGTCGAAGACACCGCTGAATTGCAGGTCTACCACGACCACTGGCTCCGCATGGAAACCCGTCGTGAGCGCCCCGACGGAACCCCAGAAGTGGACATGAACGACTGCCTGAAGTCCAGCCTCCGCATGCGCCCTGACCGCATCATTGTCGGTGAAGTGCGTGGTTCCGAGGCAGCCACGCTGCTCACGGCCATGAACACCGGCCACGACGGCTCCTTCGGTAGCTTGCACGCCAACACGGCGCAGGAAACCGTGACGCGGATGATCAACCCGCCGATGAGCGTGCCCCCGATCATGCTGACCGGGCTTGACCTGATCATCATTCAAGCGCGCTTGCACGTGCACGGTCGAACCGCGAGGAAGATCACTGAAGTTGCAGAAGTGGCCGGCATGGAAGGCGACAAGCCGCGTCTCAACGCGATCTGGAAGTACGATGCCGCTCGCGATGAAATCGTCGAAACCGGAATTCCCTCTCAGTTCCGCGAGCGCATCTGCAACGCGGCCGGGGTGACGCCAGAAGTCTTCGAAGAGCACGTCCAACAGCGCATGGCCATCCTCGCTGACCTTCAGCGTCGGGACATCCGCGACATCCAGACGGTGACGTCGATCATCCAGAACTTCTACGCGACCCGCTGATCAGCGCTCTTCGAGCAGACGAGCCAGCACGTCATCCGCCCGGTCGACCATGGAGCGGGCGCCGTCCACGCGTCGGTGTCGGCCGTCACGCTCAACCGGGGCTTCGGTCGGCGCAGCTGGCGCTTTGCCGACCGGTGAGCTTCGGAAACTTGCGGCAAGTTGCTTCAACTCGTCCACGATTTCCTCGATCCGGTCGTCGGAGAGCACGATGCCAGGCGCAAGACGCGGAATTTCTGAAGGTGAAATCAGGCCCAATTCCGCTGCCAACACCCCAGCACAGGCCATGACGCGCGGACGAAGGTCTGGGGTGTTGACCTCCAACCCACGGCGCTCGAGGTAGGTGAGGATGAGCGCCTCGTGGGTTGGCTCAATCCGGCCGTCGGCATCGTCCAGCACCGCCGAGATGAGGTCCTCAAATCCGGGCAGGCCTCGCTCAAGCCGCTCCAAGGTGCGTCGGTCAGCGAGATCCATGTGGACGCTGCCGTGGAACAGGACGCGCAGCGCACGCTGCCTTCTCGCGGCGACGGGGTCCATCGAAGCACGTTCGGCCATCAGGTCAACGTGGAGGTCGTACAAGGCGTGAACGCGACCGGACACGGCAGGCTCAGCGACGTCAACACCCATGTCTTTGGCGGCTCTGAGGTACGCGCTCCTGGCCTCTGGCGTATCGCCTTCGGCCGTGGCGTTTTCGACGGCATCAATGAGGCGCGGCCGGAGGGATTCGAACACGCGGAGTGCTTCCCTCGCCCGCCAGGTGGTTGGACGGCCGCGCTGGGCCTCCTCTTCGGCCCTGCGACGCATGTCCACGCTCATCAAGCGGTGGCGGATGGCCTCGCGGACGTGTGGCCGGGTCGTGTCGAAGCCTTCGCGGGTTAGCGCATCGAGGAAGGCCTCAACGTCCGCGCTGTCGCTGACTTTTCCGATGCTGAGGAAGTGGCGGCAGGCGGCCTCGACCTCTGCTTCGCGCCGCTCGAGGTCCTCGAGATCGGCCATGGCGTCCAAGGGCAGCTCACCGGGATCGTAGGACGGGGCCGGAGGCACCTCCTCATCCATCATGAGGTCGAGGCCTTCCTCGGCCGAAGGGGCACGGGAGCGGAGCGCTGCGTCCAATTCTGCGGCGACGTCGCCACGGGTGACGTCGAGGCCGGAAGCCTGCAAGGCTTCACGCATTTCGGCTTCCTCTTCGGCCGTCCACCCCTCCGGATGCGCTTCAGTGAAGGCTTCGACCGCCTCGTCCATGCCTTCGGGGGCAGCGGCAACAGCCGGTTCTCGTACATGACGCGGCTCAGCAGCCGCGGTGTCGGGGACGGGGATGGTCAGGCTTCGGGCACCGTCCCTGCGGAGGGAGCGCTTGATCGGGCCCCAAGCGCCACGTTGCATTTCCAGCACGCCGGCAATCCGTGCTTGGAGGGTTTGCTTGGTGCCCGAAACCGGCAGTTCCAGGGCCTTGGCCAGGGCGTGAAGGTCTTCTTTGGTGCGTTCGTTGAGGGAATCCACCGTCAGCGCCTTCGCGTCGTGGTTGAGGTGAAGGTACAGCCGCTGGCGACGGGCTCGAATGGATCCGGTCTTCTTGATGCCAAAGGCGCCAAGGATGTCGCCCATCTCGTTGTTTTTGAGTTGGGCGATGCCGTCTTCGGACAGGTCCCACTCATCGAGCACAAGTTCACGGATGAGGCGGGCTCTGAGCAAATCCACGCCGCCTGAGCGCTGCACGTCGTAGGCGGCAGCAATTGAACGTAAATCGTCCAATTTGGCCCGGAAGAGCTCTTCCAGCATCACCTGTGGCGTGGTCATCGTCTCAACCTAGGGCGAATGCGGTCACGTCGGTATATGGGCGTTCGCCCCGCACATGGGGTCGAAGACGCCGATGCGGGACCGTTTTCCCTCAGCCGTCCTCGAGACGCATCATGGCGCCATGGGCTTCGCTGAACGAGGCCTCGAATTCACCCATGAACTGCGCTCCCTTCACCAACGCAGCGTGCTCGCTGGTCATGGCTTGCAGCACCTCGGACCATTCCTCGAGCGCCCGCACCATGCCCGTGTGGGTGTGTTCGACAGGGAACACGCGCTCGCTCGATGCACTGCCCCGGCCGCCAGCGCCAAGGGTTTCGATGATGATCTCCACGCGGTGTCCTTTCGTTTTCAGCGTGGCTTCCGGGTCCAGCATGGATTCCAGGGTGTGTTCGTCTTCCACCTTCGCGGCTTCCTGCAGCAGGGTGGCGGGTCGTCGTCGCTCGACGTGGATTCCCGTGATGGAACGCAGCGCCGCCGGGACGGCGGCGAGCATGGCCCGTTCGATGCGATGTGCGAGCAGGGCACCTGCATCGCTCATCGGCTTGAGTTGCTCATTTGGGAAGCCCGACCGGCTGATCAGCAGGGTCAGGCCACCGAGGGGTGGCGGCACGAAGCGCGAGCGCGTCGGGTCGTCGCGATGCAAACCAAGCGTGTGCCTTCGCGGCGGCCGTCCGGGAAGGCTTCGATGGAGGGAGCGAGGGATGACGTACCCCTCGAGCGTCCCACGTTGGCGCGCTTCTTCGTACCACGCGGTTCGCTCGACGCCGCTCATGTCACCCCAAGCGTCGTTCATGGTGCGTGGATCGACCAACACAAGGTCAGGTCGGAGCCGCATCAACTGGCGGTCCAAGAGGGGATGATCGCAGCCGACCTTGGCTTCGTGGTGCAGCATCTCGGGTTTGTCGTCGGAGACCATCACCCAGGTGGGTTCGCGCCGCTGGAGGCAAGCGGCGATCGTCAACCCGTTTTGTTCCATTTCGCCCCACATCTGGGCGGAGGCCACGAGCAGATCCACGTGTCCGTCGTGGAGCAAACTGGCCGCATCGTGAAGGCTGGGCGCTTGCTTGAGCACGAAGGTGGGCTGACTCGCTTGACCGAGCACGCCCGAGGCATGGGAAGAAGCGCGGTCGTCGTCGTCGGGAGGAAGGGCGACCACGAGCCGCTCCGTTTCCGCCTCCATCTCGCTCCCTCGACGTGCCGAGGGCGCTCGACACCCGTTAAGAAGCCCTCCCTCGTCATCGATGCCATGACCGGCCTCAAATCAGGGCAGGTCGCGCGACTTTCCCGCCTAAAGGACGAAGTCGATGCCGGGCTCGAAGCCTTGCTCGATGACGCTGAAGCGGCGGGGGGCGGTCAGGTCGTGGCCATGGCCCGACACGTCCTGATGAGCGGAGGAAAGCGGCTTCGCCCGGTGCTCTTCATGCTCTCCTACGACGCCGCTGGCGGCGTGGATCGGGACCACGTCATGCCCCTTGCGCTGGCCTTCGAATTGATCCACACCGCGACACTGGTTCACGACGACATGAACGACGATGCCGACGAGCGAAGAGGGCGGCGAACCTTGCACCTTGAGGCCGGGCCTGAGAAAGCACTCATCGCAGGTGACTGGCTCTTTGTGCAGGGTTTTGGTCTCGGCGGGCGTTATCCTGAGCGCGTGGTCCGGCTGATGGCGGACTGTTGTGCGGACATCGCCGTCTCGGAATTCAAGCAACTCGATCACGTGGATGATTTGACGACCTCGCCGGAGGATTACCTCGACATTGTACGAGGAAAAACCGCGGGACCCTTCGCCGCTGGCTGCCAATCCGCGGCTCTGTTGGCGGGTTGCACCGAAGAGCAAGCGCTGCATTTCCGCGTCTTCGGGGAAGAATTGGGCATCGCCTTCCAACTCGTGGACGACTTGCTCGATTTGCGCGGCTCACCTGACATGGGGAAACCACGTGGCGTGGACGTCGCTGAAGGGAAGATGACCCTCCCGCTCATTCACGCTTTGACGCTCTCCCACGGCGAAGATCGGACCACGCTGGCTGAACTCCTCGCGTCCTTCAGCGAGGACCGATGGGACGAGTTGATGGCCATCCTTGAGCGCTCGGATTCTTTGCATTACGTGGAACTTCTCGTTGGCCTGCACCTCGAGCGTGCGGCCAATGCGCTGCGCGAAGGTGGCTCTGGTCCTGCTGCTGCCCTGATGATCGGCATGCTGGATGAGATCGGTTCGAGGACCAGGTGATTGCATGGCGGACGTTGAGCACAGGACGGTCATCGTCATCGGTGCAGGTCCTGCCGGTACGACCTGCGCCCGACGCCTGGCCGAAGCCGACGTCGACGTGCTGGTGCTCGAACGACGTGAAGTCGTTGGCCACCCCGCCCAGTGCGGTGAATGCATCCCGAACTGGGGCGAGGTCATCGGCACCTTTGCCGGACTTGATGACCATGCTTGGCTGGAGGAAACCTTCGACGTCCCGGACCGCATCAAGCTGCACCGCCTTGACGCCATGCGTGTGTTTCTCCCCTCTGGTCACCACTACACGTTCAAACTCGACGCCTATGCCGGCCATCGTCCACAATTCGACGGACATTTGGCCGAGCGCGCCGAGGCGGTGGGTGCGGAAATCCGCGTCGGCGTGGCCTTGCTTCGCCTCCAACAGCAGCGGAAGCTGGGCCGAGAATTGCTGGTGGCCAGCGATGGGGGACGGCTGACGTGCGACTACCTCATTGATGCGACGGGAAGCCTTGCTCACGTTGGGCGCATGCGCCACGGCAAGGATCCCGCCTGCCGACCGGCGGACCAGGTCCCGACCGTGTACGCACAGGTTCGAGGAGAGGTGCCTGACATGTTCGATGTCTTCCTCGGCAGCGTGGCTCCAAACGGGTATGCATGGATCATCCCAAAGGGCCCGGATACGGCCAACGTCGGGCTTGGTGTGCGAGCGGGCAAACTCGACGGACGGCTCAAGGACCACCTCAGGACCTTTTGTGACAACCTCGACCTTGAGATCCTCGAGGTGGGAGGCGGCTGGATTCCAATGGGAGGGCCCGTCAAGCGCATGGTGGACGGAAACGCCCTTGCCGTCGGCGATGCCGCAGGGCTCGTGATGCCTTCAAACGGTGGTGGAATCTCACAGGCCATCATTTCCGGTTGTTTCGCGGCCGACGCCATCCTCGATCATCAGCGCGACGGCACGCCTCTGCAGGCGTACCAGGACCGCATCGAGTTTACCTTTGGCCGCGCGCTCAAGAATTCGCTTCGAAGCAAAAACTTGGGCTACGCCATGATGCGCAACGATTTTTTGACCGAGAGCATCCTTCGCATCCTCGGTCCAATCGGCGGCATCAAGCGGGCCATGGAGTGTGACCGTCCGCTGTGGGTGCTCTGAAGACCGCAGATTGCCGTCACCCTGCCGTGTGGTTCAAGGCCCGTGACCGTGACCTGTGGTTATGCGCCGACGTGTGCGTGACGAGGAGGCCGTCAGCCCCGTCATTGCCACTGTGCTGCTTCTGGCCATCACGGTCTTGCTGACGAGCATGGTGTTCATCATGTTCCAAGGCGCTCTTTCCGTGACCGAAAAGACGCCACCTCAGGCCTCGACGAGCGTCAAGGGACTCGAGAACGGCTTCCACGTCGTCAGGCTGTCGAGCCTCGACCAAGCCCTCGATCCTGCTTCCGTGCGCTTCACGCTGTACAACGCCAGCAGTGGGTTGGAAGACCAAGGCTACCTGACGGACAACGACGTCTACGGCGTGGTCGGGGCACCGGTCAGTTTCCACGACCGTGATGCGGGGTATTCTGTGACCCAAGGCGATTACCTCGTGATTTCCTCTGAAGACCTCGGCGCGAGCGAAGGCGGCTGGCGGCTTCAGCTGCTGGACGAGCAAAGCAGCGTGCTGTTGTTTGACGTCCAGCTTCCCGCCATCGTGTCCTGATCATCCGCCGATGTAGGACATCTCCACGCGCTCCGAGGGCTGGTGCGCGTTCCCGCTGCGTTCCTCGGAATAGGCGTCGCTTCGCTCGGTCCAGATGCTCCTCACGGCAGCCTGAAGTTCAGCGCGGCTCGCGCCGGCTTTGATGAGCGGCATCAACGGCTTTCCTTCGGTGGAAAACAGGCAGGTATGCACGCTTCCATCCGCGGCCAAGCGGGCACGGGTGCAATCGCCACAAAACGGGGTGCTGATCGAATCGATGGTGCCAATTTCCCACCCTTGTGGCGTGCGCCAACGGCGCGCAACTTCTCCGAAGGCGGTGGCATCGAGGGGCGTGACCTCACCGAAATGGGCTGCGAGTTTGCTCCTGACCTTCTTGCTGGTGATGACCTCGTCAAGGGACCACTGGTTTGTGGCGCCCACGTCCATGAATTCGATGAAGCGAACAGGGACACCAAGCGGTCCAAAGTGCTCGACCAGCGGAACCAACTCGCTTTCGTTGACGCCGGCGCGCACCACGCAGTTGACCTTCACCCGGAGGCCAACCTCGCGTGCCTTTTCGATGCCTTGCAACGTGGCTTCTGGGCCGTGATCAACGTCGCCCATGGCGCTATAGACCGGTGTGCTGAGCGCGTCCATCGAGACGGTCACGCGATCCAATCCTGCCTCAATCAATCGCTCAGCATGACGCTCCAGAAGCACACCGTTCGTGGTCAAGGCCAGGTCCGCTTCGGGGTGCACGTTCCGCAGAAGCCTGACCAGAACATCGAGGTCCCGACGGAGGAGTGGCTCGCCACCCGTGATCCGGATTTTCTTGAGCCCGAGGTCCTTGAAGGCGCCAACCACGTCAGCGATGTGTTCGAAACTCAAGATGTCGGCCTTGGGAAGGAAGGCGTGGTCTGGTCCAAAATGCTCCCGCGGCATGCAGTAGGTGCACCGCAGGTTGCAGCGGTCCGTCACAGAGATCCGCAAATCGCGGAGCGGACGCCCGCGTCGGTCGAGCGCCTCCATGGCCGTTCCAGAGTGGTTCGGGACTTAGGGCTGCCTTTGCCCTCGACAAGCCTTCATGAGGCGAACCCTCGAGCGTGGTCTGTGCGTCCTCGTTGGGCACGTCGATGGTCTCCGACCGAAGCGGGACACGTCCCCAACGACGTTGAGGTGCTGAAGATCGCGCCACTCAACGCGCCCGGGCCGGTGGATTGGACGCTTCCTGCATCGAAAAGTCACGCCATTCGATGGCTGCAGATGGCCGCACTCAGTGCTTCGAGCGTGACCCTTCGCGGCGTCGATGGGCTCGGCGAAGACGCAGGATCCATGCGACGCGTGCTCGAGCAATTGGGCCTTCAGGTCGAAGCGCTGGATGACGCGTGGGTGCTCCGACCTCCCGAACGGCTTCGCCGCCCATCCGCGTTGCTGCACCTCGGAAACTCAGGGACCGCGCTCCGGCTTGTCGCAGCGCTGACGTCCCATCTGGACCAGCCCGCGATGTTGGACGGGGACGCCAGCCTTCGCCGTCGTGGGCTCGGTGACCTCGGTGAGGTGCTCTCAACGCATGGCGTGCGTCTTCGTGCGGGCGATGCACACGTCCGTTTGCCGGTGGACCTTCACGGCCCTTGGACGCAAGACGCCGAGCCCGTGGTGGTCAGGCGCGACCGCTCATCGCAACCCGCCTCAGCACTCCTCCTCGCCAGCTCGCTCCAATCCATGGGCCGCGAGGTTCGCTTTGAGGGCGAGGCGCGCAGTTCCCTGCATCTTGCGCTCTCGGCGAGCATCGCCAAAGCGTGCGGATGGCCGGGCGAATTGAGCGACGAAGGCATGCACCTCCCAACGTGGGAGGTTCAGGCGCCTGACGCAGTGGACCTTCCGGGGGATGCCTCCATGGCGGCCTTTGCGCTCCTGTGGGTCCGCAGCACGCAAGGCGTGGTGCAGCTCAACCGATGGCCAAGCCCGGAGGACGCACTTGGTTGCGACCTTCTTTCCGACGTGGCTCACGCGCTGGGCGTCGCTTGGTCCGACGAGGGCGCTTTGACGACAATCACGCCAGCACAAGCCCCGCTGGACATCGACTTGTGCGACGCCAACGACCTGCTCCCACCACTCGCGGCCCTGCTTGCGTTGGGGCCAGGTGGACGGCTCCACGGGGCGCCCCACGCGGCGCACAAGGAATCGAACCGAATTCAGAGCACGGTGGACCTGTTGCGCGCCTTCGGACTCGACATCGAGGCCACACAAGATGGCGTTCAGGTGCCCGGGGGGCAGCGACCATCGGCGCCGACCACGCGCCTTGATCCCAAGGAAGACCACCGTCTGATGATGACCGCCACCTGCCTTGCTGCTGCGGTCGGTGGCGAGGTCATTGGCCCCCGCCTGCATCGGGTTGCTTACCCTACATACCACGGCCGCCTTCCGCCAGGCGGCTTGTTGGCGTAACATTGAATGTTCCCG
>JAYOTG010000004.1:10675-118948 GCA_038150305.1 Candidatus Poseidoniales archaeon | reverse complement strand
CTGGCCTTGGCCCAGCACGACGGTGGGCGCATTCCCGTCATCCAGCATCCTGTGCCTGAGGGTGGGCTGGAGGGGCTCGGCGAGAACGAGCGCCGCATGGCCGAATGGGCGACCATTCGCGGCGAAGCGGGTCGGGAGGACGTCCTTCCTGTGCACGTCGCATGGCAGCTCAACGAGCGCATGTACGGCGACCTCCAGGGCTTGGACAAGCAAGCGACCCGTGAGCAGTACGGCGACGAACAGGTCCACATCTGGCGCCGCTCCTACGACGTGCCGCCTCCTGAAGGCGAGTCCCTCGAGCTGTGCGCTGCCCGAACGCTGCCCTACCTCGAAGGCACCCTCGTGCCCGCCCTTGAGGCCGGACGCAACCTGTTTGTTGCCGCGCACGGCAATTCGTTGCGCAGCGTGGTGATGGCCATCGAGGGCTTGTCGGAAGACGAGGTGCTCTCGCTGGAAATCCCGACCGGCGTGCCCCGCGTGTACGCCCGAGAAGACGGTGCCTGGCGCCGTATGGAGCTGTGAGGTGGACGCATGGAGGGATGGCGATTTGACGGGTTTCCCGGTCGCGTGCTGTTCGTGAACCTCTCCGAGGGCACCGTCGAAGCCCGCTCCATCCCGCACGCGTGGTGCCTCGAGGGCATGGGCGGGAAGGGCCTCGCCACCCGCGTCTTGGTCGAGTGGGACACCACCGATACCGCGGCGTACGACCTCGTCCATCCGATCACGGGCGGCTCGGACGCGGCCCGCCACCCTTCCACGCCCCTGCTCGTCTTCACCGGCCCCTTCCAAGGCACGAAGGTCGGCTCGGCCGGCCGTGCCGTGGTCGTTTCTCGCTCACCGCTCACCGACGTCTACATCGACACCTACGTCGGAGGGAACCTCGGCCACCGCTTGCGTGAAGCCGGTTGGGACGGCCTGTTTCTCACCGGTGCCAGCGACGCGCTGGTTCGCCTCGAAATCGACGACCTCGAAGCGCGGCTCGTCCCCTGCCCCGAACTCGAGGGCGCGACCACGTGGGCCTGCGAACAGGCCCTCGATGGCCTTGGGGAATGCTTCTCCATCGGTCCCGGCGGTGAAGCCGGCGTCCGCTTTGCTTCACCGATCACCGCCGGCCGGCGTGCTGCAGGGCGCGGCGGCACTGGCGCGCAGTTCGGCTTCAAGCGCCTGAAGGCCATCACGGTGAACGCTTCACCAGAAGCACGGCAGTTGGCTCGCATTTACGACCCGGATGCCCTTGCTGCCGCGGTCAAGGTCCAGCGTCAGGAGATGGGCCTCAAGCGTCGCGCGGGCGACCCCTTCTACGCCTTCGGGACCAGCCGAGGGCCGCTCTATGCGTCAGCAAACGACCGCATGCCGACGGCGAATTACACCGCCGCGGACGGCGTCGTTCCCCCGATGGCCAACGCCGCGGTCGCCGAAGGCGCAGGCGCACCTTCGTCGACGCCCGTGCCCGGCATGAGCGCTGAAGGTGCCGTGCCCCTCGACGCGCATCGCCTCTCGGGCGAACATTGGCACGACGAGCACCCTGACGCCAAACAATCGGGCTGCTGCGCACCGTGCCCCATCGCGTGCGAAGCGGCCGACCGCCCGGTCGTTGACGGCGTGCGCACCAAGGGCCGCCCGGTCCACCTGAACCGCGTCGAGCGGCCGGAGTACGAGACCCTCGCGATGATGGGCAGCAACCTTGGCCTCACCTCCAGCCTTGAGGTGATGGACGGAAACGACGCTTGCAACCGCCTCGGCCTCGACACGATTTCCTCCGGCGCCGCCCTCAGCCTGGTCTGTGAATTGGCGGAGCGCGGCTGGCTTCCCGAAGCGTGGGGCACGACCTTCGCTGCCCCCTTCGCCTTCGGCTCCTACGCCGAGGGCGATGCAGTGACGTGGCGCTTTGGCGACCCTGCGCTTCCGCCGCTCGCGCTTGCGGCTTTGTGCATGGCGCAACCCGGCGACGGCTCCTTGTTCGGCGCCCTTCATGGTGGGGCCGTGGCCTTCGCCGAGGTGGTGGAATCCATGACCGGCCATCCGGCGACGCGCTGCACGGCCCACTGCAAGGGGCTCGATTTGCCGGCCTGGGATCCGCGCGGAAAGCGCGGCAACGCCCTCGCGTACATGACCGCGAACGTCGGTGCATCGCACATGCGAGCGGGCTACAAGGCTCCGACAGGGTTGCCCAAGGACAGCGCGCTCGACCTCGTGCCTGAACTCATTGAGAGCCAGAACGCCATCGTCGTGCGTGACTCCCTCATCCTGTGTGCCTTTGCGAAAGGCGCCAGTCCGGACGGCATGCTGGCCGAGGCGTGGACCGCCATCACCGGCGATGAGGCCAGCTGGGCTGACCTGTGCGCGCGCGCAGGCGTGCAGTGGGATTTGGCACGGGCCTGGAACGTCGCGCATTGGCGTGCCCTGGGTCGAGACGCCGCCAACGAGGACCTGCTGTCGTGGCGCCTTCGCAAAGAGCCGCTGCCCAGCGGCGTCGCCAAAGGCTGCGTGAGCTTCCAGAACGATGACGACGAGGCTGCTTGCCTCAGCGCTTACTACCGTCTGCGCGGCTGGGATGCATCCGGACGTCCGGAGGTGAAGGCATGAGCCTCATGCAACGCGTCTGGACCGGACTTGTGATCGTCGTCGTCGTGTTCCTTGCGGCACGGGTCAGCATCACGCTGCTCTCGCCTGATCCCGTCTACGTTGACGACCCCGCTCCGTGTGCCAGCAGCAGTGAGAATTGTGCACGCCTCTCCATCGACGACGCGCACCGCATGGACGAATCCCCCCTCATCGTCGCGGCAGGTGCAGAGGACGCCTTCTGGAGCACGGTCGACAACTGGGCGGACAACACCTCACGGCTGACCTTGCTGCACGAGACCCAAGACTTCCGCCACTACGCTGCCGCCACCCCGGTATGGGGCTTCGTCGACGACGTGACCATCTCGCTGGATCGGGTCACGGGTGAAGTCGTGATGCACTCCGAATCGAGGCTCGGGCTCTCGGATTTGGGCGTCAACCCCGAACGGCTTGACGACCTCTACACCTACGTGGCCTGATCACGGGTGCGGCCACCCGTACGGCCACCCTTCGTCGTCGACGAGCACCACGTTCACGCCCAGCCCCGTCCGGTGGAAGGCGATGAGTTGAATCTCGTGGATGCGATGACCGCTTGGCGCCACGCCAAGCACCGGCGGGCCGCGTCGACCGAACCTGCGCGGCTGCTCCGGCGCGGCCAAGGTGCGGCGGGTTCCGTCCACGTCATCGAACCAAGGGAGGGGACCTTCGGGTGAAAACCGCAAACCGAGGATCATGTCCACGCCAAGCGTTTCCTGCGCCGCATCGGCATCTGCACCGCTCGGCACCGCAGGCGCATTCGGGTGGGTGTGCAACCAGTGGGTGAAGCGCCCTCCTCGGCTGCCGCGGTCGCTGCGAAACAAATCGTCGGTCCAGTCCTCAGGGAGGTGATGAACGGAGTAGGAATCGCCACGGTTGACCACGGCCGCCTCGCTGATGACGAAACCTTGGCCCGCGAACAGGTTGTCACGGTGGCTTTCCCCAGCAAAGGCGTCCTCCACTTCGGGCCGATGTTCACTGCCTCCGTCCACGTCGAGCCCAACCAGAATCTCGTCGGGCAGGGCCTGCAAGGCCCACCACACGAGGTCCTGCAGGACCGGACCGGGCAGGTGGACTTGAGCGGCGTATGCCTCCCTGCGCGCCAACGATTCCTCGTTGTAGCGCTCCATCGCTTCCACGAGCCATGCCTCGACCATCGGACCCGGACGGACGTGGCGTTAACCGAACATGAACCGTTCCGTCTGACGAGGGAAGGGGAACCTTTCAAGTCCGGCCCGCATCAACCACGCCCCATGGCCCGAAAGCGAGGTGGGTTCAGCCGGTTCATGGGGGCCCTCACGGGCACGCCTTACGAGAAGCTGCTGAAGCAGATCGCCAAGCTCGAAACGGACCATGCGGACGACGACAAGAAACTCGCCCGCAAACTTGGCGACCTCGTCGACGACGTCATTGCGGCCTACGAGGAAGAGGAGATCGACGGTGAGGAGCATGACCTGCTCATGGACGCCATCGAGGATGCGGACCCCGACGAGCGGACCTTCGACCGCCTCGAGGACGACGGCGACGCCTTCTACGACGAGGACATGCCTGACGCCCCGGACATCAAAACGGGCCGTAGGAAGAACCTCGATGAGCTGATGGCCACCACCGACGACTCTTTTGTCGGCAGTTTTGGGCGGGACGAATTCGAAGAATTCCGCTCGAAGATGACCGACGATTTCATCCAGGAGTCCGACGATGCCGTGCGCGCTGGCGATCACAACGCTGTGGTGCTTTCTGACGCTCGCGTGTTTGCCGGGGCCGAAGAAGGCGTGGAGGACGTCAAGCGGCAGATCGCCCTCGAATCTGGGCTTGCGGACCCCGATGCAGCCCAGGAACCCGAGCCAGAACCCGAGGCCGAAGAGGACGACGGCGGCATCACGGTCGACGAGGACGGCGTTGAATGGTACGAGGACGAGGAAGGCTCCTGGTGGTACCGTGACCCCGGCGAGCCCGATTGGGTGCTCTACGAGGAGTGACCTCGTTGACCGCGCCCCAACCTGCCTTGCTGACCGGTGCAAGCGGCTTTGTTGGGCGTCGGCTGCTTCACACGGCTGACCGACCCCTTCGGGTGCTGGCCCACGCCAGCCCAGTTGAATCAGAACATGAGGTGGTGCGTGGGGATTTGCTTGAACCTGGGCTGCCGTGGTCCTCGTGGCTGGACGGCATGACGCGGCTCGTCCACGCTGCACGCCCTTCGGCGGGCACGGATCGCGGCCGTCGCCGCATTACGAAGCGAACCGCGGTGGCCAACGAGGCCCTGCTCTCGGCTGCTCACGCCCATGGCGTGCCGGCGGTGGCGGTGCACGGTTCGCTGTCGTACGGCGACCGTGGTGAGGCCATGGTGCACGCCGGAGCAGAGGTGAACCCCATCGGGTATGCCGAAGCCTACGCGGTCGGTGAAGCGCCGTGGCGTGCGCGGGCCGGTCCCGGGTGCACCGTCGTGCGCGCCCCGTGGATCCTTGGCCCCGGTTCGTGGTTCTCGATGCTCTATGGAGGGCCGACCGTGCCCTGTTTTGGTGACGGAAGCATGTGGATGTCCATCGTGGATGTGGACGCCTTCGCTTCGTGGGTGTGGACGGTTGCGGACGAGGCTCCCGGTGGCGTCGTTCACCCGCCTTTGCTGGTGCGGTGCCGTCAGCGGGACTTTGCAGCACGGGTGGCCGAGGCACGCGGCGCGACCATCGAGGCGTGGAGCGAAGCCCGAACGCGCAAGGCCTACGGAAAACAGGCCGGTGCCTCCATCTTCGCCAGCCTTCGCATGGAGGATGGACAAGGCGATGCTGCGGAGGGCCCAGAAGGCCTGCTGGATTTGGAGCAGGTGCTTCAGTCCGTCATCGGCCGTTCGTAGACGTAGAGGCTGTACTCGCCGAGGTTCCACAACGGCGTGTACTTCAGCACCCGGTCGGCGAACAAGAAGAGACGGTTCCGGAGGGATCCTTTCGGGGCCCATTGGTGCCGGTACCAAGCCGGATGGGTGATGCAGAACCCCTCGCGCCGAACGCGCTTGAGGTGCGGTGAGAAGGCTTTGTTGACGCTTCGCGCGGAGTAGCACACGGAGGGGAGATGCCGCGTGGGGCTGTACCCTCCCCAAACGGGTCGGAGCCGAGCCATGGCGGCTTTTGGACGCAGCATGACGACGTTCCACAGCACGTCGAAGAGGTACCAGCGGTTCACGACGCTCAGCACGGCTCGGCCACCTGGTTTCAGCACCCCGGCGATTGTTC
Source organism: Candidatus Poseidoniales archaeon (assembly GCA_038150305.1). Lineage (GTDB taxonomy): Archaea > Thermoplasmatota > Poseidoniia > Poseidoniales > Poseidoniaceae > MGIIa-L3. Next base: position 113,123 of record JAYOTG010000004.1, on the reverse strand, counting down.
TGGCCGAGGCGTCGAGGTCGGTTGTCGTGTTGAGTGCGCCGAAGTACACAAAGACGGTGTCCACCTTTTCCTGACCCATTTTGGTGAGGGCGTCCTCGGCTGAACCCAGCATCGGTTTCACCTTCCCATCGCCCATCGTTTCGGCCTTTGCAAGCACCATCCGGTGGAAGGCGGGGGTCACGTCCAAGCCGTGAACCACCTCAACCTCCGGTTGTTCTGCGAACCAAAACATGTCCACGCCGGGACCATAGCCGATCTCGAGCATGCGCTTCGGGTGGTGCTCCAAGGTCACCTCTCGAAAGGCATCGAGCATGTGCTGACGGACGTGGTTGTCGCACACCCGAGCCTCGAACTCATCTGCTTCGAGGTCGTAGTACGCCGCGACTTCGTCGTAATATTCAGCATCGTTCACGACGATGCCTCCTTGAGGATGCGGGCCATGCTGTGCTCGATGCGTGAACGGTGGGCATTCTCATGCCCAATGCAGCGGTCTTTGTCGTAGGTGGTCTCGTCAGAACGTGTGGTGGAACGCAACTCACGAATCCGTCGTCCAGACTCCCAACGCTCAGCCCAACGTCCTGCCAAGGGCGCCCTCATCACGGCCCACCACCACGGCATACCGCCGCTCGGCGATGGCATCGTCAGAGGTTCGCGCATCGCGGCATTCGGCAGGTGCTCCTCGAACCATGGGTTGTGTGAAATCATCGCTTCGAAGACATGCTCGCCCTTGAGCGGACGCATCATGGCCAATTCACGCGCGGCGTATTCCGAAGGCCGGAGGTCGAGGTTGTCACGGCTGAGGACCATGTTCGGGCAGATCCTGTACCCGCCCTCGACGTTGTGCTGAAGGTAAATGGCGAGGGCGCGCACCCTCCAGACGTGCCCTGGTCGGGCGATGATGAGCAGGTCAACATCGCCGTCTTCGTCGTTCACCCCTGCCGCGACAGAACCCGTGATGGCCATGGCTTCCACGGTGGGTGAAGCCGCCAATTGCGCCAGCACCGGACCCACTTCCTCCAGATGGGCTTGAGCATATAGCCTCCGCTGAGCGTCCGTCTCCACGGTATACGTCGCAGACGTCAGATGCCAACGGCCGGATGAAGACGCAGTGAAGGGGGCAGACGTCAGCGCTTCCTCCACCTCAGCCAAGCTCGCCGAGGTGGCGAGATGTTGGCGCACTTCCGCTGCGGTCAACGCGTGGTTGAACACCGCCGCCCAGGCGAGCACCTTCCTCAGCGCCTCAAGCATCATCTAACCCCACCCGCAGCACGTATGTTGTTCCTTCCGGTATACTGATTCTCTTAGGACATGAGGCCGCACAGACCAGCTCCGCGCTTGTGTCAAGACCAAGCAAGAGGTCCACCACGGTGCTTCCGTCGGCGTTGTCCTGACCGGCATCGAAGGCTTCGCGCCATGTCCAACCCTCCGGGGCCTCGACCTCAACGCCCCCGTCCACCAGCATGGCGTCGCCGACGTGGGTGCGTGTTCCGCTGATGTTCAGCGCCGCTGCCGCATCGTGCGTCACCATCCGCGAGGGGTCCACAGACCACAGGATGTGGTGATCGTTGCCTCGCGTGGTGTGCGTCACCACCGACAACGGTGCCCCCAAGAGCATCGATGGCTCGTCCTCCCAGGCAAAGCGGGTGGCGATGCCTCCGGTCACCACGTGGGTGGCCTCGACCACCTCGATGGAATCATGAATCGGGTCATCAGAGGGGCCGAAACGGTAGGTTTGCTCGCCGTAACGGAGCCCGAGGCTGATGTCATAGCCGGCCAAGACCACGGCATCGTCAGGAATGGACGATCCAAGGGCCGAGTAATGGCCGAACAGGTTCCACCGCCATGCCATCGTGGCCTCGAGGTCCTCCCGTTCCTCGAGGGCTCCGCCAACCACGGCGTTGATTTGGACGCCTGCGAGAATCACAACGAGGCTGAGCACCGCGGGCCGCCATGCTGCATGGCGGAAGACGTCGTGAGCAGGGGCATGATCCGTCAGGCCGGACAAGCCCAAACAAATGAGCCCTGCCAACCATGGAAGATGATAGCGAGGCCATCCGAAGTCCAGCACGAAGGCAAAGAGCACCAGGCTCGGGAGAAGCAATCCCGCGACGGTCACGGCGCGAGGCTTGGCATCCCGCAGCACCCAAAGAACCACACCGAGCGCGAAGAGCACATGAAGGGACGGGAGGAGTTCCAGCAGCATGTCTTCGAAGGCGAGGCTTGGTCCGTACGGGCCGACGTCCGAGGTCAAACTGGCCAAGGTCCCGGTCACCTGCGGATTCAGGCTGGCCGCGTAATGCCCGTGATGGAGCCGGTCGCTCAAGGCAAAAGGTGCGACGAGGGCGGACCAACCGAGCAGGACCCAACCGGCGCGTTGCAGGGAACGATGCCGCCAACCGACGATGACCGCCAAGGCTGGCCCAAGGTAGAGGTAGGGGAACTTGGCCAAACCCACCGTGGCCATGACGGCGCCCCGCCCGACCTCTTGCCGTGCTGTTGACGTCACGTGAAGGGTTCGGAGGCCCAACCGAAGGGCGAGCATCAAGCCGCCCGTGGCAAGGGCTTCGAGGTACACGGTTCGGCCTTGTTCCATCATCGCCGGCAAAGTCAGCACCAGCAATGGAGCGAGGAGCGACCAACGCCCGGCGCCTGCTTCTTCTGAGAGCCGCTGCACCTGCCATCCAGTGGCCACCAAGATGAGCCAAGGCACGACAAACACCCGTGATGTTTGGCCCGTGAGGGCAAGCTCAATCGCTGCCAAGCCAGACACCACCTTCGGCCGGAACGCGAAATTCTGGTCCATGTGGTACGGTTCCCATGACCAGCGGCCAAGGTACCTGTTCGCCGTTTGGAGATGGTCGGACTGGTCCCAAAGCATCGGCCCAGTCCACGAAGGGTCCACGAAGGACGTCACGGCGATGACGGCAGGCACCCACAACCAGCGCAGATCCCTGAGACGCCAACGCCCTTCGTGAAGAAGATGGGCGAACAACGCCACAGAAAGGGTGAGGCTGGCGAACACCACGGGCCATGTTGGAAGCGACCACTCGCCGAAGGCTGCAACGGCGGCGCCGCTGACAAGCAAGAGAGGCAGCAGGCCGGAAGCCAAGACGGTTCCAGCGTCCCCGCTGACGATCACGCCCCATGCTGGGGTCCTTTCAGATTCGCGAGGAACCACGATGCTACCTTGTGGCTCTGCGTTTGGTTCTATTGGCCTCTTGGCCAGATGTCCAAGGTGGCCACGCGGTGCTTCACGATGCCGTGGTCCGCGCCTCGGCTCAGCATGGCGTCGTTGCACGAGGGCTCGCTCGACATCGCCACGATGGTGGTGGGTCGGACCATGCGACCTGCGTCAACCGCCTTGAGCACGGCATCGAGCACGTCCAATCCAGTCGTCGGGGGCATGAAATGGTCGAGAAGCAGGACATCAGGACGAACCCGCTCAACGTGCTCGAGGGCATCCTCGCTGGTCCATCGCTGCTCAAACGAGAGCTCAGCCGTCTTGACCGAACCAGAGATGAGCAGGGCCTCGATGTCCACGTGGTCTTCGAAGGCCAAAACGCGCATGTTCAGGCCCCAGGGATCTCCTGCTGCTCCCACCATGGCGGTGCGTCAAACCAGCGTTCGTCGTCCTCTCCGCGTTCGATCAGCGGCAGGCTGAGCACGGAATCCGCGTTGTCGGCGATGCGCAATCCGATGGCCGCACACGGACTTGGGAGGTAATCCATGCCGCTCTCGGTCAAGACCAGGCGCAACGTGCTGCCCGCTGGCACGACGGTGTCGAGGGGATTGAACTCCATCAGCATCAGGTAGGTGGAAAGTGGGGCTGTGGTCTGAGCGTCCATGCCTCCGTCGCGGTAACGGATGTCCATCGTGGCGTGACCAAGGCGGAGGTCGTCGGCGTACATGGTCGCGAAGATCTGGCCGCCCTGACAGGTGCGCGTGGTCGCGGTGATGTGCAGGGTCGGCATGCCTGAGATGTGGATGGTGTCGTTGAGCATGCCGAAATCAACGGTCACCGATTGTGTGGCGGTCACCAAACGGCCGTTGACCGCCGCTTCGTCGAAGCCCTTTGACCACCAGGTCATGTCCTCGGGCGGCCACGTGTCCTCAACGTGCCATCGCCCATCTTGGGTTTGGATTTGCACGTGAGGCTCGGGTTCCTCGCCCTGACCCTTGAGGAACCATTCGAACCACGCATACAGCTCCACGGCCCAGTCCATGCGGCTCGTGTTGGGGTAGGCTTCGGCGCCGTAGCCGCTGCCGAGCTCACCGTGCCGGTCCGGCTGGTCGGGGTAATTGTGGGCCCACTGTCCCGCAATGGCGCGGGTGTGGATGCCTGCGTCCTTGAGCATCTGATAGGTTGGGAAGGCGTGGTATGGATCGACGTTCCAATCCTGAAGCCCCCACACAAGGTAGACGCTGCCGTTGTAGTTCTCGAGCACGTCGGGAAGATGGCGTCGCTCGTCCCAGTAATCGTTCCACTCCGCCCCGCCAAAGTCAGCGCCGGCCCACGTGGTGAGTGGATTCAGCGGGCCGATGGCGTCGTCTTGGCACATCCGCATGTCGTCGTCCGTTGCGTCCGCCGTGGCTCCCTCGTAGAGGGCGTCGTACAGCATGGCACGGCTTTCCGAGGAGCCGTTTCGGTAGAACATCTCTTGGACGCCGATGGATCCGGAAATCGGGACGATGGTTTTCAGGTGCTCCGAGGGGTTCTGCGCCGCCTCCCAGTTCGTCGTGCCCGCGTAGGACTTGCCCATCAGGCCGACGTTGCCGTTGGACCAATTCTGTTCGCCGAGCCACTGGACCACGGTCTGAATGCCGATTTGCTCGCCAAGGCCCTTGACGTCCTGGCAGTGGGTGGATTGTCCGGTGCCGAAGGTGGAGGCTTGGGCAAGGGCGTAGCCGTGGGGCACGAAGGTGTCGTAGACCCACTTGCCCACGCCGCCATCCGGTACGGTGTTCGGTGCACTGTCGTCCCCGACGATGCCCTCGCCGCCAAAGTCGTAGTAGGGATGAATGGTCATGATGACGGGGACCGTCGTGCCTTCGGGAACGTCAGGCAGCCACAGCGCTACGTGCATGAGGTCTGGCCCGGGCGTCCCGAGGTCATCCTCGCTCGCCGGCAAATCGACCTCAACGAAATGCTCCGTGTACGGCAGCACATCGTAGGTGCCGTTGACCGGAAGTTGGGCGCGAAGGGTGTCCATGGGCAAATCCATGCTGGCCCGCTCGTTCAGGGGCGTGGCCCACCAAGGAGTCTGCTTCTCGGCCGTGACCTCGTTGTAGGTTTGCACCGTGGTGGAGACCAGAAGGGCGAACACGAAGAGCGCAAAGACGGCGCCGACGCCGATCCCAAGTTGCATGCGACGTCGAGATTGGTTGAGCCCTTCCTTGTATTCGAACGGAATCGGTACCACGTCAGGAAGGAGCTCAGCCTCGAGCACCTCATCCGACATGTTGGTTGGACCTGACGTGCCCCTCATCAGCCTGACGCTTCGAGCACCGATCTTGCGTCATCCGCAGCGTCATGTTGGGCCGTGTGAACCGTGGGCCTTCACGCCACTTCTCGGGCTTTCCGCGCGTGGATGAAGGACTGCACGCAGGCGAAGGTGTAGACGGACCCGATGACGAGCATGATGAGTTGGGCGTATGTGGAGCCACCCATGTCGCCTTGCATGAGGCTCGAGATGCCCATGAGGCCGCCGAGGGCGCAGATGAGACCGAAGGTGACCGCGATGTGCATGAGCAACTTCCTGCGCTCGGGCATCCGTCCCGCCATGATGCCAAGCAGCACGAGAGGCAGTCCGATAAAGCCCGGAATCAGGGCCGTCATGCTCTCCATGCCCGTGCCGAGGTAGAACCCGATTCCTTCAGCCACCAAGGCGCCTCCAACGATGAGGGTAAGTCGCGGGATTTCGAAGCCAAGGAAGGTGTAGGGCTGGTCCATGGTAGGCCTTGGTCGCGGTGGTATTTCATCACCGCGCCGCCGCCTGCTTCGGCGGGTGCTTCATGTGGAGGTGCTTCATGTGCGGCGTGTGGGCCAGCGTCAACGTTCGGAGGCGACGCTTCTCGTCGTGCTCTTGCTTGGGGTGCTGGCCACACCAGGAAGCATCGGTGCGCAAGAGGACTGGCGCTCGACGGAACTGGACCCTTCAGTGTGGGACGATGGGCCCGAACTGGAGGGCTCGCCGATGGACTATTCCTACGCTGGGAATCCGGTGTTGGTGATCGATGTCGACTACCAACCCGGCCACTTCCAGAGCAACGAGCAGGGTCAAATCATCATCGAGATGTTCCCGATGTGGGCGCCAATCACGGTTGAAAACATGATTCAGCACGTGGAGGATGACCTCTATGACGGCATTTTCTTCCACCGGGTCATCGACGATTTCGTCACCCAAGCCGGTGACCCGACCTGCACCACCGTGGGCGTGTACCCCGCTACATTCCTCTCATGCGGCAGTGGCGGAACGGGCGAGACCATCCCGCTTGAGCACAACGAGAACCTCAGTCACGTGGACGGGGCCATCGGCATGGCGCGAAGCCAGGATCCCGACTCGGCCGATTCGCAGTGGTACATCGCTGAAACCGAAGCCCACGGCCTCGACCCCGAGAACCGCGACGACGAGGGCTACGCCACCTTTGGCGTCGTTCGGGACGGCATGAGCCACGTGCGCGCCATCGCGGAGGTGCCGACCAGCGACGAGCCCACCGGAACCGGCGTTCAGAACCCCTTTGCCTCCGCCGGTCGTCCGTTGTATGAAGTTCACATCAGCAGCGTGCGCATGCTTGGCGTCATCGCCGAGGAGCATGCCACCGGTCAAATTGAGGAACCGGTCAGCCAGAAAAGCAGCTCCGGGTTTGATTGGTCCTTCTACAACATCTACTTCTTGCTCGGGATTGTTGTCTTCCTGTTTGGAGGCTACTGGAGCGGAAGCATCTGGAGCGTGTTTGCCCCGTCCACGGGCAAGCCCGGTTCGCTGACCAACCCAGAGCACACGCCCATCCCTGCGGTCCTGCTGCCTCCGCTGGCATCCGATGCAGAGCAGGACTCAGAGGTCTCCTAAGACGTGCACGTCGAGCACGACGTGCCGAATCCTTGGGGCGTACCATTTGACCCGTTCGAGATGCCCGATGCTTCCGCCCAGGCGAACAGCGGTTTCTTCCGCCCAGGCTTCGATGCGTTCCTCTTCGACGTTCATGTGGACGTGCAGCCATCCGCCAGAGGGTTTCAGGCAGCGTACGGCGTCTTCCCACGCGTGCTCCGAGGTCGGCAACAAGCCCAAGACGACGCGATCTGCGACCCCTTGGAGGGCTGGGAGCGTGGCGCGGTTGTCGCCCACGTGTTGTGTGAGCCGATGTTCGACACCGTTCGCTTGAGCACCCTTGAGCAGCCAGGCGGCTGCGTCGGGGTTGATGTCGCACGCATGGACGTGTTCGGCCCCTCCTCGAACCAGCATCGGGAGGGTGTAGTAACCGATGCCGGAGAAGGCGTCGACCACCGTCTCACCGCGCAGGTCGAGGTGCCCCATGCGGTGACGTTCGGTCACGTTCCCTGAGGAATACATCTGCTGCGTGGCATCGAAGCGGAATATGACGCCGTGGTCGATCACCTCCACCTTCCCGCTTGAACCGAGCAACATCGTGGCGTTTGAACTGCGGATCACGTCGGCGGCGATGTGCGCTTGCTGGCCCAGCCGTTCAGCGCGCAACGCGGCGGCAACCTCAGCCCACGGAGGCCGCTCGCTTGCGCTGAGGGCTTCCTTCCACGCCGGTGATGCGAAGGCATCGCTTGGCAGGAGGACGAGGTCGTTCAGGCGTTCCCAGCGCTTGGGCACGTCGCTGAGGAGGGCCTCATGCCGCTCATGATCTCCTGGAATGTGGGTCAACAGCCAACGCTCCACCGCCTCACGAAGCCGGTGATGCGGGTCGATGGGTGGCGGGGCTGCCGGCCACGTTTCTGGCGCGACGTCAATGCGCTCACCGTCCACGTCTGCAGGCAGGGAAACTCCCTCGTGCACGGGCCACACGATGTGGCCGCCATCGACGACGGGGCGCCACGCGCGGTCCAGGCATCCAGCCGCGTCCAGTGACGCGCGGACGCGCTCCGCATCGGCACGGGGCACGCGAACGCCAGAGGACGGTGCGCCCTTGCCCATGCATCCTGATGGAGGAACGCTCTTCAAGGAGTCAGGTTCGTTTCACTGCATGGGTCGTCCACGCACCGCGGTTTGGAGCCTGCTTTTGGCCATGCTCCTCTTGCAATCCATGGCTCCCTTTGCGGCAGCGACGGGCATGTCCACATGCAGCAACCTTGGCGAGACTTGCGACACGTATGACGGGACTCAAGACGGCACGCCTGAACAGCAGGAGTGGATCGAAGGCCAGTACCACTTCGAGATGCAGGACACCTCCACCATTCAGATGGAATTGACGTGGATGGTGCGCGAGTTCGACCGCTCAGCGCTCGGCTTTGACGACGGCATCCTCGCCGCCTCGCTGGCCTCCGACGGCCTCCAAGACAACGATGGAGCTCCGGCCGATTTGATCCGCAGTTTCCTCGACGAAGAAACCGCAGGAGTGGGTTCAAACACCGTGGGTGAAGAGCTGATGGCTTCGGTCAACGCCTCGGTGAATTCGCTCTTGACGCAGGGTTTCGGCACCGTGGCTGACATGACCACCGACTTCACGAACACCTTCACTGCGGAGGGACAAACCACGGCCTGCACCACCAACGCGGCCATCGACGCTCAGTCCGAAGGCTCTGGTTCCAACAACGTGTTCGAGCCCCCGATTTGTTTCGGCACCCAAGCCACCGTGACCCTTGACGTGGCGAAATTCAACCTCGCAGGAGGCGCCGAACTGAACGTGGAACGGGCCTACCAAGGTCTCCTTGTGATGGGCAGCGAAATCCGCACGGATTTCGCCATTTTCGCGGAGCCCGGCCACCGCTCGACCTTCCTGATTGAACCTCCTGCCTTCGCTGACGTCCGCGCGGTGGACGCGAACGGCACCCGCGTCGTGATGGGGGATCATTTCGCCGGCGAGTGGACGGTGGACCACACGCAAGCCGCAGAAGGGGACACGAGCATCTCGCAAACCACCTCGCTGACCATGGGCTTCAGGAATACCTCGGAAACCACGATGGTGACCGTCGCCGAAGGCGATCCGGGATTCACCCTTGACGTGACGCTGGACCTCTCGGACGAGCGCAACGCCGTCCTCGACATGCGCGCCAGCCTGCATTACCTCGAAACCGAGCTGCTCGAAGAGTGGGGCATCCAGGTCGTTCAGTTCAGTGAACTGGCCGACGTGCCGTTGCTGACGGCCGATGGGCTTCGCTTGGCGCACCACAACGGCTTGGTCGATCTGAACCTCTTTACCGATGCTTTCCCCGTGGACGACATCATCACGGGCGTGACCGACGGCATCCCGGGCATCGATTTGACGATGAGCGAGCTGGCGTGGGTTGGCGACACCGTGGCCGAAGGCGTGGACGGTCCCTCGGGCGGGCTGAACTACACCCACGGGGACGGATGCACCGAAACCGGCGTGACCGGTGTGCACCAGCACTACTGCCTGACCGGGGCCGCAGCGATGGGCTACGATCACCCCGTGGTGCTGCGTACGGTCAGCGATCCGGTCAACCTCCGCTTCCTCGACCTCCTGTCGGCCAACATCGATGACCCGATGGTCAACGATTTCCTCACCACCGTGCAGGACGATGACTTGCGGCGCATCATGGAAGCGGGCTTTGCCGCTTCGTTGAACCCGCCCGCCGACGTGCTGAACTCCATCGTCCCAGAGCAACTCGGCGGCACCGACCTGCAGGTCACCGTGGTGCTGCCAAGTTGGGTCGTCACCGAGTCTGGCGATGACCGCATTTCGCTGACGCTGCGCACCAACGGCAGCAACGAGGTCGACATTTCCGTGCGCGGCCCTGAGCCCTGGCCGTGGGACCATGAGATCAAGGACGGCGAGCAGGTCCTCTGCGCCGCCACCCAGCGCACCTGCGTGTTGAGCAGCGTGGAACTTGATTTCGAGACCTTCGACCTCCACGAGTGGCGGCAGGCCGTGTCTGTCGAGTTCGGGCTTGAGGTACGCGTGGACATGCACCGCTTGGCCTTCCTCGAGAACATCACCAGTCCTGACGACCCCGTCCACGTCCAATTCGAAGTGATTCCATCGGACCTGCTGCGCTTGGCCGTGGACGTTTCGAGCAGGATGGACGACCCCTTGGCGCTGGAGGAACCCATCACCATTCCTTGCGACGATTTTGATTGGGACTACGAGGTCTGCGACCAATCCTTGCCCCTCGAGGCCACAGAAGAAGGCCTCACGTCCTTTGTCAGCGGAGCCGGAGAGATGCTCACAGGCCTCATCCATGCGGGCGTGAAGGGCTTGGAAGACGTCGATCCAGAAGAGACGGGCATCGCCTTCTCCAACGTGAACATGGACGCGTTCCAGGTGGAGATGTCCCTCTCCGGCATCGGCGCGCCCGGTGCCGTGGTCTCGGACGCTGAACCGGTGTCCTTCTCGGTCTCCATCCCCAAGGTCCGCATCGAGCTGGGCTTGACCACCGGCATCTGGCCCTTGGTCAACGAAGGGGCAGATCCTGAGTTCCAAATCATCAGCGAGTCGGCGGCCGCCCTGACCGCGCCCGTGATGGACCCCATGGCTGCCTTCATGGAAGGCTTTGCTCGCTCCCTTGCGGGCGGCTTCGTCAACTCGAACGGCCTCAGCTTCCCGCCTCCTGAGGAGAACCCGCTTCCGGTGTCGACCGGCCAAGTTGACACCACCGTGGCCGAGGAGTTCGACCTCACGCTGAGCGGTCCAATGACCGTCACCCTGCCCAAGGGCCTCAAGGTCAGCGGGACCTCGTCTGAGAACCTCTTGACCATCACCGAGGTCGATGGCCGAGACGAGATCACGTACATGCTCCCACATGGTGAACTCGACGACGACCTCGAGTTGCGCTTCGAAATCGGTTGGGCCTACATCTGGCGGCAAATCTGGGTCTACCCCACCACCTTCCTCATCATCCTGAGCCTGATGTTCATCGGCTGGCGCCGGCGGCGACGTCGCCGGAAGGCGCGAAAGGCTGCCCTGAAGGCCGCGGCCAGTGGAGCAGCGGCCCAGAAGATGGCGATGAGCGATGCGGCCTTTGCGGGCTATGCGGGCGTCAACAGCCTCGGCATGATGGTGGGCGAGGTGGACGACCTCGGTCCGATGCCGGATTACTTGGACGATGACGGGCGCTTCACCTGATCACGTCGTGCTTCCGTGAAGGCGCTCATGCAGGCGCTCTGCCAGCGCCTTTCCGATGCCGGGAACCGTTTGCAAGTCGGCAAGGCTGGCGTGCTCGATGCCTTTTCGGCCGCCAAAATGACGGAGGAGGGCCTGCATTTTCTTCGCGCCGAGGCCCTCAACGGATTCCAGCGGGTCCTCCATCGTGCTTCGTCCGCGACGCTTGCGGTGGAAGCGGTTGACGAAGCGGTGCGCCTCGTCCCGCGCGTGCACCAAGACGCGCCCGTTTCGGTCGAGAACGATGGGATCGTGTCCCTCACGGAACACGGTTTCTTCGCGCTTTGCCAGAGCAGCCACCTCAAAGCGGCCCCACACCTTCGCTTCCTCCAAGGTGCGCTTGATGGCGTCGAGGTGCGTTTGTCCGCCGTCAAGCAACAACAGGTCGGGCCATTCGTCTTGGCGCTTGAGCCAGCGGTGCACGACCTCCTGCATCATGCGAAGATCGTCCATGGCGTCGCCCTTGACCGTGTAGGTGCGGTACTCCTTCTTGGCCGGTCGGCCGTTGCGGAGCACGACGCTTGCGCCCACCCGCTCTTCACCTTGCAGTTGCGCCATGTCGAAACAAACGACGTGGTCCAAACGGTCCAATCCAAGCAGGACGGCACCGTCGTCTGCAGCGCGTTGCTCCAAACTGCCCGAACCACGACGTGCCAGTCGGCCCACTTGCACCTCCGCGTTTTGGTCGGCCAAACGGCGGAGCGTGGCCAAATCGCCGCGCATCGGTACCCTACAATCCACCTTTGCGCCCCGGCGTTCCTCGAGCCACGCCTCGACGCCGTCGAGCAAGGGCACGGGCGTGAGCAGCAGGCGCGGCGGACGCCGCGCTTCGTAGTGGTCCGCCACGAAGGCAGAGACGGTCTCGCCGAGGTCGCCTCGGTGCACCATCGGCCAGACGTCCTGCGCTTGGACGATGCCCTCGTCGGCGTGAAGGACGACCACCGCGGCGAGGTCGCCCTGAACGGCCACGCCGATGGCGTCGCTGTCCCGGTACAAGCGGCTGGACACCACGTGCTGGGAAATCACCTCGCGGACGGCTCGGATGCGGTCGCGAACCACCGCCGCATGTTCGTAGGCGTGCGCCTCCGCGGCTTGGTCCATTTCGAGCGCGAGTTCCTCCAGGAGCTCGGTCGCCTGTCCGTTGAGGATCTTGCGGGCCGTCTCGACCCGTTCGAGGTAGCCCTCCTCATCGATGCATGGCCCGGCGCAAAGGCCGATGTGCATGGCCAGGCAACCTTGGGGAAGCAATTCTTTGCAATCGCGAATGCCAAGGTTCCTCCGGAGCAATTGCATGACCTGTTTGGCCGCGGCAGGATTTGGGAAAGGACCCCATTTTTGAGCGCCCTTTGGTGGATGCCGCGTGTACATGATGCGCGGCAAGGCTTCACCGGTGAGGACGAGGTATGGGAAGGATTTGTCGTCCTTGAGCAAGGAGTTGAACCTCGGCCGGTGTTCGCGAATCAGTTGACGTTCGAGCACAAGGGCTTCCTGCGGCGTTGGCGTGACGATGCATTCGACGTCGTCTGCCCGCGCGACGAGTTCGGGAATCATGGCCCTGTCCGGGGTTGAGGCAAAGTAGGCCCGCACCCGGTCCGACAGCCGAGTGGCCTTGCCGACGTAGAGCACCCGACCTTGTGCGGTCTTGAACAGGTAGACGCCGGGGCGTGCAGGAAGGTCCACGCGGCTGGGATCAACGGGCACGTCAGCCCCCCCGGATGGCGTGCGCCTCATCGACGAGGGCTTTGGCGGCGCGGGTTGAGCCTGCGTGCCGGTGCATGGCGGCCGCGTGGAGCAGCTTCGCACGGCGTGAGGCGTCGCTGGCAAGCCGTGCAAGGCAGGTGGCGTGCCGTGCCCGAAGGCGACGCGCGCCGATGTCCTCGGTGGTCGGGAGGTGCATCTTTGCAGCCGTGTCTGTCGCGATGCCGTGGCCTTCGAGGACCATGCGTTCCAGCAGCGACATCCTCAGGCCCTCGGCACGAAGGTCGTGGCGTTCACCGAGGTGTTCCTCAAGCCCCGCGAGAAGCGTGGACTCGAGGGCATCGCTCGCGACCGCGTGCCGCCATCGCAGGTCCGTCATGTCGCTGGCGGAGAGGGCACCTGTCGAATCCACATCGGCCAACAGCTCGGTCGCTTCGATAAGGCGACCGTCGATCACGAGCAAACTGAACCGCAGCAGTGCTTTGGCCACCACCGCCGTTCGTCGTACCTCCAAGGGTAAGGTCGCCGGATCAAGCGCCTGAACCATGTCCATGACCTCAGGGACGTCCATGTGTTGTCCGGGCAAACGGTCCTCGATGCGGGCGGTGATCATGGCCATCCGTGGGCGCAAGGATCCGCTGGATTGGATGGCGTCCATCAGCAAGGCTTCTGCCTCTTCGCCCCGTCCTTCGAGACGCAGCACGGCAGCCAGTGCGGTTGCGTCGGGGGCGTCCATCTCATCGAGGAATGACCGTGCCCGCTCGACGTTTCCTCGGCGGACCGCGACCTCCGCCGCGACGCCCATCAGGTCTTCTCGCTCGTCTTCACGAACACGTTGAAGCGCATCCGAAAGCAGGGCGCTGAGCCTTCCCAACCCGTCAGAGGTGGCGGCCATGACGGCACCGGCCGCCTCGTCCAATCCGCCCTCACCGCTCAGCAGGCGATGATGCATGAGCATCAACGGAGCGAGGGCGCTGGTGCTGTTGGACCAATGGTCAACGCCGGCCTGCGCCGCGCGCCGAACCGCTGCTTCGCCCATGGTCTCCAGCACGACGTGCCGGACGAGGGCGTGCACCTGCAAGCCTCCCGTGGACCACCACAACAAGAGCGCACGCTCGTCAAGGTCCGCCACGGCCTCTGCCTGCTCCAGGTCGTCCCCTGGGACGGCGAAGGGAAGGAGGGCCAATGCCTCGACCGCTCCACGTTCATCCTTGGACAAGTCAGCCAGAACAGCGTTCGTCACGAAAGCCTCGATGCCCTCGCCTTCTTCGGGCAAGGTCATCCCAGGGCGATGCAGGTGGAGGGCGAGAGGATGACCGCCAAGGCGAGCAAGGATGGCCTCGGCGTTGTCGACGTCGCCGAGGATGTGCTTTGCTGCCTCATCGTCCAGCGGGTCCAGCACCTCACGGTGCATGGATTCCGGCGATTCGAGGGGAGCGCGGCCCACGATGAGCCACGATGGTCCCTCGTCTGAACCAGCGGCTGCCTTCCAGATCATTGGAGCATGCATCGCGTGGATGTGTTCGCAGCCGTCGAGGACGATGAGGTCACTGGAGGAGCAGCCCTCCAACCATCCCGCTGCGGAGGCATCGTCACCGAAGGTGACGGTTCCGTTCAACACCGAGGCCAAATCGCTCAATGCAGCATAGGCGTCCACGTTCGCCCACCGTACATCACCACCGTTGGCACACCATGCTTCGGCCACGCAACGCGCCACGGTGGATTTTCCAACGCCTGCCAAGCCGGTCAAAGCAGCAGCCTTGTGCTCTTCGAGCAGGCGTTGGATGGCCGCCACGTCTGAGGCTCGACCGAAGGCGGGTCCGGCGGGCGCATGGTGGCCAATCCATTGGCCTGCAATGGCGGGTTGTTCCTCCAGCGGTTCCAAGGCATCGAGGGCGCGGCGACCTTCTTTGGTCAGGTGGTGGACGCTTCTGCGCCTTCGGCCACCACCGATGACGTGGGCGTTTCGTACGGTCACCAAACCGCTCTCGACGAGGTGGTTCAACGGCACGTGGAGGGCTGAACGCACGAGGCCCAAGCCTTCTGCCATACCGGGCAAACTCAGTTCCCTCGGTACGTCCCATGCCTCTCGCAGCCCGTCGGAAAATGGACCCAACCAGCGGAGGATCCTGGCTTGCGCCTCGGGCAGCACGGATGGAGGTGACTCCCGTCGCTCAAGTCCGTTTCGCTGCTCCCGCGTCCGACTCACATCGGTGGGCAAGGTTGAACAGGCAACGTCAGCGGTTCCCTGACGATGCAGCGGCTCCCCTCAATCCTCCGCAGCATCGTCTTGGTCGCGTTGATGCTTACCGCCGTGGCTTCGCCGATGGCCTTTCCTGGGCCATCGGACCTCTCGCCCATGACCGCTGAACAGGCCACAAGCGGGCGTGCTCAAACGACGTGGAGCGGCACGGTGCTGCTCTCAAGCACCACCACGGTCGCGGTCAGCGACGAGCTGGTCATCGCCGCGTGCACCACCGTCCAACTCGGCGCCGGGGTGCGCTTGGTCATCGACGGACGCCTGACGGTGCAAGGTACCGCGACCTGCCCGGTCGTCTTCGAAGCCGCCGGGTCGGTGGACCACGAAGGCATCCAATTCAACGCGTCGTCCTTTGGACGCGGATCGCGCGTGGACAACCTCACCATGCTGGATTCGGTGTACGGCATCACGATGTTTGGTGGCGATGCGCGCTTCCACAACCTCACCATCGAAGCGCCCGACCGCGTGGGCATCGACTTGTTCGGCGCCACGCCTGTGTTCGAGGACCTGATCATCAATGACGCCGGCCAGAACGCCTTCCAAACAGACTGGCGCTTTGGCTTGGGGCTCTCGGTCGGTTCGGGCTCGGCTCCCGTCGTGAAGCGAGCGATCTTCAGTGGCGTCACGACACGTGGACTGAACATCTGGGGCGGTTCTGGCGGGGTCTTCCAAGACATCAGCATGGACAACATCACCGGCTCCTCGTGGGCCTACGTTGCCGGGGTTTGGGTGGAGGACAGCGTCCCCTTGCTCCAGCGGATGAGCATCGATCGAGCGGACACTGGACTGGTCGTTCGACACGTGGACGACAGCCTCCGGACCAGGGCGGTCGTCAAGGACCTCGACGTGAGCAACAGCATGTACCGCGGCGTGCTCATCGACAAAGAGAACCGCACGAATTACACGAATTACGAATCGGCCGACATCACCGGATTGACGGTCACCGGCACCGGTGGGCCCGGCGCCAAAACGCCGAACATCGCCGAAGCCGCGGTTGAAATCAACGCCACCGGGGCGTGGTTGGAGGACGTGCTCATCGACGGGTCGACCAACGTTGGCCTACGCATGTACTTCACCGACGCTTCCACGACGGTTCGAAACATGACGGTCAAGGACGCCGGTGATGCTGGAGCAGGAGCAGGGGCGCACGCCTCTGGCGTGGCGGTCCGCTCGTCGTACTTCGCCCCGACCTTCGACGGTCTCTCTGTGACCGGTTCGCCGGGGTCTGGCGTTCACGCCTCCGGCGGAGGCTCGATGCAAGGCCACACGTGGAACCTGAGCGGCAACACCGAGTACGGACTTCGGGTCGACATGGCCGAGGTGATCGTCGACGGCGTGCTGCTGGACGGGAACGGCTTTGCGGGTGCGTTCATTGAGGACGGTCGAAGCGTCGAGCTGAGCAACCTGACCGCGTCGAACAACGGACAGAGCGGCATCCTCCCCGGTCAACAGGCCGGCCTTCACTACCTCCGCTCCAACGACGTTGAGTCCAACTCTGGTGACGTTCGTTGCCTTCGCTGCAACGTGCGAGGCAACGCAGGACATGCGCTGTTGATCGAGGACTCCGTGGACCTTTGGATCGAGGATTTGCTCGTCGAAGACGTCGCTCCAGCCACCGTACCCATTTCCGTGGACAACAGCAACCTGAACTTTGGCCAGCTCGGTGGCCGTTTCCGTTTCATGAACGTCACCGCGTGGGCCAACGCCACGGACGAAAGCGGGACGCCTCTGCCGGCGATCGACGTTCAGTCGGCGGACGGTGCCTTCGAAGGCTTGGACCTGCATGGCGTTCATGCCGGTGTGGTCTGGAACGCTGACGTGCCCGGCCAGCGGGTGTCCTACCTGCACGACACGACCCTCGACGATGCGGGCTGTTTGGACCTCAGCGATCAGAAGTTGCTTCGAATTGACCGCCTCGACATCTCGGGGTGCACCGGTGCCCTTGCGCTCAGCAATTCGGACGTCAACGTCACAGCGACCGACCTGACGGCCTTGGCCGTCAACGGGGCCTCCATCGATTTGACCGACGGCTCAACCCTCCATCTTTCCAACAGCCCTGTCTCTTCCTTCACAAGCGTCAACATCGACGCTACGAGCATGATTGAGGAAGCGTGGCCGGTGGAGGTTTGGGTGCGCAACCTCGTTGGAAACGGGGTCCCCTTCGCTTCGGTCGACCTTTCGTTCACGGCGGTCGCCCCCGCACGCACCCTCGCGACCGACTTCAACGGGCACATGGTGCTCGAGGATGCCATCGCTCGCGTGGTTGACACCAGCGGTGCTTCCGCATACGGCAACCTCAACGTCACCTGCACCTATGGGGGCGTCTCCACCAGCGTCGAGGTGCTCTTCAACGATGCCACCACGGTCTATTGCGACCTTCCCTTGTCGAATCAAGCGCCAATCGTGAATTGGACGTCACCGGAGGATGAAACCACCTTCCCGTCCAACGGTTCGGTGTTGTTCGATGCAAGCACGTCGTGGGACATGGACAACGACCCGTTGACCTTCTCGTGGACGAGCAGCATCGATGGCGACCTGTTTGCGAGCTGCACCGGTTCCGGACTTCCAGGAGAACGCACCCCTCAGGAGGGAGCTCCGTTCACGGTGAACAGCGAGAACGACCCCTACGGCTGCACGCTGAGCGACGGCGTCCACCAAATCAGCGTGCAGGTCTGCGATCCTACGCATTGCGTCATCCGGAACAGGATCATCGAATTGGTCAACTTGGGTCCAGTGCTCTCCTTGGCGTTTGAACCAAGCCTCAACCCTTGGAGCGAACTCGTGATGCCACAAACCGGCACGGTGATCGTCAACACCTCAGGCACGGTCGATCCTGAAGGAGACATCGTCTACTGCGGCCTTGAATTCGATGGATACAGCGGCCCACTTCCTTCCCTGGACGCCACGAATCCGTGCGCGGAAGAACTCGTCTGGACCTTCAACCACCTGCTCGACGACACCCCCCCAACCTTCCAGATGATCGTCATCGCGTGGGATGAACTGGGCAACAACGCCACCTATCCTGTCCCCGTCATCCTGTACAACGAGGTGCCTGAGCCGGTGTTCACGGTTGAGCGGGACAGCAACGCCTCCTCGTCCATGGTCACCTTGGACGCCTCAACGATCACCGACCCAGAAGGCAACGCCGTCACCTACACTTGGACCTCCAGCGTTGATGGGGTGCTCGCTGAAGGCGACGGACCTGCGTTCAGCACGTGGACCGGCTGGCTCAGCCGCGGTGTCCACACCCTGACCCTGACCGTCAACGACGACCGCCCAGAGCACGTCGCCTCGGCCCGCTCCACCAGCATGCTCCTGACCGTGGACGACAGCGTTCCCCGTGCGGTCATTGCCTCGCCCGAGGACGGTGATGTGGTCGAAAGTGCGGACCTCATCAGCTTCAGTGCGGAAGGCTCGGGTGATTGGGACGCCTCATGCAGCACCTTCCCCACGAACATGTCGTGGTGGTGTCTGCCCGGTCAGCCGGCCGGTGGCTCGCAATACCTCAACGTGGTCTGGACCAGCGACCTCGACGGCCGCCTGACGCCCGAAGGCGTGGACTGGCTGTTGTTTGACACGCGCTTGAGCGCAGGAAACCACACCATCACGCTCTCCGTCGACGATGGGCTGCACGAACCGGTGGAGGTCAGCGTGCAGGTCGAGGTGCTCACTTCTGCTCCTGTGCTCGACGTGACCCTGCCTGAGCCAGGGCACAGCCAGTCGTCTTCGCTCCCGCTGGTGCTTGATGCACGCGCCTCCTTTGACGCGGACGGAGACGCATTCACCATGTCCGTCAGCGTGGACGACGACGTGTTCCTTGACGGCGTTGATGCCTCCATCTTGCATCAGATTTGGCTGCCTTCCGGGTCACACGACGTGACCTTCACGTTGGAAGACAGCACCGGAGCCGTCCGAACAGGCGTTGTACCGGTGGTCATGGACCCCTCGCCGCCAACCGCCTTGATCGCCTCACCTGATGACTTGACCTCCTTTGCACCGGGGTCAGAGGTGATGCTGGTCGACGGGTCGGTCGATCGTGACGGTGATTTGATCGATCGGGCCTGGCGCCTGTGGACCGGTGGAAGCTTCGAGGTCATCAGTTCCAACGCGAACCACTCGTTGTGGCTTCCACCTGGGACACATCACCTCTCGGTGTACGTGGCAGACGCACGCGGTTCGTGGGACGAGGACCACGTGAACATCACCGTCCAGTCGAGCCTCCCTCGCTTTGTTGCGGAAAGTTTGGTCGTGACCCCGAACGACGTGGTCCTCGGGGAGCGCACCACCTTGCGCATCTCTGCCGAGTTGGAGGACGCCGACGGGACGACCGATGACGTGCAAGCGACGGTGACCTTGGGCGATCAGTCGTGGACGCTGAACCTGTCTGACGACCTTGGCAATGGCATCTGGGAAGGCAGCATCGACGTGGTCTTCGACGATCTTGGGAGCCCCTATGTTCGCGTGGTGGCCACCGACGGCATCGGAGACACGGCACAAATCGACGTCATTGCCACGACGATCGAGGTTGTCGAATCCTCCGCTGACGGCCGTGCGGTCATGTTCGCTGTGGCGGGAGGCGCCATTGTCGTGGTGCTTCTGGCCCTCAACGCCTTCATGGCTCGGCGCCGACGCATTTCTGACGTTGACCTCATTGCCTCGTGGGGCGTGCTCCAACAGGACAAGGTTGCACCAGAGATCATCCCCGACACAGACGGAGCGGACGAGGTTGAAGCCGATCACGCCACAGACGGCCAACCGGTGGGCGGTGGATTCGACTGGGACGCCGTGTGAGCGTCACGCCTTGAGCGAGCCGTCGTCCGAATCCGTGTTGTCCTCGTGTGGACCCCAAGGGGTTACGGTCCTGTGCAGACCAAGGCGGCGAGCATAGAGAAATTTCAGGTTCTTCCAGCCGTCGCCCCACGTGTGGATTTCAGCGTCCCCGACGCGTGGTCGGTACGGCACGGAGATTTCGATGGCCTTCCGCTTGCCAAGGTGCCTCCGCGCGAGGATTTTGATTTCCTCAGAAAGCGGCATGCCGTCGTTGGTCGGGCGCATGGCTTCGTTCTCGAAGATGCGCTTTCGAAACACCCACATGCCCGATTGTGAGTCCTTGATGCCGTACCAGAACAGCAGGCGAGCGGTAAACGAAAGCATCCAGTTTCCAAAACCGTGCAGGCCAGACATCGAGCCTTCTTCGGCCAAGGTCAGGCGATCGCAGGTGATGAATTCCAGGTCGTCGTTCAACAACTTCGCAACGAGCTCAGGCACCTTCTCCGCGGGGTAGGTGCAGTCGGCGTCCATGGTCACGATGATGTCGCCTTTCGCGACCTCAAATCCAGTGCGGTAGGCGCGGCCGTAGCCCTTGCGGGGCTCAAGGTGGACACGAGCCCCTTTTTCGAGGGCAATCTCGCGGGTGCGGTCGGTGGACGAGCCGTCCACGATCATGATTTCCAGTTCGTCGCACCAATCCCTTGGGATGGCGTCGATGGTCGCGCCGATGGCTTCTTCCTCGTTCCGGGTGGGAAGCAAAACGGTCACGCTGACGGGCAGCCGGTCAGCCATGCACCGGCCACAAGGCAAGGGGACTTGAATCCCGCACCTGTTCGCTCCCGTTCACTATAGACGCTAGAGATGAAGTCCAAGCCCCATGCAGACAGGGAGCACCATGCAGGCTTTGCAGAACCGCGCGGTAAACGTGACCGAGCCGACCTATGAGCGCACGTGGGAGGAAATCCACGAGTTGCTGGACAGGATGAGCCGAGAAATGCGGCTGCAACGAAACAAGTTCGAACTGCGCCGGTTGGAATTCGGTGACGTCCCGGAGACCCACCGGGCCTTGATGAAATTCGTCCGGGCGAGGGCGATGGCCGAGTGCCTGCAGTGGACCCTTGGGATGCGTGAACACGTGGACGACCCACGTCCTGACGCCATCCCTCAGTTCAGGAAAGACTGAGGTCGTCGCGTCGGAGGTTGGACCACATCACGCGCACCGCCAGACGTGCCTTGGTCAGAAGGCCAACCTTCGGACGATGGCTGAACACCGCTCCTTCGGTGCGCACGATGGAGGCCAGCAGAGATTCGTACGCCTCCACCATCATGCCCGGTTGCGCACGAGCGCGACGATCCAGGAGCGGAAGGAGGTCCTTGGCGGAATCTTGGTGGCCTTCCACCGCTTCACAGTAATCCCGGATGAAGGCCCTCCAGCGAAGGTCCGTTTCGATGCGTGAATCGCTGAGGTCCTCCTTGGACAGACCATGCGATTCTAGCACGTCAAGCGGGAGGTAGACGCGACCGCGGTCCCAGTCCTCCTGCACGTCCCGGAGGATGTTGATGAGTTGGAGTTGGATGCCCATGTCGATGGCGTGAAGGCGAGCGCGAGCGTCTTCGTAGCCGTAAATTTCGATGAGGACCAGGCCGACCGCCGAGGCGACCTTGAAGCAGTACGCACGGACGTCCTCCCAGCTTCTGACTTCCGTGGGAAACAGGTCGTCTTCCATGCCGTCGATGATCGTTTCAAGGTCCAAAAGGCGGACGCTGTAGGTTTGCATGACCCACGCCATCGCCCGCATCACGGGGTGCTCGTCGTCCTCGGGTTCCGCGCCGGAGTCAAAAGCACGCAGGCGCAGGCGCATGGCGGACAAGGCCTCGAGGCGCCATCGTGCCAGATCCTGTGGATCTGTAGGCCTGCGGCCGTGCTGCTGAATCAATTCCTCCATGCGGGCTTCGGTGAACGACAGCACCTCGTCGGTGACGGGGAGTCGCTCATCAGCATCCCCATCGACGATGTCGTCCACCCACCTGCAGTAGGCATAGACGGCGTTGACGGCGGCTCGCTTCTTGGCCGGGAGCGACGCAAAAGAAGCCACGAAAGAGGATGAAGCCTCCCTTGCACGACGCTCACACGCGTCGAGGGCCATGCGAAGTTCCGTCATGTGGTTCCCTCCTCAAGCCGTAGGCTCGCCGCCCTTGTGCGGGCGGGGCGCGCCGATGCTCTTGAGTGCTCGCCGTCCGTTCTTGGAGCGACGAACCGAGTCGAACCACACGCTGACGCCATTCCAGTCGGGAACGATGCCAAGGTCGTCGAGCACGAGTTTGCTCGAGATGCGTGCGCTTTCAAAGATGACGGGAAGTCCGGATCCGGGGTGCGTTCCACCGCCGACCAAGTACATGCTTTCCACGTCTTCGAAGCGGTTGCGTGGGCGGCGCCACAGCATTTGGTCAAGGCCGTGTGCGAGGTTGAACACCGCGCCACGGTAGCAGTAGTCGCCCCAATCGTCTGGCGTCATCATCATCTCGGTGACGATGTGGTCACGGATGTTCTCGTAGCCAAGCTTGGTTTCGATTTGGTCCAGAATGCGCTCGCGGTAGTCGGCGCTGATGTCAGACCAGTTGACGTTGGGGTGAATCTGCGTGACTGGAACCAGCACGTACACCGTCGAGCATCCCTCTGGTGCCAGCTGAGGGTCGGTGACGCACGCGTTTTGAACGTACACGGAGGGGTCGTCCCATGTCACCACATGCCGGTCCTCGATGTCCTTGAGGTTCTCCACGTAGGTGCTGGAGGCGTAGATTTGGTGGTGAGGCAGGTGGTCGTAGGTTCGGTCCACGCCAAGGTAGAGCATGAAGGTCGAGCAGGAGTACTTCTTCTTCTCCAACTTCTTGTCCGTCCAGCGCCGGCGGTCAGCGTTTGGCACCATCTCGGTCATGGCTTTCGCGAAGTCTGCGTTGACCACCACAGCATCGGCCCGGTGTTCGCCGGAAGCGGTTTCGATGCCCACCGCACGTCCGTTCTCGGTGATCACGCGGTCGACGGCCTCGCCGAGGTGGATCTCGACACCCAATTCCTCGGCGATTTCCGCCATGCGAACGGGAACGCTACCGAGTCCACCCATCGGGTGGAAGATGCCGTGCTCGTACTCGAGGAAGGCGAGGATGGTGAACAGCGAGGGGCAGTTGAACGGTGACATGCCGAGGTACTTCGTCTGGAAGGACATCGCCAACAGCAGACGCTCGTCGTCGAACAAGCGCCCCAGGTCGTCGGCCACGCTTCGCGTGGGTCGCAGGACGGTCGCTGCCCGCATGGCGCGCTTGGACAGCAGGTCGCCTGGGCCGTTCCACGGTTCCTGCAGGCAAGCCTTGGAGCGCTCCAATTTCTTTCGGTTTTCTTGGACGTAGGTGACGAAGGCTTCGGCGTCCTTGGTCCCAGACAGCGCTTCGATGCGCTCCTTCATCAGGTCGAGATCACTGGTGCAATCCAATTCGCCGCCTTGACCGAAAACGAGACGGTAATTGACGTCGAGCTGCGCCAAATCGAGGTCGGCGTGAGCGTCTCGGCCGATGGCTTGGAAGATCTCCTCGATGACCTCGGTGTAGTGGAAGAAGGTGGGGCCGAGATCAAAGGTGAACCCTTCTTTCTCGATGGTGCGGGTTCGGCCACCGACGCGTTCGGACTTCTCGAAAACGCTGACTTTGACACCGGCTTTTGCCAGCAGGAGGCTTGCAGCCAAACCACCGGGTCCAGCACCGACAATGATGACGTGTTGTTGTGACATCGCTTGAACATCGGCATTCTCGGTATAAAGGACCGTTTCTAAGCGTCCTGTATGCAATCTTTGCGCAGATGGAAATTACTTCGCGAAATCGCTCTTCGATGCCGATTCGGGATGCGGCTTTTACCATCGACTGCGATCACCGAACGACGTTCCCGGACCCAGTTTTGCTGGTTCCGACGGGGCCATGGTGGTCGGTCCTCGCCCAAGCCATCGGCATCTACCTCCTTGTGGACTTCATTTCCGGCATCATACATTGGTCAGAGGACCGATACGGCGCGGAGACCACACCGTTGGTTGGAAACGCCATCAAGAAGAACATTCTCCATCATCACCGCCCACGCCACATCACGCAAATCACCCTCTGGGAGGCGATGGGTCCGACGGCGTTCATCTCGTTGGGGATTTTTGCCGTTGGCATCCTGCTGGGTCTTTTCGGTTGGCAACTCCTGCTGTTTTCCCTGCTTGGGATGAACGTCAACATCGTGCACCGCTGGGCGCACTCCACCCCGAAGGATTTGCACTTGTTCATCCGGACCTTGCAAAAGGTCCGTTTGATTCAGACGCCCCAGCACCATGCCATCCATCATGGCTTGCCTCACGTGACGCACTACTGCGCCTTTACGAACTGGGCGAATCCCGTGTTGGAGCGCCTCCGCTTCTGGCGCGGTGTGGAGTGGTGCATCGCAACCTTGACTGGGATTCGTCCGCGTGAAGACCATTCGCTGCCAAGGTCGGGCCCGACGCCACAATGGATCCTCGACCTCGATGAGGAGTTCAAAGTCTCAGCTCGGGAGCGGCGTGCCGCCGAGGCGTGAACGCTGCTTGGTGAGGGTGAGGTCCACGCTGGCCTCGGGCATGATGGCCTTGAAGGCGTCCAGGTGTGGGCCCATTGAGGTGATCAAATCCACGTCAGGATGGCTGCGGAGCACCATGCCGTCCATGTACATCAGCGAGCGGATGATTGGAAAGGATTCTTCGCCGAAGGTGCATCCTGCCAGCACCGCGGTTCGAACGGTTTTCATCATTTGTTGCGTCAGGGACACTTCGCTGACGCTCGTGCCCACAAACCCGTCATACAGCTGATGCATGTCCCGCATGTAACGGTCTAATTTTGCACCCGTGGGAGGGGTCGCCGCCATGCCGAGCATCGCGGTGAACGCCTCGTCGAGGTTACCGCGGGCAAGGTGCTCGAAGAAACCAAACAACGCTGCACGCACGTGCTCTGGCGCTTCACAAATGGCGCCGGTGTCGATGAAGGTGTACACCCCGTCCTCGTCCAGCATCGCGTTTCCGGGGTGAAGGTCGCCGTGGAAGGTGCCTAACCCGAACATGAAGGCTCCCTGGATCCGGAAGAGTTGGAGCAAATCCTCCCAACCAAGGCTGCCGTCGTCGATGCGGTCCTCGATGGAGGGTTCGCGCACGCGCTCGACAACCAACACCCGTTCGCTCGAGATGTCGGTGTGGATTTCTGGGAAGCGCAGCTGCTCGAGCGGGAAGTCCTCCTTCACGCTCTCCATGGCCTCTTGCAAACGGATTTGCCCGCGTCGTTCGTTCCGCAGGTCCAGTTCGTCGAGGGTGTAGGTTTCGATGTGGTTCAACAAGGCCATCGGGTTCCCAACTTTTCTCAAGCGTGGGGAGAAGAACAGCACCGCAGAAAGCCAGCGCTTCATG
Source organism: Candidatus Poseidoniales archaeon (assembly GCA_038150305.1). Classification (GTDB taxonomy): domain Archaea; phylum Thermoplasmatota; class Poseidoniia; order Poseidoniales; family Poseidoniaceae; genus MGIIa-L3. Next base: position 87,635 of record JAYOTG010000004.1, on the reverse strand, counting down.
CGCGCAACGTCCTTGCGAAACGGCCCTTCGAAGTCGTCTTTGACGAACTTGATGACCACTTCACGTCCGTCGTGGAGGGTCGCGGCGTGGACTTGTCCGATGCTGGCAGCTGCCATGGGCTCCTCCTCAATCGAGGCAAAGTGGTCGGCGAATCCCTCAGGGCAGTTCTTCGCCATCAGCCCCGAGAGTGGCGCTGCATGCTTGGTGTGGGTGCGTTGGTAGAGCCCTTGGAGCTCCAAGCAGCGCTCCGGTGGCAGAAGGTCTGGGCGAAGCGCGAGGATTTGTCCGACTTTGACCGCGAGCAAGCCCATCCCCTTGATGCGCTCAAGGTCGATGGGTTTCCGACTCCTGACGGTCCACATGAAGCGAAGGAAAGTCCCGAGACGCATGCCATCACATCGAGGTGTCTGTTATCAAACGCCGTTCAGGCTCAGGCCTCGGAACGGGTGAGCAGGTGGTACTGCCACAGGTCGTCGTGTGCACCGCTACCGTCCTGACGTCGAACGTCGACGTTGGAGCCGGGTGGGAAGCGCGTCATGAGGGCCCCTTCGATGATGCCGTCGTCCATTTCCCACATGGGCAAGACGTCCTCGTCAACCGTGGGCGGGTGATGCAGCCCAACCTGGACGTGGAATTCTGGTTCGATGCCGTAGAGCAGCGTGCCTAGGCCTGCGTGTTCCCACCAGTCCATCATTTCGTCCAAGAACTCGATGTCGTTGTCGATCGATCGCAGGCTGAAGGCCAGCTCGTGGCCAACCCGGTTCCCGACCTGGCGGAGCATACGGCCGATGTCAATCCCAAGCACTTTCAGGTTGGAGAGCCGTCCGTCGCTGAGGCTCTGTCGGGCTTGGTTGACGGTGTCACCTGCGGCAAAGAAGGCCTCTGGATCAAAGGGCGTGTCTTCCTCAGGAAGCTCACCGTCGAAGCCCAAGGCAGACGTCAGGGATTCGAGGAAGGATCCCTCGCCGATGGTCAGGCGGAGTGGGTCATTGATGCGATTCTCAGTGAAGCGTGCAACGGCCAAATCGAACGGAATGGCTTCCTCCCAGATGGCGTCGATGAGGTTCTCTTGCGAGACGGCGAAGGGCTCGGATTCGATCACGAGGGCTGCGTCTTCCTTCCCTCGTCCCACAGGATTGGCCTCCAAGTTGAGGAACTGAATGACGTAGGCTTGGTCTTGCAAGAAGCCGTTGGAGTCCAGCTCATCCGCGTGCCGGATTTCGATGTCCGGGTGGAGTTGTTCGTAGAAGCGGAGCGTTCTGGGTTCCAGTTGCGTGATGACCTGCACGACCACGCCACGGAGCGCCGCGGTGTTCACGGCTTCAAGGGCCTCAGAGCGGCACAAGTGGAGGATGCCGAACCGACCGAGGAGAAGCACAAGGCGCTCTTCGCTTTCCTCGGCCATGCGCTTGAGACGCCGGTAAATGTGCACACGTTCCTTCAGCACAGCAAACCGCGGTTCATCGCGCTCCCTGCGGATGGCTTCGAAGGAGGCTTCGTCGCTCGTCCCTTCGCTGAGCGCGTCGTAGCCCTCTTGGAGGCGGTCCAACTGCGCACGACGGGTCTCGATGATGTGGTGCACGGCCTCGTCCACGCGAAGGCTGGAGAACTGCATCGGTCGATCGGCCGTGGCCGTAACGATGCCCATCTCTTGAAGGCGTGAGAGGCTGTTGTATGCATCGAGTCGGGTCGTGTCCAGTTCTTTGGCCAACTCGCTGGCCTTCATTTTGGGGTTGCTTCCAAGCACCATGATGGAGCGAACTTCTCGCTCGGTCAGTCCTGCTTCGAGCAAGAGCTCGTTCCACATCAGGCCTCACCGCCCGTGACGCGGGTGAGGTCGCTAAGGATGCGAGCCACGTGCCTGCGGGGGCGGAACAGCCAGTCGTAGACGTAATGCACGGTGTCATCAGGTCCAATGAGGAAGGAGGACTTGGCCGGGAAGCGGCCCAAGTGCATGGGGACGTTGAACGAGGTGGCCACGAGGCGCTCGGGATCCGAAAGAATTGGGAACGGCAGACCGCCTGTGAAGCCTTCCTTGAACGTCCGATGGCTGTCGACGGAGTCACGGCCGACGCCGACAACGGAACAGCCGGCTGAAACGAACAGGTCATATTGCTCCTTGAAGGTCAGGCAACCCCGCTTACAGGTGGGGGAATTGTCCCTGCTGTAGAAGAAAATCAGGCGCCACGTTCCGTTGAGGGAAGTGGAGTCAAACACGCCCCCATCGTCGGCACTCAACTCGAAAGCCGGGGCGGGTTGACCAATCATGTCTTTGGTCAACGCCGTCGCCTCTCTCTTCGTGAGGCTTGCAGCGGTTAAGATAGGTTCGCCCATATGTTCAGACCTCCTGTGTTGACAAAAGGTGCCCCATTCGTTCTGCTTTGGTCTCCAAGTAGCGGATGTTGTGCTTGCCCAGGCCAGCCAGATGTTGGATTCGATCTTCGACATGAACGCCGTGCTCGCTGAGTCCTTTGCGCTTCAGGGGATTGTTGGTCATGAGGCGGACTCGGCGGACGCCAAGCTCCCTCAGCATGGACGCGGCCATTTCGTAGGTGCGAGCGTCAGCCGGAAGGCCCAGCGCCAGATTTGCGTCAAGCGTGTCGTAGCCAAGATCCTGCAAGTGGTAGGCCTGCACCTTGGCGAAAAGGCCGATGCCTCGACCTTCTTGGCGCAGGTACACGATCGCCCCGACGCCGGCTTCTTGGACGGTCCGCATGGCGAGTTGCAGCTGGGGGCCGCAGTCGCACTTGAGGCTCCCGAACGCGTCTCCCGTCAAGCACTCTGAGTGGATGCGCACAAGGGGGGCCTCGGCCGAGGCCAGGTCGCCAACCGTGAGGAGGGCGTGCTCCGCGCCGTCCTTCGGGTCGACGAAAGCGTGCAGGTTGAACGTCCCGAAGGCCGTTGGAAGCACCGCCTGTGCAGGCACGGTGTAGTTTGTTGGCTCAATGCTGATGGCCATGTTTGTTAGGAAGTGCATCGGTATATGAAGCGTCGTTGCTCACCGCAGGACCCTGAACGGTTCTTGATATACCACCTGTCGCACATAAAAATCGATGGGCGCCGCCGCTATCCTCGAGCAGCGAAGCCCACGTTTGGCCGTCAGGTCGGCCAAAGACGGGCACAGCGGAGCACACGTGCTCTACTGGATGACCTCATCCAGGCGAACAACATACAACCTTGCCCTTGAACATGCAGTGAACCTCGCGGTCGAACGCAACCTCCCCCTGCTCGTGGTCGAAGCTTTGGCCATTGGCCATCGATGGGCCAACGACCGCATCCACACCTTCGTGCTGCAGGGGATGATCGACCAGCGCACCACCATGCTCGGAAGCGGGGTGACGTATGTGCCCTACGTCGAAACCCGCCACGGTGAAGCCCGCGGGCTGCTGGCACGCATGAGCGTGGATGCAGATGCCCTCGTCATCGACGATTATCCCACCTACATGCCGCGTCAGGTCGCGGAGCGTGCGGTGAACCTCGCGCCTTGCGAGGTTCACGTGGTGGACGGAAACGGCTTCATCGCGATGCGCCACGCCGGGCGCGCCTTCACCACGGCCTATTCACTTCGACGCCACCTGCACAAGACCATCGAAGATCATCTGGCCGACCTTCCTGTTGAGCACCCCTTGGGGCCTGCGCTCGCGCTGCCTGATGTGGACGAAACCCTCGTCGATTTGGCCTTCCAGGAAACAGACACGCCCAAGACGCCATTGGAATTCATTTGGCGAACGGCTGAGGGCGACGCAGTCGGAAGGGAAGCGCTCCTTGCGCTCGATATCGACCATGACGTAGCGCCTGTCCCTCATATGAAAGGCGGTAGCATGTCCGCCAACAAGCGCTGGCGTAAGTTCCTCGACGACCGGCTTGAACGGTATCACGAAGATCGAAATCATCCGGATTTGCAAGCCGCGACTGGACTGTCACCATGGCTGCATTACGGCCACATCTCTGCGCAAAGGATGGTCAAAGACGTGCTTGACTTGTACGGTTGGGACCCGGGCCATGTCAACCCGCCGCCCGACGGTCGTCGCTCAGGCTGGTGGGGGCTCCCTGCAGGCCCAGAAGCCTTCCTTGACCAGGTCATCACGTGGCGGGACCTCGCGTTCATCCACGCTCACATGGTCGAAGATCACGACGGGTACAGTTCGATTCCAGAGTGGGCCCAAGCGACCTTGGCGGAACACGCCGAGGATCCACGGCCTGGTTCATACACCTTCGAACAACTTGAAGCCGCCCAAACGGGTGACGAGCTCTGGAACGCAGCCCAGCGTCAACTCATGCAGGAGGGCATCATCCAAAACTACCTGAGGATGCTATGGGGGAAGAAAATCCTCGAATGGGCCCCAACGCCCCAGCTCGCGTTCGATTGGATGGTCGCGCTGAACGACCGCTGGGCCCTTGACGGTCGTGATCCAAACTCCTACGCTGGCATCGGTTGGGTGTGCGGGAAGTTCGACCGCGGCTGGACCGAGCGACCGGTCTTCGGGAAGGTGCGCTGCATGATGTCGCATCGCACGGAGAAGAAGGTCAAAACGCGCGAGTACATCACCCGCTTCGGCCGCGGGCCTTCCCAGCAGACGCTGGGTTCCTCGTTCCGGATGCCGCCACGACGGGACGTCTGACCGCGCTCAAACTGCCGTTCATATACTCCACGAAGTCCTTACACCCATGGACAAACCACTCGTGGCGGCATCGGCGTGCCTTCTGGGTTCACCCGTCCGGTACAACGGAGACGCGTGCGAGTTTCGCCCCCTCTCGCGTCGATGGTCCGAACACCTCAGGCTCCTGCCCGTCTGTCCAGAAGTTGGCATCGGATTAGGCACCCCTCGACCAACCATTCGGCTCTCGAAAGGCGACAGCGGCATTCGATTGATTGAGCCTCGTTCTGGGAAGGACCTCACCGATGCCATGGTGTCGTGGGCGACGCGAACAGCGGATGACTTGGCGGGTTTGGGCGTCAACGGCCTTGTGCTGAAGAAGGATTCACCGTCCTGTGGGGTCGAGCGGGTGAAGGTTCACCCGGCCAAGGAAGGACGGCCTCAGCGCGACGGCGTCGGCGTGTTTGCCATGGTTTTCATGGCCCTTAATCCCCAAATCCCGGTGATTGAAGAAGGGCGGTTGAACGACCCCAATCAGGCCGAGCACTTCCTTGCCCGTGTTCACTTCCATCACCGCTGGCAAACCGCCGGTCAACAGGGCTGGACACCTCAGCGCCTCATGGCCTTCCATCAGGAACACAAGATCTTCCTCGTTGCACGCACCGCAGACGCGAAGCGCAAGCTTGGTCGCACCATCGCCGCGGGATTCGATGCCGGCCTGCCACCGTCTGAAGTGGCGCTGACGTACATGATTGAAGCTCAGGAACACCTCAACGTTCTCCCGCGACGTGGGCGCTTTGCTCACGCCATGGAGCGCGCGCTCTCTCGGATGGACCTCGCCCTCAGTTCACCCCGCCGTGAAGAGGTCATCCGCTCAATCCACGCTTACCGGAAGGGTCACCTCCCGCGAATGGCTCCTTTGCTTCTGCTGGACCATCTCGCGGGTTCAGATGGCACGATTCCACCGTGGCTTGGCCACTTGTCGAATCCCGTCCCTGCGGCCACAGGGGTCCTCGCGAGGGTGTGACCATGCCTGTCTTTGAACACCGTGCACCGATGCCAACCTCTCAAGCCGCGCTGTGGGCGTGGCACGACTCACCCGAAGCCTTCGTTCGCATCATGCCGGAGTGGGAGCGCTTGACGCCGGTTCAACTCGGAGGCCTTGAGAACGGTCAGCAAACACGGTTCAAGATGCGCCTGGGACCTTTGCGACCCATGTGGGTCGCCGAACATTTCGACGTCAAAGACGGACAGGCCTTCTCCGACAAGATGGTCAAGGGGCCCTTTGGCCGATGGGATCACGAGCACCGGTTTGACGCCAGTGGAGCCCAATCAGAAGTGGTGGACACCGTTCAATGGCGCCTTCCCTTCCACCTCTTCAGCGGCTGGACCGCGCCGATCACGGTCATGCCCCGTCTTCGCTCCATGTTCCGTTTCCGAAGCGATCGGGTTCGCGGCGACCTCAGGCGTATTGAGGAAACGGCCGATTTGCCACGTCGTCGTGTGCTCGTGAGCGGCTCGACGGGCCTGATTGGCACGCAACTCTGCGCCTTCTTGTTCGCCGCTGGACATGACGTTGTCCGTCTTCTGCGAAAGGAAACCGTGCTGCCGAAGCACCTTGCGGACAGTGAGGTGGTGCGATGGAACGACCGAACCGGCGAGGTCCTCGAAGGCTCCTTCGAGGGCTTTGATGCCGTCATCCACCTTGCCGGGGCCGGCATCGGTGACAAGCGCTGGTCCACCGCGAGGAAGGCTTTGCTCCGTGACAGCAGGATCGGACCGACGCGTCATCTTGCCGAGGCGCTGGCCTCCGCAGAACAGCCACCGGAGGTCTTCCTCTCAGGCTCGGCCATCGGCGTGTATGGGAACCGGGGAGACGAGGTCCTGACCGAATCGTCCACCCGAGGTGAGGGATTCCTGTGCGACATGGCCAATGCGTGGGAAGACGCCGCGCTCCCCGCCGAAGAAGCCGGCATTCGCTTGATTCATCTTCGAACAGGTTTGGTCACCACAGCCGCAGGAGGCCTTCTGGGCAAGCAACTCCTGCCTGCAAAGATGGGTGCGGGGGGACCAATCCGTGGCGGCCGGCAACGTTTGTCCTGGATCTCGATGGACGATTACGTCCATGCCGTTCATCATCTGATGATGCACACGGAAGCGGATGGACCGTTCAACATCACGGCGCCAAACCCCGTGCCTCAGCGCACCTTCGCCAAAGTGCTCGGACGTGTCCTTCGACGCCCTTCCTTCGCGCCTCTTCCGGGCTTTGTGGTCCGCACCATGTTCGGGGAGATGGGCCAAGAGCTGATCCTCGAAGGGCAGCACGTTGAGCCACAACGCTTGCTCGACCTCGGATTCCGTTTCGAGCATCCTGAACTTGAATCGTGCCTACGTCACACCCTCGGGAAGGTGCGGGCGCCGTCTGAGGACACGATGCACACGCGCCGGTAAGCCTCTTCCCGCCGACGGGTCTATCCACTGGCCGCCGAAAGCCGGCCCAATGGACGGGCTGTTCCCAGATTCCATCCCCCTCGCTCTGCGCGTGGTGGTTTGGGTTGTGGTGGGCTGGCTTGGCCTTCGCCTCTGGCTTTTTTACAGGGTCTACCGCCGCCGCATCGCGTCCCTCGATCGTGACTGGTGCGATTATTGCCGCCATCAAACCACGGCCGAGGTGGATGAAGAAGCACGTACCGTGACCTTCTCTCACGTTCGTGACTTCACGTGGCGGAGCACCAAGGATCGCGAAGAGGCGTGGGCGAGGGACGTCACCTTCGACTTGAACGCCATCAAAGACGTCTGGTACATCGTGGACCATTTTTCCAAAACGAAGGGCATTGCGCACACCATGCTCACCTTCCAATTTCTTGACGGGAAAGCGGTGACCTTCTCCTTCGAAGCGCGACGAGACGCTTCAGACCGTTTCTCTCCTTGGGAAGGCATGTGGCGCGCCTACGAACTCTACCTTTCGATCGGTTTCGAACGGGACATGATCTTCCTCCGAACCAACGCGAGAAAGAACCAGGTCCACCGCTACCGAACCACCACCTCGAGGCGGCGCGAACGCCAACTTTTCATGCTCCTCGCACGCCGGGCAGATGAGTTGGCTCGCAAGCCAGAGTGGTACCATTCCCTCTCAACCACGTGCGCCACAGAATTGCGCGCACAAATCAACAGAATTTCTCCGGTTCGAATCCCCTACGTGTGGCGCCTTCTCTTGCCCGGCCACAGCCCTCGCATGGCGTACCGCTTGGGCCTGCTGCAACGCTGGGGCACGTTTGAGGAAACGCGCGAGCGCTCACGCGTCGACCAGGTCGCGCAAGCGTGGGACGGGGAAGGCGATTACAGCGCCATGCTGGATGCGGCCCTGCCCGGTCATGCCAAGTGAGCCCTCGAACGGCTCACGATGAGGTCGCCCGAGATGAGATGGATGTGCACTTCCGCACCTTTCGCGACGTTGTGCACGCCTCGGGTGCCGGTCGTCAGGACGACGTCCTCCAGCGCCCATTTCACGCCCGCAAGGCGGTTCACCCGTACCTCCCCGTACGGGTGCAAGCCAATGATCATGCCCGGTTCAGCCGGCATGGTGTGTAGGTCTCCAGCGGGGATCCTGCGAAGGTCCCCACCGCTCACGTGCATCACGGCCTCGCTCTTGGCCTCAATCAGGGCCGCCGGAGCGGCCAAGGTGTGGTCGAGCCTGCCGCCCTCAAGCCCGATGACGTGCACAGGGAGGCTCGGGTGGTGCTTCGCACACCAAAGGAGCACCTTGGCCAGGTCAGAGGCCTGCTGGTCGGGCAGCGAAACGCAATCCACGCCGGGGGGCGCCCCGCCCACGCTGTCCAAGTCACCAAGAATGAGGGTCAGCTCAAGGCCCAGTCCTTCGGCATGCTTCCAACCGCCGTCACATCCGAGGACCATCGACGGACGGTGCAGCAACCACGAGGGAACCCCGTCCTCGGGTAAATCGCCAGCGGCAAGCACGAGGATGTGGCCGCTCATGGTTTCACATGGAACGGTGCGCCAAGAGGATTCGTGCTTGAGGGTCATGCCCCGTGGGGAATGGGTTTTGAACGTCCTCGGTCATCAAGAAGCATGGCCATGCAACGCGTTCGCACCCTGCAGGCCCTCGTCATGTGCGTCATGATGGTTCTTTCCGTGCATAGCGTGGGCCTGAGCGCCTATCTGGATGAGGGAAGCGAACCCTTCGCCTCCGAAGCATCCACGGGCCCGTCCAGCAGCCATGAACACGGAGCGAGCGACGCTTCGATGTCGCCTCTGCACGACGGCGTCGCTCGAGAAGAGTCCGTCCTCGACACCTGGGAACTTGGCTCAAACCTGACCGAGGGCACCGCGATCGTGTTCGGTCCAGTCGGGTCGATTGCTCCAACCGGCATGCGCCATCTGTGCTGGATCGACGACCAGGGGCAGGTCCATCACGGCCGAATGGGCGAGGACAACCGATGGACGGACGGGGTATCCGCGTCTTGGTCCACCAGCGTCGTGACCACCGTGGACAACGTCAGTGACGGTCCAGTCTGTGCGGTGGCGGCCACGACCGATGACCGCGCGCGCATCGTCATCAGGGACGGTGAGAACCTCACCTCAGCACGCGAGGCGTTCCCGAATTCGATGTACCTCAACCAAGTCTGGCACGTGCGCACCTTCATGCTCGACGTGGATGCATCCTCCATTTCGCTGGTGCTTCACGAGGACCGAGAGCACGCCGCGGTCGTCGACGAAAGCGGCAAACTCTGGCTGGTGTGGAACGAGGGCGTCTTGTGGAACCGCACCTTGGTCGATGTCGGTCCAGTGACCGGTGAAGTGGAAATGGCTGCGGTCAACGGTGGCGTTGAAATCTACACCGTCATCGGGGACGAATTGCTCAGGTGGGAGATGCTCGCTGATGGATTCAAGCGAAGCGTGGTCACCGAAAATGCCGATCTTTCCACGGCGATTGGCGTGGACCATGACCGTGACGGTGTGGCGCAGGTTGCAACGGCCGTGGACGGCGCCAACGGCGCGGGCGTGGAACTGATCCGCAGCCTCGTTGGACAACGCGAAGGTCGCGTGTCCGGTGACGTGGCGTCCACCGTCGTGCTTGGTGACAACCACACGTCGGCCGGCCAATCTGTGCACGGCGACCTGAACGGAGACGGCCTCAGCGACGTTGCGTTCGGGCTGCCTCAGGCGGCCCAAGTCCACGTTGCGTTTGGCAACGGCACCACGACGGTCTTCAACGGCACGGGAATGTTCGGTCATGGCTTGGCCATGGCCGATTTCGACGGCGATGGCCTCGACGATCTGCTCGTCGGCGCTCCTGAGGAGGACGCGGCCAATGGGACCCTCTCGGCCTGGTTCTCTTCGCTCGGCATCGTGGGTGAGCGTCCTGCTGACTGGGTCATGAACGGCCAAGGGGGCGAAGGTTTGGGGCACAGGCTCACCGTCATTTCGGACCTGGACGGCGACGGCAGACACGAGGTCGCCGTGAGTTCCTTGACCGACGACACCGACGGGAAGGTGCACGTGCTGTTCGGCAACGGCACGAGCCTTGACCTCGAGCGGTCCATCCTTCCGACGTCCATCGGTCCCGCCTTTGGACGAGCCATGGCCTCAGGGGACCTGAATTGTGACGGTTCCGCCGACCTGGTGGTGTCCAACACCGGGAGCATCGATTCACCGGTCGGTTACTCGGCTATCGAGGTCTTTCACGGAAGCGCGACCGGCTACAACGGAACGCCAGATCGGACCTTCGTCTCCAACGCACAGGGACGGTTGCTCGGGTATGCCCTCCTCGTGCTGCCCGACGTGACGGGCGATGGATGCGACGATCTGTTGGTCAGCGAGCCGCTCAACGGCACCGTGGACTACAACGCCGGGCGGCTTTGGCTCTGGGCGGGTTCATCCAGCGGCATGGCGAGCACGACAGCGTGGGCGCTTGACGGCACGTCGAACGCACGCCTTGGTCTCGCGCTGACGGCCGCCGGTGACGTCGACGGCGACAGCCAGCCTGATTTGCTGGTCAGCGGCGCAGGAAGCGGCGCCAATCCTGGGAAACTGGACCTGTATTTCGGCAACGGCAACGGCTTTGCCGCCGACACCCAGACCATCGTGTCCGGCTCGTCTGGGGAACACGCCGCTGAGCGCGTCATGGCCCAACTTGACACCGACGGCGACGGCCTGGAGGAGATGGCATCCAGCCGTCGCGTGGCTGCGCTCGATGGCGGCACACACAGCCTGTCCATCGAGTTCCGCGAGCGTGTGGACTGGCAATCGTTGTCCTTCCCCACGCAAGTGCTTCCTGTGGACATCATGCTCTCAACCGCCCTGCGTGGCGAGACGGCCATTCACGTGGTCACGCCAGATGAAGCAGGAGGGCACCATTTGCACCTCATCGAGCACACGCTTGACGGCACCCCCGGTGGTCAGTGGGTCACCAGTTACCTCGCAGGAGGTTCTCACATGGAGCAGGTCGTTGCCCTGCCGAACGACATCGGGCCCGCGGGCGTGGTGTTCCATCAGATTCTCGACGGCACGCACTCGATTGGGCAACTGAACGCCCACGGCGCGATGGCCTACCAAGGCCCTGTGTTGACCACGGGGGCATGGGGCCAGCACGTGGCCACCATGCACAAGGAGGGTGCTCAGCACTTCGTTCTCCCAACGGAGGGAGACGGTCGGCTCTGGCACACCGTGGAAACCAGCTCGGGTTGGGACACGAACCTGATCACCGCCGGAGCCACCCTGGACGCACCTGCGTCCATCGTTCATCTCCCAGACAACGATTCTTTGGCGGTGGTGTACGCTCCTGCGGGTGACGCCGCCATCCACGTCGCGTGGGGCAGCGGGGCTGCCGGTGGCACCTGGGACTTGACCACCCTGGATCTCGGGGTGGATGTTGTTGGTGCATCACTGGCTGCGACCTACGACGAGAACCTCACCGTCTGGGCCCTGACCGAGAACGCGACCTTGGCCAACCTTTCCCGCATCACGGTTGATTCGTCAGGTGAGGCAACGTTGAACGCCACGCTTGCCTCGAACCTTCACCCAGACGGCTCCGTGACCTTTGCTGGGTCAGACGAGGACGGCCACCACGTCGTGGTCTATGCCTCAAGCGACGCAGGGCACCTGTTCCACAACGGCACGGACGTCAGCACGGTCGGACCTGACGGCGCCACACGCGCCTTCCGGCCTGCGGCTTGGGGCAGCCTCGGTGCACCTCTGGTCAGCGGCCATCACGGCGCCGTCGCCGTTCGGTGGAGCAGCACGCTCGGCTTCCTGCACCACTTGAGCGCAGACGGCGCAAGCGACACGGCCCTCGATGCCGGGCATCTCGGCGATGGCGGGGCCTTCGATTACGACGGCGACCTCTGGACGTCCAGCCAAGACGGCCTGCAGATGCACTCGGACCTTGTGCACGACGACGGACTGCCCTTCGAGAACGCCAGCCGTGTGCGCACGGTGACCTTCAGCGGTGTTGCAGCCGATGCTCAGGTTCATCCAACTGCGGGCTACACCGGCACTGATCCGAGCGATGACGATCACCGCTACCGTGCCCTGACCGTGGTGGATTCGGTCAACAAGGACGTCCATGTGCTCCGCCTCGTCTTGGACGAGGATCGTGATTTCATCCCCAACGCCCACGACGACCTTCCGCTCATCAGCGGCCAGTGGGAAGACAGCGACAACGACGGTTTCGGGGATTTGGCCACGGGGCCCTTCCCCGACGCCTGCCCCAGCATCAGCGGTACGAGCACGTTCGGGTTGCTCGGTTGCTTGGACCTCGACAACGACGGCTGGGACGAGACCACGGACGACTGTCCGAACAACCGCGGAACCTCGTGGTTTGACCGTCAGGGGTGCGAAGACAACGATCAGGACGGCTGGTCAACGAACTCCGGCTCGTGGACGCAGGGAGACAGTTTCATCCTGAACTGGAAGCAGTCCCTGGACAGCGACGGCGACGGACGTGGCGACAACAGCGGTCCGGACTGCTGCAACACCGCCTTGGACAACCAAGAGCCGGACCTCTTCCCGTACAATCCGCGTCAGTACAAGGACACGGACGGTGACGGTTGGGGCGACGACAAAACGGACGACCTGACCGGTGACGAGTGTCCCTACGATTACGGGACTTCCTTCCGCGATCGCCGTGGTTGCGAAGACCGTGACGGCGACGGTGCGTCCGACCCACGCCCACCCGAGGATTTCCCCTACAACTGGTCCGTGGCGGAGGGTGCTGATCTCTGGCCTGACGATCCCACGCAATGGGTGGACAGCGACGGGGACGGATACGGTGACAACTCAAGCGAGGGCGCCACCAACCCCGACCACTTCCCGGCCCTCATCTTTGCCGCCGTTGACGATGACCGCGACGGTGTTCCGGACGAATGGACGTCCTTCTACAATGAACTCAACGGCAGCGCTGGCCTCAATTTGGACGGGTGCCTGAACGCGTTCGGGAATTCGACCACCGGCCTTGGTGAGGACGCGGAAGGGAACGACATCCAGGTTCCACTGTACGGATGTCCCGATACCGACGGCGACGGCAGAGCCAACCAAGACGACGCCTTCCCGCTGGAGCCCACGCAGACCACCGACAGCGACGGCGACGGTTTCGGCGACAACATTGGGGGCGTTGACGGTGACGAGTGCTACCTCGTTCCGGGTGTCGCCGAGGGTACGCCCACATTTGCGGGCGGGACCGGTCGGGGATGTCCACTGTTCAACGACGTGGACAGCGACGGCGTGGGTGACGACGATGACCAATGCCCGAACACCGATGCTGGAGCTGCCGTGGATGCGGTTGGCTGCGCCTTGAACCAACTCGACAGCGACAACGACGGCGTCAAGGACGATCAGGACCGGTGCCCGAACACCCTTGATTTCAGAACCATTGACGCCTTTGGCTGCGACACGCAGCAACAGAACGTCGACAGCGACGAAGATGGGGTGAAAGACGCCGAGGATTTGTGCCCCTTGACGCCCGTTGGAGCGAGCGTTGACGCCGACGGTTGTGCCGCTTCGCAACGCGACAGCGACAACGACGGCGTGGCCGACGACGTGGACCTCTGCCCGGCTTCACAGGCAGGGTTCCCCGTCGACGCAACGGGTTGCCTTGACGAAACGGCATGCGAGGACGACTTGGACGGCGACGGGGTCTCAGGATGCCCTGCATGGGAGGAAGGCACCGACGGTCTGCGGACCGACCAAACCGGGGACGCCTTCCCCTTGGATGCCACACAGTGGAACGACACCGACGGTGACGGCTACGGCGACAACGTCAGCGGAAACCAAGGCGATGCCTGTCCGACAGAGGCGGGAACCTCCCTACGGTCGTTGGCCAACAACCTCGACCACTTCGGATGCCCGGATGACGGCGACGGATTCGTGGACGAACCCTTCCCCGAGGATCCGACGCAATGGTTGGACGGAGATCAGGACGGGTTCGGCGACAACGCCACAGGAACAAACCCCGACTTGTGCCCTGACACGGCCCCTGGGGACCGCAACCGTGTGGACGGCAACGGTTGCGCGCCCATCCAGCGGGACACGGACGGCGACGGTGTGAACGACGAATTCGACCAATGCCCGGACGAACCGCTGGGCACCGACGGTTTCGCGGACGGTTGTCCTGCTGTTTCGCAAGGCGGAGACAGCGAACCCATCGAAGTGTTTGGTCAACCCCTGATGGTGGTCGTTGGCGGCGGGGTTGGCGGTCTGTTCGGCCTGCTTCTCCTGCTGTTGGTGGTCCGCCGTGTGTTCCGATCTTCCGAAGACGATGACGACGATGATGATGACGACTGGTTCGATGACGATCTGGACGATGAACCGGTACGAACGCCGGCGCGTCGGCGTGAACGGGAAACGCGCTCCTTGCCGAGGAAGGAACCGTCTGCGAGCGGTCCCGCGAAGGCTGCAGGCCCGTCTGGGGCGCCGTCGCAAGCCAAGCCGAAGCCATCTCAAGGCGGCCCACCAGGCCGAAAGGGGCCACCTGGTGGGGGTCCTCCGGGGCGCAAAGCAGGCGGCCCACCCGGGCGCGCCAAGCCTTCATCTGAGCCCAAGGTTGCGGCCCGCAAGCCTGTGACCGAGGCCTCCGCTCCGAAGAAAGTCGGGCGCCGCCGCATTGAACCGGATGCAGCACCGCAACACGACGCATCAAGCGGCGGGCCAACACGCCGGCGCGCAAAGGTCAGCGTCGACCTCTCGATGTTCGAAGCGTCCCAAGCAGCGGACAGAACGGCCGCTGTGACGTGGGTGGTTGACGAATTGAGTGCAGGCGGCGTTGAGCGGACCATCCTGATGCAGCTCCAATCCACGGGATGGACCGCCGAGCAATCCCGGGCCATCCTCGACTTGGCAGCGGCCGGAAGGTCGGGCAGGGATTGAAGAAGGGGACCCTGAAGGCGGATTGAGGTGGACCACGTGAGCGAGACCGGTATCGACGTTGACGAGGCAGCCGAGTACTTCGGCGCCACGTCCTCGTCGGACGGTCTTCATGCCATGCTGGCCATGAGCCGGGAGGATGCCTTCGTGGCCTTCTTCCGCCAGTTGTCTGACCTCGTCCTTCAACCCGGTGACTTCGATTTCATGGAAGCCGGTGTTCGCATGTCGTGTGAGGGCGGTGAACTGTACTACCTCGTGGCCGGCCACCTCGGCCTCATGTCCATGGCCGACCCACTCCGCTCCTTCCTTGGTCAGGAGGATTCGGAAGGCAACGCCGGTCAAGGAGGCGTCACGGTCACCGGAGCCCAGCGCGATGCCCTCGAGCGCCTGTCGGATCCGATGCGCCTGATGCGCCTGTTCGCGGTCGCCAACGAAACCGGCGGAGAAGACGAGGTGCGCGGTTACCTCCGTGGGATGGAAGGCCACCTGAGTGCGGTGACGAGCAACGAAAGCACCCTGGTTCAGGTCGCGCTCGATTTGGACGCGTCGCTGGACGTGGCCGGTCAGATCCTCCCCGTCGCTTCTCTTGCGGGCGGTGGAGCAAGCGCTACGGCGCTTGAACTCCGTCCGACGGCACCGATTGAGGTCCCATCAACGCCAACGCCGACCCCTGTTGCGGACGTTGCACCCGCAGAGGTGGCGCTGCCCACCCAGCCATCACCTGCTCCTGAAGACACCGTCTCCCTTCCAGCTGGACCCTCTGCCGTCCCCCTTCCCAGCGCGCAAAGCGATGCCGCACCAGCTCCAGAGCCCGTGATCGCTGAGCTTGACGATCGACGAAAGAACGAGGCGGCCGCCGATGCCTTCGCAGGAGCCTTTGGTTCCATGATGGCACCCGAGCCAACTCCCGAACCTGAGCAGGAACCCGAACCTGTGTCGGACGAAGAGCGCTTCCTCGCGGCCGACGAGGACGAGTCTGGCGGCCTGTCCATCGAAGAACTGGCAGAAGCCACCGGCACCGATCTGGACGAGGCCGCGCGCCTCCACGCCGCGGCCGATGTGGACGGTGACGGGCAGGTCACGATGGAAGAATTCGTGGGCAGTCAAGCGGCAGAAGTCGCCTCTGCCCTCCCTCGCCCGGTGCGCGCGGCACCGGTGCGTGCACCCGTGGGTCAGCAGCCCAACCCAGTGCAGCCACCGCAGCCCGCGCCCATGCCTCAACCCCGGCCCATGCAGCCTCAGGCGCCTGTCGGCGGGGGATGGCCTCAGCAACAGCGCAACACCTTGAGTGGACAACAACAGCCCAATGCTTGGGGCCAACCGCAGCAACAGGGGTGGGTTCAGCCGCAACAGCAGGGCTGGGTTCAGCCCGCTCCCATGCACAACGTGCCTCCAACCATCCCCTCCGGCTTGCGTTGTCCAGGGTGCGGTGTCGGGATTGACGGCCAGTGGCGCTTTTGTCCGGTGTGCGGGACGCGGAATCCCGCCATGCCGTACTGATCACTCTTCGACGAAGGCGCCTTTCTCGAGCAGGAGCTCATCGTCCAACCAAACCGATGGAGCCTTCATAACGCCTGAGAGGGTGAAGCCCACGCGATTCGTTCCGCCTCCAGCCGTGTTGTCTCCGAACATGAAGTAGCAGGTCCCGAGGCACTTTTCGTCCTCGAGGACGCTGCCCGTCAGGGTAGCAGCTGGGTTCATGCCAAAGCCGAATTCCGCCACCGTGCCTGCAACGTCCTGGTCCTTTTGACGCAAGGGCTCTGCCGCGTCTTGAAACTCCTTCCTGATGCGGCTGGCCATGTCTCCCCCGGTGATGGACGCGATGACGCCTTGTTCGATGTCCAAGGTCACCGGCTCGTCGATCAGGGTGCCTTCCCAACTGCCGTCCATGACCAAGCGGCCGTTCATCGTCCCCTCGCGGGGCATGATGAACACCTTTCCAGCGGGGAGGTTCATGACCATCTTCGGCCGGTTGCAAATCCCGTTGTCATCGAAATTCCATTCGCGCCATGCCACCTCGAAGGTGAGCTCTGTTCCATTGTCGGAACGCACGTTCACGATACGCCTCCGCCTCAATCGGCTCGGAAGCCGTGCAATGCGTTGCTTCACCAACGCGAAGTCGGCCGACATCCCGCCACCTTGGAACATCTCAGCGGTCATGCCAGGCATCGTCACGATGCGTGCTCCATCGGCAAGGGCCGTGCGGACCGCTCGGGTGTGGGTCAGCGAGTAGCGCGTGGGGGCGATGACCACCTGCTGTTGCCGCATCAAGGTGGCCACGGGAGCAGGTGGCTCCTGGCCGTGGTGCCGGCCCTTGGGCATCAGCATCAGCAGGACGCGATCCGAACGGGTCATGGCTGCTTCGTGCAGGGCCGCACCCACCTCTGCCGTCGTCGGGTCGCAGACGATGAGGACGTTCTCGTTACGACGGACGTCCATGCACGTGGTGACCACGGTCAGCGCGCTTGCGGCAAGGTCGAGGTCTGCATGCTCCGATGCGGGCGACGGTGAGGTCTGGTCGTCCTCGTCAGGGACGTCGGAAACCGCTTCGAGGATCGCCTCGAGGTCTTCGTCCTCGTCCTTCGGGGCGGGTTCCTCCTCCGAGGAACGGCGCCGGAACGGGAGGACCATGCCTGCCCGTGGACCTCAGCGGTCTTGAACATGTGGCGAACATCAGGCCATCGCAAGCCTTGAGCAGCATGCACGCGACCGAGGGGCATGACCGCCGCTCAGGCCTTCCTTGACCGTGTGCACGACCTCGCTCGAATCGGCTCCATTCAGGGGCACCTCGGCTGGGACCGTGAAACCCTGATGCCACGCAAGGGTGCTGCGGCTCGCTCCGACGTGCTGGCTTGGCTGGCCGCAGAATCGCACCGCCGCTTGGTGTCCGAATCCTTCTGCGCCTTGCTCGAAGCGGTGCAGGATGAGGCTGAACACGACGCGGACCTCGCGGCGACCGTTCGGGAAATGACCCGGCGTCGCGACCGCGCCGTCTTGCTTCCCGAAGCCTTTGTTTCGGATTTTGCACGCACCCGAAGCCTCGCTCAAGGCGCGTGGCAGGACGCGCGTGCGGCCTCTGACTTTGCGGCCTTCGCACCACACCTCGAGACCCTTCTTTCGATGACGAAGGAGCGCGTTCGCCTGCTTGGGCATGAAGGGCCGACCTACGACGCGCTGCTGGACGAATACGAGATTGGGTCAACCATGGCTGGGTACGACCCGATGTTCGCCGAACTCAAGGCGCACCTCGTGCCCTTGTTGGCCCGCATCACCGAAGCCACGGCCGCACGCGATGTCCCGACCTTGCCGGAGGGTGCACGCTTCCCAGTGGCCGATCAAGTCGCCTTTTGCGAACGCGTCAGCCGAGCCATGGGTTTCGATTTCGACGCAGGACGCATGGACGCGTCCGCCCACCCCTTTTCCGCTGGCCTTTGGCCAGGCGACACGCGGTTCACCACGCGTTTTGACGAGGCCGACCCCTTCTCGTGTTTGTACGCCGTGATGCACGAAACCGGTCACGCGCTCTACGAGCAGGGCTTGCCTGAGGCCTTCCAACGGACCCCTCGAGGTGAAGCGATTTCTTTGGGTGTTCACGAGTCACAGTCCCGATTTTGGGAGAACCAAGTTGGCCGCACCGAAGCCTTCTGGAACGTTGTGGGGCCTTGGTTCCACGAGGCCTTCCCACAGATCCCGGTCCTCGATTCGGCCGCGATGAACCTCATCGCCAACAAGGTCGAACCGGGCTTCATCCGTGTGGAAGCCGACGAGGTCACCTACAACCTCCACATCATGATTAGGTATGAGATTGAGAAGCTGATGTTCGAGGGCGACCTGAGCATTGCGGACTTGCCGCAGGTGTGGAACAGCATGATGCGCGAGTGGTTCGGGCTTGAGGTCAAGGAAGACCGGTTGGGCTGCCTTCAGGACATTCACTGGTCGATGGGTGCCTTCGGTTATTTCCCCACGTACACGCTTGGCAACCTCTACGCCGCTCAGCTTTTGGAGGCCATGAACGACGATCTCGGAGACATGGACGCTCTCATTCGAGGCGGGGATTGGAGCGCGCCCTTGGCGTGGCTCAAGGCGCGCATCCATGAGCGTGGAAGCCTGTTGTTGCCTCCTGCGCTCATCGAAGAAGCGACCGGCGCACCGCCGACTGCGGCGGCGTTCCTGCGCTACATCAAGAGCAAGTACAGCCGTTTGTACGGCCTTTGATCGGCACGTTCACTCGGCCATCGCGCGGCCGTAGGCTTCGAGGTAAGCCTCGACCTCACGTGCCATCGTAAAGCGGTCCAGCACTTTCGCACGGCCCGCCTCGCCTTTCGCTTGCAACCGCGCCGTGTCGGACAGTTCCTCGTCAACGATGCGCGCGAAGGCGTCGTGGTCACCGACAGTGTACAGGGCACCCGTGCTGCTGTCCACCGTTTCGGGCATCGGACCATGATCGACGGTGATGACCGGCGTGCCTGAGGCCATGGCTTCGATGGGAATCATCCCCAAGCCTTCGTAGAGGGAGGGAAACACCACCAAGTCAGCGGCTCGGTAGGCGTCGGCCAAGGCTTCGAAGGGGAGGCTGGATTCGATGTGCACCGCATCCGCAACCCCACGCTTCGCGGCGTGGCGGAGGAGACGGGCCTTGAGGTGGCCGCGGCCGACGATGGCGAGATGGACGTCCTGCCGCCGGCTGCGAAGGGCGGCAAAGCCGTCGATCAGCGTCGCATACCCCTTCCGGGCGGCCAGGCGGCCGACGGCAAGGAGCAGGCGGTGCCCTTCGGGCACCTGCAGGGTTGAGCGAAGCGCCAGGGCTTCATCGGTTCGCTCTGGGCGGGGATGGAACATCTCCGTGTCGATGCCCCAATGGATGACCTCGCAGGACCACCCTTCAGGCGGGCGATAGGCATCGATGAACTCCTGACGGCTGAAGGCGGAGATGGCCACACAGGTGCTCTTCTCAAGGGCGGCTTGTTCGTAGCGTGCGTAGGCCTTGGCGGTGAGGAGGATGGCCAAATCGTTCGGGTTCGCAATCGCAGCCGGCTCGCGCTGTCGTCGTGCCATGAGGAGCCCTTCGCGCTCACCGATCCAAGAGCCATGCAGGGTCGTGACGGTTGGCGCCACCTCACGGTGGCATCGGTCAAATTGCCCACGCGTCCATGCGATGAGGGGCGTGTGGACGTGAACGACGTCGACTGGATCTTCGGCATGAAGCCGAAGCAGCGCCCGCAGGGCATGACGGCCAAAGGAGCGCGTAAACGCCATGGGTGCTTTGAGCCAAGGAACGCCGATGATGCGAACGCCTGAGATGGGCGGTGCATCCCCCGTTCCCTTGCGGGTGATGATGGTGACGTTGTGACCGCATGAGGCCAGTTCGGCCGTGAGGTGGTAGATGGTGGTGGCCATCCCGCCCCAGCGGGGTGGATATTCACCGGCCAACATCACGATGTGCACAACTCTCCCCATGACGGTGAAGGGCTGAACGGTTTCAACCGTTCCGTGACAAGTTCACGCCCATGGAAGCATGACCAGGGCGCGTCCGGTCTCACCGGGTGCCACCAGCACCTCGCCCTTGTCGCCGGTCCTCTCGCTGCGCTCGAACACGGGAACACCATCCACAATGGTCCAGGACGGCCATCCAACCAGGCTGCGTCCGTGGAAGGGGTTCCACCCGACCCGGCTCCATGCGTTGGCGTCGTCCACCGTCCGCTGGGTCACCATGTCCACGAGCACAAGGTCGGCGTCAGCGCCGACCTCAATCCGGCCCTTGCCCACCATCTGATAACAATCTGCAACGTTGGCGCACATCCAGCGGACGACGTCTTCCACCGTGCAGCGGCCCTTTGCGGCGTGGGTCAGCATCACCGGGAGGGAGGTTTCGACGCCCGGCATGCCAGATGGGGCCTTCGGGAATCCAAGCGCCTTGGCCTCCAAGGTGTGGGGCGCGTGGTCGGTGGCCATGCACATGATCGTGCCGTCGTTGAGCCGAGACCACAGGGTCTCGCGGTCCTTGGCGTACCGGATGGGTGGATTCATCTTCAGGCGCGTGCCCTGCCGCTCCACGTCCGTTTCGTCGAAAGTCAGGTGCTGCGGCAGGGTTTCCACCGTGATGCACGGTCCATCACCCTCTTCGCCAGGGTGCGATGTTCGGCCGGCCAGCCAGTCGGCTTCGATGCCCGAGGTCAGGTGGAGGATGTGCAAGCGGTGGTGGTGCGTGGTCGCCAAGCCGACGGCCAGTTGGGTCGCCAGAAGCGCCGTCACGTCGTCGCGCCATTCGGCGTGGGCGGCCATGTCGGTGCGTCCCTCGAATTCCTCTTTTCGTGAAATCAGGCGGTCCTCGTCCTCGGCATGCACGGCGATGAGTCCGGCGGTCCCCTCGAAGATGCGGTCCAGGGCGCCCTCCTCGCTGACCAGGAGCGAACCCGTGGAGCTGCCCATGAAGATCTTGATGCCGCAGATGCCGGGACGGGCAATGGGCTCGTCCGGCGTGCCCACGGCCTCCTGCAGGTCCTCGAGGTTGTCCGGTGTTGCGCCGATGAAGAAGCCGTGATGGGAGATGGCCGTGGCTCCTGCACTCGCGATTTTTGCTTCGATGGAGGGCACGGTGGTGGCCGCAGGGTGGTTGTTTGGCATGTCGAGGAAGGCGGTCACGCCACCGCTGACGCCAGCACAACTTCCGCTTGCCAGGTCCTCCTTTTCGGGTTGGCCGGGTTCACGGAAGTGCACTTGCGGGTCGATGACGCCAGGGATGAGGTGCAAGCCTTCTCCGTCAAGGTGGATCTCTTCGCCGCCTTTCGGTTCAAGCCCGCCGCCAACGGCCACCTCGGTGATCACGCCAGCCTCGACGCGGAGGTCCGCCAATCGGGTTCCGTCTGGGAAGACCGTCATGGCTCCAGTGATGAGGAGGTCGCCTCGTCGTGCCTGCATGGGCTGAGGCTCAGGCACGGAGTCCATGAAGGTGTTCAGCGACGCCGAGCGGACTTTGGCCTGAAGGCATCGCAGACGTCGTCGTTCATGTCGAGGTACGGTCCGCCGATGAGGTCCACCGCGTAGGGGACGGCGCGCCAGATTTCATCGATGGTCTCCCGGATTGATTTCGGACGACCTGGCAGGTTGAACACCAGCGATGAGCCTCGGGTTCCGCCAAGTTGGCGCGACAGGATCGCTGTCGGCACAAAGGCGAGCGAGATGGCCCGCATTTGTTCACCGAAGCCGGGCAGGATGCGGTCAAGCACGGCTTCGGTGGCTTCCGGCGTCACGTCTCGGGCCGCCGGTCCCGTGCCGCCGGTGGTGACCACCACTGCGCATCCTACCTCATCGCACAGGTCGATCAGGGCTGCACCGATGGCGTCCGCATCGTCCGGCACGCAGCGGTAGTGGGCCTCAACAGGAGAGGCCACTGCCTCTCGCAGGAAGCCAAGGATGGCCGGTCCGCCTTCGTCCTTGTAGGCGCCCGCGCTCGCTCGGTCCGAGACGGTTACGATGCCGATGCGAGCGAACTCGCCGACGTGCCCATCACGTCCGTCAAGCAGGGTCACCTCGTCCATGACGCGCCCTCAATCGGTGCCGTACTTGGCGTGCAGGTCGGCGTGGAAGTTGTCAAACAGCGTGTCTTCGAACAACTCGGCTTGACGGCGAGATTTGGTCGAGCGCATGTGGAGGTAGGCGATGAGCACGAAGACGCCGATGGCGATGGGTATCATCGCTTCCAACTTGTAGGCGTGCATGAAGCGGATGATGCCGTCTGCGGTGTAGGCCCACGTGACCGAGGCTGCAGAACCTCCGATGACGACCGCCCACAGCACGCGCATGAACTTCATGCGCGAAAGCATGCCGAGCATCGATCCCACGATGACGCCGGAGGCCATGAACGGAATCCAAACGAAGAGAATGAGGCCCCAGAAGCCCCATTTGTTGATGAATTCGCGCTTCTCGTTGGCCGTGTATTCCACCGTGGACAGCAGGTCCCCGACGAATTTTGTTTGCAGCACCCGCCCGCCCAGTCCGTCTTGACGGGCGACGGCCGCGACGCGCTCGTCGTCGCTTGCAGACTGTTCCACGCGCCCCGCACCGGAGCGGTCGGCGAGGGTCGAGACTTGGTTGCGGACCTTCAGGATGAGGTCTTGGCTGTGCAACAGGTCTTCGTTGCGGGAAGAGATGAACGCACGGAGTTCCTGTTCCACTTCTTCCGTGGTGGTCTTGAAGCGGAAGAAAGCCAGCCGCAGGGTCGGGCGGTACACGGTCGAGACGAAGATGTGGCGATCGTCGCTGGTGACCACCGCACCGACCATGGTCACGTTGTTTCGGCGTGCGAAGAACAGATCGAGGCTGTCTCGAACCTCTTCCTCGACGCGGGCGAGGGTGTGCAGTTCGCCGAAGAAGGCGCTGTAGTCGCGACGCTCTGGTTGCTCCTCATCCGCGGTGCTGCCGCCAAATCCGATGCCCGTATCGAGGTCGACGCCCTGGTGGTCCACCGGGCGTACTGTGAGTTGGACGGGCTTGAAGACGCGGAAGAGCGAGAATTCCTCGAGCAGTTCACGCAGGACTTCGGCGCGCACGTCCTTGTTGTCGGAAAGGGTGTTCTCCGTGGTGCCGTAGGGCACCATGATGTCGATGGACAACTCCCTTGATTCGGCTTTGTACACCTCCCAATCGATGGTGATGTGCAAACGGGTTGCAACCTTGCTGACCGTCGTTTTCACCACGTGCTCGATGTGCTTGTTGGAGAGCATGTCGTCGGTGTCCTGATGGTAGACCTTGTACATCAGCGGGTAGAGCAACAAGAGGCTCACGGCGGAGAGCGAGAGCGAGATGAAGGCCATCCACCACGCGGGGATCCCTGCCGCTCCGCCGGTCAGCATCGCGGTTTCACGACCACCGCCAAGTTCTGCGCCCATGAGGACGAAGCCCCATCGTCCAAGTTGAGGCATGGTCCAGCAGTTACGTTGACCGGCTTCGAGTATGGTGGCTTCGGTGTGGTCCGTATCGTCCACAAAGGGCAGGAAACTCAAGGTCGCGCTGGAACTGGACAGCTCAACAGACAGGTCGTTGGAGATGGGCCAATCGCCCTCCACCGTCGTGCCGTTCTCGCTGCCCTCTGGGGGTTGCATGTTCACGACGACCCTCAATTCGTAAGGTCCAGGGGCCAAATGATGGAAGCTGAACACGGTGCCGAGCGAGCCATTGCTGCCGATCAAGTAATTCTCCTCGACTTGTGTCGTCAGCCGATCCGTGTTTTCGCCGAGGACCTCCATGGCGATGAGGGACATGTTCACCGTCGCGATGCCGTTTGGCAGGTTGTAAACGCCGATGCTGAACCGTTCGTTGTCGTTGTCGGGGTAGATGTGAATCCAAGGCTCGTCGGTGACTTCCTGACACTCGCCGCTGGGGTCCAAGAAGGTCTTCGATGCTGCGTGATCCAGCGCGGTGGAGGTGCCAAGCAGGCCACCGGACATCGAGAAAATGAGCAAGGCGTAGAAGGCGCCGTAGATGAAGCCCGAAATCAGGACGAAATCCTCGATGGCGGAGGGGAAGCGCCGTCGGTCACCCTTCGAGCGACGGTTTCTGATGGTGGTCAGTTCCTTTTCGAGCTTGCTCGTGCCGTCTTCAGGCGGGAGTTCCGCGGGGGTTTGGGGCTCCCCCTCGCGGCTCATGAGGGACCATTGGGGTGTGGGTCTTGAAGCCATTGTCCGGTTCTGAAGCCGTCGAGGTCCACATCGGAAGCCTTGAAGGGAAGGTGCTTGTGGCCGAGAACGCTCAGGGACAGTAGCTTAGTTGGGAGAGCGCGGCACTGAAGATGCCGAGGTCGCTGGTTCAAGTCCGGCCTGTCCCACTCAACGCGCGTCAGCGTGGCGTATCCGAGCAGGTGCCGCTCATTCTGCCTTGTCAAGGGCGACCTTCTGAGCGTCCCAAAGCGCTTCGAGCCCACGGTCGGCCATGGCCAAGAGGGCCATGAGCTCCTCACCGTTGTAGGTCGCCTCCTCGCCGGTAGCTTGGATTTCCACGTAGCGGTCGTCGCTGGTCTTGATCACGTTCATGTCCACGTCGGCGCGGCTGTCGAGGTGGTAGTCAAGGTCGAGCCACACGTTGCTCTCAAGCAATCCCACAGAAATCGCGGCGAGTTCGTTCGGCATGACGGCCATTTCGTGGTTGGCGCGCTCCACGTCGTTGAGCTTGGGTGCCGTCCATCCGCTGCGGCGGTCCTCGTCCGAGGGGCGCAGATCCGCCGGGAGGCAATCGCCTGAGGCGATGAGGCGGCGCACAGCAAGCCGAAGGGCGATGCCGGCGGCGGTGATTGACGCGCAGCGCGTGCCGCCGTCGGCGTTCAGCACGTCGCAATCGACGTTGATGGCGACCGGGCCGAGCGCCTCAAGGTCCACGGCGGCGCGCAGTGAACGGGCGATGAGGCGCTCGATTTCCTGCGTCCGGCCCTTCGCACCGTTGCGCTCGCGGCGGAATCGGCTGTCGGTGCTGCCGGGCAGCAGGCTGTATTCGGCGTGAACCCAGCCCTTGGTCGCGTCACGAGGGAACCAGCGAGGCAGGCTACGCTCCTTCGTCACGCAGACCAGGATGACGGTGTCGCCCTGGCGGTAGAGCACGGAGGCGAGGGCGTTCGGGGTGAAGTCGAGCTCAACCTCGACGTGACGCATTTCGTTCTGCTCTCGGTCGGGATTGAAGCCCGTCTTGTCCTTGGCCATGGCCCGGCGACGCGCTTCTCCTCATCAAACGGTCGCATCCCGTCGTTGAACAGGTTGAAGGCCCGAATCCGGGTCGTCGTTGCATGCCCACCCCGGTGATTTGCAGCGTCGCTCGGACCCCGATTGGTCGCTTCATGGGTGCCTTCAGCACCCTCAGCGCGGTCGACCTTGGCGTCGTGGCCGTTTCGGGTCTGCTCGAGCGCGTTGGATTAGATCCGGGCAGCGGCCTCGTGGACGAGGTCATCATGGGCCAAGTCCTCCAGGCCGGGGCCGGTCAGAACCCTGCACGGCAGGTCGCACTGGGCGCCGGTTTGCCGGTCAGCACGCCTGCGATGACCGTGAACAAGGTCTGCGGGTCCTCGCTCAAGGCCGTCATGCTCGCCGCCACCGCCATCCGCGCCGGAGAACACCGCTGCATTGTCGCCGGCGGAATGGAGAGCATGACGAACGCGCCACAATTGCTCATGGGACAGCGCAGTGGGACCAAGATGGGCGACAGCACCCTCGTTGATTCCATGATTCATGACGGCCTGTGGGACGTCTACAACGACATGCACATGGGCAACACGGGCGAAGTGGTCTCCGAGGAGTTCAGCATCACCCGAGAGGGAATGGACGCCTTTGCCGCCCAAAGCCAACAGCGTGCGGCGAAGGCGCAAGCAGAAGGCTGGTTCGCGTGGGAAACGGTGCCGGTCCAGGTGCCGAAACGCCGAGGTGACCCGATCTCGGTGGAGGTCGACGAAGGCGTTCGAGCCGACACCACCGCGGAAGGCTTGGCTCGCCTGCGACCCGTGTTCGATCGCGAAGGCAAGGTCACGGCCGGCAACGCCAGCACCCTCAACGACGGCGCGGCCGCTGTCCTTGTCGCGGATGCGGACCTCGCGGCCGAGATGGGCTGGGAGGTCATCGCGGAAATCGTCGATCAAACCACCAGCGGTGTGGCGCCTGAGCGCGTCATGGCAGCGCCGATTCCCGCCGTCCGGACCCTGCTTGAGCGCCAAGAGCTCGACGTCGCGGACGTCGACGTGTACGAGCACAACGAGGCCTTCGCGGCCGCGTCCTGCGCCGTGGCCCAAGATCTGGGCATTCCCAACGACCGCTTCAACCTCCACGGCGGGGCCGTCAGCCTCGGCCACCCGCTTGGCGCCTCAGGCGCTCGGTGCCTGATCACGATGATTGGCGCGATGCGTCGTATCGACGCGAAGCGCGGCATCGTCACGCTGTGTTTGGGCGGCGGGAACGCCGTTGCCATGCTTGTGCGCCGCCCCTAAGGGCTTGAGCGAACCCTCATATCGGTCACGAACTGGCTCCGGCCATGCCCGACACGCCTCATGACGAAGTGCGAACGCGCATCGACGGCCTGCTGAAGGGCGAAGACGACTGGGTCACGGCGATGGCCACGGTCGTTTGTGAACTGCACCACGCCTTCGATCACTTCCACTGGACCGGCTTTTACCGCACCGTGCGGCCAAATCACCTCAAGGTCGGCCCTTACCAGGGCGGGCACGGTTGCTTGGACATCCCCTTCGACAAGGGCATTTGTGGTGCAGCGGCCCGAACGGCGGTCACACAAGACGTACCTGACGTGCACGCTCGCCCAGAACACATCGCCTGCAGCAGCAGCACAAACAGCGAGGTTGTGGTTCCCGTCATCGCACCGTCTGGCCAGGTGATTGCCGTTTTGGACGTGGATTCAGACGATGCAGCCGCCTTCAGCGGTGAAGACGTGGCCTTGTTGGAGTCGATTTGCGAGGACCTTGGCCGGCGCTATGGCGAGGGCGAATTGGCTCAAATTCCCGGCCTTGCGTGACATCAGGAATCATCGCCTGACGCCGCGTTGTCGCGTTTCAGGGCGCTGAAGAGGTGGTGGTCCTCGACCACGTCGATCGGGCCGGGCAACACAGGAAGGATGTCGTCCACGCTCAACCCCGTGGCTTTCGCGATGCGGTTGGCAGCGGTCTCCTTCTTGGTGCGTCCGCCGCTAACGACCGCCCATCGCCCTCCGAGGGATTGCGCATGCTCAGGCGTGGTGCCGAGCAAGAGGGGGACGCCGTTGATGGCCACCAGCGCAAGGCCGATGCGCAGGTCGATGTCCTTGTACCACTGGCGTTGGCCCCGAACAATGAAGGCACCCGCACCGACGAATTCGCCGGTCTGTGCGGTCTTGGAGACCTGGGCTGGCTTCACGGAATAGACCGTGCCATGCCCGCCACCGCTGCCCCAGGCGCGACTCCAACACAGGGCCAGTTGTGCACCCTGCTCCATGTCGGCGGCCGAGATGGCACCGGCTTCGATGCGGTCGCTCAACCGGAACGCGGGCATGCCTTCGGGCAAGTAGGCCGGAGGCCGTTCATCGACCACGAAGCCACGCTGGGATTGCATGGCGCATGACGGGGCGCCGTGGAGGTCGGCGTGCAGGTACATGTCGTCGCCTTTCAGGTGCTTCTTCACGATGGCGTCGTTGCCTTTTGCGTCACGTCCGCCGACCATCAATCGGCCGTTGGCGAGCATGGTCCAGCGGTGGTGCTCGAACCAGAGCCGCTTTGATCGCTTGACGCGTACCACCTGACCGCTGGCCTGCTGCTTTGCTTCCTTTTTCTTGGCGCGCTCCAACTCTGTTCGGGTCGTTTCCAACGCAGCGACCGCACCCGATGACTTGTCCTTCTGCTTCCTTGCCGCGGTGAAGAGACGTTGCGCGTTTTGGTGCACGCTTTCGTCGAGGTGGAGCGTGACTTCCTGCGTTCCGGGTTCGCCGTCTTCGTTCGGCAGCAGGCATTGAATGGTTCGTTCAGCAGGGTCAGCGCTGCGGATCCATGGGATGCCTTTCACGGCCGACATCACCGCCTCCCAACCGGTGCGTTCCACCGCTTCACGGGTCTGCGTGAGCAGGCCGTCCACGTGCGTCCAATGCTCCTGAACCGCGTGGCCGAGGGCTTGCTGCTTCTCCACTTTGGCGTGGAAGCCCTCGAGTGCTTTTTCCTGCTGGGCCAAACGGCGTTCAAGCCGTTCCACGTCGGTGGAATGCCCTCGCCCGGGAGCGGCCGCGTTGACCTGCTCGAGTTCCCGGCGAAGAAGCGCGTCCGAATCGTGCCCACCCCACCAGGCGTCGATGGCTTCGAGCATGCCTGGGAAGGGCATCGTGGTCCGAAAAGCATGGTCGGGCAGCAGCACCGGCGTGGCTTCCTCGACGTGTTCCATGAGAAAGGCGTCGAGGCTTCCGTCGCTGAGAGCGTCCGGTGCGTCCGCCTTGAGCACCAGGTGTCCCGCCCGTCCTTGTTCCAACGCGTCCAACAGTCCACGCAACGCCGCGTGAACCTTGCTCGCGTCCGCTTCGGTGGCTGCCATGTCCGCGTCGAGGCCGGCGGCATCGCACACCGCGTTGGCCAAACGTCCGCCGAGGTTGACCTGTCCACCCAACGTCGAGGCGAGGTTGCGTTCAGACGCTGAAAGGATGGCGGCAAGCCCAGCCTCGTCCAAGGCATCAGGGTCCAGCGCAGGAGGTGGTGGAAGGTAGGCTTCGCCACGCTTGAGCGTCCTGTCCCGGTACGTGGCGTGGGTCAAGGGCTGGATGATCGTGTCGTTCTCGTCGAGCAGGATGACGTTGCCGTCGCCGAAGCATTCGATGATGAGGTGGCGATCACCGCCCTTGGTGGTGAAGGTCATGCGCAACAGTCGGTCGAAGGCGACCTGTTCAACGGCGATGAGGCGCGCGTTTCCCAGCTGTTTCCGCAAGAGCATCGCGAACGGCGGTGGCGACATGGGCATCGGGCGGTCTCTGGTGGACGTCGAAATGCGCCGCCCTCGGACGATGACGAGGTCAAAGGCGTCCGCGTCCTTCGGGTTGAAGCGGAGCACGACTTGCTCGTAGTGGGGCATGTAGGATTTCTTGACCCAAGCGCCAAGATGAGCCTGGAGCTCATGGGCGATGGCACGCAAATCGAACGCGCTCATCGCCTTCTTCACGCGCTCACCCATGCCAACCTCGGCCGTTCGGGTTCTTGACGGTGATGCCCGTCAAGGACCGTACAGGACCGGACGACCGCTGTCCTTCCAACCGTTGATCCCCGATTCCAGTTCACGGATGTCGGTGTACCCAAGATCAAGCAGCGTCTGGGCCGCGGCCTGAGAGCGGTTTCCTGACCGGCAATACAGGAGGATTGGGGTTTCTCTGTCCTCCGGCAATTCGTCGCTTCGTGCGTCGAGCGACGAGTGCGGAATCAAGGTGGCGTTTTCGAGATGGCCGTCTGCCTCCCACTCGTCCTGAGTGCGTACGTCCAACAGGAATCCGTTCTCTGTGGCCTCAACCTCCTCAGCAAACGCCTCGACGTCGAGACGGACCCATCCGTCCGCTTCCGCGACGCATCCCGTCAACGGGAGGGTGATGGCCAAGAGAGCCGTCAGGACCAGAGCACGTAGGCTGAGGCGCATGCTGGGTAGCTCCTCGCCTTCCCATTTAATTCAACGCTTCAACGCTGCTTCAGGCTTGACCTGAGCGGCCGTCGAGGACCTCGAGGACGCCGCTGGCGATGGCCATGATGCCGGCCACCACGGCGATGTAGACGCCAAGCGAAGCGCCCATCACGCTGTCCGGGTCGTCAGGAAGCGCACCTTGCCAGAGCAAAACGGCGAGCACCATCACGATGCCTGTGAGCATGTTGCCCCATCGTGCGTTGTCGGTGACGACCGACGGAAGCGCATTCACGCCGACTTTGGGAAGGACCGCCATCACCGTGCACACCAAGGCCAACACGGTACCGATCCAAAGCCACGTACCACCTTTCGACCCTGCGTCTGCGCTCACCATGCACTCCGCTTTTGCTTCCGCAGCGTCCGTTTTGGCCGTGTCGATGATGGCTTGGTCCCCACCGCTGAAGGCCGTCGCCATGTCCACAATCATTTCTTCAGTGCGATCACAGTACCCGGCTTGGGTGCCTTTGTGGGCCATGTCGGTGCTGTTCTCTGGAGGGGTGTCCTCCATTGGTGTGGTCAGGTAGGCGGTTAAGGAGATGCAGAAGGTTCGATTCGCTTCATCGGCGATTTCTGAACAATCGAAGGTGATGCTGTGAAGCCCGGTTTTCACCTGGGTTCCGTCTTCCTGTTCGCCCGAGAGCCATGCGCCGTTGAATTGGGCGACGAGGGACAAGAGGAGCGCCATGGCAATGAGTGCAACGGCCGCCCAGCCCATCATGCTCGGACCTTCAGCCCCCACGGAGGGTTGGGCCATCATCGGTTGTGGCATGGCTTGAGCGGACATCGGCTGGGCTCCCATCGCTTGTGGGATGGCTTGACCGGGCATCGGTTGTGCCGCAGCCGGCGCCATGGCGGCAGGCTGAACCGGTTGTGGCGCGGCTGGTGCAGCGGCGACGGGCGCTGCAGCAGCGGGCGTGAAATCCGGGTAGTATTGTCGGGTGTATGCGAGTGCTTGATCCGCAGGATATCCTTGGGCAACAAGACCGTCATGGTAGCTTTGTGCGTCTGCCATGTGGCTTGAGCATCGATGGCACACTTAGCCTTCACGACCGTTGAGCGGTCAAGCGGCACGATGCCAACCGTCCGGACGTTGCGCCACGGAGCCTTCTTCGGCGTGAGCCATCAGGTGGGCAAGCGTCTGATCCTGCGCCAATCCTGGGTGCGCATCTGGCGAATCTGCGTAGGCTTCTCGTGCAATGTCGGCCACGGCGCGCTGCCCTGCCCGAACGGCGTCCAACACCCGGGCGTGACGGGCGCGTCGATGGCTGACGTAGTGGTTGAGCAAGGCGGTCGGCTTGGTCACGACGGGCCCGTGCGAGGGGAAGATCATGTGCGGTTCGAGCGACGCCAAGCGCTCAAGTTGCTCGAGGTAGACGTTCATGTCGCCCTGGCCGGGTGGGATCAGGATGGTGCCAATGCCCGCCACCATGTCGCCTGCGACCAATCCGGCTTCGCTCAGCAAGCAAAGATGGCCGGGGTGATGGCCTGGCGTGTGAAGGACGTTCCAGCGGTGGTCGCCCAGCTGGATGACGTCACCGTCGCTGAGGGCTCGATCGATGCGCATGCCGCCGTGTTCATGCCCCCAAATGGGCACATCGAACGCCTCGCGCAGGAGGTCCTCGTCGCCGAGGTGGTCGCCGTGGCCGTGGGTGTAGAGGTAGGCCTGCACGTTCCCTCCGTGGCGGTCGACCACATCGGCCAGATGTTCCATGCTTTCTCGGTGGGTGATGGCGGGATCGACGATGACAATCGGCCCTCCGGGCGGGCCAATGAGGTAGCAGTTCGTGTGATCGGCGGGCGGCAAGGTCGCGGTCGGTACGGGAACCACCTGCACGCCGTGAGCGAAAAGGATGGAGGCTCGGCCGGGCTGCTGTTTGGCGACGAAAGCCATCGCTTCCGCCGCATCTCCACCGTTGCTGCTCAGGCGGCGGTGGAGGAACTGCAGCAGGGAAACCACGGGTGGAGCGATGCGCATCGTATGGTCGCGCCAGTCCTGAAGGAAGGCGGCTGGCGTGGCCCAACGCATCTCGGTGAATTCCGTTTGGGGCTCAAGGTCGAGTTCGGGCGTGTCGTCCACCGAACCAAGGTGAACGTGGAGGAAGGTGTTGTCGAACTGCATGGGGCCGAAAGGTGGCGTGGTCCGCTGGCTGATGACCCGCATGCCGCGCAGGTCGACGGCGGGTGTGCCGTTGGCCATGGCCCTTGGCCATGCCGTGCGATCGCTGAGCAAAGCGGCGCGGAGCTCCGCATCGATCACCTGCAAGCGTCGACCGTCCCACCACCAACCGAGTTCCTCGGCCATCTCCCGTGCGCCGGCGAAACGCGCCAAGTCGTGTTCATCGCCAACGGTCGGAAGATCGGTGGAAGCGAAAGCCTCGGCTTCACCTCGCGCCACGCCGCCGCCAGGGAAGGCCCAGGTCTGCGGGAAGGCCCGCATCGTTGGGGCACGAAGGCCGAGCAGCACTTCGAGACCGTCAGGGCCATCTCGGGTGACCGTCATCGTGACCGTCGGTCGCGGGGGGCGGCGAGCCACGCCGCTCAGGTCCATGCCTGCAGGGACCTCGCTCATGCCGTGCCCTGGTGCAGGGCGCGGTTCATCCTTGCGCCCGGCTCAGGCTTCAAGGGCCAAGGCCGAATGCCACACCATGGCCCGCCACCTGACCGTCGAGGAGGAACTCGCGGAATTGGCGCAGATCGTCGCGGAGGCCGAGGCCGAAGGCATCGATCCGTGGCCTGAGCCGAAACCGGAGCGGCCGTGGGCCAAGTGGACCATCGCGACCTTCGTGACCGTGATGATGCTCTCATGGGTCAGTCAACTGCTCTTCCGGGTTGTGGAAATCACCCGAGAAACGGTGCCCTGATGCAGCACCGTTGCCTTCAAATGGAGGACGTGGGTGCCTCGCAGCATAGTCCCTTAGTGTAGCGGTCCATCATGAAGGATTCTGGTTCCTTCGACCTCGGTTCGAATCCGAGAGGGACTACCACCGCTCTTCATGGCAACGTGAAACTCGTCACCATCAGCATGGCATCGCCGTACTCGAGTTTCCCCGTGAATTCAGCCACCTCGCCGAGGGCCTTGGTGCGGAGCGTGAAACTTGTCTGCCGCTTGGTACCCCGACGGCGGTGGTGCCGGTAGAAGTGAACGCCCACGCGGTAGGTGCCGCTGGGTGGATCCTCTTTCCACACGACGTTTTCCACGGGCGTGGTCGAGGTCGGACGTGCGTTCATGTCCACGTCCAGTTCACCGCCGCAAGCGCTGCGTCGCTGGTTGAAGTAAATCCGCTCACCGCTTGGTGCGAAGACGTGCAGGTCCAGGTCGTTTCGATCCTCCCACGCCAAGCTGATCTGCAGCTCGCCGCTGGCTCCACCTTCGCGTTCCACGCGGTCTTCGATGGTGGAATCCTCGAGGTCGACGGTCTCCACACGAACGCCGAGGCCGACCTGTTCGCCGAGGACTGCGCCTCGTGCGTGCTGATCGAGGCCTTCCTCGACCTCAACGATGTGTTGCCCGCGTTCTTTGAGCGCGATGCTCACCAACATGTCGAGGTCAGGCGCCTCCGGTACGTCAGGGTCGTCTTCCATGTTCAACTCCGGTGGATTCAGGTTCAACGCGAGGGCTTCGAGACGGCGCGCTGCTTCTCGGTCAAGACGCGCCTTCTGTTGAGCGGGGGTCAACTCGTCAAACAACGGGCCCAACCGAACGAGGCCGAGCATGGTCGGTGGCAACGAATCGTCGTAGTCCCAAGGGGGAGCGACGCCGCCAAATCCGTACTTGCTGGCCTTCATGGCGTCCAGCATGTGGTTGGCACGCCGCTGATTCCATCGCCGCAGGAGCCACCATCCACCACCGACACCACCCGCGGCGCCGGCCCAAAAGAGCGGGTCCATGGCAAAGACTTGTCCCGGCTCCTTGAGAAGAGTTCCGCTCGTCTCAACCGTCTCGGAAGGCGGCAATCACCGATTCCAGCGCGTCCTCTGAGGGGCGCAACTGGGTGCTGTCGAGGTCAACAAGCGCTGTTTCTGGCAGGCCAAGTACCTCGTGCATGGTGGGCTGATTTCCATCGAAGTAGAGCAAGCCGGTCACGTGATGGTGCTCCGAATCCGCCTTGTGCAGGGCGGCAAGGGCCGCGACGGCGTCCGAGGGGTCGTGCTCAGCATCGATGGTCTCCAGACGAATGGTTGAGCCGTCGTGCAAGGTGATGTCCACGTAGTGGCCTTCGGGTACTTCGACCTCCTCGATGGGCATGCGTTGCGGGATGTAGTCGGGCATGTGGAGGGTGACCTCGTTTTCTTTCACGTACCCGTACGATCTGTAGGACTCGTCGTTGTTGTTGAAGGTCACACAGGGCGAAATGACGTCGATGAGGGCGAAGCCCTTGTGCGCCATGGCCGCCTTGAGCAAGGCCGTGAGTTGCTTCTTGGACCCTGAGAACGAACGGGCCACGAAGGTGCATCCAAGGTTGATGGCGAGGGCGCACAGATCGATCGGCTGCTGCTCGTTGGGACGCCCTTTCTTTTTCTTGGAGCCGACTTCGGCGGTGGCGGAGTACTGCCCCTTGGTCAGGCCGTAGACGCCGTTGTTCTCGACGATGTAGACCATGTCCAAGTTACGACGGATGGCGTGAATCAGTTGGCCGATGCCGATGGAGGCGCTGTCGCCGTCACCGGACACGCCGAGGTAGGTCAGGTCGCCGTTCACGGCGGCCGCACCGGTGGTCACCGAGGGCATACGTCCGTGCACGGTGTTGAACCCATGAGACTGTCCGAGGTAATAGGCGGGCGTCTTCGACGAGCATCCAATGCCCGACATCTTGGCGATGCGGTGTGGCTCGATGCCGTTGTCCCATGCGGCGTTGATGATGACCGACGAGATTTGGTCGTGACCGCAGCCAGGGCACAGCGAGGAGGGGCCGCCCTTGTAGGCGTCAACGGGCTGGTCGATGATGTTCAACTTGACCGGTCGGGCCTTTCGTGCGGGTGCATCGCTCATGCTTCCACCTCCTCGATGGTGGCCATGATCTGTTCAGCGTAGATCGAGGCGCGAGGCGGCATGCCGTCGGAGTACGCCACCGAGTGAACACGGTCCACCAGGTGGTTGGGCAACTCGCGGCGGAGGATGCCCCAGAGCTGTCCGTCACGGTTGATCTCCAACACGATGACGGTCTTGTGGCGGGCGCAGAAGGCCTCGACTTCACTGTGCAGCGGGAGGCTGCGCACGCGGCACTGGCTCACCTTGCGGCCTTGGGCCTCGATGATGTCGTCGATTTCCTGAATGGTGTTCTCCATGCTGCCGAAGTAGATGATGCCGACGTCGCACTCTTCCTCCTCACGGAGGATCGGTGCAGGGAGCTGGTCGCGGGCGCCGTCGATCTTTCGGCGGAGCCGGTCCATCAGGTCGAGGTACACGTGGGCCTTTTCGGAATAGACGCCGTAGGGGTCGTGACCGGTCCCACGGTACAGGATGGGCGCCATGCCGCTGCCGGGCAGGGTGCGGTAGGGGATGCCGTCGCCGTCCACGTCACGGTAGCGGCCAAAGTCCTCCATGGCTTCGAAAATGTCACGCTCGCGGATGACCTTGCCACGGTCCATCGGAACGTCAGGATAGGTGAAGCCCTCGCAGGCCCAGCGGTTCATGCCGAGGTCGAGGTCAGAGAGGCCGAACACCGGGGTCTGGAAGCGCTCGGAATAGTCGAAGGCGCGCCAGCCGAATTCGAAGCACTCCTCGACGGTCCCGGGGATGAGCACGATGTGCTGGGTGTCGCCGTGGCTGCCCTCGTAGAGCATCTGGAGGTCGGATTGTTGGGTGCGGGTGGGGAGACCGGTCGAAGGTCCGACGCGGTTGATGTCCCAGAAGACGGAGGGGACTTCGGCGAAGTACGCCAGTCCGATGAATTCCTGCATCAAGGAGATGCCAGGTCCGGAGGTGGCGGTCATGCCGCGGGCGCCGGCCCAACCTGCGCCGATGACCATGCCGGCCGCAGCGAGTTCGTCTTCGGCCTGCACGACGGCGCAGGTGGCTTCGCCGTCCTCGTTCGTTCGCAATTCGGGGATCCAGCCAATGATGCCTTCAGCGAGGCTCGAAGAAGGCGTGATGGGGTACCAAGCAAGCATTTGGACGCCGCCAAAGAGCGCACCGAGGGCGGCGGCTTCGTTGCCTTCCATGAAGAAGCGGCCTTGATTGCTGCCGCGTGCCGCGACCGCGTAGGGGTCTTCCTTGGTCAGGTGCTCACGCGCATGGTCCCGTCCAAGGTGGAAGGCCGTGGTGTTGAGCTCGATGGCCGAAGCCTTGCCCTTGAATTGCTTCCCGATGGCCTCCACAACGGCGGCTTCGTCAATGCCAAGCAGTTCAGCCAGAACGCCGACATAGATGACGTTCGTGATCATACGGGCCAGCTTGGCGTTCACGCCACGGGCCATCTTGGTCATGGGGACGGGGTAGGAGATGACGTCCTCGCGGTCCATGGGCTTCTTGGCGTCGCTGTTCCACACGACGACGCTTCCAGGTTCGAGTTGGGCGAGGTCGTCCTCCCAGGTGGCCGGGTTGACGAGCACCTGAATGTGGGTGCGGTCACCGGGTGCTTGGTAGCCGGCATCGGAAAGACGCACGATGTACCAGGTCGGAAGGCCTGAGATGTTCGAGGGGAAGAGGTTCTTCCCACTCACTTCGATGCCCATGTTGAACAGGGACTGGAGCAGGATGAGGTTGGCCGACTGAGAGCCGGTTCCGTTCGCGGTGGCGATGTTGATGGTGAAGTCGTTGACGATGGCGTCCATGGTGCTGCCTCGTGGTGCTTTCATCCTGTCCCCGAAAGGTCCGACGCTCCGCGTCCCATGGCCGTCGCCTCAGACCTTTGAACATGACGCCACCGCGGATTCAGAATTTTGAGGGACATCTCAAAATGGGGGTGTTCATCGCGGACCATGGCGAGCGAGAAGGTCCAGAAGGCTTGGAGCCGCGCGGAAGCGGACATCAAGAAGGGCAACTACGCGGGTGTGGTCGACCTCATGCGTGAGATCGACGGCGAAGGTGAGCACGCCATGACGTGGTACCTCGCGGGTTTGGCGCGCCGTGAAGAGGCCAAGGCCTCAGGTCTGGCTTCGACGTACCGCCAATCCGCCAAGAACCTCCGCACTGCGATGCACATGGACCGCCGCACAAAGCGGTACAACACCGCCTACAACGACCTGCTCAACGAGATGAACGAGAAGCGCATCGGTGAGTACCTCATCCCGCCTCTATTGAAGGACGGAACGCCCACGTTGACCTCGTTTGGCTTGATGGGTGTGGTGTTCTTGGC
Source organism: Candidatus Poseidoniales archaeon (assembly GCA_038150305.1). Classification (GTDB taxonomy): domain Archaea; phylum Thermoplasmatota; class Poseidoniia; order Poseidoniales; family Poseidoniaceae; genus MGIIa-L3. The sequence continues at coordinate 50,201 of JAYOTG010000004.1, read as the reverse complement.
CGTGCTTTTTGCCCTCAGCCAGGCCGGCAGCAGCCCGGCGCTGACCGGCGACGAAGTGGTGCGCATGTCCCTGACGTGGACCGATGCGGACGGCGCCGACCGCTCCGGCGACGTGACCATTCAGATTCACGCCGACGCGCCCTCCCACGCCTCCTCCTTCCTCCAACACGTGAACGAAGGGACCTACGACGGGACCATCTTCCACCGCGTGATTGACGGCTTCATGATTCAAGGCGGCGATTTCGAGAACAGCGACGGTACGGGCGGTTACGCCGCCTCATGGCAGGGCTACTGCAACGGCCAAGCCGAGCCTTCGTCCAGCGCGTGCGACCAGACGCAATACACGCTGCCGGACGAGGTCGACAACGGTCGTCTTCACGAGGTGTGCACCTTGTCGATGGCGAAGACCAGTGCCCCCCACACGGGCGGCAGCCAGTTCTTCCTGATTCCCGAGGACAGCAACGATGGACAGGGTCCCAACTGGCTCGACGGGCAACACACGGTGTTTGGCACCATCACCGACGGCTGCGAGCACGTGACCTCCATTTCAGAAGTTGAAACTCCGAGCAATGATGGGAATCCGAACACCAGCGGCGATACCCCGAAACAACAAGTGACGCTGGTGAAGGTCGTGTCCATGGGCGCTGACGACACGCCATGGTACGTCTTCTGGTGAACAAACCCGCCATCCGTGCCGTTATAGACGGCCGTTCTGTGGCCCTCTCATGGCGACCATCGACCCCTTCTCCGCGCGCCGCGAACTGGCCCTTGGTGGCCATTACTACGCCCTCGACGCCCTCGATGCCGCGGGTGTGGACACCACCTCGCTTCCTTACAGCGTGCGCGTGCTGCTCGAGGGTGCGCTGCGCAACCTCGACGGTTTCCTCATTCGCGAGGAAGACGTGCGCACCATCGCCGGCTGGACCGCTGACGGTGAGCGTGGCGAGATTCCCTTCCGTCCCTCGCGGGTGATCCTCCAGGACTTCACCGGCGTGCCCGCCGTGGTTGACCTCGCGGCCCTTCGTGACGCGATGGTTGAGATGGGCGGCGACGCCGAGCGCGTCAACCCTCAGGTGCCCGTGGATTTGGTCATCGATCACTCCGTTCAGGTGGACGTGTCCGGTTCCAACGCTGACGCGCTCGACCTCAACCTCGACATCGAATACCACCGTAACGCGGAGCGCTACACCTTCCTGAAGTGGGGTCAGCAAAGCCTCGCCGACTTCCGCGCTGTGCCTCCTTCCCGCGGCATCGTGCATCAGGTGAACTTGGAATTCCTCGCCTCCGTAGCACGCCAAGAAGACGGCGTCTGGTTGGCGGACACCTTGGTCGGCACCGACTCACACACGACGATGGTCAACGGTCTCGGCGTTCTCGGCTGGGGCGTCGGCGGCATCGAGGCCGAAGCCGTGATGCTCGGCCAGCCGATCTACATGCTCGCACCCGACGTTGTCGGCGTGCGCTTGGTCGGTGAACTCAAACCCGGCGTGACTGCGACCGACATGACGCTGCGCATCGTCGAAATGCTGCGTGAGCACGGCGTGGTCGGCAAGTTCGTCGAATTCTTCGGCGCTGGCATGGTTGCGCTTTCGCTGGCCGATCGGGCCACCATCGCCAACATGGCGCCCGAGTACGGCGCGACGTGCGGCTTCTTCCCCGTGGACGACCGCACCCTCGAATACATGCACCTGACCGGCCGTGAGGCAGAACACGTGGCGGGCGTCGAAGCCTACTGCCGTGCACAGGGCCTGTGGTACGACAGCGCTGAGGCGGAGAAGGCCTACACCGACGTGCTCGAGCTTGACCTCTCCAGCATCAAGCCGGCCTTGGCTGGCCCGAAGCGTCCCCAAGACCGTGTGGACCTGGACGAGATGCGCGACCATTTCATCGAGAGCCTGACCGCCCCGCTCGGTCTGCACGGTCACGGGTTGCAGCAGGATGACTTGTCCAAGTCCGCCATCGTCGAAGGCGATGAAGGCATGTACGATTTGAACCACGGCGACGTGGTCATCGCGGCCATCACCTCCTGCACCAACACGTCGAACCCCGACGTGATGCTGGCCGCGGGTCTGCTGGCGCGCAACGCCCGAGCCCGTGGCCTCGGCGTCAAGCCCTGGGTCAAGACTTCCTTGGCGCCGGGAAGCCGCGTGGTGACGGAGTACTACGAGGCCACCGGCTTGGACGAAGACCTCTCAGCCATGGGATTCAACGTCGTCGGATACGGCTGCACCACGTGCATCGGGAACTCCGGCCCCTTGCCTGAGGCCATCGATGCGGCCATTGACGAGGCCGGCCTTGTGGTCGGCTCGGTGATTTCAGGCAACCGTAATTTCGAAGGCCGTGTGCACAGCAAGGTCAAGGCCTCCTACCTGGCCTCTCCGCCACTGGTCGTGGCCTACGCGATTTGCGGCACGTTGGACCTCAATCTGGCGACCGAACCGCTCGGCCACGACGCCGACGGCGCGCCCGTGATGCTGCACGACGTGTGGCCCACGGACGAGGACATCGCCGAGGCCAGAAAGGCCATCACGCCCTCGATGTTCCGTGACCGTTACAAGGACGCGATGAGCGAGCCTCGCTGGGACAGCATTCCTTCCGAACCCTCGCCGCTGTATCCATGGCAAGAGGACTCGACCTACATTCGCTTGCCCACCTTCTTCCAGGGGCTTGGGCCGGAAGCACCGCCCATCGCGCCCATCGAGAGCGCTCGCGTGTTGCTCAAGCTCGGTGATTCGATCACCACCGACCACATCTCTCCTGCGGGAGCCATCCTGAAGAGCGGGCCTGCAGGTCGTTGGTTGCAGGAGCAGGGCGTCGAAAAGGGCGATTTCAACTCCTTTGGCAGCCGGCGCGGCAACCACGAAGTGATGATGCGTGGAACCTTCGCCAACGTGCGCATCCGCAACGAACTCGCGCCGGGCACCGAAGGCGGGTGGTCCATCGACCACGCCACGGGTGAAGTCATGTCGGTCTACGAAGCCGCGCAGAACGCCGATGGCCCGATGGTCGTCTTGGCGGGCGCGCAGTACGGCACCGGCTCGTCCCGAGACTGGGCCGCGAAGGGCACCTACTTGCTTGGCGTGAAGGCAGTGATGGCCACGTCCTTTGAGCGCATCCACCGGTCCAACCTTGTTGGCATGGGCGTCCTTCCGCTGACCTTCGTGGACGGTCAGACCCACGCTTCGCTCGGTCTGGACGGCACGGAGCACTTCTCTATCCCAATCACCGACGACGTGCAGCCGCTCCAGCGGCTGACCGTGAGCGCGATCCACGCGGAGCGCGGTGAGACCTCCTTCGAAGTCGACGTGCGTCTGGACACCCCTGTTGAGGTGGAGTACTACCGCAACGGCGGCATCCTCCATACCGTGCTCCGCCAGATGGCGAAGGACGCCTGACGGTGGCTTGAAGGCTCACCCGTTCAAGCGTAGGCTATGGCCGACCTCCGGGGAACCGTCCGGTATCGATTCCGCCACGAAGAGGACGACGTCGACGTCGTCATCGAGGGCGAAGCGGTGTGGGTCTCAAACCTCGTCGAGAACATGGAGCTCAAAGGCGTCGGTTGGACCATGCCCATCGCGCGGGCATCCCGCCCACAGAACCTGAGCGGCCTGGCCGATGACGGCGATGTGCTCGATGAGGATGCACCTCCGGCCGACCTTGGACCTGCGCCAGACCCTTCCCGGATTCCGGTGGTCCGACGACCCATCGGGCAACTCGACCTGGAATCCGAGGTCGATCGCATCGGCCTTCAGGCGATGCAGCGCCCCGATCCAATCGAATTGATGGAAGTGGTCGAAGGACTCGATCGCCCTTTGCCGGTCAAGGACCCGACCTCGGTCGACCCCCAGGCCGAAGCATGGCTTAAGGAACTCATGGAGGTTGTCGTGCGCGAACACGGCGCCACCGCCATGCGCACCGAGGACATCGAAGAAGTGCTGGGAGAGCGACTTGGAGACCGTTCGGGCGGCGTGCTTGAGGTCTGGCTTGACTCGCTGTTTGCTGCAGGAAAACTGGTGAAAGTCCACGGCGGCCAAGGCACGGGGTGGGGTCCATCTCCCTCGTGGTTGAAGGCGTGAGAATTTCCTTACAATCGGGCCACTGCGGGGCGTAGCCGGTCCGCCTTCTCTGCCCGAGTTTGCAAAGGCATTAAGGCTGAACCGAGGCTCCGTGAAACGAGTGGTGTTGATGATGACCAAGACCGACCGCCGAAAGCGCGCCTTGAGCCTGATGCTCGTCGCGCTGTTCACGACTTCCCTGATGACCGCCTTCGCTGCGCCAGCCGGTGCATCGATGGCCAGGACCTACGCTGCCGGACGCGACCCACAAGACATCGCGATCGGCGACCTTGACGGCGACGGGCACAACGACCTCGCCATCGCCACGGCCGGCACCCACACGATTTCCATCCTTTGGAACGACGGCAACGGCAACTTCTGGGACCGCACGGACGTGTGGGTGAGCGTAAACCAGAGCCGAAACGCCGACTGGGATGACTTTTCGAACGTCGAATTCATCGAGGTCGGCGAGTTCACTGGCGACTCCGACCTGGACATCGTCATCTACCAGCGCAACAACCCGTTCAAGCAGGACGATGCGGGCAATCCGGCCAGCGAGCCAGGTAACCTCAGGGTCATCGAAAACGACGGCGGACGCAGCTTCTCTGTGGGCGAGCGTTACACCCACTTTTACGCCTGGGACATCGAGGTCGGCGACTTTGACGACGATGGAAACGACGACGTGGCCATCCTCGGTCTGTTCCCCGACATCACCAACCAATACCTTCAGGTCTACAAGGGCCCATTGACCTGCTCAGAATCGCTTCCACCCACGCTGACCAGCGAAGGCGACTGCGGTCAGAAAACCGATCTCGGTCCAGCCAGCACCTTCAGCTACCGCGCCTTCGAGGTCGGCGATTATGGCGAGACGGAGCAATCTGGATTGAGCACCTGCGTCGACGACGATATCTTCCTTCTGCGAAGCGAGGGCATTGACTACTCCACCGGAGCGACCACAAACCCCGGCAACAGCGACAACGTGACCATCCTCGAGTACGGTTGCAGCACGCAACCCATTGATCGATTCCCCACTACCATCGCGTCTGCCAACCCCACCATTATCCAGATGGGCACCGTGTTCGGCGGCCTCGACATCGCAGATCTCGATAACGACGGCACCACCGACGTAATCGCCATGACCGACGGCAACGTGCGCAACATCACCTACAGCGTCTCCTCCTCCCAAGGCAACTGGGGCACGCCGCAACTTGCTTACTTCGGGCCTTACATCTCCTATGACCTCACGGTGGCCGACCTCAACGGTGACGGCCATCCCGACTTCGTCAACCCAACCGTGGCCTTCCAGCAGGACTCGACGGACTCGGCGGGCGGCACGACGAGTTCGTTCTTCCTGAATTTCCCAAGCACCGTTCAGGTCACCCTTTCCTCCGGGGCAAACCAGCACACGAACCCGCTGTCCTACGAAAGCGGGCGCCGCCCCAACATGGCGGCCGTCGGACAGTTGGCCGGCAGTTCGTCCTCTGCACCCGACATCGCGGTTGGCCACACCTCCTACAACTTCGGCAGCTGGGTGGACAACTTCGGTTGGGATGGACAGTACGACACCATCACCGTGGTTGAAATGGACAACAAGGACCTGGCCGTGACCGGTCTTTCCGTGGACCCTGTGGACCGCTGGTTTGGCGTGGCCGGTGAAGGCAGTCGTCAGATCAACGTCACGGTGACCAACACCGGCATGGACACCCTCAACTCTGGTTCAGCCACCGTGGACGTTGAGCTCAAGATCGTCGACGAAGCAAGCTCCTCGAACACCACGGTCTACGCCAACGACTGGGACAGTCCTGAGGACGCTTCTGGTTGTGGTTCCGGCTGCACGTGGGCCTACGAGGAGTACGTCGACGGCTACACCCACTGGCACCTGCAAACCAACAGCTCGGTTGGCGCCACGGGCAACGCCAACGGCAACAACGGTGCAAACATCTCGTCGAACTACCTGAACCAAGGGAACTTCATGTGGGCAGGTGAAGCCGTGACCAACAGCAGTGGCGACCTGTGGACGGGATACGGCAAGAACTGGGACGACGCGATGATCCTCGAAAACGTGGACCTCACCAATTCCGATCGTGCCTTCATGAGCGTTGAATTGTTCAAGCATCTCGGCTTTGGCGCCCTCGGTGGTGCTGACGCCAACGGCTTTGTCGTCAACGACGTGTGGGACGATTTGGCCATCATTGAGGTGGGCAGCGACGAAACAGGATGGAGCACCATCGGCTGTCCCTCTGAGGCCCTCTTCACCGGTGCTTGCGGCTCAGGCGTTTCCCTTTGGGGCGGATTCGACAATGAACGTGCCTTCAAGCAGTTCAACGGCGGTGCCGCTGAGTCCCGCTTCTACTACGGTGTGTACTTCTTCAGCACCTACTACGGCTGGCAGAACTTCACCGCGGACGACCTCGGTGAGTTTGACCTCTCGCCATGGGCCGGCGAGACCGTGGACATCCGCTTCCGCTTCCGCACGGGCTTCCAAGGCTCGACCGCAGACGACGACGAACAGAACTGGGACGGATACGACGGCTTTGCCGTGGACAACCTGACCATCTACAAGCAGAACACGGCCTTCCTCCCCAACCCGCAGCAGTCGCAGGCCACCATCGATCTGGCGACCAACCCGCTCGCACCTGGTGAGGAATACACCACCTCGATCACCGCCAACCTCGTGAACGACACCACGTACCGCGTGTCCGCGGTGTTGTCCAACAACGCATGGGACGAGCAAGACCTCAACGACGACGCCGTGGGCTACCTCACGCCGTTCAACGTCTACGACCCAGCCGTGGAGGGCATCGAAAACTTCCGCGCGGGCGCGCTGTATGCTGAGGACACCTTCGACATCGTGGTCACCACGAACAATTGGGGCAACACCGAAGTGGACTTCGACGTCAAGGCTTCGGTCTTCTCTGCCCTGCCCTCTGACATCTACTGTGGTACGCCAAGTCAGGTCTGTGAGGAATCCTTCGAAACCACCAGTCAAGGCTACCGCTTCTCCCACGACGGCAACCCCAACGGGGCCATTTACACCGAAGCCTCCTGCAGCGAGGCCATCTTCGGTGAAGCCGCCTACTGGTTCGGTCATCCCTGTGACACCGCCACCGACGGATACGGCGAAGAATGGAACGAGACCATGACCATCCCAGATGTTGACCTGACGTCCATGACCGGTGACTTCGTTGCACTGAACTTCGAGTATTACGCGGACACCTTCTTTACGACCGACTCGCAAGGCAACAACGACCCCAGCGACACGGCTTCGATTGAGTTCCGCTACAACAAGGACGGCACCGATTACAAGGCCAACTTGCTCGGTCAGTGGAACGACTACGACGAAGACGGCACGTGCGGCACGGACCTCAACGATGACGGATTCATCAACGGCACGGAAGCTCAAGTGATCAACTACGATGAAATCGAATTTACCGGCGATGCAGCACGCAACGACGGTACCGGTGGCAACTACAACGTGTTCTTCAACACCGACGACCTTGTCTCGTCGCGCTCGATTGACCTCACGCACCTGATCATCACCAACACCACGTCAGGCGCCAACCTTGGTCAGCGGGAATGCATTTCCCTGGCGGGAACCACGGCTCAAATCGACTTCGTGTTCCGTTCGGACGACGACGGCCGCAATGGCATCAACGACGGCTTCAAGGGCATCGCGTTCAACAACATCTCGCTCCTCGAGTTTACCTTCACCTTGGACAACGAGTACACCATGTCCCGCACCGGCGTCGACGCTGAAGACGTGGCTCAGACCGTGGTTGCAAGCCATGATTTCTCGGCTGGCGTCTACATGATTCAGGCCGAGACCATTTTCGACAACTCCACGCAAGGCACGACGTGGTTCGGTGCTGACGAGGTCGAGACCTCGAACAACCTGGCTCGCGTGATTTTCAACGTTGAATCGGTGGACATTTCCTTGTCCAAGCCGAGCACGCTCGCCTGCCTCGAGGATCAGGTCTTGGCCTGCGTGCTTCCGACCGACAGCGCGGTGACCCACGACTGGAGCCTGTCGGCCATCAACGGGGTGCTCACCGGCGAGTACGTCTTCACCATGAACGTGGAGGACATCACCGACCCGGCGAACCCCACCACGGCCCACACGACCACCTATGGGACCACGAGCAACCCGATCACGCTCGAACCCCAAGAGCGCACGGACCTGACCTTTGCTGGATGGACCGGATATCAAGACGGTCGAACCTACAACATCAGCTACAGCGCCACAATCGCCGCGACGGGAGATTCCAGCGGCAACGTGCGCTACTTCCACGCCACGTTCGCCGACAAGGTCGACGTCGCCATTCTCAGCGAGAGCACCACGCGTACCTCGACCATCAAGCAGGACCTTGCCTTGTTGGGCATGTCCTACACTCAGTACGAAATCGACGACTGGAACGACTACTTGACCACGACGTGGATCCTGAAGTACAACAAGGTCGTTCTGCCGTGGCAGACGGCCTTCGCTGCGAAGGACATCGGAGCAGGTGGTCTGGGTTACTACGAGAAGCTCGGTGACAACAAGGACACGCTCGAGAACTTCATGGCCGGCGGCGGGACGATTCAGGCCCACATGGCTCCACATGGCGACCAAGTGTACGCCATTGGCACCACGGACCCGCGGCTTCCGCTCGATATGAACATTCAAAGCCGGGCCACGGACACCACGAAGATTCGCTACGCTGACCTTGACATTGCGGACCCCTTCCACCCGATCCTTGACAACGTCGACAGCACCAACTTCCAGGGCTTCGATGCAGACACGACCGTCGCCACGGCGGTCGTGAGCACGATTCAAGCCGATGCGGACACCGTGCCCGCACGCTGCGGCCCGGGTGGCGGTGGCTTCATGGAAGCCGGCGGCTCCTTCCAGAGCCTCCTGCGCACGCAAGAGGAAACGGTTCAACAAACCGAGACCATCCTTGGGGTGTGCTCGTACGGATCAGAGGCCAAGGGCGGAATGATCGTGACGACCATGGACGTCGCCACGGTGTCTGCACGCGCTGACAGCACGACCTTCCCGCTGCTGGGCAACATGCTTGCCTACGACGTGACGGCCTATCCAAACGGCTTCGGAACGCGAGGGAATGGGCTTGACTTGACCATCAACGGCGATGTCCCAGAAACCGACCCGTCCACCAACGACTACAAGTTGCGCTACATGAAGAGCGATGCCGAGCTCACCTTCGGCTTCACCACTGCGACCACGGAAACCCTGACCGCGGACTGGATCATGGACGGTCCAACCGCATGGGACGGCAGTGCGATGGCCAGCGGCGTGAGCTACAGCACGGACACCAACCCCACCGCGACCTTCTGCCAAGCAGACATCTCCGAGGTGACCGGATGCCGCACGGGTGCCGAGTGGACCGTAACCCTGATGCTCCACGACGATGAAGGACACGCCCGTACCATTCAGGTGGTCCTTCAGACCAACGACCTTGAGGCAGACGAATACAACCCGAACGCTTCCGCGTTCGTGGTGACCGAAGACCGGGATTATGCCGAGCAATTGGAACTGACCGGAACCAAGGTCATTCCAAACGTTGAGGGCGAATGGGAACAGTACCAGCTCACCCTTGACGAGAACGGCGAGACCTCCATTGATTTCGATGCAGGCGCGTCCTCTGACCCGGACGCGCTCAGTGGAAACGGAATCACGAAGTACGAGTGGACCGTGTACAACGACGAGCCTTACGGCGAATTCCGATCGCCGAAAGGCGTGTACACCGAAAACGCGGCCAGCCAGGGTGAGTGGACCTACACCTTCCGAAACGTGACCATCGATGCCTTCGGCGAACAACAGGCGGAAATCCGCATCGAACTGATCGTCACCGACGGCACCGAAGAGAAGACGTCGCAGAAGTTCCGCTTCTACTTCGTCGTGGTTCCCGCCGGTTTCGGTGATGAGGAGCCTGTCGTGACCCTTGACTGGGGCAGGGAGAACGGCTCCCGTGTGGTCGAAGACACCCTCTCTGTGTCCGGTTCTGTGGTGACCGGTGCAGAGGACGAGACCGATGTGTTCGTCGAGCTTGCCTTCGAGGAGGAGACCTTCGGTCTGACTCCGATTCAGAAGTTCAACGCCGAAACCGACGGCACCTTTGCCAAGACCAAGAACGGCCTTGGTGACGGTGACAGCTTCGTGCTGAACCTCTCCCTCGACGGCATGTATTCGAACGTCAGCCAGTCGCAGCGGATCTTCATCAAGATCTACGAGTACGACAGCATCTCAGGCGAGCGCTGGGTCACGATCAAGTGGCTCGAAATCAACCTCGCACCGTGTCAGGGCCTCGAAGCGAACCCAGACGCAGAAGCGGCCGGCGGGCGCTTCGTTCTCGTGGACGGTGCTTGTGAATGGGAAGGCGCATGGACGTACGATCCCGTCACGGGCGAGTGGTCTGCGCCGGTCGACACCAGCGGTGATGGCGACGGAAGCTCTGGGCTCAACGTGATCGTGCTCGCCGGTATCGGTGGTGCTTTGTTGGTCATCGTGCTCTTGACGCTGGTCTTCCTCCGCCGTGGTGGAGACGATGATGTCGTCAAGAACGTCGACTTCTCGATGGGCATGATCGAACAGGATCCCGTCGAGCAGTACGTTCAGCAGCTTGTTGCTCAGGGCTACCCTGAGGAAACCGCTCGCGCGCATGCGCAACAGTACGCGGGACAACTCGGTGGAGCAGCAGCAGCAACGCAAGCCGCAGCGCCAGCCGGCACAGGGCTGTACGAACAGTACTACCAGCAATACCTGACGCAGTTGACGCAACAAGGGTACGATGAAGCGACGGCGCAGCAGTACGCAGCGCAGTACGCTCAGGCGGCCCTCCAGCAGCAACAGTGACCGCTTGCGGCCCTGGCCGTGATCAGTCGCTCGCCGGTTGGTCGTGGAGCACGAGCATGATCTCGTGTTCCTGACCTTCGTGGCCCCACGATAAGCGCCCCGGAGCGGGGAAGTGGAAGTACTTCGTGCGAAGGCTTTCCGGCAACCCTGCCGGAGGCTCAGGCTCGAAGAAACCCAGCCGCAGGACCTCGCTCCAGGCTCCATCGTGGCCGACGAAGGCCAGTGCGTGCACGTCGTCAACCAAGACGGGAACGGCATGCATGGTCCAATCGCCGTGCTCAGCGTGGAGGTGTGAAGCAGGGGCTCGGAGGGCTTGTTCGGTGGCAGGTGCGGTGCTCAAATGTCGAGACATGACGGGTATTTCTGCACGAGGGGATTTGAATGCCCGCTATTTCCCATTCGAATGGCGAAGAATGTTGGCTAGCGTTACTCGCTTTCCCAAGACGCACCCTCGTCGTCCTCGAAGGACACCATGTCCACGTCCTCGTCCTCGATGAAGCCAAGCTCATCCAAATGGGAGTCAAAATCAGGCAAACGAGGCAGGTGCCCCTTCGGCCAAGCGCGCGAGCGGTCAACGATTTTCAGCACCCGCTCCTGATAGGCGCGCGGCGTGCGCTGCAGCAAAATGGCATGCAGCTTGGAAATCCGAATGTCCTCCGGAATCAGCACATGTCCAGTCGAGGCTTCCACGTCCATGGCCCGCACGAGGTTCAAGGCGGGGCGGTTGATCTGCTGATGCCAACGTCGCGAAAGGCGCATGCCAACAATCGTCGTGACCAAGATGGCCATGGACACCAAACAGAACCCTGACCAGCCGCGTTCGGTCTGGTTTTGTGCCATGAGCACCAGGAGCATCAAGGCAGGTCCAGCGGTCATGAGGAAGATCGTGTTCTCTGAGATGGGTCCACGTCGCATGCGCAACCGGATGATCTCCCAACCGTCGTGATGCGGCTCCCACGGTCGGAACAACATTGCGCGATCCTTCGTGGCTGCCTTCCGAACCACGTTGAGCAGGGACATGATGCGTGCGTTTTGGCTGGGCCCCACGTCGAGGTTTTCCGCAATGATTTGTTCAAGCCGCTCCGCGGCCTCATCATACATGCCAAGATCGGCCAGGATGGTCGCCTGTTCAACAAGCGGCATGGCCTCCTTTGGCATGTGATGGCGGGCGTCTTGCCACCACTGGAGCGCGTCTTCCCAGCATCCAATGGACCGCATGAGGATGGCGCCACGAATCCACAGGTCCGTTCTCCGAGGGTCATGCTTGACGGCAAAGCGTGTTGCTCCGATGGCCTTCGCCGTGTCGTCGAGGGTCAACTGGACCTTGCGGTCGCCCGGGATGTACGCGTCGGAAAGCAGGGCCCATGCCGAAGCGTGGTCAGGTTCGGCCTTGACCAGCGCCGTGGCCAGTTCGATGGCACGCTCACGGTTTCCTTCGGTCAGTGCTTCCAAGGCATCGAGGTACGCGTCCTCTGCCATGTGATTCACCCTCAATCGTCGTCCCTACGCGTTCGGCGAATGGGCTTCGGCCCGCGGTTGTGCGCGTGCCCACCTGACTTTCCTCGAGCCTGACGGAAAGGCCCCTTGGGTCGGATACGGCTCTTTCCACCGTTACCACGGTCTTGGCGTGGCCCGCGTCGGTCGCCGCCACGACGGTCACCGTCGCCCTGTCCCTCTTTCCTGAAATCCCGGTCCTGCCTTGGTCCACGGCGGTCCCCGCCACCAAAATTACGTGGTTCTCGGGGCCCTCGTCGGTCGCCACCGCGTCGATCCCCGCCACCAAAATTGCGTGGTTCCCGAGGCCCTCGTCGATCGCCACCGCGTCGATCCCCGCCACCAAAATTGCGTGGTTCCCGAGGCCCTCGTCGATCGCCACCGCGTCGATCCCCGCCACCGAAGCCGCGGCTTTGGCGTGGGCCGCGTCGATCGCCTCCACGTCGGTCACCGCCACGGTTCTGAGCGTCCGGTCCGCACTTGTAGCACGAGGTCCGGCTCGCGAAATTGTTGGCGCCGCAATCGTTGCAGGTCCAGTCTCCAGGCTTGGCTTCGTAGCCGCCACGGTTGCCGTCGCGTCCACTCCGCCGGTCGAAGCCGCCACGGCGGTCGTTGTTGCGTCGGTCAAATCCATCCCTGCGGTCGTTTCGAGGCGCGCCTCGAGCATCGCCGCGGGGTTCACCACAACGGTTGCACTCGGTGCGGAAGGAGAAGTTCGAGTTGTTGCATTTGGGGCAATCCCAGTCGCCGCCCCCTCGTCGGTCGTCGCGTCCTCGCCCTTGCGAGCGGAATCGGTCACGGCCACGATCGTTTCCACGGTCACGGCCGAAGCCCCTGCGGTCGTCACGTGGTTTGGAGGGAGCGTCGCCGCGCGGTTCTCCGCACCGGTTGCACTCGGTTCGGAAGGCGAAGTTTGAGTTGTTGCACTTGGGGCAATCCCAATCTCCACCTCCGCGGTTTCCTCGACCGCGGTCGTTGGATTGGAACCGGTCGCGTCCTCCTCGTCGGTCGTCTCGGCCGCGGCCACGGTCGTTTCGGAACCGTCCTTCGTGTCGAGCCCGGATGCTGAGCTTCACGCCAATGGTGTCCTCAATGGACCGGTTTCGGTCAAGGTGCGCCACGTGAACGATGGGCGCTTCTGTGGTGCCGAGCACCCCGTCGACCTTGCCGACGTATTGCCCGTCAGCGTCAACCAAGACGCTTCCTAGCGCAGGCGAGGGTCCTGTGAACGGCACAAGCAGGCCGCCTTCGTGGCTTCGTCGCTCCACGGTACCGTCGAACACAGCCATCCCCGGGTGGTGGTCGTTTCCGAGGTCCCTTTCAGCGTGCCGGTGGGCGAGACCCACTCGAGCGCCGACTGAGGGCCGCAGCGATGAGGCAGAGCACGCCCAAGGCTGCACCCGGGCCGGGGATGCCTCGCCCCTCCTCGTCTTCAGGGGCAACGGAGACGGGTTCCGGGTCGTTTTCCTCAACGTCCACGACGAAGGTAAGGCTCGATGTTCCCCCCGAGGCGTCCTCAGCGGTGAGGGTGATCTCGTAGACGTCGACGCCTTGCTGTTCGCAGGCGATGGTACGAACGTCCGCCTCCCACGTCAAGCCGTCCACGCGAACGTCGGAGGATGACGCGCCGCACAGGCGCCATGCAAGGGTGACGGCTTCACCTTCAGGATCCATGATTTCACCGGCCACGATGATGCTGGTTCCAAGCGCGTTCATCGTCCCGTTGGAACCGTCCAAACCTCGTGTCAGGCTCAGCGTTGGCGGGGTGTTGGGCAATTCCAGACCGAGGTTGATGCGCGCTTCGCTGGTCAACCAACCTCCTCCTGTGAGGCGATATTCCCACACGAACCCACCAGGGCGGAGGCCTTGTGTGCCATGATCGAACACCGTGGCCCCCGTCACTGGGATGCTGATCGAAGCCGTTGTTCGTTCGCCCTGCACCAGATTGGCGGACAAGGTGTATCCTGTCGATCCCTCGGGCGTGACCTCCACGATGGCATGCTGATTCTCGTTCAGGCTCGCGTTCCACTCGAACGGAACTGCGCCATACCATGAGCGACTGTCCTCCGACACCAAGCCGTAACCGTCGACGGCGTGGCAGATGACCTCGCCCTCCTGCGTTGTGCCTCGATGCAAGGTGGGTGCGTCGCCCGCGGTTTGCGTGATGTTCCACCCTTCACTGCCTTCGCAAATGAGGTTCCAGCCGTGGCGGTCGGAGACCCACAAGGCGACCTCGCTCGCGCTGAGGTCCACCTGCTCGGCGTTGGGTGGCATCGCGATCCACGTGCCGTTCTCCGGTGCGTTGCTCATCCACTCTGGCGGGTCGTTGATGCTCAGATCTTCGGTGGTGAAATCGAGGAAGAGTTCCCGCTGCATGGGGTACGACGCTTCGGGATAATCCAGTTCAAGTTCAATCACCAGGTTCCCGTTCTCCGTTTGGTTCACCACAGGAGCAGGCACGTCGGTGTTGGGCACGCCGTCATCCAGCACGGCCCATGCGCCCAGCGTCAAACCGGGGACGAGGGGGAAGGTCAGCGCCATCCCGGCTCGGGTCATGTTGGTGGTCACAATGGAGAGGGAGAAGGCTTCGTCCGCGGGATTTTCGATTTCCTCAAATCCTGCGTTAACGTTCTCTCCGTCTTTGATGAGCAGGTCGATTTCTGTGGCTTCGGTCGCTGAAACAGGCACCTCTTTGCAATCGGTGGACGTTCCAAAGGTGGCGCATCGGCGGTTATCAGGATGGTCCTCAGGGACCAGGTTCCGCTCGTCGAGAGCGATGCCGTCTTCGATGAATTTGACCACGTTCGGGTTTGTGGAACGGTCCCGCACGCCGTTGCCCTCGTGGAAGGCCATCCGGGTGTCCATGTCGGAGATGCACGCTGGCCCGACGGAGCGAACGGCTTCCCGCTCGTCGGTGGAAATCCACGAGTCGTTTCCACCGGGGAAGCCGTCGAAGAGGCCGTCCAAATCGGTGCGCACGGCCGAAGCACGCTCATCGGAGGCGTACGCCGTCGCCGAGATGGCCGCCCCGGACCATGCGGCGTCGATCTGCACCTCGAACTCAGCACGATCGTAGCTGAAGAGGTCCTCGAAGGTCATCCCAGAACAATTGACGTCTTGCAATTGTCGACCCTCAGTGGCCTGAACCTCCACAGGGTGGTCAAGCGTTGGTGTCGGGCTTGAGAGAGGCACCGTGCAGAGCACGAGAAGCAGCAGCAGGACCCAAGCCGAAAGACGGGTAGTCATGACTCGCGGTGGGCCCCTTGAGGCTTCAACCCTCGCTCGCTGGCTTATGGGACCAGTCGTTCTATGCGGCGTTGGAACCACCACAGGGGCACGACGGTCCACGCCAAGGCCGCGACGAGCACCGGGAAGGGGCCGAGCCCGCGGTCCACACCGTCCAAGCGGAGTTCCAGCAGGTGATGGTAGACGCCGTTTGGAGAAAGCAAATCCACCACGGCCTCGAATTGCACCCACTGGGCGTTGGCGGTCGATCCGACCTCGATGCCAGCAAGGCCTGCAAGCACGCTGGTGACCAGGAGCCAGAGCATGGTGAACAGGAACCACACGCCGACACCGAAGGCGATGGCGGTGCCTTGGTCGCGGGCATACGACGATGCCAGCAGCGCGATGCTCGTGTACCAGGTCACCACCAAAGCCGTGGACCCAAGGAAGACCACGCTGTCCCCCAAGGACGCCCAGGCTCCGGTGCGCATTCGAATGATGAAGACCGCCACCACGGCGAGCAGCAAAACGGGGAGGGTGGTCACCATGAGGTGGCTGGCCGCGATGACCGTCGCCTGTCCCCGGCGGCCCATGCCGCGCCCGAGGTGGACCTCAAGCACACCTGAGGCGCGGTCTCGGCTCACGCCGTCCCACGCATAGAGGACCGCCGACAGCGTTGCGGTCAAGAGCACGAACAGGCTTGAGACGAACAGCATCTGCATCGGCGTGTCCAACGGGATGTCCGCGGGCAGGGTGGTGTTTGGGTCGGAGAGGCCCCATGCCGAACCGGGAATGGCCAGCAACAGCAACGGTAGGGCCACCACGGTTCGCGTGGACATCCACTGCCGTGCAGCACGTCGTCCGGTCAGCCACGCCACGCGGGCAGCTGGACTCATTCTTCCTCATCCTCCGTGATGCGGTCGAGCACGTCAGCGAGGTTGACCTTCCGTCGACCGTGCTCCAGGACCACTGCACCCTTGAGTGAAGCGAGGAATTCAGGGGTCATCCGTGGTCCGATGATGCACCACCGCCCCCGGCCCTGGGCCACGATTTTGGCGTCCACGTCCGGTTTGCCCCCTTCGACCACGGTGTACCATGGGCGCTTGATGCCGAGATCATCGGCCAAACCGACCGCAGAGCCTTCGCCAACCAACCGTCCACGATCCAAAAGCAGCAACCGATTCACCACCCCTTCGAGTTGGTGCAAGTGGTGGGAGGAAATCACCACGCTGACGCCGCGCTGGGCCAACCTCGTCAGGACGCGCGTGAGGCTGCGTGCGGCGGCGGGGTCAAGTCCGTTGTAGGGCTCATCGAGGAGCAGAACGTCCGGGCTTCCGAGCATCGCTGAGGCCAACGTGAGCCGCTGCCGCATCCCTTGGCTCAGCCCGTCCATCGGAAGGTGCGCCTGTTCCTGAAGCCCGACCAAGCGAATCGCTCCCTCGACCAAGTCCAACCGTCCACCGTCCATCACCGCCAATTCTTCGAGCATAGCGTGAGGCGTGCGCTTGCCCTGCCAGCGCACTTGCTCAGGCATGTGGCCGACCAATTGTCGAAGGGAGTGTGGGCTTTGCGCGCTCCCTTTTTTGTCCAAGATGGCGCCTTCGCGCGCCGGCAAAATGCCGGCCATGACCTTGAGGAGCGTGGATTTTCCTGCGCCATTCCGCCCGACGAGGCCCACCAATTCGCCACGCCCAAGTGCCAGGTTCAGGTCGTGGATGCCCGGGCCGAGTTTGCGGCGGAACCGACGTTTTCGGTCCGGCACAAGATGGCGGAAGGTGACGCCTTCGAGTTGGAGCGTCACCTGCATGGACCAACCTCACTTCACCCACGCAGGCCGCAGGCTTGAACGTTGGTGGGACGCAGCACATGCTGAAGCCCATGCTCGATTGGTTCCCGACGGTGGTGATGCTGGCCGTGGTGGTTGGCGTTGACCTCCTCATCCATCAGAGGAGGGCGCGGCCGGATGAACCGGAGCCCGCTGAAGGCCTCTTTCGTCCAGTCGGAGATCGGCGCCTCCGCCTGTACGTGCTTTGTGCCCTCCTCGTGGCGTGGTGGGTGGTCCCTGGAGGATGGCTTCTCGTCGGCCTGGTGGTGTTCGCCGTGTCGTGGATCAGCCCTGCAGGGCGCGCTGCATGGGTCGATGAGCGCCTGCCTCGCTGGGGCATGGTCGGGTCCGTGCTGGTCGGTCTCCTGTTGGTCGGCCTCTTGCCTCCACCCGCACCGACCGCTGTGGCCGGTTTTGGTGCGCCCATTGAATCCGTGGAGGGTGCAGGGTTTCCTTGGCCGCACATCGAGGAACAGCACCACCTGTTGACGGGAGACCGAGACGGCGTTGACGTGGCGGTGGTCACCGTCTCTACGATGCGTGTTCCGTGGCAGGGGACCGCCACCGGGATGTCGGGCGGTGTGTTGTTCCTTGCAGACGTCCTCAACATGGCCGAACGGGAGATGCGCGATACCGTGCTTCTGCTGACCGAATCCGCCCCGCTTCCTGTCCCAGTGGACGAGGACACCCTGCAGCTTGTTCCAGTCAAGGGCGAAGCATCGACCAGCACCTACCGACTGGACGGAGATTTCACCCAACTTGCGGTTCGACGCTGGGACGTCACGTCCGATTTGTCGGCCAGCGGGGACGGCGTCAAAGTCGGTGAAGTGGTCCTCATCGCCGCTCCGGGCGAGGGCTTCGGAAGCCTGGAAATGCTCACCGTGGTTCGCCCGGTGGGGCACCCTCTGTTGGCCTCAGATCCGTTGGCTGAGGAGGAAGTTGAGCGCTGGTGGGCGGCCCGAAGCACAGAAGTTTAGGGCAGACGAAACTTCATATCCATCCGAATTTTAGGGCGCCCTAAACCAGGGGATTGAATGCCGAACGTGAACCTCATGATGACAACGTCGACGACGTTGAAAGCAGGATTTTTGTTCGGGCTTCTGCTCGTGATGCCGCTGGCAGGATGCCTTGGTACGGATGACGTCGGTGAGGACACATTGGTCGTCGCCTACGAGGTGCGCGATGATTACGCTACCGTGGACGAGAACCCGCAGGCTCTGGCGGACTACCTGAGCGCTGTGCTCGACATGAAGGTGGAACTCTACACCGCCCAATCCGAGGGTGCGATGCTCGAAGCCTTGCGCTTCGGGAACGCTGACATCGCCATCATGGACGGCGGGGCGGCCTGGGTCGGTTGGCAGCAATACGGCTTGGACGTGTTGGCCGCCGATCAGAAATCGGATGGCCGCACCCATTACACCGCCCATGCATGGGTGCTGAACGACAGCGCCATGGCAGAAGCCGCCCTCGACGACGATCCAAAGACCGACCCGTTCGCGCTGCTTGAAGGAACCACGTCGTGCCACACAGGATGGCTGAAGTCGGCCGGGATGCTGTTCCCGATGGGGTACATCATCGGCCAAGGCTACGCGGAAGTGGTCGGCGACGAGGACGACATTGAATCCCTTCGAGACACCATCTTCTCCTTCTTCAACGAAAACGCCTCCATTCCCGAATCAGGCACGCCCTACTACGGCTACGCCGGTGCGGTGAAGTGCCTCTCCGAGGGCCGTGGTGACGTGGCTTTTGCCAAGGACAGCACCATCGATGTCTACTGCTCGAACACGAATGCTTCGGTGAACGAGGCGTGGTGCCTTGACCGTGACCGTTACGTTGCTCTGCCCGCCTTTGGTCAAGCGCCCAGTCATCCCGTGATGTACAATCCAGATGCAATGGACGCAGAGAAGGCTGCAGCCGTACGTGCAGCCCTCGTTGGGATGAGCGCCGATCCGTTGGCCGCCCCGGTGCTCGAGCACGTGCTCAACACCCCAGGTTTGGTCAACGTGACCGCGGAAGAACACCTCGGGACCTATTCTGAGGCCATCATGTACATCCCCGGCATCGAGGCCTACTTTGACGGAAAATACAGCATCGACAGCGCTTGAGGCGGCAGCATGAGAGCACTTCTTCGGGCGGAAGGTTTGGAGGTCGGCTTCAGCGCTGATGCTCCTCTTCTTTCTCAGGTGGACCTTTCCCTCTTTCCGGGTGAAGTCGTTGCGGTGACTGGGCCCTCTGGCATTGGAAAAACCACGCTGATCCGCACCCTGGCTGGACTCGTGCCACCGCTCTCTGGTTCGGTCACCTACGGCGATGCCCCGCGGCCAGAACGAGGATGGCTTGGATATGTCCCACAGCGGCTTGGCTTGGTGCGCCATGCCTCGGTCGCCCACAACGTGATGCTGGGTGCCCTCGCCGGCAGCGCCTCCGCCTGGTGGCCTTTCTCCTCCGAGGCTCGGGCCCGTGCCAACAACGCCGTCGAACGCATTGGCCTCGTTGAGAAAATGAATGAGCCCATCCGCCGCCTCTCCGGAGGGCAACAACGTCGGGTGGCCACGGCACGAACGCTTGCGCAACAGCCCACGGTCTTGCTTGCTGACGAATTTCTCGGCGAGTTGGACGAAGACACGATGCGCGCGGTGGCTGAGGCCGTCATCGGTGACGTTCGCGCTCGCGGTGCCGCTTTGGTGATGATCGAGCATGACCTTGCTCGAGCCTGCGAACTGGCGGACCGCGTCCTGCTGGTGCGGGACGGTCGTCTGCATCAGGAGGCAGCGGAATGACCGGCAAGGCCCTGCTTCGCCAATGGCGTTGGCCGTTGATGGTGGTCGGTCTCGTCCTGCTCGCGCTTCGCATGGCCGACGGCATGGTCCAAGATTGGGGCCGGCTAGCCAACGGTTTCGACAACCTTCGCGCGTTTTGGCGTGAGTCGGTGTGGCCACCGGACTGGAGCGTGTTGCAGCCTCAGGCCTACCCGGTCTGCCCTCATGACGGATGGCGCGACATCGCGTGTTCAACCGCGTACATTGGGATGGTTGAAACCCTGAAGATTGCCTTCATCGCCACGGTGTTTGGAACGATGTTGTCGCTGCCGCTTTCCCTCGCTGCGGCCAGGAACTTGAACCCGACACCCGTGACCTTCCTGACCCGCGGTGTGCTCGCTGCTTGCCGGAGTTTGCCCAGCATCGTGTGGGCGATTTTCTTTGTCATCTTGATCGGGCTTGGCCCACTGGCCGGCATCCTCGCCATGACGGTGTACACCGTCGGTTACCTCGGCAAGCTGCAGTACGAAGCCATCGAAGGATTGGACCGAGGTCCGCTCGACGCCTCGCGCGCGGTGGGCCACGGTTGGTTGGAGCGGAACCTTGGGGTGGTGCTTCCTGAGGCGGCCAACGGCTTGATTTCTCAAACGATTTTCATGTTCGAGTACAACGTCAGGCACGGGACAGTCATCGGCATTGTCGGTGCAGGTGGCATTGGATATTACATCAACCTGTATTTGCGTTTCTTGCAGTACGACAAGGTCGTGGCCTACCTCATCATCATCTTCGTCGCTGTTTTGCTTCTGGACCAAGCGTCCATCCTCGCCCGCTCGGTGTTCACCGATGAGCGTGACGTTCAGCGTCCCTCGTGGTGGTCGGTGTTCTTGCCCGCAGCCGCGCTGTCCCACGGCGATGACGAGGAATGATCACTCGGCCGCAATGTGCATGGCACCGTCGGCGTAGGACACTTGGATGCGTTGCGGAAGCTTCCGCGTCAGGTTGGCCACCGCTTCAAGGATGGCTTCTTCTTCGACCTTGAAGGCCTTGGCCGCTTTCTTGGTGCTCCACGCCACCGTTTCGAAATCGCTCTCCACGAGCCATGCATGCAGGCGCTCTTCGAGTTCGGTCAAGTCGGCCATGTGATGTGGACGAGGCCGGGGCACATGAGGGATTCGCCCTCAGAGGTTGACCATCCGACGGCAACACTCCTCCGGCGAGATGGTCCCGTCGAGGAGGTCGTTGAGGGCGGCCACGAAGGGCAGGTCCATGCCCATGTCTTCGGAACGTTGCTTGAACATCCGTGCGGCACGGACGCCTTCAGCGACCATGTGCATCTCGTCGAGGGCTTGCTCAAGGGTCAGGCCCTTACCCAATTTTTCACCCATGGCGCGGTTGCGTCCGTGAGGTGAGGTCGCCGTCACGTAGAGGTCACCCAGCCCTGCGGGTCCAAAGGCGACATCGGCGCGTGCTCCGAGTTGTGGAAGGACGAGGCACCCTTCCTTGAATCCGGCCGAGAAAATGGCGGCCTTGAGGTTGTCACCGCCGATGGTCCCGACCTGCTTGAGCCCGTCCACAAGTCCGCAAGCAAGGGCGACGACGTTCTTGAACGCGCCCCAAAGTTCGGCGCCGACCGGATCGCTGGCGGGATGAAGCACGAAGGTCGGTGTGGTGAGGGTGTTTGCCAATCGCGTGGCAATGGAAAGATCCGAACTGGCGACCAAGGCCGTGGTCATCACGCCGTCCGCCGCTTCAGGCGCGATGGTGGGGCCGGTCAAGACCGCCAGCGCATTGGTCATGTTGTTCGCTTCGAGCATGCCTTCGATGGCCTCTGAGATGAGGCGCTTCCCAGGTGCGAGGCCCTTGGCCAAATCGAGCAGCACGTGACCTGGCCTGAGGTGAGGCAGCAGCGACTCGACCACGTCGAGGATATGCGCGGAAGGGACGGCCAGCACCACAATTTCAGCGTCATGGATGGCGTCTTCGATGCGCATGGTGACTTCCAAGCCCTTGAGCGAACGGTTCGGGAGGTACTTCTCGTTGACGCCGTCGGTCATGATGGAAGCATAGACCTCGTCTTCGATCGTCCAACCGTTCACGCTGTGGCCGTCCTGGAGCCACAAGCGAGCGATGGCCGTCCCCCAATTTCCAAGCCCAAGGACGGCGATGCGTGCCATGATGACCGGATGAACGGCGCCCGCTGGCGTCTTAAGCGGAACCCTACCGAAGCGCTCTGAGAAGTTCGGTTTTGGCCTGTTCAGAACAGGTCGTCGTCGTCTTCCTCGAAGTCGAAGACGTCGTCTTCCGCCTTTTCGTCTTTCTTTGCCGCCTTGGTCTTCGTGGCTTTCTTGCCCTTCGATGCCGCCTTCTTGGGGGCTTCTTCGGGCTCTGGGGTTGCTTCGACCTCAGCCGCAGGTGCTGGCGTTGGCTCTTCGGCTGCTTCGGGGGCCTTTTGGCCGGTACGCAAGGCGGCTTGTTCCGCTTCGCGGGCTTTCAGGTCCTCGACGCTTGCTCCGGTTTGGAGGGCCAACGCTCGGCGACGGTCTTCACGCGCCTTCCGCTCGATTTGCTTGTGGCGGGATTTCTCGATGCTTTGGAGCATGTACATCGCGTCGTGTTCGAGCAACGGTGAGTCCGAGATGAGGGTGATGTCGAGCCAGCCGCCATCTTCAACGATGAATTCCGCCAGGGGCTCAAAGTTGAGGTCGGACTTCTTGATCTGGGTGTAGAACTGTGCGTTACCGCCGCGGTGGTCCACGCCGGAGAAGTGGCAGTAGAATTCCTTGGTGCCGATGGTCTCTCGCACTTGGTCGAACAGTTCGCCATAGTCTTCGGACGTCCTCATGCTCCCGTGCCCACGGGCGTGGATGTGGGCCATGTTCAGCACAGGGATGGTGCCCTCCACGTGGTTGACCACTTCGAGCACCTCTTCGAGGCTGCCCCACAACTCTTGGCGACCGGAGGTCTCGATGCCGACCTTCGACGGCGTTCCGTTCTTAATCCATGGGAAGACGGGGAACTCGTCATCGTCGTCGTGCCAGATGGCTTCGAGGCGATCGACCACGCTGGCGAACACGTTGGCCACGGTTTCGTTGGTTTCCCGGCCGCGTCCGGTCTCGCCGTAGTGGCCGGTGTGGAGCGTGACGTGCCGGGCGTTGATGGTGCGGGCGGCTTGCAGCGTGGCCTCAATCTTGGCCAGCGAGCGGCCGAGCTCAACGCGGCCGCCGAGCAACTCGCTGTAGTAGGGCCCGTGGATGTTCATCTCGAACCCGGTCTTTTCCGCGAGCACGCCCGCTTGCCAGTACTGGTCGAAGTGCTGAGGCTGAATCATGCGGACGGTCTGCGCCTCCATGGTCTCAAGGCCGAGGGCGATGATGTCGTCCATGCCTTCGACAATGGTGCGTCCTTTGCACGAAAGCGGGACGCCCGCGGGTCCGAACTTCACCGGCATCTCATCCCCCCCATCGCCGCCGAAATGGTCCCCCATGAAGAACCCTTTCCGGTCAAAGCGTTGCCAAATCCGGCGAAAGTGTCCCGATACGACCCTTCTTGAAGGGGAGGCCGAGCCTGCAAACATGACCACGGGTCTGCAGGCAGCCCTCGACGCCTTCGCGCGAGGCGAACCCGTATGCGTCTTCGACGCCGAGAACCGCGAGGGCGAAACCGACCTCCTCTTCCCAGCCCTTTCTGCTGACCCAGCAGCGATGCGCCGTCTTCGGCAAGAATGCGGAGGTTTGCTCTTCCTCGCCATCGGTCACGACGTTGGCGAAGCCTTCGGGATGCCCTATTTGCAAGACCTCCACGCCGCACCTGCACTGCTGGAAGAGCATCCCGTCTTGCATGCCCTGCGGACCAACGATCTGCAGTACGATGCCCGGTCAGCGTTCACCCTCTCGATCAACCATCGCGAGACCTTCACCGGCATCACGGACCGCGACCGTGCGCTCACCACGCGACGGTTCGCAGAATTGACCCAACAGGTGCTGAGCGAAGGAACAGACCAGGCACAGGCCATTGCCGCGCTTGGTAAGGAATTCAGGACGCCGGGTCACATTCCTGTGTGTCGCGAAGCCGAGCATGGCCTCGAGCGACGGCAGGGCCACACCGAGTTGGCCGTCGGTCTCGCACGTGCAGCAGGGGCGGTGCCGGTCGTAATCGGCGCGGAAATGCTGCAACCAGACGGCGACGCTGCGCTTCAAGTGGCCGATGCTGAGGCATGGGCGGCTCAGCACGGCATCCCCTTTGTTCACGGCGCTGAGCTCTTGGTTCATCTCGGCATAACGGCGAAGGCGTGAAGGGCCCGAGGCTGGAGGCAAGGACGTGAGCGGCAAGCGCGTGATGGCGGTTGGGGTGTTCGACCTCCTCCATGCCGGCCATCTTCACTACCTCGAACAGGCCAAAGCTCTGGGCGAGCACCTCACCGTGGTGGTCGCTCACGACGACACAGTACGGGCTCGAAAGCACGACCCGGTCACGCCGATGGCCTTTCGCCAGCGGCTCGTGGGGGGACTGAAGCCTGTGGACGAAGCCATCGTCGGGAACGCCCCCGACGTTCCCATCTTCGACATCCTGCCCAAAGTTCGTCCCGACATCATCGCGCTCGGCTACGACCAAGAACACGCGGAGCGCTTAATCCGTGAGCGCCTCGACGAACTCGGCTATCACACCATCGACGTGACCCGCGTAGCTGGTCTGACCGGTGACCTCGACGGGACCCGCAAAATCATCGCACGCATCCTTGAACGGGGGGCTGCATGATGTTCACTGGTCTCGTTGAAGGGTGCGGGACCGTCCGCTCGTTCGAGGCGATGGACGGCTCGTGGCGGTTGGTCGTGGCGGTGCCGAACACCGAGCATCTCGAACTGGGCGCGAGCGTGGCCATCGATGGCGTCTGCCTCACGGCGGTCGCCGTGAACGGCGACGAGGTCGCGTTCGACGTCATCGCGGAGACCATGGATCGGAGCACCATTGGCGATCGCAAGGCAGGCGATGAGGTCAACGTCGAACGCGCGCTTCGCTTTGGTGATGAAGTCGGGGGCCACCTTGTTTCTGGGCACGTGTTCGACACCGGCCGCATCGAGGACATCACCAGAACTGGGGAGACCTGTGACCTTCGGATCGAGGCGTCAGAAGCCACCATGCGCTACATTTTCGAAAAAGGGTACATCGCCATCTCCGGCATTTCATTGACGGTCGGCCGGTGCGAGGACGATGGATTCTACCTGCACCTCATTCCGGAAACACTCGCGAGGACCACGCTTGGGAAGGCCACCGTCGGTGACCGGGTGAACCTCGAGGTCGACCCCATCACCGTTGCTGCGGTTGAAACGGTTGAACGCATCAAGGCACAGGAGGCACTGGCATGAGCAAGATTGGCGTGGTGTGTGGGTCTTTCCACGAGGACGAGGTCAACAGGATGCTTGACACGGTCAAGTTGACCATTGAGGACCAAGCCTTGCTCGGCTCATGGGGCGAATTGATGGAACCCGTGTGGGTGCCGGGCGCGTTCGAAGTTCCGTTGGCCACCAAGCGCTTGCTTGACGCGGGATGCGTGGGCGTTGTGACGTTGGGCATCATCGAACGCGGGCAGACCCTGCACGGTCAAGCGATGGGTGACGCGGTCATGGCGGCTTTGATTGACCTTCAGTTGGAGTACAATCGCCCAATCGGTTTGGGCATCATTGGACCCGGTGCCGATCCTGAGCACATCGAGCCTCGGCTTGTTCCTCATGCACGAGCAGCCATCGAAGCTGTCGTTCACATGCTGAACGTTCAACCCTGATGTGCGGCGCGAACGTTGAAAGACAGGTTTCCTTTGCTTGACGCATGGTCGAGTCAGAAGGCGTACGAGAGATCATCATCATCGGTTCCGGGCCCGCCGGATACACGGCCGGCTTGTATGCCGCTCGCGCCATGCTGGAGCCCCTGATGTTCGCCGGATACATGTCCGGCGGTCAGCTGATGCTGACCTCCGACATCGAGAACTTCCCCGGCTATCCGAAGGGCATCGGTGGTCCCGAGATGATGATGGAACTCCGGGAGCAAGCCGAACGTTTTGGTCTCGAAGTGCACGACAAGAACGTCGATTCCGTTGACCTGAGCACCCGTCCCTTTGCCGTCACGGTCGAAGGAGAAACCCATCATGCCAACGCCGTCATCGTCTGCACCGGCGCCGAATCGATCTGGCTTGGAGCGGAAGGCGAAGATGCGCAGAAAGGACGCGGCATCAGCACCTGCGCCACGTGTGACGGCGCCTTCTTCCGCGATGAAGAGGTCATCGTGGTCGGGGGTGGTGACTCTGCGATGGAGGAAGCCACGTTCCTGACACGCTTTGCTTCGAAGGTGACCTTGGTCCATCGACGTGACGTGTTCCGTGCTTCGCAGGTGATGTACGACCGAGCTGCTGCTCATCCCAAAATCGAAATCAAGACCTACAGGCAAGTTGAGCGTTGGTTGTCCGACGAGAAAGGCCTCAGCGGCGCTGTTCTCGTGGACCCACGTGACGGCACCGAAGAGGAAATCGCCTGCACCGGTGCCTTCATCGCCATCGGTCACAAACCGATCACGGCCTTCCTCGGTGGACAAGTCGAGACCGATGACGAGGGCTACATCCTTCACAATGAACACACCATGACCAGCGTCCCAGGCGTGTTCGCCGCCGGTGACGTGGTTGACACCCGCTACCGACAGGCCATCACCGCGGCCGGCATGGGATGTCAGGCCGCCATTGATGCAGAGCGGTGGCTTGAGGCGCAACATGACTGAACACGCCGAGCGGCCATCGCGCGGCGTGGACGCCGTTCGCCATGCGCGGCACCTGCGCATGGAAGAGATCGGTGCTGACGGACAAGCAAGGCTGAGCTCTGCCGCTGTCGCCGTCGTCGGTGCCGGGGGACTTGGCTGCCCTGTGTTGCTTTACCTCGCTGCAGCCGGCGTTGGTCGCCTGACCGTCATCGACGATGACGTGGTGAGCCTCTCAAACCTTCAGCGGCAAGTCCTGTATCGCACAGAAGACGTTGGTCGCAACAAGGCCGAAGTGGCCGCGCAACGCGTGCTCGACCTTGACCCAGAACTCGACGTTCATGTCCATATCACGCGTTTGAACCCGAGCAACGCCTTGGCCTTGCTCGAGGGCCATGACCTCGTGATCGACGGCACCGATTTGATTCCTGCACGCTACCTCCTCGACGATGCGTGTGCCCTGCTCGACACGCCATGGATTCACGCCTCCGTGCATCGTTTCGAAGGGCGATTGGCGCTTTTTGAACCGGCCACAGGCGCCTCGTACAGGGACCTTCATCCCGACGCGCCACCGCCCGGCACGGTCCAAGCCTGCGACGAAGTTGGCGTGTTGGGTGCCGTGCCCGGCGTGCTTGGGACGATGCAAGCCGCCCTCGCCGTCGAGGTTCTGCTGGGCCGGGGCGAGGATGCGAAAGGCCGCCTGACCTTGGTCGACGTCCAAGCCCTCGACGTCCAACACCTTACTTTCCACCGGCTTGAGGGCCGTGCTTCACCCACGGATCTTTCTGACGCCCGGACCATCTGGGAGGCCGATCCTGCATGCCGAGCGCGGCGCCACCTTGATGAGACGGATGCGGCACCGGCCGGCATGATGTTCCACCAAATCTCCTCCTCGGAGTTCCTCCAAAAGCGGGCAGACGGCTGGTCTCCCTTCGTCCTCGATGTACGCTCCCCTCAAGAGCACGCCAGCATGGCCGCTCACAGCTGCGGCCTGCTCGTGCCTCATCCGCAGGTCGTCGAAGCCATGGCTGAACTTCCTGCTGAGGGTGACATCCTCATTCACTGCAAGTCGGGCATGCGCTCCATGATGGCCGCGATGTTGCTCATGGAAGCGGGCGTCGACGGCGCCCGGCTCTATAACCTCGAAGACGGCATCCTCGGATGGTATGCCCTGGCGCCCGAGGACATCCGCGTTGGATGAACGGCTGAGTATGGCCGTCCTTCGCATCTCGTGAAGGAAGAGGTTGAAGTCCGTCACCGTGCGCTCGCCCTTTGGGGAAGGCCATGGCGCACGTCATCGTCGCGGACGGCAACGAGGGGCGCCGTTCCCTCCTCGCCAACACCCTCGAGCGTGAGGGTTTCCAGGTCACGAGGGCGAGCACCCTGCGGCAAGCCGTCGGAACGACGGTTGCAACGGTGCCCGAAGTGCTGCTGCTCGAGGAGGCATGGCCAGACGGGGATCCTCACGATGCGGCTCAATCGATTTCGTCGAACCCTGCGGTCGGCACCCGCACGCGCATCGTGCTCCTTTCGCGTGACACCTCTCAGGAAGCCATGGTCAGCGCCACACGTGCTGGCGTCGCCGAAGTGCTCGGAAAACCCATCGACATGGCCCGCCTTCTCGCTCAGGTGCATGCGCATGCTCAGAAGCGCACGGTAGCGCCACCTGCGAACGTTCCCATGCAAGGCATGGGCGGGGGTGGATTCGCCACCGGGTTTGCCGCTCCACTGCCGGCGATGGACGACGGCTCATGGGCGATGCCCGTGCTCCGGGGTCTGCTCGGTTCGGACCGCTTGAATGCAGACTTGTTGCGCGAGGTGATGCCGGACGCCGTCGGCCTCGATGAGGACCCAGAGGGCTTGGTCGAGTTGGTCCGCAAGACCATGGCGCGGTTGGTGGAGGCCAACGAGGATGGAGCAGATTCTGAAGCCCAAGCTGAGGCCACTCAGACGCCCGCAGGTCCCTCGATTGACGACTTGACCAAATCGGCCACCTTGGGGTCTGGGGATGCGCCGTCCAGCGAGGCGCGTGCTGGGGCCATGCTGGACAGCGGTGGCATGCAGGACGCGCTTCAGCGGCAAGCGGATCTAATCGCCATGGAGGTCGAGCGGTCGATGGACGAGGTCCTGGACGAGGCGCCGCCAAGGGTCACGGATGCACCGCTTGAAGGCGCGCAACATGTGGACGACGAGACGCTGGCCTACGTCCGGCTGTGCGTGGAAGAAATCCGAGATCTGCTTTGGGACCTCGGTCGCCCCGGTGCCGTTTCTGACTTGACCCTCATGACGCGCTTGGAAGACGCGACAGGTTTTGCCGAAGAAGTGCTGAAGGTTTGGCCCTCGAACGAGGACGCTTAGACCACAGGGAGGTTTGAAGCCCGGCGCTTCGTGGCCGGGTCGGTGAGCGCATGGCCCAAGGCGACCTTCCCCGCATTCACGGCAGCGGATGGAAGCCAAGCGGGCCACTTGACTTCGCCACACCCCTGCTCGCCGATGCCGCACGTGCAGAGCTCTTGCGCTTCATGGCTGAGCGTCATCAAGGCCTGATTCCTGTCGCCGTTGAGGCTTGGGATGCATCAGGAGACGGTGCTGAGGTCTTCGACGGTGCATCGTGGCACGCGTTCAGTGAAGCCTTCATCGACGCCTTCGCCCTTCTCGCGGCCGAGCAGGCTGGGCACCTCGATGGGGTCGATGCTGCCGAGGAGATCATCCCTCGTCGAAACGCCGACCTTCACCTTGGCCGTCGTCTGACGCGGGTGCTCATCGACCTCCGCCTGACCTTGCGTCGATTGGCGCATTACGTGGCGGCGACCTTGGATCATCGCTTGGAGTGGCAGCGTCTCATGACACGGACCCGAGCCCTCGATGAAGCCCTGAAGGTGCTGTTCACCGAAGGCCGTGAAGCGCCGGACGGGACACGCTTCGGAGGCAAAGGCTTCCGTTCGACGTGGCAGGAGGGCATCGTCGCCGCCGCCACGCCCCTCGTTCGGCAACAAGACGCTCCGCTGGACGCTCGTCCAGGGGCCGGTTATGACGGCGATCTTGTGGCTCCGATGATCCGCGACGTTGGCCTTGCGCTCGCTATGGGTGACACGCCGCTCGGCGTCATGGCTGCCAATTTGGGTAAGGCCGGTTCGATCATGAACGGTGGTCACGACCAGGCCGGCGGACGCGACCTGCACATTGGAGCATGGCACGTGGGTGTGCTCCCCCCAACCGCACCACTGCCCATCGCGGCCTGCACCATGACGGGGCTGGCTTTTGCCGCCGTCCGTCAGGATATGGACCGCTTCCACGTGGCCTGCATCGGTGAGGGTGCATCCTCCTCCGGTGAATTTTGGGAAGCGATGAACCTCGCAGGTGCGCGCGGCCTACCGATCACCTACATTCTTCAGAACAATCAGATCGCCTTGGACACGCCTCCTGCGCACCAATCTGGCGTCGAACTCTGGGCGGACAAGGCGGTGGCGATGGGCTTCCCGAGTTGGACGATCGACGGATCAGACCCAGCGGCCATCCACGCCAGCGTGGCCGTCGCGAGGGAGTTTGGCCTCGGAGGCGGTGGGCCGACACTCATCCACGTCGAAACGATGCGCGGTTGTGGGCACGCCCACCACCATGACGACTTGTACCTTGGAGCCCCGTCCGGGGCGACGCAAGGCTACGTCGACGAGGCGTTGTTGGACTACTGGGAAGCCAAAGACCCAGTTCCGACGCACCGTTCGCTGCTTCTTGAACTCGGCGTCGATGAAGACGACCTTCACGCCATGGAGGATGAGGAAACCTCCGCCGTTGAGCAGGCCCTTCAGGCGCTCGACGCCATGCCTTGGCCTGAGCCTGGGACCGTGACGGAAGGCGTGACGAGCCTCCACGATGCGGAGACCCACGCCAGCCACCTCCAACGGCTCAACGGCGCTGACCTGATGCAAGCGCCTCCGTCCAGCCCGCTGGACGTCGGGAAGCTGGCCTGGTCCTATGCTGAACAAGGTGGGTGGACCTACGCTCGTGCGATTCAACAAGCCATGGCCGACGTGGCCGACCGAGAGGGCGACAACACGGTCTTCATTGGCGAGGACATGGAGGTCGCGGGAGCCTTTGGCCTCAACATGGGCCTGCGAAACGCTGGCCATCAGGATCTTTTGGTCGACATGCCGCTGTGCGAGGCGGTCATCATTCACACCGCCGTTGGCGCGGCCTTGTCTGGGATGCGGCCCATGGCCGAGATCCAATTCGGTGGCTTTGCTGCGCTGGCACACAACGCGCTGGTCAACAACGCAGCCATGCTGCGCTGGCGCTGGGGTGCCGATTGTCCGATGACGGTGCGTGTCCCGCTTGGTGCCCGAACCCGAAGCGGCCCGTACCACGCCAACATGATCGAGTCGTGGTATGCGAACGATCCTGGGCTTGTGGTCCTGGCCCCAAGCACTCCGCAGCAGGCCTACGACATGATCGTGGAAGCCTCCGCGCTTCCTGACCCTGTGCTCATCCTCGAGCACATCGGGTTGTACGGCCTGCGCGGCGGAAAAACCGGCTGGGGGATGTCGATTAACCAGCAGGTCGAGACCGATGCGGTCAACGCCGCGGTCGCCTCCGGCGAACGACACCTCATCGGCAAGAGCACCGTGATCCGGGGCGGGCGTGACGTCACGCTGGTCACGTGGGGCGCGATGGTTCACCTCGCCTTGCATGCCGCTTCCACCTTGGCGGCGGAAGGCGTTGAGGTCGAGGTCATCGACGTTGGCACGCTCATGCCGTTCGATGCACAACCTTGCGTGGACTCCGTCCTCCGTACCGGTCGCCTGGTTGTGCTCCACGAAGCCCAGTGGTCCGGAGGTTTGGGCCACACGATTCAGAGCCGCATCATGGAATCGGCCTTCTATGCCCTCGAAGCTGCGCCGGTGGTCATTGGCGCGCTGGACACCCCGGTGCCGTTCTCTCCGCCCCTCGAGAACCACACGATTCCGGACGTGGCGCACGTCGAGGCCGTCCTGCGTGCGGTCTCGCAGGATTAGGCTGAGCCTCTCCTGAAGGATGATGAAGGGGTGAGTCTCCCGAAGGAACATGGCGGAGCCCGCGCAGGTGCAAGGGCTGCCAAAACTGCTGTCCTACAACGCCTTCCTCATCACGGCCTCGTTGTTTGTTGGGCTTTCCGTTCTCGAGGGCATTTTGGACAAGAATGCGCTCACCGCCATCGCGCTGCTTCTCCTCTTGGCGATTGGCCTTCTTGTGTCCTCAGCGGATTTTTTCATCGCCGGAGCCCGGAGCTTGGCCAAGCGTGCAGGAGTCGCCGAGGTCGTCATTGGGCTGACGGTGGTTTCCATCGGGACGTCGCTCCCGGAAATCTTGGTCACGGCCTCCGCCGCCTACGACATTCCGACCTCAAGCGGCGACGTCGCTGACCTCGCCGTGGGCTCCATTTTCGGGTCCGTGCTGGTGCAGATCACGCTCATTCTGGGCATCGTTGCGCTCAGTCGACCCATTCGCGTTGGACCAGCGTGGCTTCGCCGTGACGGGATGCTGATGCTGAGCGCGAACATCCTCCTCGGGGTGCTGATCTGGACGGGCACCACGCTCAACCGCGTGGAAGGCGGCTTCCTTGTGCTGGCTTACGTCTGGTATGTGGTCTGGCTGGTGCGACACCGCAAAGAAATTCAGGAAGATGCCAGGAAGCAAGGCCTTGAGCCCCAGGCCGGCGAGACGATGTCGCTGTGGAGCACCGGAGCCTCGATCGTCATGGTCGTGCTCGGCCTGGCCTTCGCGTTGTTCGCCGCGCATCATTTGGTGGGATTGGCGGTTCAGGTGGCGCAGAAGCTGAACGTTTCTGAGGCCGTGATCGGCACCACCATCTCAGGCATTGGGACGTCGTTGCCGGAATTGACCATCGCGCTCCTGTCGGTTAAGAAGAGCGAAGGCGTGGCCATCGGGACCCTGGTCGGTTCGAACATCACCGACCCGACCCTGTCCATTGGGCTGGCGGCACTGGTGCACCCGCTGGAGGTTTCCGCTGCAGGTTGGACCATCACGTCTGGTTTGATCATCCCCGCCACCATCCTTTCCATCGGCGTCGCCTTGCTCTTCATGCGCAGCAACTACCGCTTCCGTCGGCGAGAAGGAGCCATGCTGATTTCCCTGTACCTGGTTTTCCTTGTGCTGCTCGCTCTGCAACGCAACGGCCTCATCTTGGCCACATGAGCATTGACGAGCATTAAGGCCGGGCGCCTTGTCCCCGTGGCATGGTCGACTTCCAACTCGACGAAATGCAGGAGATGCTGCGTGATTTGGCCCACGAGTTCGCCGTGGATGAGGTTCGCCCTCACGCGGAACATTGGGACGCCGACGAGGTGTACCCGATCGACGCCATCCGAGCCGCGCACGAGATGGGGCTGCTCAACCTCCACATCCCGGAAGCCTATGGCGGTCCTGGGCTCGGCTGCATGGAAGAAGTCCTCGTCAATGAGGAATTGGCGTGGGGCGACCCTGGCTTCGCCACCGCGGCCTACGCCACCGCGCTTGCGACCGCCCCCATCATCACCGGTGCCACAGAAGCCCAGAAGCAGGTGTGGCTGCGCAAAATCGCAGAGGAAGGCGCACTGGCGTCTTATGCGGTCACGGAGCCTGGAGCGGGTTCCGACGTGGCCGCCATCACCACGACGGCCCGCCGAGACGGCGATGAGTATGTCATCAACGGCTCCAAGATGTGGATCACTGGCGCGGGCTACGCTGATTTCTTCTTCGTGCTCGTCAAAACCGATCCTGACGCAGGCTACAGGGGCATGTCGGGATTCATCGTTGAGGCCGACCGCGAGGGCTTGAGCCTTGGGAAAAAGGAAACCAACATGGGGCAACGCTGCAGCGATACGCGCTCCATCACCTTCGAGAACGTGCGGGTTCCCGCGAACCACCTCATCGGTGAGTCCGAGTCAGGCGGTTGGATGAACGCGATGCAAGCCTTCGACCTCTCCCGGCCCAACATCGCCGCTCACGCGACGGGACTTGCCCGTGCTGCCTACGAGCACGCCCTGACCTATGCAGGAGAACGGCAGAGCTTCGGAAAACCGCTTCACCAGCACCAAGCCATCCAGTTCATGCTGGCCGACATGAAGACCAAGATCGAGGCGTCCCGACTCCTGACGTGGCGTTCTGCCGCCGAGAGCGATGCTGGCGTACGGAACACGGAATCCGCGGCCCATGCGAAGCGGTTCGCCTCCGACAGTGCGATGGAAGTCGCCACCGATGCCGTCCAAGTGTACGGCGGGTACGGGTACTCTGAGGAATACCCGGTCGCACGGCTGATGCGAGCGGCCAAGGTCATGCAGATTTACGAGGGCAGCAGCCAAGTTCAGCGCATGATCATCGGTCGTGAAATCACGCGTGGCTGAACCTCACGCCAAGGCCCGCAAGGCCTCAGCGATGTGTTCGAGGCCGACTTCCGCTGCCTCGTCCGCAGCACGAAGCAAAATCTGCTCCTGCGTGGGCGGTGCTTCTGGTTCGGGTGCTTGAACCGTTGTTTCCACAGGCGGTTGCGCTCGTGGTGCGTGGTACAACTCGTCGAGCATGGTCCATTGTTGTGGGTCTTCATGCTCCTCTTCATCAGGTGGGAACTCAAACTCCTCCGGTTCGATGTCCATCGGCGGGAAATCGAACTCGTCGGGTTCGTCGAAATCAGGCATTGGCCCCTCGTCAGTGAACATGCCGATGTCCTTCAGCAAGGCACGGTCTGCTGCAATGAACTGGCCGAGCAGCGGAATGCGCATGGCCGTCTGACGGTCGCGCAGCAGGGAGAGGACCAAGGTGACCGCGCGATCTCCTGCCGGCAGGTCGTGTTGAGTCGACTGAAGGCAAAGCGAAGCCACGGCGGCTCCGGTCTTGTACGGCGTCATCAGGTCCGTTCTCCAGCGTGCTCCTTCGACGGTGAAGCTGCAGTGAAGACCGGTGTCGTCCATGTCCCTGATGCTCAACCGATAGTGACGCCCGGAGTCTCCCTTGAGCAGAACGACGGCGATGAGACGAGGACAGGTGGGGACGATGCCTCCGCGCGGGTCCATGACCGTCGCACGGTCTTGCTCCCTCAGGACAGCGTCGAGCAACTGCATGGACTTGACCATGTTCGGAGGCCATAAATCGCGCTTGGTCACGATGACGGAAGGCATACCACGTCACATCCTCGCCACCTCTTTTGAAGCACAAGCCCCATGGTCCAGATGCCCACCATCGGACCATGGTCCACGCTGTGGTCTTGGCCGGTGGAGCGAGCCGTCGGCTCGGCCAACACAAGGCGCTGTTGCCCCTCCTCGGTGGCACGGTGCTGAGCGTGACGGTTGAACGTTTGATTGGATTCGGCATCGAGACGGTGGTGGTCATTCATCCTGGCCTTGCGGAAGCCACGGCAGACCTGCCTTGCCGTGTGGTCATCAATCCTCGACCAGACGATGGGCGGACAGGAAGCCTCCACCTGGGCCTCGCCGACCTCAGCCCTCCACTCACCGACGTCCTCGTGTGCCCTGTGGACCGGCCAGGTTGGGATCACGCGGTGCTCGAGCGGCTGTTGGCCTCGCCCGGCGAAGCCGTGGTTCCCGTCCATGACGGCCGAGCAGGCCATCCCTTGTTGGTGCGGGGCCAGACCCTGTCACGGCTGGCTGCTCTGGACGTCGACGCTTCACTTCGCCAGGTATTGGATCAGCGCACGAAGGTCGAGGTGGACGCGCCTTTCCTTCATGTCAACCTCGACCGGCCCGATGACGTGGCGGTATTGCCGGCCTTGGCCGCGTGGCTGGACCGTGGAGAAAACCCTTGACGTGCAGCCGCCACGGCGGCGCATGGGCCTCGACGTGTTGCGTTGGGCGCTCGCCACGTGCGATGCCGGTCAACGCGTTGTGCTCGCTAGCGTGGTCACCACCTCGGGCTCCGTTCCCGGGAAAGCCGGGGCCAAATTGGCCCTCGCTGAAGGGCCGACGTGGGTGGGTACGGTCGGAGGTGCAGGACTCGAAGAACGCGTCAAGGCGGCGATGCTCGACCGATTGCACGCATCCGGGCGTCCAATGGGTGAGGTGCTCACCTACGGGCTGCACCGTGGGGCCAAGGGCTATGAGGTCGTGGCGCTGGATTCGCTTTGCGGAGGGCGTGTGACGGTGTCCATTGACGTGCTTCATCCAACCCCTCACGTGCTGTTGATGGGCGGTGGGCATTGTGCCGTGGCCTTCGCGAAGGTGGCGGACCAACTCGGTTGGCGCACCTCGGTCCAAGATTCACGGGAAGCCTATGCGGATGCAGAGCACCACCCGGCGGCGGCCGAACGTCACGTGACCAGCGTGGAGGATTTCCTCGCCGCTGAAAACGCGACCACGCTGGCTCGATTTTCAGACATCCTGCTGCTCGGCCATGACCATGCTGAAGATCGTGCACGTCTGCATGGACTCCTCGAGCACCTCAACGCTGCTGGCTTGATCCCCGCGCAAAGCGGTGCGCCGCGTATTGGCTGCATCGGCTCTCGCGCAAAGTGGACCTCCTTTCGGGACGGATGCCTCGAGGCAGGCCTTCCAGAGGCGCTCGTGGAGGCCGTGGTGTGTCCGATTGGCCTCAACATCGGCGCGGAGACCCCTGAGGAAATCGCGGTCGCGGTTGCGGCCGCCATCATGGCCGCAGAGGCCGGTCTTGCGCCGGGCGAACCCACATGGCGCGACGCCATGTGAGGGTCAGCGGAACACGCGTTCACGGAAGTACCGCAATTCTTCCACCGATTCCCGGATGTCGTCCAAGGCCAAGTGGGCGCCTTTCTTCTCGTAACGAGGAACGTCGGCGTACCACCTTCGGGTGAGCTCTTTGACGGTTGAAACGTCGATCATTCGGTAGTGGAGAAAGTCCACGATGTCGGGCATCTGCTTCTCCAGGAAGCGTTTGTCGTTCCAAACCGAGTTTCCGCACAGCGGTGCGGTGTTGGGCTCGACGTGTTGCCTGAGGAAGGCCAAGGTTTGGGCCTGTGCTTCATCGACGGTGACGCCTTCGGCCCGGATGCGGTCAACAAGGCCGCTTCTGTGGTGGTGCGTGGTGTTCCATTCGTCCATGCCAGCGATGGCTTCATCGCTGACGTGAACGGCAAGGTTGGGCCCCTCCGCGATGAGGTTCAATTCGCCGTCCGTGACCAAGGTGGCGATTTCGATGATCTGGTCGTTCACGATGTCCAGACCCGTCATTTCAAGGTCGATCCAGACCAGCCTGTCCCCGCCCATGTGTTTCGCTGATGCAACGCACCTATGAATGGGGCGCAGGGTTCATGTTCAACACAATTGAGGGGAGGCCATGGACGGCGAAGACGGCTCCTCTGGACGTTTCGCTGCACCCGGCGTTTTGCTTGTGGCGACCCTTTTCGTTGCCGCAGCCTTCTCTGCCATGGCCGTGCTCAAACCAGAACCATCCGTGATCAGCGACGGAGGAGAAGAAGGAAGCCAAGGGGACGCTTGGCGTCCGTTCAGTGTCGTGGCGCCCATCGATACGGGAATCAACGTCTATCACAACCATTTCTTCTCGGAAGAAGTGCTTCCAGATTGGTTGCTCGAGGCCTTTGGGGTGACCCTGGTCTGCGAGATCTCCACCACGGGGACATACCAGGAGCGATTGGCTGCCGACCAGGAAGATTGCTGGGAGCAGATTGGATCCAGTGACATCGTCTACTTCGAAGGCACGAGAATCATCGGTGCTTCACCCGATTGGTCGGATGGTGACGGCATTCCCATCCTGGATGACCCCTCGGACGGGCACGGTACCGCCGTGACCGGTGCGGTGGTCAACGCCAACCCGGGCGTGGTGATTTTCTTCGTTGAGGGATTCAGTGATTCAGCCGTGCTGGCTGCGGCTGCACAGCCCTTGGTTGACATCATCAGCACCTCCTTCGGTGCACCTGGGTCCCTGCCGGTCCCGGGCATCGATGACGCCACGCGTGTGGCGGTGGTCGATCACGGAAAAATCCACACAGGAGCCGCCGACAATTCCCCAAGTCCAGCCATTCAGGACGCAACAGCAGGCCCGCCGTGGTCCATTGGTATCGCAGGTTATGCCGAGGGTGATGACGAGCAAAAGGAGACCATGAGTGGCTCGTACCCCGATATCGCGGCAGACTGGACGCAGAATTTGCCAAATCATCAGGACCTTGACGGGTACCATGACACCTCGGGGACCTCCTTTGCAACCCCCAAAACCGCAGGCATCCTTTCCGCCGCCCTCCAGACGCTCCGGTCCAGCGCTGGCGACCTTGGTGCTGGTGCGGAAGATGAGCGGAACGGTTCATTGGTCACAGGCGTGCTGGATGCAGAGCCCTTTGTCCTCACAAACGCGGACGTTCGCGATGCGCTCAACCGGTCAGCCTGGTATCCCTCCTCCAGCACATGGGACCCCTTTTCAGGTACGAATCCAATCTCCCCGGTCGCCCCTTGCACCCAGGTGGGATGGGGCGTGGTGAACATGTCAAACCTCGCCCCAATCATCGCTCATTTGGACGGTACAGCACCGCTCCCAGACCGTCCTGCTGACGTGGTGACGTGCATGGACACCAACCAGCAAATCCGAGAAGCGTATTGGGGCGATGGTTCAGAAGAAGAAACCCCCATGCTCATTCAGCAGCGCGCGGCAGAGCGTCGTTCGTGATGCTACGCGTGAATGCGATGGCTTGAAACAGGCCTGACTTCACGGACACACATGACCACCAAGGCGGCCACGCAGCGCCTGATTGTTCTGACCGTCCTGGCTCTTCTCGTGCTCCCGCTGGCCATGGCTTCGGTGAGCGTGCCTGCGGAACCTCCGATTGAGGAAGAAGAGGGATGGTGGGTCGAGACCACCGTTGACCGAGACGGCAACGGCATCGGGGACATGATCGAGCGCTACCACGACCACCCACTCTTCCTTGACGAGGACGGCACCCTCCCTCTTATCATCGACTTTGAACACACGCCCACGCCTGCTGACGTGGCCATGCTCGAGCGTGAAATCGGATACGAACACGAGTGGGACCTGCCGCTTATCGATGCCGTTGCTGGGCGTGTCCCGCACGACATGGTGCTCGAGGCCACCACCCTTCCGGGCGTGGTGATGCTGGAACTCGACGGCATCCTGGAAGTCCAGAACGGGGATGCTGCGGTAGTCCATGAGGTGGACCTTGCGCAGCAAGCCACCGGCTACGACGGCTCGGGCGTGACGGTCGCGGTCATCGACACCGGCATCGACGGACTCCACGTTGGCCTTGACGACATGGACGACGACAACAGCACCGATGACCCCAAGATCATCGGATTCTACGACCCGGTCAACAATCCCGACAAAGTCAACGGCACCGAGGTCTTCCCATACGACGACCAAGGTCATGGTTCACACTGTGCCGGTACCGTTGCGGGGACCGGTGCTCCGACCTACGAGCACCCCGGCATGGCGCCTGGCGCCTTCCTGGTTGGCGTGAAGGTCCTCGATGCGGGTGGCTCTGGCAGCTTTGCCGTGGTCATGGCCGGCATGCAATGGACGGTCGATTACCGCTACGAGTACAACATCCGAGCCGCATCCATGAGCCTCGGTGGCCCCGGAGCCATCGAGTGGA
>JAYOTG010000004.1:0-10665 GCA_038150305.1 Candidatus Poseidoniales archaeon | reverse complement strand
CCTCGGAAGAGGACAGCGTCAACCGCATGTCGAATGAGATGGTGCGCGCTGGCATCACCATGCTCATCGCCGCGGGCAACAGCGCCGTCTCCGCGCAAATCGGCACGCCCGGCTCCTCGGAGGACGCCATTACCGTGGGCGCCTTGGACAAAGACACCAGCATCGCGATTTACAGCAGCCAAGGGCCAACAGAAGAGGGGCGCATCAAGCCAAACGTGGCCTTTGTCGGCTCTGACGTGATGTCAGTGGCCCACAACACTGGCGATGGTTACGTTGCGTTCAGTGGAACGAGCATGGCCACGCCAGGAACCGCGGGAACCGTGGCCCTGATGCTTCAGGCCAATCCAGATCTCTCGCCGTTTGATGTGCGGAACATCCTCCAAGAAACGGCCACGTACAGGGAATGCCACTACATGCTGGCGAATGAGCCATGCGCCGAGGATTTGTTGCCCAAGAACCGGCAAAACAACGTCTACGGCCATGGCCATGTTGAGGCTCTTGCCGCGGTCATGGAAGCCGCACAGCGCGATTACCAACTCGACGACAGCATCACCGTGGTGCTCGAGACGCCCATCGGTGACGACAACCGCATCCACATGATGCCCGGAGACGCCCTTGACATCTCCGTGAGTGGAGAGGTCGACACCGTTCAATGGCGCAGCAACCACCTGCGCGACGACTGGTCCACCCTCTCAACCTACATGCAAGGTGATGAAGGCGTGTCGTTGGATCTGTCCACGATCGTCACTCAGCTGCAGTCCTTGCCAGGCATCACCACCGACGGAAACCACACCCTCTCGATCCGAGGCCTGGCGGCCAACGACAGCGGGGGGCACTCGTCCACCTCCAACATCGCCGTGAACGTGATGCTGATGGACACCGCCAATGCAAACAACGTCCAGACCGCCTCCTCCGGCGGTGGCATCTCAGCGGGCGTCATCTCTGCACTGGTCGTGGTGGTGCTCGGTCTTGGACTGGGTGCCGTGCTCTTGGTCGCCCGCAACGGGCAAGACGCTGGTGAGAAAGGCGCAGCCTTCTGGGCGAACGATGACGAGGACGTCGCGGCTGTGGTCGACGCCGCCAGTGACGACCTGTGATTCAGCGCTCAGGACCCTTGTGCGTCAATCCAAGCCCACAGGCTCCGCATCACACCGTCAAGACCCTGGCCACGTTCGGTCAGTTCGTACTCCACGCGAGCCGGAACCTCAGGGTAGACCGTACGGCTGATCAAGCCAAGAACGCTCATTTCTTCCAGCCGTCTGCTCAGGGTGGTGGCGGTCAAGTCGACGTGCCTGCGAAGTTCGTTGAACCTGAGCGGTTGGTCGGCGTTGACCAAGTGCCAGATGATTTCCAAGACGTGGCTTTTCCCGAGCAGCCGAATGATTCGCTTGCTGCGCTCCTCAAGGCACACGGGCCGGGTCAGGTGCTGATGGTCCATGCCCAAGGGTGGTATCGCTACGGTATCAAGCCACAAGTATCGACCAAGAGACTACCTTCACTCCCTGACACTCGCTTTGCACCCTGAAACTCGACGCCCTAAGTATGGGTCCACCTTCGGTTGAACCACAGGAGGAATGAAACTCATGGGACAATGTATGTGTGGACGATCGCCGACAGGTATGTGCAAGGGATGGCACGGTCTGTCGAAGGAAGAATACGAAGCAAAGCTCGCAAAATACAAGAAGAAGAATGGCGAGGACTGAACATGGCCAACTGGAACACCCGGCTTCGCTGGATTCACCTCATTTTTGGCATGATGATTTCCGTGTATTTTGCGCGCATCACGTTCTCAGGCGACATCAATGCATGGGACGAGCAGCCTTGGGTCACGATGGCCATGGGCAATGCCGTGATGGCGATCGTGTTTTGGTCGGGCATCATCAAGTGGCAGCTTCCGAGAATCAAGAAGTGGAACCGAAACCGGAAGAAAGCCGCGGCATCAAACGCCTGAGGCCAGGTCAATTTTCTCTTGGATGACGGCGGTGTCCGTCAAGCGCCCCTCGTGCAAGTAGGCCACGTTGCCCTCAGTGTCGATGAAGGCGACGCTTCCGGGCTTCGTGATGTCCAGTTCAGCGGCGGGCTCGTCCCCTTTCATGAAGAGGTACGAGGTGAGGGTTACGCCCGCATCGTTGTCCTCGTCGTCATGCGCGTTGGCCGTCTCGTGCCACGTGGAGAGGTTGATGCCTTGAGGTTCGTCGGCAGGATCGGTGGAGAACACAAGTACCGGGGCTTCTGGCATGACGCTCCAGATGGCATGCATGGAATCAAAACATGGATCAGTGCACCATTCTGCAGAGAAGATCACGATGAACCACTCTCCGTCAAAGTCCGCGTTGGAATAACTTTGATCGTCGTCCGCGACGGCTTCGAACTGGGGGAAAGAGATGGCTTCCTCAGCATCCTCGTTGCCGAGGCATCCGGCCATGGCCGAGCTGAGAAGGAGAAGGGTCAACAGTCCGGCTCGCATGGTTGTTTCTTAACACCAGACCTCCATGAATCCTTCTCCGTCAAGCCTTAGACGGAACGGGTGAGTTGGAGGTCATGCGCGGGGTCCTGTTGCTGATGGCCGCGGCCGCGCTGGTGCTGCTCTCAGGAGCGGCCGCGGAGGAGGCCGACGCTTGCCCTGAGGTCGAGGGGACCTCGACCGAGGACCGCGTCGGTTGCCTGGATTCAGACGGTGACGGGTATTCCAATCCGGATGAGAATTGGACGCTGATGGATGGCGCCGACGCCTTCCCTGACGATCCGTTGGCGTGGAGCGACGGCGACGGCGACGGTTACCCCGACCAAGCAGGAGCGTCAAAGAGCGACGACTGTCCGTTCACGTATGGCACCAGCCGGGTGATTTTGCTTGGCTGCAGCGACATTGACCGGGATTTTGTTCCGGACATCTACGACGACGATGCAGACGGAGACGGCATTCGGAACGAGATGGAGCGTGCCGCTTCCTCTGGGACCGTCCTGTACGACCCCTTCAATGCGGATTCAACCCCGGCGGACACAGATCAGGACACCATCCCGGACGTCATCGACGACGATGCCGATGGCGACGGATGGCCCAACGACATCGAGAACGACCGAAACGCAGACCCGATGGATCCCGACGTGACTCCGTTCACCATCTATTTGGGCGCGAACACGGGCGTGTTCTACCTTGGTGGCTTTTCGTTCACCAGCGAATACCAGCCTCGTGCCCTCGAACTCTCGGTTTCTGTGGTCATCGAGATCGTCACCGAAGAATTGGTGATTCCGTTC
Source organism: Candidatus Poseidoniales archaeon (assembly GCA_038150305.1). Classification (GTDB taxonomy): domain Archaea; phylum Thermoplasmatota; class Poseidoniia; order Poseidoniales; family Poseidoniaceae; genus MGIIa-L3. The sequence goes on along the minus strand of JAYOTG010000004.1, from coordinate 7,410 downwards.
CTGCTGATTCCCATTTACATCCTGATTGGCGTCTATCGACGCCGCACCTTCAGGAGTTTCGATGCCCGCATTCATGCGTGCAAGGACCTCGTGGCCCTCAGTGCACTGGAAGAACAGATCAACGATTTGATTCGAAACCGAGCCATTCGTGTGCATCACGGGTTGGTGCTCCGGAACGCCATCGAATTGGAAGAACAGCGCTTGCGGAATCTTGGCGTTGGAGACGAAGAAGCGTAACGCCGTAGGCCAATCCTCAAAGGGTGAAGGCACGACCACGGAGCGGTGCGAAGATGGTCGGCGAAGCTCGAGTCCCAATGCTGCCCCAAGCACCGAAGACCGTCTGGCAGGCAGAGGTGAACGACCGCCCTGTCGAGGTGTTGGCCCCGAGCAACGCGGTTTTGCTTGATGTCCTCCGCGACAACGTCGGTCAACTGGGGGTGAAGCGAGGCTGCGATCTCGGCACCTGTGGGTGCTGCGCGGTGCTCGTTAACGGTCAGCCCCGTCTGTCCTGCATGACCTTGGCGGGCGACGTCGAGGGGTGTGCCATCACCACCGTCGAAGGCCTCGCTGACGGCCACCATTTGGCTCCAATTCAGACGTGCTTTGCCGAGCACGGCGGCTCACAGTGTGGGTTTTGCACGCCGGGCTTCCTGATTTCAGCGCAGGCGCTGTTGGACCAGACCTCGAGCCCAACCGAAGCGCAAGTCAACGAAGCGATTGAGGGCAACCTCTGCCGTTGCACCGGCTACCAACCCATCGTGGAATCCATCATGGCCGCAGCGGCCTTGCTGCGCGGCGAGGGCGAGGCTCCTGCGCCACCCACCGATCCTCATGCAGACCCGCATCCGTCGGGTCCCGAAGAACCACAATTGCCGCCAGGGCACGCGAGGTGATTGTGCATGGCTGGAGGGTACCGTCAACAACCCGGTGGCGCCGGGGGAGAGGTTCGAAAAGACGGCAAGCGCGTGGCAGGAAAGCTCCGCTTTACGCCACCTGGAGCGGGCGGTTCCCGCCCGGTCAGCACCCCCCGTAATCTCGACGGCATCCCGGAGTCGGTCGGTGGGAACGAGCCCCAACCTGCCGGGCATCACGTGCACGATCGCCTTCGTACCGGCACCACAGTGGGTCAAGCCACAGCCCTGGTGGACGCCAACGCCAAGGTGACCGGTCAGGCGTGGTACGGCGACGACGTTCGCCTTCCGAACGAAGTCATCGGTCGAATCCTTCGCTCGCCTCACCACTATGCCCGCATCCGTTCCATCGACACTTCGGCGGCTGAGGCCATGCCCGGCGTCCTGGCGATCGCCACGGGCGACGATGCGCCCAAGACCTTCGGCGTGCTTCCGGTGACCAAAGACGAACACGCCATGGCGGTCGAGAAAGTGCGTCACGTGGGCGACCTCGTCGCGTGCGTTGCCGCCGTGGACGAAGCGACCGCCATGGAAGCCCTCGGCGCCATTGTGGTTGACTACGAGGAGTTGGAGCCGGAGTTCGACCCTCGAAAGGGATTGGAGGACGTCGACGAACCCATCCACTGGCGTGGAAAGTACCACGTGGGGCGCACCAACGTGCAAAAGCGCGTCCACCAAGCCTTCGGTGACCGCTCAAAGGTCGATCACGCCGCCGCGACGTCCCGACGGGCGTGGCGCTTTGAGGGCGTGCACCACGGCTTCACCGAACCACACGCCGTCGTCGCGCACTGGGACGCCAACGGACGTTTGCAACTCTACACGCCGCAGCAGGTGCCACACTACACTCACCGCGCCCTCGCGACGGTCTTGGACGTCCCCATGCACCAGATCAACGTCGTCCGGACCTTCGTCGGCGGAGGATTCGGCGGCAAGTCTGACCCCTTCCCTCACGAAATGTGTGCCGCCATCCTTGCACGCAAGTGCGGCCGACCGGTTCGCATCACCTTCGACCGTGAGGAAGTGTACTGGATTAACCGTGGCCGTCACCCGTCCTACATCGAGGTCAAACTCGACGCGGACGAAGACGGTCGCGTCGCCGGATTGGACGTTGACGCGCTGATCGACGGAGGCGCTTTCGCTTCCTTCGGGCACGTGACCTCGTACTACAACGGCGTGCTGGCGACCGCGCCCTACGAGCTTGGTTCCTTCCACTACACCGGTGCGCGCGTGTGGACCAACAAGCCCGCTAGCGGTGCGATGCGCGGCCACGGGGCGGTCAACACCCGCTGCGCCGTCGAGGTCGGATTGGACGATATCGCCGAGCAACTGGCCGTGGACCCCATCGATTTGCGCTTGGCCAACCTCCTGCCGCCGCACAGCCGGACCATCTCCGGATTCCGCATCACCAGCAACGGGATGCGCGAGGCTTTGCGCCGCGTGAAGGAGGAAAGCGGCTGGGACGAAAAGTTCCGAAAGATGCCCCTCGGCAAAGGCATCGGCATTGGATGCGGTTTCTTCATTTCCGGCTCGGGCCTCCCAATTCACTGGGACCCCAACCGCTTCCCCCACGCCACGGTGCACATCCAGGTGGACATGGACGGCGGCGTCACGGTCCACACCGGCGCGGCCGACATCGGCCAGGGTTCGACCACGGCCGTTGCGCAAGTGGTTTCGGAAGTGCTGGCGTTGCCGCTGGACATGATTCACGTTCGCAGCCACGAGAGCGACACCAGTCCAGTGGATCTTGGCTCCTACTCCAGTCGTGTGACCTTCATGAATTGCAACGCAGCCATCCGCGCGGCCATGGAGATTCGAGAGCAATTGCTCAACGCAGCGTGGGACATGCTCGGCTACCACCCCACCACCTTGGTGATGGTTGACCGACGCATCGTCTACAAGCACGACCCTTCCATCGGCGTGTCGTACCTTCAGGCGCTCCACAAAGCGCAGGAGGACAAGGGTGCGCTGATCGCACGAGGCGCCTACCGTTCGCCCCCAATGGGTGGCGTGCACAAGGGAGCCGCTGCCGGTCTTGCGCCCGCTTATTCCTTCTCGGCTTACGTGGCAGAGGTTGACGTTGACGTCGAAACCGGCTTGATCAAGTGCACCCGGGTCTGGGCCGCGCACGACTGCGGCAAAGCGCTCAACCCCCTTGCTGTGGAAGGCCAAATCATCGGTTCATGCCACATGGGTCTGGGACAGGTGCTCTCCGAGCGGATGGTCTACGGGCGCACCGGGCACTTGCAAAACGCAAACCTGCTCCAATACCAGATTCCCTCGGTCCATGAGATGCCGCACGTGACGCCCATCATCGTCGAATCCTCCGACCCCGAGGGTCCCTTTGGCGCCAAGGAAGCCGGCGAGGGCCCCCTGCTTCCGATTTTGCCTGCGGTGTGCAACGCGGTCTACGACGCCGTTGGCGTGCGCCCCTCCTCGCTGCCGCTCACGCCCGACGTGGTGTGGTCCGACATCCAGAAGCGCATGAAGGCGGAAGACGTGGAAGATCCGCTCGACCTCACGTCGCCTCGGCTGACGCATGGCCCGCTCCAAGGGAAACTCGCGTCGCGTGCTGAGGAGCATCAGTCGCGCGACCGTGCGCGCCAGCGCACGGAGGACACGTCACCGTACGTCAACGGTGTGCTGTTTGGCTTCGATCCGACCCGTCCGATCGACGAACAATTAGAAGGTTGGGCCGCCATTGACGACCCTGATCCTGAGTCCATGGCCGAGATGGGCTACGCTGGCCGGGCCTGGCTCAAGCAGGAGCAGCGTCACATGGGAGGTGACGTCTGATGCTGACCCCTCCCTTTGTGCTGCACCGCCCCACCTCGGTCGATGAAGCGTGCGCCATCGCGGCAGAACTCGCTGCAGCCGACCGCCCCTTCGACTGGGTGGCCGGCGGCACGGACCTGCTGCCGAACTACAAGTGGCACCTCAACCCGAAGGGTGACGTCATTTCCCTCGCGCACGTTGACGGCGCCGATGCCTTGGAAGCGAACCGCGTGGGTTGCATGGTCCGTCTGCACGACGTGGCCACCTCTGATGTTGTTCATCCTCTGCTCGCAGAAGCAGCAGCGAAGGTCGCTTCCAGCCTCATTCGCCGCAGCGCGACCATCGGGGGCAACCTTTGCCTTGACACCCGCTGCTTCTGGTACAACCAGAGCGAGGATTGGCGCCGGTCCATTGAATGGTGCCACAAGGCCGACTGCGGCACAGGTGCGGATTGCCGCGTGATTCCCAACCAGAACACGCTCTGCGTGGCCACCTACCAAGGCGACATGGCGGCCGCGTTCATGGCGCTCGGTGCCGAGGTTGTACTCGTCGGTCCTGCCGGTGAGCGTCGCATGCCTTTGGAGGACTTTTTCGAGCTTGACGGCATGAAGAAGAACGTGCTCCAGCCCGGTGAATTTTTGCTCGCCGTGCACCTTTCAGATGACGCTTCATCGAGGGTTGGCGCCTACCACAAGTTGCGCGTGCGTGAAACGTGGGACTTCCCCGAAGCCGGCATCGCAGCTGCTTGGATCCCCGGAGATGCGGCTTCGCTTCGCGTGGCCAGCACGGGCTTGGAGAGCATCCCAGGGCTGCACGACGACCTCGTTGAGGCGCATGCTGATTGGACCGAAACCGAGGGCCGCAAGCGGCTTTCCAAGGCCCTCCAGAAGGCCATCAAGCCGGTCAACAACACCGCGCTCCCACCCCGTTACCGCCGCTCTATGGTGAGCGTCCTTGCCTCCCGTGCGCTGCGCGCCATCACGCAGGAGGACTGAACATGCGCCGTATTCTCTGCATGCTCACGGTCCTCCTGTTGGTTCCCGTGATGCCTGCCGGTGCTCAGGTTGAGGCGCCTTCGTGGGAGCTCGGTTGGGAAAGCGACGTTGACGACGGCGTCATCCTCAACCTTGACGGAAACCGCTGGAGCATCAGCCACACCCTGGAGGTATGGATTGCCAACAACCGCCCGATCGATTTGGAGGTTGACTTGGAGATTGAACTGCCCAGCGACGCTCCCGTTGAGGCAGAGGTCGATTCGCCCGTGACCGTCGGCGCGAATGGGAACGTGACGGTCGAAATCACCTTGACAGGATTGACGGCGGAAGAAGTGCGCGCTTACGCACCCGCCTCCGCCTTTGGCTTGACCGTGACCGCGACGGAAGCCTCGCAGACCAACTCAGGTTCCACCCAAGAGATCGACGCTGACCTCGAACTTCCCCGCGTTCACAGGCTCGAACCTAACGTGCCCCAGTCGCCAAATCCCTTCGATGCCGGCACGTGGGTCGAAATGACCCTCGAGCTCAACAACATGGGCAACACGCGGGATGCGGTGACCGAGGCTGAAGCCGAAGTTCGCTCCTGCCCACAACTGAGCGTGCTTGGCCTCGACGCTTTGGCCGGGACCGTCGTGGAACCCACCGACGTCGGGGGTCAGGGGCCCACCGAAGTCACCGTCCGTCTCGAGGCCTCCAGCAGCCACCCTGCCAAGACCTGTGAGATTCGATTCATCGTGACGTCAGAAGGGGATGGAGCCAGCCGAAGTACGACCATCGATGTGGACGTCAATGCCGCAGATCCAGAGGACCTGGTCGGCGACGTCAACGACGTGGGCACGAGCGACCCTTCCACCCCTGAGGAACCGAGCGCACTCCCCCTTCCAACGTCGCTGCTTTTCATGGCGGTTATGCTCGCGGTTTTGCGACGTCCAACGCCGTCGGAAGAGGCCTGATGCTCCCGAGGCTGCTGCTCGGGCGAAACATCGGCCTGAACGGTGCACGTCGCCCTATTGTGTCAAGAGCACCGTGGGAGAATCATTATGTGGGCCGTGAATATCGCAGAGATGGTGCTACGGTCCTCTGTGGCACAATGAGGCGATACCATGGCCGACGAGGGCAGCAAGGGACTCAATCTTGAGTCGTGGCTGTTGGTCGCGCTCATCGTCACCGTCCTGATGGCAGGGACGGTCATTACGCTCGTCAGCGCAGGAAAAGATGTTGTCTTTTCACCGTACGAGGAAGTGGACTCCTCGCTCAGTTACCAGCAAATCACCGACGCTCGCGCTTCATACGGTGAGGACGGCATGGGGTACACCATCGCCAACACGATGTCCACCCCGATGCTGGTCAACGACTGGAAGGAGCCCCACCGCACTTTGTTGATCATCGCCGCGCCAGAAAAGCCCTTTGACGCGGCCGAGGCGGCCGCACTGCACGACTTTGTGACCAAGAAGGGCGGCAAGGTCATCCTCGCTTCCAACTCCTCAAACGCTCAGCCCGTGGCTGATTTGTTCGGTGTCAAGTTCTTTGGCGACCCGGTGGTTGACCCCTACCGCTATTACGAGATGCAAGGCAACGACGGTAACCCCCTCGCTCCCGACGCCCGTAGGGTCTGGGCGGCCGCCAGCCTGACGCGCAACGTCACCGACATGCAAGACGAAGCCCGTCAGGCATGCTCCGAAACTCAGGTCACGTCCCGCGACCTGGACAACTGCCGGCTCCCCGTGCTGTTCCACCGCCCCACGGCGATCCAAGTCCTCGAAGATCAGGATGAATCCGGTCGCACCGTCAGCGTGCTTGCTGCAGCGTCCACGCCGGCCTTCATCGCCCGAGCCGATTACAATCCTGACAACATCGCGAACCCGGTGCTCGGTGAAGGAAAGACGGGCCTCATCGTGCGCATGGACTACCCTGTCGAAGGCGTTCTTGACACCACCATCGGCGGTGGACAAGGGCAAATCGGGGTCACTGGAAGCATCGTCTTCGTCGCCGACCACTCCGTCTTCGCCAACCACATGTGGACTTGGGAAAAAGCCGACACGACCGGCAAGTTGCAGTGCGACAGCCCGCAGTACGAAGAACGCGACGCTGCCACGTGTTGGACCACGGACAGCCAAGGCATCGACCAAGGCGACAATGCGTGGGACGGCAATCAGCGCTACTTCACTGGGCTCGTGGGCTCCATGATGGAACACAGCAACGAAGAATTGTCGTCCACGGTGGGTCGCACCAACTCGAATTTCAACGTCGTTTTCGACGAAAGCCGCCACGTGGCCGGCGCTTTGACCATGCCGTTCACCGAAGCCGTCGGCGCCGTGGTCCTGCTCACCAGCGATGGGCTGCTCAAGTGGCTCATCGGCATGAACCTCTTTGCCCTGTTGGCCATTGCCATCATGGTCGTGCCAGAGAAGGAGAACTGGCGCCACGTCTTCGATCTCACCCGATTCAGGGAGCGTCCAACCAAGTTGGACCCGACCCAGTACCAACGCCGGACCAGGGAGGCATTCCTGTCCAAGGTTCGGCAACTCCATGACCTGACCCGCGACGACTTCGCACGCAAGTCGCCAGCGGAAATCATGCAAATGGTGCGCGAGCCGCGCCTGGTTGAGCTTGTCAGCTCAAACCGTGACTATTCCAACGATGAACTGAGGGAGTTGATCCCGCACATCCGTCGTTGGGGAAAGTAACCTAGGAGGAACAAACCATGCAGCCACCCGCCCCCCCCGCAGCCC
>JAYOTG010000003.1:89903-121423 GCA_038150305.1 Candidatus Poseidoniales archaeon | reverse complement strand
GTTTGGGATGTACCGTGACACCGACGCCCGAGGATGGAGCCGTCGTGTGCGAGACGGCGTCGCGACCACCGTCGAAACCTTGCAGGGCATCACCAGCGGTGAGACCACGAAAGAGGACATTGCGCGCCTTCATGATGGGGTCCAGAGGCGTCGAGCACACGAAGGCCGCACCTCTGGCCCACATTCCGTTGCGGCCATTCGAAAGTTGGCTGAAACGCTCTCGGATCCACGACGTGCAGAACGTTTGCTCGAGGGGAATTTCAACGTCCTCAAGGACGGACCAAAGATTCTCTTCGCCGATCTTGTCGCCACCGACGCTTCGATCGTGCTTGGCGCTGCTGGCGAGACCGATGAGGTGGTCACCATCGATACCCGGCGGCAAATCCGTTGGCCGACCAGCCTTCACGGCAAGTGCGGCATGCGTGTATCGACCTTCCCCCTTTCGAGGCTGAATCCCGAGCAACCCGGCGCGTACGATGCTTTGAGTGAAGCCGTGGTGTTCAGCCGTGACGTGGACCGGACCATGGAGATGGTTGTCGACGATGCCGTGTTCGGCCTCCACGGGAGAAGAATTGAGGCTTCAAGCGGCGATGTTGTCGAAGTTTCGGAGGCCGAAGAGGTCTTCCTTTCCCTCAAGGGTTGGGCACGAAAGGCAGCGTGAAGGTTACCCTGAATGCGACCCCTGCGTGAGGAACCTTGAAGGGGCACAGTGCGACGAAGGGTCGGGGTTCACCATGGGTCGTCGTCGACGCAAGGCCGCTGCAGCCGAGGCACCCGCTGCACCACCCCTCCCCGATTTGCCTCCACTCCCCTCGCTTGATGGCGCTCCCCCTGCCCCATTGCCGGACCTGGCTCCACTGCCAGAGTTGCCCCCAGCCGCACCGCTCCCGGACCTTCCTGCCGCCGCCCCAATTGAGCCATCGCAGCCTCCTTCCAATGAGGCAGATGCCTACTCGGAAATGTGGGCCAAGCGAACAGAGAAACCGCTTCAACAGGTGTACGGCCACATTGATCGTCTCACGAATAAAGAAGCAGGCTCTCTGCTCGACAGATATGCCGATCGATTCGGCCATGAGCTCGATCGCGAAATCATCGTCCTCCGAAAGCAGATGCACGACGATCGACTTGCAGAAGTCCGCGATGCGCCCACGGTTGAGCTGCTTGATGCCGAATCCGTCGAAGACGTCCAACCGGTGGACCGTTTGACTCAGGTTGAGAACCGTCTCCGTGAACTCAAGCCCCAGTACGAGGCGGCCAAGGCCTCTGGCGATGACGGTACCCTGGAAGCCCTGCGGCCTGAACTGCGGGCCCTGATGGAAGAGCGACGGTCGCTGCGTGGTGCTTCAGCAGCAGTGCCAGTGGCCAGCGCTGCCCCCGTCGCCGCAGCAGCCGTCGCGCAACCCTTGGCCGATGAATTCCCATCTTTTGTCGCCGTGGTCGATCACCTCCTGGGCACAGACTTGCCGGAGGAAGCGGTCTCGGCCTTCCTCGCAAGTCCCGAGTTTTCGCTGTACCAGCGCGTCGGAACCAACCCTGCTGGCGCCTCAGACGAGGACAGGGTGGCGTTCTTTGGCATGGTTGACGCCTTGCTGGGCGACATGCCTGAATCGGCGATTTCGGCCTTCGTGGCCAGTCCAAACTTCGCACTTTACAGCCGCATTGGCGCAACATACAGCTGAGCGTGATCACCATGGGACTGCTTGACAAGGCCAACTCAACAACTCCAACCGCCCCTTCAGCCGTCCCCGTGGCTGCGCCAGCGGCCGCTCCAGCGGCCGTTCCCGTCGCAGCCGTTGCCGCCCAACCGGTCGCACAGCCGGCCAAGGCGGCCAAAGCCAAGAAGGCGAAGAAGCCCAAGGCGCGACCAAAAGGGCTTCCGAGTGAATTTGAGATTGCATCAGCCACCGCTCGTTTCACCGGTTCGTTGGCGAATTTCATCATCAACTACGGCCTCCTGTTCGGTGCCGCCTTCGTCGTGATTTTCGTCAATTCAACGGTGGCCAATTCGGCCTCGATCCTCGGAGCGATGGCACTCTACGCTCTGAACGTGTTCATCATTCCAGTCCGGTTTGGTCGCAACGTCGGTCAGTTCGTGTCTCGGACCAAGTTCATCAGTGCGACAGGAAATCCACCAAACAAGATTCACGCCGTGCTCAACAGCATGGTTGGATTCTTGTTCCTGGTCGGCGGGATGTTGGTGATGTTCAACATGAGCGAGCTCAGCACTGGAGGCGACACGAACGGCATCATTTGGTTCGCTGTTGGTGTGGTCATGATGTCACTGATGATCATCGACCGTCAATTCAAGCGCGCAAGTGAACTCAACCAGGGGATGTTCGACCGCGCCTTCTCCGCTTACCTGGTGAAGCACGTTCCGACCGCGACCGAAGGCAACACGGGCTGGGCCCTCCGCCTCGAAAGCATGGGCGATTGGGGCGACCGCTTCGCACAGCGCCAAGCCGATCGTGAGCAAAAGGCCGCAGAGAAGCGTGCTGCGAAGGCCGCCGAAGCCGCCCAGGTTGCGGCAGCAAGCGATGCGCCTGCCGCCGACGCCGATGCTAGCGACGAAGACGCTGCATGACGGATGTTGGCCAAGGTCTTGACCGGGCGCCTTCTCGAAGGCCCACCCAAATCAACCACACCGCTTGACGATTCGGATTGGCCATCTCACGTTCGCGAGGGGCCGCGTGCACCGTACAGGTTTCACGTCAACAGGCGTGATGCGCCTGCTCCAACCGTCGTCGCCGTGCATGGTTGGACGTCGGGTGTCTCGCACGCCCGCAACCGCACGCAAGCGCTTGCCGATGCAGGATTCAACGTGATTCTTCTCGAATCCTTGGGCCATGGATCATCGACGTACGACGGCCCGTGGACGGCGCATTGTGTCCTTGAGTGTCTTGAGGATCTGCTTGACGGGCTTCTTGCCGGTGACTTGGGCATGACCCCGACCAAGCTGTTGTTGCACGGGCACTCCCTCGGTGCTTATGTGACCCTCCGAGTGATTCCCGGCCGACATGGGGACACGGTCGAAGGCCTGCTGCTCGAATCGCCAATGACGTGTTATTCGCCCATTTTCGAAGAAATCCTGTCCGACCTGCGCTGGCCTCGTTGGCTGCCGGGTTTTCGAGCACGATTGATTCGAAAGTTGATGCATGAATGGAACACCATGCACCCCGGTGTCTCAATCAGCGACATGGGCGACGTGGATGTCCCGAAATGGGGGAGACCTGAGGTTCCGACCTTCGTGATGCAAGCCGACCCCGACCTCCGATTGGGACCGGTTCATCTCGATGCGCTACGGTCGTGCATGCCTCATGACCTTCTTGATGTCTGGAGTTCGGGCACCCTACGGCACAGTGGGACGTCGATTCATCATGAGCGGGATGCAGCGTTGATGGCTTGGCTTGAGGCGAAGGGGATTATTCCTCACTGCTGAGTGCAGCTTGTTCTCGTGCGTACTCACGCATGTCTTCCACCTCATCCAACTCGTCCACGATTTCCTCACCGATCAAGGTCTCAAAGACGTCCTCCAACGTGACGGCACCCTCGGTTCCGCCGAATTCATTGGTCACCAGGGCGAAGTGTTGCTTCGATTCTAGGAAATGATCCAAGGCTTCCTCGACGCTTTGCTCCAGGCGAATACGGGTGATGGGCTGCATCAAATCGTTCATCGTCGCGCCGTGTTCGTCGTTGGAGGACGCACGCAGGATGCGAGCACGGAGCACGAGGCCGAGCACGTCGTCGGTGCCCTCTCCGAGGACAGGCATGCGTGAAAACCGAAGCACAGGCATGGATTCGGTCACCTCCAACACCGTTGCGTCGGCATTGACCGTTTGCATGACGGTTCGGGGCGTCATGACGTCCTTCACCATGATGTCACGGAGCCGCAGCAGGTTGTGGATGATGGCTTCCTCGTCTTCGTTGAGCACGCCACGTTCCTCACCCAAATCTGCCAGTGCTGCAACATCATCACGAGAAACGAGGTTCAATTCGCCCTTTGGCAGGAATCGTTTGAGGATCTGAATGGGCACGATGATGACGGTCATGGCCCACACCACAATCCGCAACAGCGATCCGCATGGACGGGCCAATTGCTTCCAATATGCTGCCCCAATGGTCTTCGGAACAATTTCGGAAAGCAACAACATGGCCAAGGTCAGCAAGATGGATGCCAGCGTCAGGGCGCCGTCGCCATAGATGAGTTGGACCTGTGAACCCACGCCAGCAGCGCCCATGGTGTGGGAGATGGTGTTCAGCGTGAGGATCGCGGTCAGGGGCCCAACAGCATCGTCTTCCTTGAGGGCCGCCCACAATTCCCCGGTCTTGCTTCCATTGTTTTTCTGCACGGCCACCCACGTTTGGGTGACGGAAAGGACGACTGCCTCCAGGATTGAACAGAGGAAGGAGATGCCCAAAGCAATGACCACATAGAAGGTGAGCAGGCGGACGTCCCCTGTCCCTGTGGCGTTGATGGCGGGTCCGGCCGCCGCGAGCGCTTCGAGCACCATGATGTGGAGAGCCCCTGTCAGAGACGTTCTTTGCAGAGGTTCAATGCTCATCAACATGACGGACCATGCTTGCGTCAAGAAGGCCTAAGTGATGTGGCCATGAGCCGGCGAGCGATGGATGCCTCCGAGCACGTGTTGATCTGTGTGGCGTGGCCCTATGCCAACGGGCCGCTCCATCTTGGTCACGTGGCCGGATGCTATCTTCCACCTGACATTCAATACAGGTATGAGCGCGCCCGGGGCCGGAAAGTGCTGATGGTGTCCGGCTCGGATGAGCACGGCACCCCCATCACGGTCAGCGCGGAGCGGGAGGGAATCTCTCCGCAGGACGTGGTGAACCGCTTTCATGCGATCAACACTCAGGCGCTTGCGGATCTGGGTTGCGCGTGGTTTGAGCACGTCGACCGCCGGGGCGTGGAATTTGGAGGAGCACTCTTCAACCGGACCAGCGACCCCGCCCATGCTGATCGTGTTCAAGCCAACGTCTTGCGTTTGGATAAAGCAGGATTGTTTGAACGGCGTTCGACGCCTCAGTTCTTCGAGGTTCACGAAGAAGGTGGCCGCTTCCTCCCAGACCGCTATGTGGAGGGCACCTGCCCGGCGTGTGGCGCAGACGATGCCCGCGGAGACCAATGCGACACGTGTGGGGCCACGTACGAATCCGTCGAGTTGACCAACCCCCGCTCCAAGATGAACCCTGAACGCCAGATTGAGGTCAGGGAAACCGAACACCTGTTTTACCGGCTTGATGCCTTCCAAGGTGCCTTGGAGTCCTTCGCCGCCCACTCGTCCAAACAATGGAAGTCAAACGTCCGAGCCATGACCAAGCAATGGTTGGACATGGGCCTGCGCCCACGCGCCGTGACGCGTGATCTCGAGTGGGGGATTCCTGTTCCCTTCGCGGACGAAGATTGGGACGGGAAGTGCGTTTATGTTTGGTTTGAAGCCGTTCAAGGCTACCTGACGTGCGCCCAAATTTGGGCAGAACGGCATGGCAACGAACACCATCTCAACGAAGAGGCTTGGAGGGCGTGGTGGTGCCTTGATGAGCACGGCAACAGCCCAAGGCATCTGTACTTCTTGGGCAAGGACAACATCCCGTTTCATACGGTCATTTGGCCTGCAATTTTGCTTGGATTGAACATGACCGAGCGTGGCGTGAATGACCCCGCGTTGCCTCAGCCTGGCGACCTTGCACTCCCCCACGATGTCCCAGCGATGGAGTACTTGATGCTGAGCGGTGGCCAATTTTCCAAGTCAAGGAAGCATGCTGTCTGGCTTCCGTCCTTCCTTGAACATCACGATCCTGACACGCTCCGGTACTACCTGTCCATCAACATGCCAGAAAATCACGACACGGACTTCACATGGGAAGACTTTGTCGAGAAAATCAACTCTGAACTGATTGCCGCATTCGGCAATTTTGCACACCGAGTGTTGACCCTCACCGTGAAGTTGCGGCAAGCTGGCCTTGGCGAACTGGCGGATTGGGATCGGCCAGAGGCATGGTCGGAGGACGTGCAAGCCTGGCATGCTCAACACGACGCCGTCGGGGAATCGCTTGAACGCCATCGCTTCAAAGAAGCCTTGCGGGGCGTGATGAACATCGCTCAGCAAGGCAACGGCGTGGTTCAACGGGCTGCACCTTGGGTTGCCCTGAAACCGGACGCAGATGAAACGGTCAGGACCCAATCGTTCGCGGGCCTTGCCTTGGCTGCACGGATGCTGAAAGGCATCGCCATCACGATTCAACCCTTCCTGCCCGCAGCCGCACAGCGTCTGTGGACCATGCAAGGGCATACTGGTGACGTCAGTGAGGTGTCATGGGATGAAGCGGTCAACATGACACCAACGATCTCGGCCTCGACCGATCAACCTGTACCGCTCTTTGCGCGCCTGGACCTCGAGGCCATCCTTGAACGCGAAGGAAACGTGGCCGAATCAGCACCAAAAACCACCGAACCGTCGGTCGGTGGCGTCAAAGGAAGCCGACGGAACAAGAAAAAGGAGACGAAAGACATGGAACGAGAAGGAATCAGCACGATCGACTTCGATCAATTCGTGGCCGTTGACATGCGGATTGCCACGGTGACCTCTGTCGAAGAGCATCCAAACGCCGACCGCCTTTGGGTGGTTCAATTGGACGACGGTACTCCGGAAGGTCGAACCATTTGCGCTGGCCTTCGTGACATCTATTCGGCGGAGGATTTGATGGGCCTCCAAGTCGTTGTTGTCGCCAATCTGGCTCCGCGAAAGCTTCGCGGCGTAATGAGTGAAGGCATGATGTTGGCCGCCGACGATGAGGACGGGTGTGTGCGTCTCCTCACCGTGAGCGACGCCATCAGCAACGGATCTCGCGTGCGATGATCACAAGCGCGAGCGGACCGCGTCCATGCATGCTCGTCCAAGGTTTCGAATGTCCTCTTCCATTTTTGGAAGCGCGGAACGCATCGAAGCACCCATGTTTTCAGGTAGGGCATTGAGGTTGATGAGGACGTTGAACACGGCGCCTTTGGCTGCGGCTGTGGCCATCAGAGAAGCCACACCCGCATCGCTCGCTGCGTTGCTGTTTCCACGTTCAGCCATTGCAAGCACATGGGGCAGCAACCTACAGGCCTTCTCTGCGGTTTCAAACGGCACCTCGGCGGCACCGAGCGTTGCGGCACGAATTTCGTGCCTCCGTGCCTCTATTTCTTCCTCCGTGGCTTTTGGGAGTTTGAACGCTTCAACCACCGCATCGAAGGCGTGCGCGTCGGCATCTGCAAGGTGTGATGCGCGGGACATGGCGGCGGCGGCGGCGGCTTTTGCATCATGCGCATCCTGGTGGGCGTCCGACCATCGGTCTGAGGAGAGCGTCAAATCAGCCACCATGGAGAGGAGTGCTGCGGCTTGACCAAGGGCCACTGCGGCCACCGTGCCTCCGCCAGGTGTGGGATCAGATGACTTGACGGCCGCTTCAAATTCTGCGAGTGTGGTGTTCGCCCAGGTCATGACATGGCCTCCTTCAGCGCCCATTCAATGATCCTCCTTTTTGGCTCGAAGGGTGCGAATGCGTCCAGCCCAAGACCATTGATGGCCGCGTCAACCAGAGCATCATCTGTCGCCGCTTCTGGTGCATACCAGCGACCTGCTTCGAGCATGCTTTCGAGCGGGACCAGGCCAACCAACTCGCTTGCTGTCACCTCCAGCCCGTGGTCCGACGCAAGACTTCTCACCGTCTCGAAAGCGTGCAGGAGGCCACATGCTTCTGCATCTGTGAGGTTCATGCTGACTTGTGAGATGTTGTGCTGCTCGAGCGTGACCCCCATGCCTTGAACGCTTTCGAGCATGCCAGGAACCCGCAATTTCGCATCATCATGCCGAGCGACAATGCGCCCACTCCCTCTGATGATGGTGCCGATCATTTTGGCCACATTTGCGTGTGCCTCAGGGACGTTGACGTTGTACGCGATCAAAACCGGGCGCGCCCCATAGGTGCAACCGCCGCTCTTGGCCGCAACGTCGTTCCAGGTGGTCGGTCCAAAGTCCGGCCATCGGGTGTCGGTGTGTGCCGTTGCCCCGTCTTGTGTCATCCTCTCTTGCAGGCCCTCGTACTCGCCTTTCCGCAGGCTAGAAAGTTTCGTTCTGGCAGGGTGTGATGCACTGGCACCGTAGAGAAAAGTCGGTGCTCCTGTCTCTACCGCCACGGATTGTGCGACCTTTGTCGCGAGTTTTGCACATGCCTCCATTTCGATTCCTTGAATCGGAATGAACGGGCACACGTCAACCGCACCGAGACGTGGATGTTCTCCCGCGTGTTCGCGCATGTCAATACGGCGAATCGCTTCAATGCTCAACAAGGTCGCAGCTTGGGCGACGGCCTCGGGTTCACCCGCCAGGGTGATGACCGTTCGGTTGTAATCGGCATCGGGTTCGACGCTGAGCACGGAGCACCCATCAACGCGAGCAGCATCAACGACGGCATGGATGAGGTCGAGGTTTCGTCCTTCGGAGATGTTTGGGACACACTCGACCACGGCGTTCATGACCGTGCGGTCCTCATCAGCCGTCCTTGAACGTTGGGCGTGTCAGGCGTACAGATGCGTCGGGTCCTTTCGGGTACCAGCGTGGGCGCGCTTTTCGGCGATCTTTGCAACCGCATCCTTCAGATCAGATTGTCGAACTTGGGTGCGTCCATCACGGATAGCAATCATGCCGGCCTCAACACATGTTGCGGCCAATTCGGCACCAGAGAATCCTTTGGTCGGCCCGACCATCGCGCCCACATCCACGCGACGCGTTGACATCGAAGAAAGATGCAAATCCAGAATGGCTTTCCGGCCTTCGTCTTTGGGCAAGCCGATTTCGATCACCCGATCGAAGCGACCTGGGCGGAGCAGGGCATCGTCGAGGATGTCCGGTCGGTTGGTAGCGGCGATAATCTTCACGTCGTCCAATCGATCAAAACCGTCCAGTTCAGCCAACAGCTGCATGAGCGTTCGCTGAACCTCTCGATCACCGCTTGTGGAGCCGTCGAGTCGCTTTGCACCGATGGCGTCGATTTCATCCAGGAAGATAATGCTCGGAGCCTTCTCCTTCGCCAACGCGAACAGCTCCCTCACCAAACGGCCACCTTCGCCGATGTACTTCTGAGCGAGTTCGCTGCCGACCATGCGGATGAAGGTGGCATCGGTTGAGTTGGAGACCGCCTTGGCCAACAGGGTCTTTCCGCAACCGGGTGGACCAACCAAGAGGACGCCTTTGGGCGGTGTCACGCCGACCTTGGAGAACAAACCGGGATTTCTGAGGGGGAGTTCAACGGCTTCCTTGACGAGCGTGATCTCGTCTTCCAGTCCCGCCACGTCATCGTAGGAGACGTGTGGTGCTTCAATCATTTCCGCACCGCTCACCATCGGATCCCACGCGTCGTGGAGCAATTCGATGATGGCGAGGCTGTCTTGATTCATGGCCACACGGGCGCCCGGTCTGAGTTTCTCCGCGTCCAGTCGTTCGTTGACCGCCACCTGGAACACGGTTCCGTTGGATGATTTCACGATGGCCGTGCGTGGCCCCAGCATGTCTTGGAGGGTGCCGATAATCATGGGCGGGCTCTTGAGATGGGCGATTTCATCCTCAAGCCGTGTGGCTTTCTTGCGCAAGGCTCGTATGTCGCCTTCCAACGCGTGGCGCGCTTGGTTCAGGTCCTTGGCTTGCTCCTGCAGCCTCCGGATGTTACGTTCCATTTCCACGAGGTCGTCGGTCTTCCCGACGTCCGCTCGTGGGCCTGCATCCGCTTCGGACATGATCATCGACTCGCTCCACGGTATAAAAAATCGAAATGTAGAGCCGGAAGCCGTAAGGGCTCCCTGCCCATGGTCGTGGCATGGGAGAATGCGAAGTTTGTGGGGCCATGAACGTCGGAACGCGCACCGTCCCCATGGGGAGGGCGAACGTCTCCGCGTGCCACCGCTGTGCCGAGCGCCTCGGTGCAGGGGAGCGAAACGTAGCACCAGGACTTGCGCAAGCTGCGAGAAGGTCCGCCGCCCCACCTCAACGCAAAACGTCGGGTTTGATGCGTCGGTCGGAACGCGTGTTGGCCGATGACTTTGGTCAGCGAATCAAGCGTGCGCGTTCGCAAAAGGGGTGGAGCCAAGAAGTACTCGCGCGAAAGATGGCCGAGAAAGTCAACGTGATCAAGTCAAGCGAATCCGGGCGTCGGCCGACGGATGCCGTGATTTCAAAGTTTGAGCGTGTGCTATCCGTGACCTTGATGGAGGAGTACTCACCTGAAGAACACCGTCAAATTGGCGGTGGCGGAGGCGGCGGGTTCACCCTTGGCGATTACCTCAACGGAGCGCGATGATCCTTGACCGCCGTCTCCATTCACGCGATTTGGCTGGCGCAGGACGATCCCAAGAAGAACACCGCCGTGCGCTCTGCGAAACGCGGTGACCTCATCCTTCACAAAGACCTCAAGCGCCTACCCCGCCGAGGTGTTCTTCTTGATCCGCTCTGCGGCAAGGTGTTTGGCCCAGAGGACCACCATCTCTTCGAAACTGGTTCGCTTGTCGCGCTCGATTGCAGTTGGGCGCAAATCGACGCTTCAGTGGCTTCGATTGACCGGCGCACACGACTTACCCATCGCATGTTGCCCCTTCTTCTGGCGGCCAATCCGGTCAACTGGGGAAAACCCAGCCGACTCTCGACGGTGGAAGCGATCGCTGCGACATTGATTCTGGCCGGTCATGCCGCACAGGCCGAGGAGATCCTCGGTTGCGTGCGGTGGGGCGGGCGATTTTTGGAGCTCAACGCAAAACCCCTCGAGTCGTACGCAGGTGCAACGTCGTCCTCTGAATTGGTCAATCTACAATTCGAATTTTTTGACATCGAACGGGAGCCTTCAGAATGACGTCGACCCAACGGCTCCCGATTTTGAGGCGTGAAGGTTCCAAGTTCGTTCCCGGCGTTGATGATTTCGCCGCCGAAGCCTATGTTGCACTCACGACCGAAGCCGGGCACGAAGTGAGCGTTCTTGCCACGCCTCAAGACCTCCGTGAGTTTGCCATTGGGCATGCTTTGTCGGAGGGGTGGTGGAGCGGAGAAGGGCCGGTCCCATCGGTGGACGTGAAGCAAGATCAAGATGGATTTGCGTTGTTCATGCAGTGTACGACGCCCTGGGGCCCTCTCCGAGAATCCCGCCTCATTCAGCCCTCGTGTGGTGGTTGCGGCGACACCATGGCCTCACCCCCACACGGCGCCCGCCTTTCCGGTCAAACGCCCCTCGATGCTGCTCGGCTTACATCGATCTTGCGTGACATGAAAACACAGCAACCCATGTTTGAGAGGACGGGAGGAGTCCATGCTGCAGCTTTGGTCTCATCCGAGGGCACACTGACCCTCCGTGAAGACATTGGCCGGCACACGGCCGTTGACAAGGTCATCGGGGCGTGGTTGGTGGCCCACGACCAACAGCGCCCTGCCGCCTTGCTCCTCTCCGGAAGATGCGGTTGGGATCTGATGGCCAAAGCCGTTCGAATCGGAATCAAACAGGTCGCGTGTGTTGGAGCGATGTCTGGACAAGCCGCACACTTGGCTCGGGAGCACGGTATTCTCGTTATGGGGTTCGCCGCTGGTTCATCGCCTCAATTCGTCGGCCCCTGGTCATCCGCTGCCACAAAGTCTTGAATCAACGGCGCTGAGGGGCTTCCATGGGGAATCATCCAGGTCGAACGCCGGATGACCATCAACCACTCCGCGTCAGCGTGCCGAAAAAGCGAGCTGCAGGCATCCCTGCTGTCATTTCAAGCGCGCAACACGGCATCCGTCGGATGGGTGTCCGACGCACATGGAAGACCCTGCGCACGGTCAACCAGCAGGAGGGTTTTGACTGTCCAGGATGCGCTTGGCCTGACCCAGCACACCGCTCTGGGTTCGAGTTTTGTGAAAACGGAGCAAAAGCGGTCGCAGAAGAAGCCATGTCCGCCCGCTTCACAGCCGAGCGTTTTGCTTCAAAATCGATTGCAGACTGGTCGAAATTGAGCGATTACGAACTTGGGGGGCTCGGTCGACTCACCCACCCAGTCCTCCGACGCGGGAATCATGACCGTTTCGAATCCATCTCATGGGACGACGCCTTGGACATGGTCGGTGATCGACTCAGCGGGCTCGATGATCCTGATCGCGCGGTGTTTTACACCTCTGGCCGGACGAGCAACGAAGCTGCCTTCCTGTACCAACTCATGGTCCGGAGCCACGGCTCGAACAACCTCCCTGACTGTTCAAACATGTGCCACGAGTCAAGCGGAAAAGCCCTCGGAAGCACCATTGGTATTGGAAAAGGAACCGTTCGCTTGTCGGATTTTGAGCAGGCCGATGTCATTGTGGTCATCGGTCAAAATCCAGGAACCAACCATCCGCGGATGCTCACCTCACTACGAGATGCGAAGCGCAACGGAGCGCGCATCATCCACGTGAACCCGCTTCCGGAGGCTGGACTCGAGCGATTCAAGCACCCGCAAGACTACATGCGCCTGGATTTGTTTGACGATCAATTGGCCGATCTGCACTTGCCTGTCCGAATCGGCGGTGACGCCGCGCTCCTCCAAGCCCTGCAACACTTGGCCATTGCGTACGGCGCAGTGGACACGGCATTCATCGATTCGTCCACCAGCGGTTTTGATGCCTTGGCGGAGGCTCGCCAAGCCATCGACTGGCAACGGGTCATCGACGACACTGGGTTGGACCAAGCCCTGATTGAATCCGCGGGCAAGATGCTGAACGAAAGCAAAGCGACCATCGCTTGTTGGGCCATGGGTTTGACCCAACATCGAAACGGTGTCGCCGTCATTCAGGAAGTGGTCAATCTCCTTCTTCTCGGCGGCCACATCGGTCGGCCGGGCGCGGGATTGTGTCCTGTCCGTGGGCATTCAAACGTCCAAGGTGACCGAACCGTTGGCATATGGGAAGCACCGAGCGAACCATTCCTGGACAAGATGGAGGAAGGCACAGGCGTGCAGATGCCCCGATCGCATGGCTATGATGTCGTCCATGCCATCCGAGCGATGGAAGCCGGCCGTGTTGATGTGCTCATGGCGATGGGAGGAAATCTCGTTTCAGCCGCACCGGACACGGAACGAACTGCGGCGGCCATCGGTGAGGTTGGGCTGGTGGTTCACGTGTCCACCAAACCGAACCGTTCGCACATGTTGCCCACCAATGGGGACGTGCTCATCCTTCCATGCCTCGGGCGAACCGAAATCGACCTCCAGGAGGGGACGGCCCAATTTGTGACCGT
Organism: Candidatus Poseidoniales archaeon; assembly: GCA_038150305.1. Classification (GTDB taxonomy): domain Archaea; phylum Thermoplasmatota; class Poseidoniia; order Poseidoniales; family Poseidoniaceae; genus MGIIa-L3. The sequence goes on along the minus strand of JAYOTG010000003.1, from coordinate 108,142 downwards.
TGAGAATTCCATGGGCATTGTTCACCGATCCCAGGGGCGCATTGATCCGGCCTCAAAGGACCTGCGCTCAGAGCCATGGATCGTGGCCGAAATCGCGTCCCGTGCCCTCGATGACACGAGCATCGACTGGCGTGGACTTGTCCAAAATTACGACAACATTCGTGATCTCATCGAAGCGTCGATCGAAGGATTCGACGCGTACAACGAACGGGTCCGGTCTCCCAACGGATTTGAGCTACCGAATCCACCTCGCGACAAAGCAGAATTCAACACCGCGAGCGGTCGTGCCGAGTTTACCCTTCATGACCTCCCGAATCTTGTTCCTCAACACGGTGGTTCGCACATCATGATGACCTTGAGGTCCCACGATCAATACAACACCACCATCTACGGTTTGGAAGACCGTTACCGCGGCGTCAAAGGCAACCGCCGGGTGGTCTTCATGAACGCGGAAGAGATGGCCGAGCGTGGCTGGAACACCGGCCATGTTGTGGATCTGATCGGGCATTGGCAGGGTGAAGAGCGCCGTTCTGACGGTTGGTTGCTGGTTCCATATGCCATACCGAAGGGCAATCTGGCCAGCTACTTCCCTGAGGCCAACGTGCTCGTCCCGTTGGGCTCCACCGCGGCCGTATCAAACACCCCGACCAGCAAATGGATCGAAGTCAGTTTTGTTGGCGATGAAGCGGCGTCACCCGAAGAGGAATGAAGCTCTTACATCGCGAGGCAGCGCTCGTGCAAGCACGCCGGTGGATCAAACAAGCGTCGCTGGTCCACGTCGACCAGGTCCAACTGGAGCGTGCTCCCGTCGCCTTCCAGTACGGTCACCACCGAAGAAGTCGATGCGGGGAGGTAATCCATTCCTGTGGAGGACAACGTCAGCCTCAGCGTGTTGCCGGCTGAGACGTCAGCGTCAAGCGGCATGAATTCCATGAGCGCTGTGATCGTCTGGAGCGGTGCCGCCCAGGTCTGAATCTGATCGCCACCGGCATGGTACCTGAGGTCCATGATGGCGTGACCAACATGGATGCACGTGGCATCGTTGCATGATTCGAGAAGCGCATAGAGTTGGCCTCCGACGGTCGCCGTGCGGACCTCGACGTGCAGGCGCGGCGTGCCGACGATCTGCATGTCCTCGGCCAGCGGTTCAGACGTCCACGTGGGGCCTGTTGTGGTGTCAGGAAACACCGTAAGCCCTCCACTTTCGAGGGCCAATTCAGCCCCGAGTTGCATGACCACTTCAGTGGTGTCCGCTGGCGGGTAACGGTCCTCAATGCGCCATTGTCCATGGTTGGATTGGACCTCAATCCACTGGCCTGGTTGTGGCCCGATGTCCTTGAGGTAGTAATCGAACCACTCGTGGAGGTCCTGCATCCAATCGTAGCGCACCATCTCGGGAAAGGCTTCTCCGCCCCAGCCACCGAGCTCACTCCGATCGTCGAGCTGCACGGGCCGATCGGGATAATCGTGGTCCCATTGGCCAAACAAACCCCTCGCTTCGATACCGGCATCGATCAACCGGTTCATTGTGGGCACGGCCATGTGTGGGTCGACGTTCCAGTCGTGCATGCCTTGAATCAAGTATACGCTCCCTTTGTAATTCTCAATCACGCGGTCCAGGAAATACCGTTCCGCCCAGTAGTCGCCGGCCACTTCGGAGCCGAAGAACCATGCAGAAACGCCCGTTCCGGGGCCAATCAGGTAGTCAGGACAGATGTTCTGGTAATCCTCTTCATCGCCATCAAGGCCGTATGAACCGTACACGCCGTTGTGCATGATTGGCGCACGTGCTTCCGCAGAGCCGTTCCGCCACATGAGTTCCTTGACACCAATCAATCCAGAAATGGGCACGATGGTCTTCAGGGCCTCGTTGCCGTACATGGCAGCCTGCCATGGCGTGCTCCCATCGTACGACTTGCCGATCATGGCCACTGCACCGTTGGACCAGTTCTGTGCTCCAAGCCACGTGACGGCCGCATCCACGCCCTCTTGCTCTGCGAAGCCCATAAGGTCCATGCAGTGGTTTGAGCGCCCTGTCCCCGTGACGGAGACCTGTGCGAACGCATACCCATGCGGGAGCAGTTGATCCACGACCATTTGTCCAAGCCACGACCCGGGCACTTCGATGGTTGGTGTCTCGACACTTGGTTCCTGGAAGTAGGGTCCAAATTCCGCAATGACCGGCACTTGAACGCCTTCGGGAACGTCAGGACGCCAATACGCCAAGGAAATCACGGGCCCGGTCGCTGCCGCTCCACCTTCGCTGAGGGGCAACTCGTATTCGACAAACACGTGGGTGGAATTCCACTCGTTTTGCGTGGCCAACGGCGTGTATGGACCAAATTCCAACACGCTGCCGAAATCGGAAGTCACGTCATAGGGCAATCCTGCTCGTTCCCACACGGGCACGCGAAGTTCTGAGGATGTATTTCCTTGAACGCCCTCCTCGACCAACGGTGAGGCGATCATTGCAAGGAAAATCGCCACGAGGGACACGGCGATGGTGGAGCCGAGGATAGCCCCGGTGCTGAGCCTGTTGAGGCCCTGCTTTTCGTCCATACGTCGAGGTTCCCATGGTTGTATTTCAAGTCTCAGCACCTCGTTTAGCATGGACAAACCACAAAGGTCGCGACGCAGAGCGTCCTTCATGGGAGGAGGCCGTTCATGGCAGGATGCCCTTCACGCTTCGATCCTCGGAGGCATTCCGTCTGAGGTGCCTCCACCCTCGGCGTTGGACGAAACGGTGGACCATGCACCGTCTCGGCCGGTCGATTTGAACCCGTCAGAACGTCGACTTGCGCTTGAAAACGCCCTTCGATACCTGCCTGAATCCCATCACGAGGCGGTGGTGGGTGAGTTTCTCGAAGAATTGGAGCATTACGGACGCATCATCATGCACCGTTACAGGCCGACTGACGTTCCCATGAAGGCGTACCCAATCGACGCATACCCTGCAAAGAGCAGGCAAGCCGCTTCCATCATGCTGATGATCATGAACAACCTCGATCCCGCTGTTGCTCAGTTCCCTCATGAGCTGATCACCTACGGCGGAAACGGTTCTGTGTTCCAAAATTGGGCACAATACAGGTTGACGATGCGTTACCTCGCCACCATGACCGACGAACAGTGCCTCCCGATGTACTCCGGGCACCCACTTGGCCTCTTCCCCTCCCATCCCGCAAGCCCACGTGTGGTGGTGACCAACGGCATGGTCATTCCGAACCATTCGTCCCAGCACGACTTCGCCCGTATGAACGCGCTCGGCGTCACGCAGTATGGACAAATGACCGCGGGTTCGTACATGTACATCGGCCCTCAGGGCATTGTCCATGGCACCACCATCACCCTGCTCAACGCTGCAAGGCTGCATCTCGGCCTTGACCCAGAACAAGACCTCGGTGGCGTCACCTTCGTGACCAGCGGTCTCGGCGGAATGTCAGGGGCGCAAGCCAAAGCCGCGGTCATCACGGGCGCTGCATGCTTGATCTGTGAGGTCAACCCTCACGCGGCCTACAAACGTCACGAGCAAGGATGGTTGAGTGAGGTTCACGACGATCTCGATGTGGCCATCGACCGCCTGGTTGAGGCACGTGATGCTCGCGTCGGCGTTTCCATCGGATACGTCGGCAACATCGTCGACGTCTGGGAGCGGTTGATCGAACGTGATGTCAACATTGACCTCGGGAGCGACCAGACGAGCCTGCACAATCCATTCGGTGGTGGCTATTGCCCCGTCGGCCGTCCATACAAGGAGGCCATGGCCCTGATGGCGGAAGACCCTGATGCGTTCAGAACAGAGATTCAATTGACGCTCGTCCGCCATGCAGCGGCCATCGACACCATGGCCGAACGTGGCATGTATTTCTGGGATTATGGGAATGCCTTCTTGCTCGAAGCTTCGCGGGCCGGCGCGGACCTCTCAGACGGAAATGGCGGTTTCCGCTATCCGTCGTATGTGGAAGACATCATGGGTCCCATGTGCTTTGATTTCGGATTTGGGCCCTACCGCTGGGTGTGCACATCCGGTTTGGATGAGGACCTCCTTGCCACAGACGCCATTGCTTCAAACGTCATTCGCGACATGTTGGTGAATGCACCCGACGAAATCCGTCAACAATTGCTCGACAATTTGCGGTGGATTGAATCAGCGAACGACCATCAAATGGCCGTTGGGACCAGGGCCCGTATTCTGTATGCCGATGCCGTCGGACGCGCTGCGATCGCGACGGAGATGAATCGTGCCGTCGCCGACGGGCGACTCAAAGGTCCAATCGTCCTTGGTCGCGACCATCATGACGTCTCAGGTACGGACAGCCCCTACAGAGAAACCGCCAACATCCGTGACGGCTCGAGTTTCACCGCCGACATGGCGGTACAGAACGTGATTGGAGATGCGTTCCGCGGTGCGACGTGGGTCAGCATACACAACGGCGGGGGCGTTGGTTGGGGCGAAGTCATCAACGGTGGTTTTGGGCTCCTCCTTGACGGCTCCGATGAGGCAGGTGCACGCGCACAAGCCATGCTCACCTGGGACGTGGAAAACGGTGTTGCCCGACGGGCGTGGGCGAGAAACCCGGGCGCCATCAGCGCCATTCAGCGTGCAATGACGCGGCAGCCCAACCTGGAGGTCACCCTCCCTGGCGCGGTGAATCAGGACCGGCTGAACCGATGGTTGGAGGGCGAGGAATGAGAACGGTCGTGTTGGACGGCCGGAGCCTGACCACGGAAGCCGTGCTCGCTGTGGCGGAATCTCGCGCCAAGGTCGAATGCGCCCCCGACGCTTTGGAACGTGTGCGATTGGCGCGCGCGGCCGTTGAAGGCATCATCGCACGAGGCGAGGTGGTCTATGGCATCAACACCGGTTTCGGAGCCTTGGTCAACACGCGCATTGGTTCAGAGGACCTTGAGACGCTTCAGTTGAATTTGATTCGATCTCACGCGACCGCCATCGGTGAACCGATGCCGGACGTTCAGGTCAGGGCGATGATGGTCGTCCGCCTCAATTCCCTTCTCGGCGGCCACTCTGGTGTCCATGAGGATCCACTTCGCCAACTCCAAGCCTTCCTCAATTTTGGCATCACACCCGTTGTTCCAAGGCTGGGGAGCTTGGGTGCATCAGGCGATTTGGCACCGCTTTCCCACGTTGCTCTCGCCCTGATCGGTGAAGGAATGGTACGGTTCGAGGATCACGTGCAACCGGCCATCGATGCGCTGACCAACAACGGACTGATACCTTGTCCATTGCGGGCGAAGGACGGCTTGTCGTTGATCAACGGTACAAGCCAGATGACTGCACTGTTGGCCCTTGCAGCAGAGCGGTTGCACACCTTGCTCCCGATGGCCGACGCCGTGCTGTGCATGTCCCTTGAAGCGCGCAGATGCACCGTTCGTCCGTTTTCCGCTGAAGTCCACAACGTGCGGCCTCACATCGGACAACGCCACGTCGCGGACCGCGTGATGAGGCTGATGCACGGTTCGCCGAACCTTGCCGATCATGCTGATTGCGATCGAGTACAAGACGCGTATTCCTTCAGGTGTTCGCCACAGGTTCACGGCGTGACCTACGAACGAGCCTTGAGCCTTCAAAGCGTGGTTGACATCGAACTGAACGCTGTGACGGACAATCCCTTGGTGTTCCCTGACCCAGCTAATCCTGGCCCGCATGAAGTGATCAGTCAGGGGAATTTCCACGGTGAAATCCTCGGCCAAACGGCCGACAACATGACCCTCGCCTTGTTCGAACAGGCCTCCATGAGCGAGCGACGAATGGACCAGATGTTGGACCCTGCCCGCTCTGGCGGCCGCCCGTTCTTGGCACGGCAATCAGGCCTTGAATCAGGCCTGATGATCGTGCATTATGTTGCAGGCGCAGCCTTGGCAGAACTGCATGGACACGTGATGCCACGTTCGGCCTTTAGCACGGTGACGTCGGGTGGCCAAGAGGACCACGTGTCGATGGGGGCGACGGCTTGCATGAACCTCATGTCGGCCATCGAACGTTTCACTGACGTCCTGGCTGCGGAATTGTTGATCGCCGCTGAGGCGGCCGAGGACCTGCCTGTTCCCATGGCCACCGCACTGAATCACCTTCATCGGTTGGTTCGAATCCAGGTCCCTGCCCTCCAAACGGACCGTTCAACGGCGGAAGACCTGCGGCGCATCACTGAACACCTCCGTGAAGGAAGATGGTGGTCTGAATTGGCAGGAACGACTGCCCTCATGGACGCGTAGAGGACGGTTCAGACGTGGTCAGATGAGAGTTTGGAGGCCACATCGTCCAACCCGGTCAGTTGCCGTAGCCTGAACCGGAAATGTTCGATTTCGGTGGCCGTGAGATGGCCGCCGAATTCGGTCAATTGACGATCAAGATCGATCGCCCTCCTCACGTCCGCTTCGACGTGACGGTACGTGTGTTCTCGTTCCTCATCGTCTTGAACCAAGGCTGATTCCAAGTCAGACACATCAAAGCCCATGCGTCGCCACTGGAGGATACGTCGTCTGAGCGCATCGGCGGAAAAGCCCACGGGGAGTCGTGTGAGATGACGAAGTTGGTCTGAATTGGCTGAATCATCGTCCAAGGTAGCGACGGCGTGGTGCACACTGGAGGATGCGTCTTGGCCCTTCGTATCTGCAGTGATGGTCTGCTCGGGTTGAAGTCTGAGCAAGGGCACAATCGAGGACCACCTGGCGATATCATGACCCGAATGCATTGCTTGGTCAATCAGGACATACACTTCGACGTCAGGGTTGGCGCATGACTCGTCGAGGCGGAGAAGCCAGCGTGCGATATCGTCTGAGGTAGGACCGAGGACTTCGAGAACATCAACAAGGTAGGCTGTTGCTTTGGTCACGTTGTCTTGCACGTCTTGCACGACGGCCTCAGCGGTGTACGCAATCCGATCTCGACCCGGCCGAGGCGTGCACCATGCGACATCGACGGACCACTGATCTAGGCTGATGTTCGCATACCTGTCTGGATGACGCGTGATGATGCGGAGGCGTTGAGCACGGGTTCTTTCCGGAGTGCTTCGACTCAAGGCATCCTTGATGGTTGCAAGGGTCACAAGTCTCGGCCGGCCTTCCCTTTGCATGCTCCCAACTCGATAATCTCTCGTTGAGTCCCGTGAATGATTATATCGTTCCTTGACAACCCCGGGTTGGGTTTCTCCATGACCGACGACTCAACGCAAATGGCCGCATGCGGTGCCTGTCAGGCCATCATCCCGATTGACTCAGAAGTGTGCCCGGAATGTAACGTCCGTTTGGCAGGCGAGGAGCAACGCTGGGAATGTGGTGCCTGCGGCGAATTGTTTGACCACCAACCACGTTCCTGTACGGCATGTGGTGTTGTGTTTGTGTCCGACGATGTGGTTGACGTTCTTCGCACCTGGATGAAGGAAAACAACATGTCAGCCAAGGACATCTTCGGCCGCTTCGATACCAACGATGACAACGTCATCGATGCACAGGAACTCAAGGACGGCCTGCTGGCCTTGAACCTGGCTGCTCTCCCGCCCTCTGAAGTGGATCGGCTCGTGGAAACCATCGACGAAAACGGCGATGGTTCGGTTGACTTGGGAGAGCTCCAAGCCATCCTTTCGGACCCTACAATGCAGTATTCAGAAGCCGTTCTTGAGCGTGTCATGAACAAACACGGCATTGACGATGCCGATGCATTCGTACAATACGCGAGGTCCTTTGATGAAAACGAAAACCGGTACCTCGATCAGAAGGAACTCACCAAGGCCGCTGAAGCCTTTGTGAGTCAACCTGAGCCAGAGATGGCTGAAGCATCCGAAGTGGAAGCACTGTCGGACGCTGGGGAAGAGGCTGGGGAAGAACACGCTGAGGACGCTGAAGAAGAGGTTCAGGCTGAACCTGAGGTCGGGGAAGAATCAGAGGACGAAGAACTTGCTGAGGTCGAAGACGAAGCTGAGGTCGAAGACGATGACGTCGTTGACGAATTCGAAGAATTCGCTGACGAAGGGATGGAAGCAAACGTTGACGATGAAGAGGAAACGCATGAGGAGGCTGAATCCGATGATGCCCTGGACCACGAAGATCCCTTCGGAGCGCTTCTGGATGCATTGGGTGACCTCGACGTGACCCAAATGTTCCACGAGGTTGACACCGATGGGTCACAGAGCATCACCCATGAGGAACTCAGTGATGCCATCAAGACCTTCACTGGTGTCGCATTCACCGAGTTGGACATCATCGCAATCATCCAACACTTGGACGCCGACAAGGACGGTTCCATCGACATGCTGGAATTTGTTCAGGCCATCGAGGAATATGACGGCCTCGTTGAACCCGTTGTGGCTCCAGCGAAAACGTTCCCTACGCCGATGCAGAAGTCGATGATGTCGAAGCGCTGGAATGACATCGTTTGGCCCCTCCTTCACGCATCCTTTGCCTTGTTGCTCGTCCTTGTGTTGGTGAACGGCCTGATCGGACCAGTAAACGGCGAAGGCGGCAAGGTCGAGCTCGAAATGACCCAAGCCCACATTGACGCCTTTGGGGAATCGTATTACGACGGGAACACCGGTGAAACGTACTTCGCGGGCGACGTCTACGATTGTGAGCCGTCCGTCCAGGAAGGCAAATGCCGCAATTCACTCACACCGCTTTCCGGGACTTCTGATGGAGATGGTGGCATCAAGTCGATGCCCAAAGGGTTCTACCCAGACGCTTACGGGTTCCTTGGCCTTTCCGTCATTGGGTTGCTGGTGACCCTGACGATGCACTACGTCATCGTGCCAGGATGGCGGACCCGTGTCAAGACCATGAAGCAGCTGGAGCAGGACCACGAGGACGTGAGTTCGGATCTGGCTGACGAAGAACAGGACGCTGCCGATGCCGATGAAGAGGAGTACGACGACGAGGAGTACGACGACGAGGAGTACGACGACGAGGAGTACGACGACGAAGAATACGACGACGAAGAATACGACGAAGACGGCATCGGCGTCGGTGATGAAGCAGGCATCGTGATCGACGGAGAGGAGTTCTATGGCACCATCATCTCCTTCGACGACGACGAGGGAACGGTAACCATCGAGGACGATGAGAGCGGCGAAAACGTCACTGGCGACCAAGATTCAATGTTCCTGGAGTGAGACTCGCATGGGCGACCCGCTCAACGCCCTAAGCTCTGTTTCATACTGCCCTGTGTGCGGTTGCCTGTCTCCTGCTGGCGTGATCCGTTGCCCAGAGTGTTCAACCTTCCATGCTGGGACATACATGGAAGAACGCGAAGCGCCCAAGCAGCCCACCCCTTCACGTGCCATCGACCCCAGCCATTACTCCCTCTCAGGAGATGGCGGTCCAGACGACGGAGAATCGTTCGAAGAAAGTGAAGACATCCGTTCTTGGGAAGGCGGGAACACTGATTTTTCATTCGACGATGAAGACGAACCACCGAAAAAACTCGAGGACCCGGAGGAATACATGCGTAACATGCCGCGGCCCGAGGAACTCCTTGAGAATTGATTGAAGCGGACAGTGGCGCCAATTCTAGCAATTGCCTATCTGGCCACTTATAGAGAGATTTCACTCAGGTGGTGAAACGAGGTGGGCTCGGCCAGAATCGAACTGGCGATCTTCGCCATGTCAAGGCGACGTCATAACCCCTAGACCACGAGCCCTCGTCGTATTGGCCACCGCGGAGGCCTATTTATCCACATCGGTATGCGGGGTTAGCGGATGATTTTCGAGATCTTCCCTGTGCACCCTGTTTCAGAACAGAACCCAGCCAAACGGACGCGACCGTTTGCCATCTCAACTTCCTTGCCGTCCTTGATCACCCCGTACGTTTTGCACTTGAGGCAAAAGCCCTGGACTGAACCGGCGGTCATGTTTCTTGGTCAAGGACGACGTTCAAAGAGGTTCTGAGCAAAAACTCGATTGTTTGGTGCTTCAACCCCCTCCTTTGCGTCGGAATTTCTGCATTCTTGATGTTTGGAGCAGCCCATGACAAGAAAATCGGGCCACTGCGGGCCAAGGCTGAATTTTTGGTGGACGCTCATCGCCCAAGCTCATGGGCAAATCGCGCATAATCCAACTTATGCGTCGTGAGGGGGTGCGGAAAAATCGTCATTTGGACCTTCGAAGGCTCCAACCAGCGGCGGACCAGACAGGAGATGCTCGAATGCGTCTTGTTCGCCCATCGCTTTCTCCATCTGTTCGGCGATCCTCCTCCAAGCGGCCTCGTCTTTGTACCATGTTTGGACCAGAAACATCGGTTGACCGTCATGCGAGCGCGACACCCATGATGCAACACACCCCTCTTGCCTGCGCTTGAAGGATGCCCGTGCTTCAAGCGCCCTACGAAGTCTGGCGTCCTGACCTCGGCGGGCTGAACAGATCACCGTCTCAAACCACCCCTTGCTGATATCGGATTTGCCCATGTTGCACCGCCCCTTGCATGAATCGTTTATTGAGCAACATGAAATGAATCTTCATGGCGTGTCACGTGTCCGTCAATCACCGTCCATTGGAACGGATCGTGGCCTGGACCGAGGCACCACCCTTCCCAAGACCCCCCGGCAAGCACGTTGAGTGAACCCGCGGCGCCTGGTTCCAGCACCCCGTGTTTCACTCCATCTGATCGTGGCACACTCATGGCTGCAGTACTGGTCACCGCAGCCAATGCGGCCTCCGGGGCAACGCCGGCCCTGTGGACCGCAAGTGAAGCGGCAAACGGCAGGCTGAGTGATGGACAGTTCGGGTTGAAATCTGAAGCGATGGTGAATCGTCCAGGTGTTGCGGGGATGTTCGGCATGCCCAAACCAAGCATGTGGGGCGTTCCGGGAAGGTATCCCGTGATGACATCGGCGTCGGCCAGCGATTGTCGCCCCTCGTCCGAGGATTTCAGAGTGTGATCAGCGGTCACAACACCAAGTTGTGCTGCTAAGGCGGCTCCGCCGCTGTCGACAAATTCGTCAATGTGCAGACGACCTGAGAGCCCACGCGCCATCGCGTCTTTCATGATCCGTTCGGTGGAGTCACTCGAGAACCATCCCGGTTCACAAAACACGTCAACGCTTTCGGCGTAGCCTTGTTGTATGACAGATGGAAGCTGCTCAGAGAGCAGCCGCTCGACCGTTTCCTCTTCTGTATGGCCTTTTGGTATGGCGTGAGCGCCGAGCCATGTTGTATGGATTCCAGGCAAGCCTTCGATGGCTCCAGTTTCATGCGCCGCTTGAATCTGGTTCAACTCAGCTTGAGTATCGAGGCCGTACCCAGACTTTGCTTCGAGGTACGTTGTACCAGAACGGCGGGCGATCGAGGCGCGCTTGATACCAATGTGCCGTAGTTCATCCACCGTCGCCTCGGCGGTCGCGCGGACCGTTCGTCCGATGCCACCGCCTTCGGCAGCGATGTCATGGTAGGACATGCCAGACAGGCGTTTCCCGACTTCATCGCTGCGATCGCCGGCCCAGATGAGGTGGGTATGAGCGTCAATCAGTCCAGGAACAATGGCTCTGCCCCCGACGTCCAGGACCTGTACATGCGAAGGCGCTGTTCCGTCCGCATCGAATTCATGAACATGGACCTTTGATGGCTGAATTGAAGTAACGACGCCGGTTTCTATGACTATGTCCGCTCCATCAAGTACTATCATTTCATGAGAATTGGCATGTGTGACGAGCTTTCGGGTGGTGGTGACCAGAAGTCGCATGACCGGACCAGAAGGTGAGGGTTGATGAATCATCAACACGTCCCCGGGCCATGGACGGTTGGGTCCTCGGGCTTGAGTCCACGGCCCACACGCTTTCATTCGGAGCGGTACGGGGTGATGGCACTACGCTTCCCGCGGCCATCGATACCATTCGGCCCACAGAGGGCGGAATCCACCCCCGTGAAGCCGCGGATCATCATCGCGATGTTGCTCAAGTCCTGCTGAACACTTTACTTGAGCGCCATGGTCTCGACCTGTCAACCCTCAGCGGCGTCGCTTTTTCTCAAGGACCCGGCATGGGACCTTGTTTGCAGGTGGGCGCTGGCATTGCCCGAGCGCTTGCGGCTGCACATGATGTCCCACTCATCGGCGTGAATCATTGCGTGGCTCACATCGAAATTGGGCGTTGGGAATGTGATTGTGATGACCCTGTGCTGTTGTACGTCTCGGGCGGAAACACCCAAGTGATCACCCGATTGGATGGCCGGTATCGCGTGCTCGGAGAAACCCTCGACATCGGCATTGGAAACATGCTCGACAAATTTGCCCGTAAATTTGGGCACCCCTTCCCAGGTGGCCCTGTCATTGAACAGCATGCCCGGGCCTACCTCGAGGCCAATCCCGATGCCAGCCTCGAAGGGCTTGAGCTGCCGTATGCGGTTCGTGGCATGGACATGGCGTTCTCGGGGCTCATGACCGCTGCCGTTGCGATGGTGCATCGCGGTGTGCCGTTCGATGCGGTCTGTTGGTCGCTTCAAGAACACGCCTTCGCCGCATGTGTCGAAGTCGCAGAACGCGCGATGGCTCATGCTGGAAAACACGAGCTCCTCCTGGGCGGCGGGGTCGCTTGCAATCAGCGTCTCCGCGACATGTGTGACATCATGGCCGGCGAGCGCGAAGGAAGCAGTCACGCTCCCCCTCGCATGTACTGCATCGACAACGGCACCATGATCGCCCAACTTGGTTGGCTTGAATTGCAGTCCGGGAGGACAACGCCGTACCATGCGTCGGCCGTGGACCCCGGCCTTCGCACGGACGCGACCCCCATCCTTTGGTGAATTCCTCTGCCAATCCTTTTTATCCCGTGGTCAGGGGCAAAGGATGAGGCAGCATCGTGCAAGGTCGAGGTGGTCGTGGTGGACGTCGTCGCGAACCGCTGAATCCATTTGCACAAAACGCAGGTGCTGAACGACAGCGTCGTCGGGAGGAGAACGCGAAGCGTGCTCGCGATGCCGAGGCCCAACAACAACGAACCGCGGCAGCGCGTACGGGTGATCAGCCCCAAGGCCAAAACGAACTTCTCAAGAAAGCAGCAAAGGCCCAAAAAGCACTGAACGACAAAGCAACCGGCACCGTCCAAGTGGAATCCACAACACCCACCACCACACCTGTTCCCGCGCTCCCAACTGAGCCGCAAGAAACCGAGCGAGAGCGCCTTGCTCGTCTTTCACAAGAAAACAAAGCGGCAGCACAATCCATCCTCAGGGCAAATTCCCCAGCAGCAGAGGCGCCAGTCGTCATCTCTGAAGCGACGTCAACCGTCACGGCCGCCGCCTCAACGGTGGAAGCCGTCTTGGAATTGCCAGAGGAGCCGAAGGCTCCTGAGTTCCACGAATCCGTGTCCGCAGGCACGCAGAACGTGTTCAAACAAATCGCCGTGAAATCCGCGGGCCGAACCACCGGCCAGCGACGCAAGGGCTCTAGAGAAAAGAAGGGCGGCGGCCGGCAAAAGCAGGTCAAGAAGCTGAACAGGCAGAAGTATCTGGAATACAAATATGCTGCACGAGACATGCTCGCAGACCCCGGTGTTGCCGAGGAACATCGCTCGAACTTGCTCGGTCAGATCTGGGCCAAGGGTGAGCGGATTTCGTTTGAGGCCGCCATCGAATACATCGAGCAAAAGGAGACCGAAGGCATTCTTCCACCGACGGTCGCTGCAGAATTGCAGCGGCTCATTCGCCGCATGGAAACAAGGAGATGACATCATGGACACCATTCAGAACAACGCCGTCGCAGCCGTCCACTACACCGGTACGCTCCCTGACACGGGCGAGGTCTTCGATTCAAGCGAGGGACGGGACCCCTTGGTCTTCCTCGTTGGCCACCGACAAATGATTCCAGGGTTCGAAGAAGAGATGCTCGGTGCCAAAGTCGGCGAGCGTCGAACGTTCACCCTCGAACCCGAACGCGCCTATGGGTCGCGTGAGGAGGCCAACGTCACCACGTTCCCACGTGCTCACTTCGCGGCCGTGGAAGCCGAGGTGCCGCTCGAGGTCGGTATGACACTGGTCGCTGACATGACTGACGGCCCTCGTCCATTCTCCATCGTTGCCGTCGAAGACGAGACAATCACCGCTGATTTCAACCACCAACTTGCAGGGAAGAGCCTCACGTTCTCCGTCGAAGTTGTCGAAGTCCGTGCCGCGCAAGAGGCCGAAATTTCGCACGGACACGTTCACGGCAAAGGCGGCGTCCACCACTGAAAGGGACGAGGGTTCAAGGAGCGCATCGGCTCCCTATGGCCCATGGACGAGTCAGACCGCCACACCCTTGGCGGCCTTCCCTTGGAATTGTTCAGCACCTCTGCGAGCGTTGCTGACGATCACCATGGCCACGGTGAACCTGGCGTTGCCCCATACGCACGTGGAATTCACCGCACCATGTACACCCAACGCCGGTGGACCATGCGGCAGTACGCTGGTTTCTCGTCGGCAGCTGCGACGAATGAACGCTTCCGCTTGCTGCTCGATCGGGGTCAAAAGGGGCTCTCAGTGGCGTTCGATCTTCCAACCCAACTTGGATTGGATGCAGATGATCCGTTGTCCATGGGCGAGGTTGGCCGTGTAGGTGTTTCGATTTCGACGCTTGAGGACATGCGCGAGTTGTTCAATCAAATCCCACTCGACAAGGTTTCCACGTCGATGACCATCAACGCCCCGGCGATGGTGCTCCTGGCGATGTACATCGTAGTGGCCGAGGAGCAAGGTGTTGCATCAGATGCGATCTCTGGAACGATTCAAAACGACATCCTGAAGGAATACATCGCCCGGGGGACCTATATCTTCCCACCAGGACCAAGCATGCGCCTGATCAGTGACATTTTCGAGTATTGCGCAGCACAAGTGCCAAGATGGAACACCATCAGCATCTCTGGTTACCACATCCGCGAAGCAGGTTCAACGGCAGCTCAGGAACTGGCGTTCACGTTGGCCAACGCTGTACAGTACGTCGATGATGCCGTTTCACGTGGGCTGGACGTTGATGCCTTTGCACCCCGCCTCTCCTTTTTCTTCAATTGCCACAACGACTTCTTCGAAGAGGTCGCAAAGTTCAGGGCTGCACGCGTCCTTTGGCACGACCTGATGATGGACCGTTACGCCCCGAAGAATCCGAAGTCATCGATGCTCAGGTTCCACACGCAAGTGGCAGGCGTGTCCCTCACCGCACAACAACCGCTCAACAACATTGCCCGGGTCACGATTCAAGCCCTTGCGGCGGTCTGTGGCGGCACCCAATCGCTCCACACGAACTCCTACGATGAAGCCCTAGGCCTACCCACAGAAGCCTCGGCTACGGTGGCTTTGCGAACACAACAAATCATCGCAGAGGAATCAGGTGCAGCCGACGTGGTCGATCCCCTTGGTGGTTCGTACCACGTTGAACGCCTGACGTCGCTCATGATTGAAGAAGTCAAGGCAGAATTGGACCGCATTGATTCGAAAGGAGGGGCGCTCAAGGCGGTGGAAGCGGGGTATCAGCAACGCGAAATTCACAAGGCTGCCTTTGCTCATCAACGTGCGTTGGAAACAGGAGAGCGTTCCATCGTCGGCGTCAACGTACACACGATGGACGATTCAACCTCCCCACCGGTTCAGGCCATTGATGCCAATTTGGCACGGGCACAAGAAGCGAGGCTGAACCACGTTCGAGAGCAAAGAGACGGCGAGCGCACCAACCGTGCCTTGGCCGACCTCGAACGCGTCGCTGGAACGGAGGAGAATGTCTTCCCACTGGTCCTTGAGGCCGTCCGAGCCGAGGCCACGGTGGGGGAAATATGTGGTGTGCTTCGCAAGGTGTTCGGCGAGTACACGCCGCCAAGCGGATTCTGAGGGATGTGCATGAGCTTTGGACCCATCACGCTGGATCACATCGGCATTGCAACCGAGAGTTTGGTCGATGATTCCCCGTTTTGGAATCTGATTGGGCTTGTTCAAGGCGCACATGACGAACGGGTCGATGATCAAGGCGTCACCACACGGTTCTTTGCCACCGATGAGGACGTTCAGCGACCCCCTGCCAAAATCGAACTCCTCGAACCGACAGGGCCTGATACGCCAATCGGACGATTTCTCGAACGACGAGGCCCGGGCGTCCAACAGGTGTGTTTTCGCGTCGGCGACCTCGACGGCATGATTCAACACCTCATGGCCAACGGCGTGCGCATGATCGATGAAACCCCGCGCAAGGGCGCTGGAGGAATGCGCATTGCCTTCGTGCACCCCAAGTCAACGGGTGGCGTCCTGGTTGAATTGGCCTCAAAGGACGAAGACGCATGACGTCAAGCGACGACCCTTCAGCCCCTCTCGTGGCCTTGAGGGGCGTGAGCAAGATCTTCGGCGACATTGTCGCCGTTGATGGCGTCACGGCGGACATTGAACGCTGCACCAGCACCGCCCTCATTGGAGGGAACGGGGCCGGGAAAACCACCCTGCTGAGGTTGTTGGCGGGCGTCTACCGTCCGTCAGCCGGAACGGCCCAATTCGCTGATGGTGATTTGACGCTGCACAGAAAACGAATCGGCGTCATGACCGAGTCAACAGGCCTCCATCTTCGGCTGACGGCGTGGGAAAACATACGCTTCCATGCACGCATCTTTGGGATTCAGGATGATGTGTCAAGAACCAGGAGCGAAGCATTGGCGGTCCAATTGGGCCTCGGAGGCGCATTGGACCGAAGAACGGAGGGATTTAGCCGTGGAATGCGCCAGAAAACAGCACTGATCCGTGCCCTGGTCCACGAACCTGAATTGCTCCTGCTGGATGAACCGACGGCGGGTTTGGACATCACAAGTGCGAGGGCGGTCCGCTCATTGATTGCCTCTCTTGTCGATAACGGGCGAGGCGTGGTTTGGTCCACCCACGATCTCCGGGCTGCACGCGTGTGCGAACGCGTCATGGTCATGCACAACGCCTTGCTTGTGGCGGACGGGAGCGTGGATGCCTTGCTCAATGATCACGGGACAGATTCGTTGGAGGACCTTTACCTCGATCTGACCAGCGAGGCAACTCCTGAATTCCAAGCGGGTATGGAGGGCGGGTCATGAACGCTCGACATCGAATCATCGCCATCGCTCAACGCGAATTGCTTGATTTCGTCAGGGATTGGCGCACCATTCTCACGATGGTGTTGGTGCCGTTGCTTTTGTTTCCACTTCTGTTCATCGGACTTCCGCTCGTGATTGGGGGCGAAGCTCAAGAATTGGCGGCAACAGAGGTCGACGTCTTGTTCAGAGGAGAAAACGTTCCAGATGATCTGATCCGTGACCTCGAAAATCGGTCGGTCGTCGTGACCCTGGCAGATTCGGTGGACGACCGTACCGTGGATGACGCATCGGTTCGAAACGGGTCGTTGCACCTCGTGGTCCACTGGAACGAGGAGGGTGATGTCTACGAATTCCATCTTCGTCATCTGTCCACCTCGAGCCTTAGCGCCGATGCACGACAGCGTGCACTGCTTTCGTTGTCTGAATGGGAAGAGTCGGAGCGAAACCGTCGGGTCACAGAAGGTGGATTGAACGCATCAACGACCCTGGACCCGGTCCGCTACGATCCAACGTCCGAGGATTTGGCATCCCAAGGCGAGGTCCAGGGCTGGTTGCTTTCGTCGTTTATCCCGCTCATCATCACCGTCTGGGTGGTGACGAGTGGCATCCAGCCTGCCATCGACATGACGGCCGGTGAACGTGAACGTGGTTCAATGGAGGCCTTGCTTTGCGCTCCGGCACGACGCTGGGAACTGCTGGCAGGAAAGTGGGCGGCGGTGTCCACCATCGTGCTCGTCGGCGTGGTGTTGCAGTTGGGGGGCCTCATGTTTGCACTGACCTTCCTTGCAGGACCAAGCCTCCTGTCCACACCCGATGTTGGTCTCGGAGCGCTTGTTCTGCTTGCAGTGGCCATCTTCGCATATTCCGTCATGGTGGTGGCCAGCGAACTCGCCCTCGCCATACGTTCGAAATCCGTCAAAGAAGCAGGCGCATTGCTGGCTCCTGCGAGCCTTGCGGTGATCATCCCCGCCGTGGTGGTCCAATTCATCAACCTCGACGGCGTTGAAACATATTGGTTCGCCGTACCCGTGGTCAACGTCCTGTTGGCCATGCGCGAGCTCTTGCTGGATCAGGTGGATCCTGTCCACACGGTCGTTTGGTTGAGCACGACCATGGCCTACACCGGGACGGCCCTCTGGTACGCTCAGCGTCAATTCAACCGGGAGGACCTGGTGCTTAGCCCCTCATGACTCGTCTGCGAATACTATAAGAATACTCTGCGATACGTAGATG
>JAYOTG010000003.1:75523-89893 GCA_038150305.1 Candidatus Poseidoniales archaeon | reverse complement strand
CTCTAAGAATACCAACCAGCAGCGCAATGCATGCCAAAGGTGTCCCTTGACATGCCGCTCGAGTTGAAAGTCGACCTCGAACAGCACGTCGGCGATGACGGAAAATTTGTGAGCTTGGCCGACGCCATCCGAACCGCGTGCAGAAAGATGCTGGACCATCTGGATGACGTGGACATGCGTGCGGGTCGCCGAGGAGGCGATGCGTGATGGTTTCCCGCGATGAGGCCGAAGTGGCCGTGCGAACGCTGCTCAACTACCTCGAGGGAGACGAGGGTCGTGAAGGCACGGAACGAACCCCAGAACGCGTGATCGAGGCGTGGGATGAAATCTTCGCAGGGTACAAGGGCGATGCATCATCCATCCTCACAGCCACCTTCAACGGCGAAGGTTACGACGGCATCGTGCTCCTGAGCAACATCGAATTCCACAGCACCTGTGAGCATCATTTGCAACCGTTTTCTGGTCACGCGCACGTGGCCTACATTCCGGTCGATCGCATTGTTGGCATCAGCAAGTTGGCCCGCCTGGTCGATTTGCATGCACGACGCTTGCAGAATCAGGAACGAATCACCAAATGCATCGCTGACGATCTTGAACATCACCTGCAACCGCTTGGCTCCGCGGTCATTCTCGAAGCCCATCACGGTTGCATGCGCTGCCGCGGCGTGATGAAGCAAAACGCCACGATGACCACGAGCGCGATGCGAGGCGTGTTCTTTGACAAAGCCGAGGCACGTTCCGAAGTGATGCAGCTCATCCGCCGTGCAGAACCCTGAGGTGTTCGCGATGGTGACGTATCCGATCGTCGAAATCTTTCACTCCGTACAAGGCGAAGGGTACCACGCTGGTATTCCGCACGTCTTTGTCCGGTTTGGGAACTGCAACCTCCGCTGTTCGTGGTGCGACACTGATTTTCTGACCTACGAGGATATGGCGCTTGATCAGATCGTGGAGAAGGTGCTCGTCTTTGGTTGTTCACGGGTCATCTTCACCGGCGGCGAACCCGCGCTCCAAGACCTCGTTCCGTTGGGTCGCCGCCTCAAGGACGCAGGCTGCTCGCTGTCCATCGAAACCAACGGAACCGTCGAAGTGGACCCCATCATCGATTGGATCTGTGTCTCTCCGAAGGACCAGATGTATCCTGACGTCAAGATCCGGCAAACGGAAGGTGACGAACTCAAGGTTGTTTACGTCGGCCAAGACCTCTCGATGTATGACGGCCTCATATCGGGATTCAATCACTTGTTCCTCCAACCTTGCTACATCGACACGGCCACCGTCGAAGAAAACGGGCGTTCGTTTGCCGCAGTGGAGGCGCTCGTGAAGCGATCACCAGGATGGCGCCTTTCCCTCCAAACGCACAAGTGGATGGGGGTGGATTGATGCTTCCACCTGCGGTGATGGCCCTCTCGGGCGGCATGGATTCGACGTGCCTGTTGCTCCGGCTCTTGGCAGAAGGTCATGCTGTCACAGCGCTCGGCATCGATTACGGTCAGCGGCATCGGCGGGAACTCGAACTCGCTCAGTGCAACATCGCGTTGCTCCAGAAGCATGGACATGCCGTTACGTACAGCCTCATTGATCTCAGGAGTGCCATGAGCAGCCTTGATTCATCCCTGACCGATCACGATGCAGCGATGCCAGAAGGCCACTACGCCGAGGAACAGATGAAGCAAACTGTGGTGCCAAACAGAAACGCCATCTTCAGTTCACTGCTGTTTGCCACGGCCCTCAGCCTCTCAAAGCAACACAACGGCCATGCCCGAATTGCGCTTGGTGTCCACAGCGGCGACCACTCGATTTACCCTGATTGCCGACCAGAATTCTACACCGCCCTCGAACACGCGTTCAAGGTTGGGAATTGGGATGCAGAGCACGTGAACTTCGATTTGCCTTACCTCAATACCGACAAGGCGGGCATCCTCCGTGACGGCCTCTCGTCCTGTGACACCTTGGGATTGGACTTTGACGTCGTTCTGTCCAACACGTTGACCTCCTATGCACCTGACCGTGAAGGTCGCTCGTTGGGAACGACGGGGTCGGACGTGGAACGAATCCTGGCCTTCCACGAGATTGGCCGTGTGGATCCCATTCCATACGTTCGTCCTTGGCAGGAAGTACTCGAACACGCACTTGCCCTTCAGCGCGAGCATGAGGAGGGTCAACAATGATCACGAAATCGGAAGAAGAATGGCGCGCGCTCCTCCCACCGCTGGCGTACCACGTCACGCGCGAAGCAGGCACTGAACGGCCGTACACCGGTGCCTTGCTGAACGAATCAAGGAAAGGCACGTACCGCTGTGTGTGTTGTGAACGAGTCCTGTTCACCTCAGTGTCCAAGTTCCACAGCGGATGCGGCTGGCCTGCATTTCACACCGAAACAGATGAGGCGAACATCGTGCGCATCGAGGACCGCTCGCATGGCATGGTGCGAACAGAAGTCCGATGCTCCGGTTGTGATGCTCATCTGGGGCACGTCTTCAACGACGGGCCCCGACAGCACGGCGGGGAACGCTATTGCATCAATTCCGTGTGCCTGACCTTTGAGGAGGACGAAGCATGACCACCACCATCCGCCGCTGGGTCGAAACCGACACCGGCCACCGTGTGCCAAACCACAGCAGCAAGTGTGCCCACCTTCATGGCCACAGGTACCGGTTCGAGGCCGAAATCAGTGGAGAATTGGTTGGCGACCCCGAGGCTCCAGATGACGGCATGGTCCTCGACTTCAGCGATGTATCCCGCATCCTCACCGAGGAAATCCACGATGTTGTCGACCACGCCTTCCTCGTGCAGGACACGGATGTTGCTGGTCGAGCAGCCTGCGAAGCCATGGGTCCGAATCATCGGACGGTTGTTCTGCCCTTCCCACCAACCGCGGAACACCTGGCCGCCTGGGCCTACGGCCGTGTGGCCAAGGCCTTGCACGAAAACTACGGTGATCGACTTCGGCTGGAAGCACTTCACGTTCGGGAAACGCCGAAGTCTTGGGCGACGTATCGGCCCTAATCCTCGTCCAGTCTGGAAGGAAGTCGGCGGCGGCGATGCTTTGACCATGCCTCATCGCCAGAGACACGCTGCAAGGCGGTGGTCGCATCCAAGTACGCCCCAAGAAGCCGTGTCATCTCGTCGTCCGACACGCCTGAACGAGCGGCCATTCGGTTCAGGGCTTGACGGACGCTGACGCGACGCTCTTCGAGACCGGGAAGGACTTCGGAAAACTGCTCGACGCTGTCTCGGAAGGCTTGCCTGATCTGCGGGTTGGTCCGAACCTCAAGCGGAACGATGTTTGGCAAGGCTGGGTCTTGACCCTGACGCTGTAACACACGAGTTCTGTGGAGTTCGTAGAGAAAGATCGTGACGGCATGGCTGAGGTTGGCAATCGGGTAGCCTTCCCAGGTCGGAAGGGTGGCCAACACGTCACAGCGGTCCAGATCTTCGTGTGAAAGCCCCTTCCCTTCCTCTCCAAAAACGAGGGCGACGTGCCCTTCGCCGCCTTCAATTCGGTCGGCGAGGTCCCATGGGTACATGAAGTGGCGAAACACGGTCTTCCTCCCGAGCTCTCGCTTGCCCGACGTGCCCACCACCAAGGTGGCGTCCGACACGGCCTCATCAAGCGTGGTGTAGATCTCGGCATCGTCGAGAATGCGACCCGCATGCTTCGCGCGGTTCCGTGCCTCGTCGTCGATGTCGCATTGTGGATGAACCAGACGAAGACGATCAAAACCGTGATTCAGCATTCCGCGGCACACGGCGCCCAAGTTGCCCGCATGCGACGTACCGACGAGGACCACCGTAAACCGGTATGAATCAATGGGCAGGGGAATGTCGCTGCGCTGACCCATTCAAGCGACCTCCTCGATGGCCGCCGCCAACACGCGGGGGTCGATGGGGGCATACAGAAAAGCCACGAATCCAGCGTTTTCGTGATCAGGCATTGGAATGGACCGCTTCTTGAGGCCGTGCTGTTCTCTCAAGACCGCAAAGAGTTGGTTTAGCACCTCGGCCGATTCAGCGTGGAGGCTGACGGGATCCTGCGTCCAATCGACGCGGATGTGGTGGGCCATGGACCGACCTCAGTCGGTTCGTCGCTGGCGGTATCGCGTGACGTAGCCGGCAATCCAATTGCGGAGCTTCTTGGAGTCGACGTCGGTCAACTGCTGCACCATGCGCTTGTTGTGGTCGAAGTCTTCGGTGAACTTCTCACCGTGTTGTTCGACGAGCGCGATGGCGCGGATTTTGATGAAACTCGGTCGGATGTTGCCCATGCGAATCACTCCTGTGCGAGGGTTACCTCAATCGGGAAGTCAGGCTCGTCGTGACGGGTCACTTGAAGCTTGATTTTGCGAGGTGGGTTCTCGATGCCTCGTGCCCAAATGTGCTCGTTCACAGAGGGGTCGATGTAGATCTCTTCCTCCGGGGTCACCTTGAGGTGGCGAATGACCTCATTCCGAATGATTTGGATGGCGCGAGGAGCGCGCTTGTATCGGGTGATGTTCCACGCGTTGCGCAAAGGAACGGTGAGTTCAGAAACTGCTGCACGAACCATGAAAACACCTCATCGTTGGAGCTTGCTGCGGCGCCAGTGATGGCGCTTAGGGTGACTGACCGTCTTCCGGTTGGTCTTGAGCATCACCCAAACAGGAACGCGGCGGTTCTGCTTGCCGACCTTCATGAGGCGGGCTTTCTTTGCCGTGGGCTTGATCTTGGACATGATTTCACCTCAGTACTTGTCAAGGCCCGGATAAGCTTCCAGGGCTTGTGGAAGGACACCATGGGCGACTTCGTCCATGATTTTCTGGCCCTCTCCGGTGATCACGCGTCCCTTGTAGAGCATCTGTTCGCCGTCCACGCTTTCGGTGGGCTTAAGCTCGACCAATTCGACCAAGCCTGCTGCTTCAAGCTGCTGCATGGCGGTGCGAATCACGTGACGCGAGCCGGCCGCGGGGGTGTTGGGCATGGATCCATTGTCCTTGTAGCCACCAAAGGCTTGTGAGAGTGCGGTGATGCCGATAGGGCCTCGTCGTGCCACCTTGCGGAGCACAGCGGCTGCGCGGAGGTGCCACCAGTTCTCTTGCGTGGGGGGGCGCTCACGCGTCACACCCGTCTTGACGTAGCCGGCCCATTCTGGGGCCACGATGGCTTCGACATCCCCCAGCCGGTCGGCCAGAGCGGGGATGAACATGTCCGCGGGAACGTCGTGATACGTCGTCATAGGAACACCGAGCAATCGGGCGACCGAACGCCCCTATATGAAAGCGACGGGGCGATACCCGCTTGCGTCGCCCCTGTTCCGTGGCGTGGTGGACATGTTCTTGAACGGTGGGGATGACCAAAAGGGCATGAGGAAGGCGCTGGCTCAGAACCCAAACCTCCTACGCACACTTCTCGGCCTTTCATTCACCCTCATTTTCATGCTCTCATACGCTGTTTACGCCAACACCATTGATACGGCATACTACACCTACACCACCGAAGCGACGGCCACGACCCAATCCAGCGATGACGGGATGACCTTCGAGCGTGAGTACGACGAAGGGGACTCCACCACCACGTGGTCATCAAACGTCACCATCGATCGCAACAACCTCACGTGGGTCAACGTCACGGCGCAAGAGCTGGCTCCTGGAGCGACGTTGACCGTGTTCGACGCTGCTGGCCTTTGGACGCATTCGTTGCTGGGTGCCGATGACGCCACCGATTTCTCCTGTTTCGAAGATTGTCAACTCAATGAAAGCACGACGTTGAACGAACAAGACGGGCGCGCCGCGTACCTCGGCCTCGCTGTAACGGAACCCGGGGCGCGCTCCAACGGGACGGTGGTGGCAGAGAGTCAGGAACAGGCTGAGGAGATGGCCGCGGAGATCGTCAACAACCGGCACGGCTCAGCGGTACTCCGCGTGACCATCGTTGAGCCCGGTAACCGCAGCACAACGCCGACGCTGACCATCGAAATGGTCAACGAAGAACTCGGACCTGTGGTTCCGTTCACGGTTGATGTGGCCTCAGAGTTCGTGTGGGCCCTGACCGCGGTCTTTGCCTGCTTCGCCATCGTGCTTCTGCCTGCTTTTGCCATCTATGCCGTATCCCGACGTCGTGAGCGCGCAGATGAGGCGAAATTGGCCGAAGCAGAAGCAGACGATGTGGCTGAAGCGTGATGACTCTGACAAAAAGAGCTCCCGAAAATCGCCGCGCCCGATAAATAGGTCAGCGATGTTCTCAGGTCATGCGGCGGCGGCTGACGGCCACGGTCCTCATCTGTCTCCTGTTGGCTGCATCGGCCCCGTTAACGCAAGCAACAGAGGGCCGCTCCAGTGGCGTGGACCTTTCGGTTGGAGACATGTCGTTTTCCTATTCGACGTCCGCGGATGAGGGGAAGTACCGGATGTTTTCCTCCAACCATCCAATCCCTGGGTTCAATCGACCTGCAAGCCTGTATGTGGTCGATGCTGTGGTCAACGTGCCCATCGAACTCGACGTGTCCATCGACAACCAAGGCACAACGCCGTCGCCCGTGACCGATGTTCGGCTCCTCGTGCTTCACGATGAATACCAGCGGTTCGAAATCGTGAACATGACGGAACCGCTCAACAGCGTGGCCAGCGCATCAAGCGGTACGGTCAAGTTCCAATTCACACCCACCTATGCCGGCAATCACTCCCTCAACGTGAAGATCTTGTCGGCCACGCCAGACGACAACCCAGGGAACGACGAAAGCAACACCCGGATGACGGTCGGTGCATCATATTGGAACTGCGATACGCTTCAAAATTGGACCGCCACGGGCGAGTGGTCGCTGAGCACAGATACGTCGATTTCCTTCGGGAGCTCGTGTCACGTCGGAAACGGTGACGCGTCGACATACAGCGCCAACTCCATTTCCAGATTAAGCACCCCGACGCTGGACTTCTCTGATGGGCTTACGTCCGGCACCCGTACGATGGGCCTCAGTTTCTTCTACACCGGGAGCGTTGTTGCTCCAGACCGCTTGTCTGTCGAGGCTAAAACGCCGACCGGTGCATGGGAGGAGCTCATGGGATTCTCAGGGACCATCGATCAGGATTTCCTGACCGATGGAGCGAGTTGGAACACGTTTAGCATTGATTCTGGAGGTCACGTCAGCCCGGTCATTCCACTGGCGCCGGCGCGTCACCTCCACGCGAATTCCGCCTTCCGTTGGACGCTCGACACGGACGCAAGCGTGCAAGATATCGGTTTGTGGATGGACGAAATCGTCATTCTCTACGACCAAGCTGCGCGTTCAGAAGCCTATGGCGTTCAGGTCCAAGGACTGGGGACCACGGGAGCCGTGCCCGGTGCGTGGGGCAGCGTAGACTTGCGAATCCTCAATGATGGAAACATCTCAACCGACATCGTTCCAGGCGTGGAGGGGATGCCAACGGGGTGGGAAACATACACCACGTTCATGGACGGAAGTTCAGTTCCTGCCTCTGGATTCAACCTCCTCCCCGGGACATCGATGGACGTCTCAGTTCGCATCAAGCCAGACGCCAACGC
The DNA here is from genome assembly GCA_038150305.1 of Candidatus Poseidoniales archaeon. Classification (GTDB taxonomy): domain Archaea; phylum Thermoplasmatota; class Poseidoniia; order Poseidoniales; family Poseidoniaceae; genus MGIIa-L3. The sequence continues at coordinate 82,375 of JAYOTG010000003.1, read as the reverse complement.
CACAGTTGGGCTGGTTCCGATGACCTTCAACGCCACCACCGATCACCCAGACGTCCACGTGACTGGACCGGTCAGTTTCACGGTCTTGGCAGACCGCCTTCCCGTTCTGCAGGAGCCTGAGTCGAGACCATCGTGTCCCGCTCAACAATCCTGCCCATTTGTTGTAAAACTCGGAAATGAAGGCGGTGCCTCTGACGTGTTTGACCTGTCGATTGACACCACCCTCCTCCCAACGGGTTGGGACGTTGCCTTTGCGTGGTCACAAGCGTCGAGCGTGCTGGTTCGACCCGGCGAAGAAGTGGAGATTGACCTGTTGCTGACCGTGCCGACAGGAGCTCAACCGGACACCGTGCACACATCCACCTTCACTGCAACCGCACAAAACGACACCACCAGGTCGGACACCATCGACGTCGATGTGGCGGCATCGATGGTGACTGAACTCGACTTCACCATGTCCAGCGGTTTCACCCCCGTGGAGGCTGGAACAACGTCCGTTCTGACGGTTGACGTACGAAACTTGGCCGACCGCCCGGATATTTTGTCCGTTACCTCTGAACTCTCAGACGAATCGTCCGAGTGGACCATTGAATCGCTGAGCCGCACGACCGCGGTGATGACGGCTGGTGCGACGGTCAGCGTGTCCATCACGCTTCGGGCACCCGCCGGTCTACTGGCGAACGACGTTGCCCCAGACATACGCCTCGTGATGGAATCGGATCGGAGTGGCATGTCCATACAATCGCCGTGGTGGATGGGGCCTGACGTGGTCGAAGTTCGCGAGGTCGACTTGACGTCAGAGGTGGAAATGTTGCGCCTGATGCCAGGGGTGGCGACGGGCGTTCACGTCAACGTGACGAACCTCGGAAACGTAGACGTTGACCTTGATTTGACCGTCGATGGTTTGCCCTCAACGTGGAGCACATGGTGGCGCCTGAACGACGAAAACCTCTCCATGCCGGTTCAATTGACCACACTGCAACATACCGACCAACCGTTGTCGTTGGAACTGATGCTCCTTGCCCCAACAAACGCCCCCGCTGGTTCGCCGGTCGCGCTTGGCCTTCGTGCCTTGGACGGGAGCGAAGAACAGGCCCGTCACGACTTGGAGGTGCTGGTCCTGCCAGTGAGAAAGCCAGGATTGGAACTCGAGAGCAGCATGACGGCCGTGAGAGCAGGTGACACGGTTTCCATCAACGGGACGGTGATCAATCTGGGGAATGCGCCTGATTCAGACGTCTTCATCGAAGTCGCCGTCCGGTCCACCCAGGATTTGACGGACATGGTGACATTCCTCAGCATTGACGACGGGTCAGGCTTGGACCTCGATACACCCCACGTGATCGGATTAGGAACCGGAAGTGAACGCACCTTCCAGCTGGACCTTCAGGTTCCAGCCGCCGCTCCTCTGGGCACCAGAATCGTGGTCGAAGTGAAGGTACAAGGCGGACTCGACGATGAAAATCGGCCGTATACCCTTGAGATGAGTCATCTGGTCGAAGTGGACCAGCGCCGCGAAGTTGACGTCAATTGGAGCGTACCAAACGAGCAAGCTGCCATCGGTGGATCCCATCAACTCACGGTTGAATATGCATCATCCTCATCGTTCGAGGAGAACCTCTCGATGACCTTCTCGTTCCCCTCAGCATGGGCGGTGGTTTGCGATGGAATGGGCGCACTGACGCCTGAAACACCCGCATACGTGAGCCTTCAAGCGGGACACATCGTGACGGCCGAGCGGAACATTGGTTGCACCATCGTCCAAAATGGTGGGCCCGCCATGGGAGAGATGGCAGTCACCGTTGTGACGGCTGACGGCGTCGAACTCGTCACTACGTCCACCATGCTCTCATGGGATGAACCTGTGGAACCCGAAGGATTCAGTGGAACGGTGATCGCGTTCGGCGGCGGAGGCCTCCTTCTTTTGGTCGCCGGAATCACCGTTCTCCTGATGCGTCGGAAGCAGGATCATCATCTCGAGGAGGATGAATCCCTGCCTCCTCCTTCCGGCTCGCCTGTCGTCGCCGCTGACCCTCCGGCACATGCGGCAGGGCCCCCCGTTTCCTCATCTGGCCCGCCCGCAACTGGGTCCGGCCCACCTGCGACCGTCGCGCAAGCGCTGCATACGGAGCCACCTGTGTTGCAACATCGTGGACCCCCGCTTCCAGCAACGGGCTTGCCAGAAGGGTGGACGATGGAGCAATGGGAGCACTACGGCCACCAATGGTTGGCACAGCAGCAACCCTCCGACCAGTAAACTGGGGTCCGTACAATGTCTGAAGAAACGACATGGGCTTTTCTGATGACGTCGGTAGGTGTCTTTGGTACCATGACTTGGTGGTTGGACCGCCTGGAGGGCCGGCGGGGTTTGCTTCGACTTTCAGCGGCCGCTGGAATCGTCTCCATGCTTGCACTGCTCTATTGGACGTGGAAGCCATGACGGTCGACGTGGTCGTTCCTGAAGAACATCCGTTGAACGGACGCCACCCCGTTCGAGCACCCGTGTGGTGGGGGTGGACAGGGGACGTTGGAAAACGATGTGAGGTCGAGGTCCACACGGGGCGCCACGTCGTGCTCAGGATCGAGAAGCGATTCAATCGATTTGAGCGTCTTCTTGCGAAGATTCTCAGAGCCCCGAATGAGGTGAGGAGACCGCTCGATGCGATGAACAGCCTGATTTGGGAGTTGGCGGACGGAACGCGCGACTTCCAGACGATTGTTCACCACCTCAACGCATCGTTTGAAGAGGAAGCCACACCCGTGGTCGAACGCAGCACAGCCGCCGTCCGTGGCTTTGTTGCGCTCGGGGTCATGAAACTCCTCCCAAGTGCAGGAGAAGTCCCATGGTCGATCGAACCCGGTGCGGTGCCACCTGAACAGAACCTCGACCAGCGTGTTCCAGACATGGATCAGTGGTTATGAGGCTGCCATGCTAAACGGAAACCAAACCCGTCTTTGCGCGCAGATGGACCGGCGCTGTGTCGAGATGCGCAACGCGTTGAATCCGATTCCATGTACCATGCACCTCCGCGCAAAACACCACGCTCATCAGAGGTCAACACCGGCGCTTGTTGCCCGTGCCGTTCGTCAAGAGAGGGAGCATAACCGTCCGCACACCACTCCGCAACGTTTCCTGCCATGTCTTGGAACCCCCAAGGGTTCGCACCCTTTTGCCCGACTTCACGGGTGACGCCTCCAGCGTTCCCTGCGTGCCATGCATGGCCGTCAAGGTCTGTGTCTGCATCTCCGAACCACCACCGGCCCTGGGTCCCTGCCCGCGCAGCATACTCCCACTCGGCTTCGCTTGGGAGGCGGTATTCCCCTTGCCGGTCAGCCAACATGCCTTCCGTTTCCGCGTTAAGACGGGCGAGAAAGGAAGCGATATCGTCCCGCGATACGGAGTCGACAGGCCGCAGACCGGCCGTCCACCCGTCCGCAAACTTGGACGGATTCTGTCCCATCACCAATTCCCATTGCTGCTGGGTGACCGGCCTGGCGCTCAGCGCGTACGCTTCATCGATCACGCAAGGTGTCGGCGGACCCTCATCTCGACGACCTTGGGAGGGTGGACAACCGCGGAGGAATTCACCGGGGAGTAGGTCGATGAAAAACAGACCATGCGGCCCGGGCAGTTCGACCATGCTCGGGGATAGGGCCATGATTGAGGAACCCTCCGACTCAACCACAAAGCAACAATCCTTATCCTCGGAACGAACAGGAAGCACACGATGACCGAGTCTGAGGTGGTCGCAGAAGCGCCCGACGTCAGCGATTTGTTGAGGGAAGGCGAAGCCTTGTCTCGTGGCAGGAAATACGTTGAGGCCCTCGACCGATTTAACCGGGCCATCGCAATGGATCCCTCAAGTTCGATGGCATGGTACAACCGGGGCGTACTGCTCGAGGGACAGAGGGATGCCAAGGGTGCGAAGCAGTCGTTTACGATTTGTTTGGACCTTGAACCAGATCATGCACCAGCAACGGCCAACTTGGCCGTTTTGCTCGAAAGGATGGGCGACACCGAGGGAGCCGGAGCCATGGCCACGCGCGCGCTGACCCATTACCCAGATCACCCAGAATTGCTCGACATTCGACGACGCTGTCAGACCGGTCAAACCGTAGAGCCAGACTTGCCTGTCCAGCGTCCGACACCCACCGCGACGTGGGAGGATGAACACCTCACGAAGGCCATGGACAAAGCGGGCGTGACGGATGCTCAAGCCGTGCTGGAAGAATCGTCGCACCACGACACAGATGGCGACGGAGTCCTCGACCAAGATGAGTTGGAGCGGGCTGCAAGTGTGGTCGCCGCGCAACAACACGTGCAGGAAACTATGGTGGAAGACAATGCGGACGCTACGCCTCCATCGGTTCAAGCACCATCCATCGTCGCGGAACCACAACCCCATCAGCCCACGCTGGAGGATCTCGTCAACCAAGCGAAGGAAGAACTCGACGCCGGTCATCCAAAAGCCGCCATCGGACTGCTCCGTGATCGACTCAGAACGGACGGTGCAGAACACATCGAGGCGTGGATCACCGCAGCGACCGCTATGCATCGATTGAACCTGGAAGATCACGCGCTTGGGGCAGCGCAACACAGCATCCGCATCGACGACCAACGCCCAGAAGGTTGGGTGCTGGTCGGTGACGTGCACGCTGCCAAGGGAGAAACCAATGCCGCCATCGAAGCTTACACCATGGCCCTTGAATGCGGAGCAAGCGACGACGTTGCTGCGCGGCGTTGGCCCTTGTTGAGCCGAAATGAACATCCAGATGTGTGGTTCGATGAAGCCATGACTCGACTTGGACCAGAGGCGCCGACAGATGACCGCGTTGCGTTGGCCGCGTGGTTGCTCGACCTTGGCGAAGGCGAGGTGACTGCACTCGAGCACCTTCCAGACCAACCGCCGACGCTCCCTGAAGCACCAGAACTCGGTGCACAGGTCCTTCTGCTCTTGGCCAACGACGCTCCCCGACTGCGGGCTAGGGCCCACAGTTTGCAACTTCAGCACCTCGAGGCCATAGGCTTGTGGAAGGCAGAAGTGACGAAGAACAGTACGGACGGGTCCGCTTGGACCGGGATGGCCCGAGCCCTCGAAGCTGCGGGCGAATTGGAGAAAGCCGCAAAGTGTCATGCACGAGCCCAACAGATGACGACATCGAGCACGGAGCAAAGCATGACGCCGGTGGCCGACGAGCCTCCGGCCGAACAGGCCGCGACGCCTGCGGCCATCGATCTGACCCCCGCGCCAGAATTCCAAAGCTCAACCGAAAGTGATGCTTCAGAAGGAGTTGACGCTGCCGCATCCTTGCTGCTCGCGGCCCCCGCACCCGATCCGGTACAGGCTGAGCCAACACTGAACCCACAGGTGGACCTTGCTGCCGCTGCTTTGGAGGCCACCTCAAACATCGCCACTCCGTCGAGAACCACAACCCCAGAGCAAGATGCACAACAGGGTCGAGAGTGGTTTAATCGAGGCACACAACTCCTTGAGGACAAGAAATACCGTGAAGCCCTCTCCTGTTTCGACAAATCACTGAGTTTGTTGGCCGATGATGAAGAGAAAGTGATCCTCGTGCTCAACGCGAGGGGCAATTGCTACTACTACATGGAAGACTATCCGAAGTGTGTGGACGCCTACTACCAAGCAATGATGATTCGACCGGCACAAGTTCGAGGCCAGACCCTCTACAACATGGGCGTTGCCTATGCTGAAATGGAGCGCTACGATGACGCCATCAAGTGCTTCGAACAAGGCGAATCTCGTGGGTTGACTCCAGATGAAATCGCGCTTGCAAAAGAGCAAATTCGACGTTGCAAGATCCTTCGCAAGGAGAAGGAAAAGCGTGCAGCAAAACGCCGTTGACGCCACAGGTTGATGAACGAGGACCGTCTGGGCATGGCATGGACTGTGGAACGTGCGACTCAGCGCCCGCCGTTGTGATGGAGGCCCCGGCCCCCGTCAACGTCAACCTCACCATCACCGACAAAGCACGCGCCATGCTGAGTGATGCTTTTGGCGACACTGAGGGGCAATCGCTTCTCGTGGGCGTCCTCTCAGGCGGTTGCTCGGGCTACATGTACGACCTGCAAATCATCGAAGGATCGGAACCAGACTGCCAGAGCTTGGAGATCATGGGCATCAACGTCCAGGTCCCCAATGCATCGAGCCACCTCTTGGACGGCATCGAAATCGATTATGAAGACCGGTTGATGGGTGGCGGGTTCAAGATCAACAATCCAAATGCAGGAAGCACGTGCGGCTGTGGCGAATCCTTCGGCTGATTCAGGATGTCGTTCAGCCATTTCCGCCCCGATGTTGGCGTCCTTTTCGTACGAGGCGTTGATGCCGTTTCGTTCATTGATGGCCTGAGCACCAATCACATCCCGAACACTCCCGGCTCGGCATTGCGGACCGTGTTCACCGATCGAGCGGCGAAGGTGATTGCTGATGCCACGGTCATGGTGCGGGAAGAAGGCGTTGTGCTCTTGGTTCACCGTGAACGCTGGCACGCTTTGCTCGATCACCTGACACCACGACAACTTGGACAAGACGTGGCCATGCTGGATTTGAGCGACAGAAATCAAGTGGTGTACCGCACGGGGCCTGGCGGACCTGAGGATGGGGCATGGCACACGGTAGAAGGGGTCACGAGCGCGCGTGTTCACCACGACTTGTGCATCTTGGTTGTCGCAGGTTCAAGCAGCGCAGACCATGAGCAACATAACGACGCATGGACCGCCTGGCGCATCGCCAATCGATGGCCGGAGGTTGGATTCGAAATCACGTCGAAGCACCATCCCTACGCATGCGGATTGGGATCCTTGGTGCATGAAAACAAGGGGTGCTA
>JAYOTG010000003.1:0-75513 GCA_038150305.1 Candidatus Poseidoniales archaeon | reverse complement strand
GTGCTACCTCGGCCAGGAAGTCCTCACACGCATGCGAAGCAGGGGGAAAACAGGCTGGACCTTGGTGCAAGGGTCAACTGAGGATTTTCCGGTCGACCGCATCACGACCTCCCATGATGGGAGGTCAATGGCCATCGTTCGCACACGTGAGGTTCAGTAACCCAACACATCGGTCAGCTGACCCTTGTAGAATTTCCCAGACGTCTGCAGGGACTCCAATTCATGGTCGAGCAGGTCGAGTTCGAAGATTTGCTCGACACCGTTTGCACCAATGATGCAAGGGACGCCGATGTAGACGTTGTCAAGGCCGTATTGCCCAGTCAGATGGCAGGATGCTGGGATGAGGCGACGTCGGTCGTTGAGCACGGCTTCAGCCATGATGGCCGCAGCGGATCCTGGCGCGTAGAAGGCCGAGCCCTTCTCCAACAGGGCGACGATCTCACCGCCGCCCTTCGCCGTGCGCTCCGAAATCGCGGCAATCCTGTCTTCTGGCATCAGCTGTGTGATCGGAATGCCGCCCACGGTGGTGTACCGTGGCAGCGGCACCATGGTGTCGCCGTGGCCACCGAGCACCATCGGAGAGACGTCCTCCTCTGCGCAATTCAGTTCCAACGCGATGAAGTGGGCCATTCGAGCCGAATCCAGAACGCCGGCTTGGCCAATCACGCGCTCGTGAGGGAAGCCTGTGACCTTCTGCATGTGGTACGTCATGAGGTCTAGAGGGTTGGTGACCACGATCACCACGGCATCCGGAGCATGGTCGCGGATGCCCGCGCCCACCTGGCTGATGATGTCAGCGTTCTTCCCGATTAGATCCTCGCGGGTCATGCCTGGCTTACGAGGGAAGCCAGACGTGACGACCACCACGTCAGAGCCGGCGATGTCTTCGTAGGATGCGGTGCCGATGATGCGTCCGTCATAGTTGAGCACGGTGGCGTTTTCTGACATGTCCAGAGCCTTCCCCTTCGCGAAGCCTTCGAAGATGTCAAGCAACACGATATCGGCGACTTTCATCTGTGCGAGAACGAAGGCGCACGTCGCTCCAACATTCCCTGCTCCAATGACCGCAATTTTCCTTCGCCCGTTCGCCATGTGCTCGACCTAAACCACCGTTCGGGACACGACCCATAAACTCGCGGTCAAGACAGCTCAAGCGCGTTCCGTGGTGTTGAAGAACCCGCTTCCGTTGGGGTGAATCACCGCTCCAGCGGAGGTGCTCCAAATGCGCATTGGTGTCGTCAAAGAATCGGACCAAGAAACACGTGTGGCCATCGTGCCGTCGAGTCTACGCAAACTGACCAAGGCAGGCTTTGAGGTCGTCGTGGAGAGCGGTGCTGGACTTGCATCAAGCCACGACGATCAAGCCTACATCGACGCCGGGGCGAGCATCGGGAGCCGCGATGAGGTGCTGTCGTGTCCGCACATCCTCGCCGTTGGATTCCCGGGTATCGATGGGCTTGCTGCGGGCACGAATGTGGTCTGCGTTGCGGACCCCTTCCGTCATCCTGACCGCGTCAAGGCCTGCATGAGCGCAGGTGTGACCCTCATGTCCATGGACATGATTCCACGCAGGCTCTCGCGCGCGCAATCGATGGACGTGAACTCAAGCCAGGACAACCTTGCTGGATACAAAGCCGTCCTCCTCGGCGCTGCTCACGTGCCGAAGGGGATCCCCATGATGACCACGTCGGCCGGGACCGTCCGTCCCGCAAAAGTCGTCGTGATGGGGTCCGGCGTGGCCGGCCTCCAAGCCATCGCGACCGCCAAGCGGCTCGGTGCTGTCGTGTATGCCTCTGACGTGCGCAAATCTGCCGCAGAACAGATTGAATCCGTCGGAGGTCGGTTCATCGAAGTTGACGGCATGGACGACTTTGAGGACGCATCCGGGTACGCAAAGCCGTTGACCCCTGAATTCATTCAGAAGGTCAACGACACGGTGTGCGGCGTGGCCGCGGATGCCGACATCGTGATCACGACGGCACGCATCTTTGGCCGACCGGCCCCCATCACCGTCCCAGCCTCTGCCGTTGCGACCTTCAAGCGGGGTTCGGTCATCGTTGACATGAACGCCGATGTCGGAGGGAACTGTGAGTCCACCGTCGCCGGTGACGTCGTCACCACGGACAACGGCGTCATTGTCGTGGGCACGAGCAACCTTCCAGGCACCTTGGCGACCACCGCTTCGATGCTGTATTCAAACAACCTCACCACGTTCATGTGTTCCTTGGTGAACGAAGGCGAGGTGGTGGTGTCCGAAGACGATGACATCCTCGTCGGCGCTCCGGACGGTAGCGATTTCCACGTTCCCGGCATGGGTGGCGTGCTCATTTGCAAAGATGGGGCCATTCATCCCAAGCAGAGCCGGCTCGCGGAGGTGGTCGCATGACGCCTGAAACCCTCATTGCAAGCATCACCTTGTTCGTCCTCTCCATTTTCCTTGGATTCGAGCTTATCACCAAGGTGCCCGCCACCTTGCACACCCCACTGATGTCTGGCGCAAACGCCATTTCCGGCATCAGCATCGTTGGCGCCCTCATCGGTGCCAACGTCGCGTTCGATGGTGGGAACACGGCGGTGTCCGGTCTTCTCGCCTTTGTGGCGCTGACCCTTGCGATGATCAACGTGGTCGGTGGCTTCGCGGTCACCAACCGTATGCTGAGCATGATTGCTGGCAAGAAGCGGGGAGGTGCCTGAAATGGAACCATGGATTGACCTCGGATCTTCCGCGGCGTGGATCAACCTCGGGTACGTGGTCTCCGCTGCGCTGTTCATCTTCGGCCTGAAGAAACTCGGACACCCACGCACGGCTCCCACTGGGAATCTCTACGGCGCCATGGGGATGCTCGTTGCTGTCCTCACGACGGTGTTGCAGATGGGGTTCACCACCGGGATTGAGTGGGCGCTCATCGCCGGCGGCATCCTGCTTGGCGGCGGTATTGGATACATCATGGCCGTCCGTGTTGAAATGACCGGTATGCCGGAAATGGTGGCGCTGTTCAACGGGTTTGGCGGAGCAGCGTCCGCGCTCGTGGCGCTGTCCGAGACATGGCGCTGGCTGGATGACGCAAGCACCGTCCCTGACGGACTTGAACTGCAAGTGACGGTCCTCGCTGCCGGTCTCTCGGCCCTGGTCGGTTGGGTGACCCTGACGGGCAGCATCTTGGCGATGTACAAACTGAAGGGAGGCATCGAACTCTTCGGAAAGTGGATCCGCACGCCCACGTGGGGGCCATCCTGGCTCAACGGCGTTAAGGTGCTCATGCTCATCGGCGTGTTTGCGTTGATCTTCCTCCAGCTCGGAGAACCGACCAACACGAACTACCTCTGGGGTGTCATCGGGTTGTCCTGCCTCCTTGGCATCGTTCTCGTGTTGCCCATTGGCGGTGCAGACATGCCCGTGGTGGTCAGCCTGCTGAACTCCCTCTCCGGCATTGCCGCTGCTTTCACCGGCTTCATCATCGGGAACAGCGTCCTCATCGTCGCTGGTTCACTCGTGGGTGCTAGCGGCCTCATCCTGACCTTTATCATGTGCAAGGCGATGAACCGCACCCTCGCAAACGTCCTGTTTACATCGTTTGGTGGATCCGACAAAGAAACCGTGACGCGCACGAAGGTCGGTTCAGATGCCGACGAAGTGGCGATGATGATCGACGGTGCTCAGAAGGTCATCATTGTCCCTGGCTACGGCATGGCTGTGTCTCAGTGTCAGCATCAAGTGAAGGAATTCGCAGACCTTGTTGCCGAAAAGTACGACACGGAAGTCAAGTACGCCATCCACCCGGTCGCCGGTCGTATGCCCGGTCACATGAACGTCCTGCTCGCCGAGGCCAACGTCCCCTACGAACAACTCATCGAAATGGACGAAATCAACTCCGAGTTCCCTGAGGCCGACGTGGCTTTGGTCATCGGTGCCAACGACACCACGAACCCCGCCGCACGTTCCGATGAAGGGCCGCTGGCTGGCATGCCCATCTTGGACGTTGACATGGCGCGCACGATTGTGATCGTCAAGCGTTCTTTGTCCGTGGGCTACGCGGGCGTCGACAACGACCTGTTCTACATGGACAAAACCATGATGCTGTTCGGCGACGGGAAGAAAATGATGACCGAGTTGAACAACGCCATCAAGGAGTCCTGAGTCGCTGCACTGCGGCGATGCGTGAAGCAACGTTGAAAGGTCGAGGGCCACGACGAGAGAACAGGGGTGCAACGATGGGTCGAGTCTTCAATCGGGGCCTTGTCCTTCTCCTGGTCGCGATGCTCGTGGCCATGCCCGCACTGGCCAACCCGAACGGCCCACCCTGGGAGAACGGTGGCGGCCTCACGGTCGAGTCCGGTTGCACCTGCCACGGGGACGGAGACCCCTCGACCGCTGTGGTCGTGTCCATCTCTGGCGTGCCGCGCTCCTACAGCGTCGGTGCAGAATATTCGTTCACCATCAGCCTCGGACATGCAGAGTACGGCGAGGGCGGATACATGCTCTGGGACTACGGTGCAGGCACCCTCACTGCAGGTGAGGGCAGCATCCAAGTGGCCGAAGAACCCGGAGCTGTGTCGCAAGGTGCGGTTGGGAACGATTGGACCATCACGTGGACGGCGCCCGCCGAGGACATCGGTCCAGTTCGGTTCCAACTTGTTGGCAACGCCGTCGATGGGAACGGGGCGCCAAACGCCAACGATGCGTGGAACGTCTTGTCCTTTATGATCAGCGAGCCGGGATCAACAGTCGACGATGACGTCAACGACCGTGACCTGCGAACCATCAGCGTTGGTGATTATGAGAGCCTCTTCGTGGCTGAGGAAGACCCGGAGGCCATCGAGGCTGCGGAACAAGCGAAGCTCGCGGAATCCTTCTTCGAAAACGGCAACGTGTACTACTGGGCCACCCTTTCCATCTTCATCGTTGGTGCTGTCGTTCAAGGTGAATTCTACGAGCGCCGTTTCGGCGGTGGTCCAAAGCATCTTGACCGCCGTCTGGCCGTCCCGCAAGGCATTCGACGAGGTCTCCTCGCGGCGGGCTTGGGACTTGGATTTGCATGGGCCGTCGACAGCAACCAACCGTGGGGCTACGCGCTCCTGCTCGGAATGCTGACCCTCTGGGCCGCGTATGGCGTCTACAGGACGATTGTGCAAGCACGTGCTGACCCTGTGACCAAGGACCTCGTCTGAAGGTGACGCCAGGTGGCCGACCTTCGGCTTGAATCCGACCACGATGTTAGCATCGTCGGTCATTTGGAGGAATTCTCCGCCCGCGTTGCTCTTGTTTTGGTCGTCATCGTTGGGTTCACGGCTGCCCTCTCCCTTCACACAGATGCACTCCTGATGTGGTGGCTCGGTGAACTGTCACCATGCGAGGATTGCATGGTCGTGTTTGAACCCGGAGCGTGGATTGGACTCCGGTGGACCATGGCCATTGTGTGTGCTGGCGTGCTCACCATCCCGCTTGTGGTGCATCAATCGGTGACCTTCGCCTCACCAGGCCTGCTTCCTATGGAAAGAAAACGGCTGCGCAACGGAATGGTGGCCACATCCATGCTCGGTGTGTGCATCGCTCTGTGGTTCGGGTGGAGTGGAGCACCATGGCTGTACGAACGTGCGATGGTCACAGTTGATGCGACAGGCCTCGTGCTCGCCCTAGATTCCGTCACCTTGGTCCAATTGACCCTTGCCAGCATGTGGATCCTCGCCCTGTTGGGAGCAACCGCCGGAGCAGGTCTCGGGGCAGGTCTCCTCGGTCGTTTGGACCAAGAGAGGGTCATTGCATGGCGTTGGCGCGTGTCGCTGCCCGTCGTGTTGTTGATCGTGACCTCGACATGGACCACGGCGCACGACCTGCGATGGCCGTTGGCCATCGCGAGCGCCGTCGTGTTGGAATTGCCCCTTCTTCCTTGGAGAAGCACTCCGACGCGTGGCCTACCGACGGTGCTCGATGGAGAAGGAGCACGACGCAGGCTCCTCGTCGTGGATTGCGCGTGCGAGGGAGCATTTGGAGCACCAACACATCCACCGGAGGCAGGCCTCGGCCATCATGTCGCACGCGGACTGTGCGTGCGCTATCAGGAGCGGACGTCCTTGCTCGAGCGCGTACAAGATGGGCGAGCTTCGGATGTGGTCATTGTGGGTTGCTCGGCCGAGCCTCTGCCTCTGAAATTCAAGGAAGCCATCCATTCCACCGGCGCCTCATTGCGCGGATTGGACCTCCGCTCCGTCGAACATCGAAGGCCGAGCATCGAGCCTGCCACCATGACCGCCCAACGTGATCTTGCTTTGGCGGCGTTGGTCGATCCATGGTCCAATTCTGCTGCACATCAGCGAACAAAAGCCTGCATCGAAGGCATTGAACGGGACATCGTCTATGGCCCCCGGCCGGCAGCCATGCATCCAGACCATCTCTGGTTGCAGCGTGACCCGCGGTGAAGGAGCATTGAAACCTCATGCGAGGGACCTTGACCCGTGCAACGGATGCTGACGGTCCTCGTCGCGCTCGTCCTTTTGGGGGGCGGAGCAGCGTTGACGCAGAGCGATGGCTGGTTCAACCGCTGGACTCCAGAGCCACAAAGTGGTGAGGAAGAAGCCGTTCTTCCGTGGCAGCAAGGCAAGGAACATTGGTTGGTGGTGGTCGTCGATTTCGATGACGCCTCGACCCAGTCAACAGGTCTGGGGGTGGAGCAAGCGTCGACGCTGGTGGAAGGAGAGATCACGGATTACCTAAGCCTCATGGCCGGAGATAATAGCGTGAATTTCACGGTCGTACCCGTGGCCATCCGTGCAGATTCTCCTTCATCGCACTATGGAGCAGACAGCGCCGCAGGCAGGGACTTCGCAGATGATGGCACGTTCATGCCAAGCCAGTTGGTCGCTGAAGTCATCGCTGCAATCGAAAACGACGTGAACTGGAGCGCGCATGATTTGGATGCCGACGGCACCGTCGATCGCCTGCTCGTGCTTCACACAAGCCGTGGTCAAGAGAGCGGCGCCGGTGGTTCGGACCGCATCTGGTCCCATTTTACTCACCTGATGGAGCCGGTCACCGTCGCTTCGGGTGTGGAGGTTGCGCATTATGCCATGGCCACCATGCGAGGTGGAACCGGAGCCACAGGAACGATTTTGCACGAGATGCTTCACCAGCTTGGTGCCATCGATCTGTATCCTGTCCATGACCCGGCTTGGTCCGGCACCTGGCAAGGTGTTGGCGATTGGGACATCATGGCATCCGGAAACTGGAACGGTGCAGGCGTCTGGCCCGCCCTGCCAACAGCCGCCTCCATGGAACGGATCGGTCTCGATACCAGCGTAAAGGTGGACCTCGAGTTCCCGGTCCAACGCGAGGGGGCCTGCCTGGGCCCGACGCTGGACCTCACACCCCGACATGACGGTGGCGACGTGCTTCGAATTGACCTTACTTCAGAACAACGCGTGTTTATTGAACTCAAGGGCGGAAACAGCTACGACGACAAGCTACCTGGACAAGGTGTCCTCGTGACCTTGCTCGACGAGGCCGCTGGGGACCCCGCAGAAAACGAGGTCAACGTGGACCCTGGGCGTCCTTGGCTCAAGGTCATTGAAGCCGACGGTGATGACGGTCTGCTCAACGGGCAGGACGACGGAGATGCGGGTGACGCCTTTCAAATCGGAGACACCTTCGGTGCGGAAGGCGTGGAGATTCGCGACCACCGCGGCCTCAAGGTCCCGTGGACGGCAGAACTTGTGCAAGGAACGAACGGGAACGGGACGGCTGTTGCGTTCAGTGCACCAAATTGTGGTCATGGGCTCGTGCTGGGCGTGCCTGCCTATGGACTCCGCGTCACCGCCAACGAAGGGCTCTCCCTCACCCTCCACAACATGGACGCACCATGCACGCTGCAGGGTTCACTGCGGATGGATCTTGGTGGGATGGTGACCTTCCCGTCGACTTTGCTGGCCGAAGGTGAACATCGCATCGAATTGGAGCCACAATCGGCGTTGGTCGGTGACGTCGTTGATCGATTGTCTGGCACGTTGACGTGCGGTGGGACCAACATGGACGTGGACGTTCCAGTGACCGTGCTGAATCGAGTGCCTGACGGGGGAACGCACGTGGCGTCGATTGCCGTCAGTGACAAAGACACCGTGTCCATTGACGTCCTGAGCAGCGGACACGGGTCCTCCACGTACACCGTCCTCATCGAAGGTCCGTTGTCTCGCATCGCAGAAACGCCATCTCGTGTCACGCTGGACCAAGATCTCGTGACATTGGCCCTCGACATCGATCCTTCGGGCTTGCTCGAAGATGGGATGCTGGTGCGTGGTGAGGTTCACCTCGTCGATCTCGATGGTGGCCGTACCGTGATTCCCGTGACCCTTACGGCTGAAGACGAGGCCACAGGCCTCGACATGGTTCGTCAGCCCGAGGTCGGCTTAGGATTGAGTTTCATGCTGGTCGGATTGTCCCTGCTTTGGCCGAAAAACATGGGTGCGAAGACCAATGCGCCACCATCTGCCGTAAATCAGACACCGACGCACGAGGTCAGGATGGATCCGTGGGGCCGTCCGCTCGACGCTCATGACGAGGCTGGGCAGGTCGACCGGGAAGTGCACGTCGAACCGCCAACCATTGACCGTTGACTTCCGTCACCCAGATTTTGTTGACGCCCTCGGCAAGTCGGACGGCGAGGCACACCTCTTGCCACCGCTCAGGCCGCTGGTCTTCGGTTTGGACCAACCAAGGGGCATGAGCAACGTCAATCTCGTTGTCGTATGCCCGCCATCGACAGCCGTACTTGAAGCCAGGGCGGAGCATCACACCCGCGTCCATGAGGCGTTGGGCCTTGGCGGAAATTGAGGTCAGGCCAGTCCCCTCGACCAAATGCGCCATGATCGAAGATTCCTCGGCGTTGAGCTGCCGACCGGAGGCATGCGTTGTCCCAACCTGTGTCCAGGGCCAGGAACCGTCGATGAGTGGGAGCCGGTAACCGTCACCGCAAGGGACTTTGACGCTCCAAGCATGGCGCAGACGGTCACGCTGTCGATCCGCAAGTTGCGACCATGGCGTGAGGGCACCCGAGAATGTGACCGGGTGAACGTGGTACATGGTGACATCAAACTCCTCATCAATGATGTACCACTCAGTCAGCCGGTGTTCGGCATCGTCTTGCATGGCGCGTGTGAGAAGCGTTGACCAATCGACATCGGCTGCAGCCGTGGACCAGTCAGCCACGGCTTGCGGAGGGGCTGGTGGTTTCTCATGACGGGACCAACGAAGGCCCCATCGAGTGTCTTCCATCTCGTTGAGAACGAGGATCTCGCCACCAGAGCGAGCCACGTCCAAAATCACCGCACGTTGGAGCAGGCTAGGATCGCCCACCAGTTCCTGTTCGAGCCATGCATCCGATGGCAGGGAAACGTGACGGTTCCAATGGCAAAACAGCACTTCCTCAGATGACAGGACGAGGTTGCCGTTGCCGTCGAGTTGGCCCAACTTGCTCTTTTCATGCAAGCGCTGACCGAGTTTGGCGGGGACGGTCCAGCCTCCTTCGTGCGCCACGGGAGGAGCCCAACGCTCTCGCGGTCCTTCTGGGCGGCTTCCAAGCGGTCGCTGAGGCCGGGGTCGAGGTCGAAGGTCACGACCCGCCATGTTCACGCCTGCCGGCCCACCCACATAGACGAAACGGAGGAAGATTCCTATGCCAGCAAGGGGCCTCCCGGACATGGGAACCACCGTCGAAGGTCTTCCCGTGCTCGAGCGGCTTCTGTTTCATCTTGCACGGATGGACCCTCTAGGTCGCGCAGATTCGCCAGAACATCAAACGCAGACCGGGATTTCGACCGCCATCGGCATTCAGCGGAAGCACGTTCCACGCGCCCTTCGTCGTCTCGTGGAAGAAGGATGGATTACGCTCGAACTCGTACGTGTGGATGGCCATCGCCAACGCCTCCGTGTGTACGTGTTGTCAGCGACGGGACAGCAGGAGGTCAAGCGTCTTCGTGAGCACCACCAAAGCGCGGTGATCGACACGGTCAACGGGCGCGAGATGGTGTTGGATTTGGTCGATGCAGGACGCATTGTGGAACTCCATACGGCCGGCGCAAGGGAGAAGGAGAGCGAGGGGGACGACCTGAAAGCGCATCCAATCCAACTTGCAGCACGGTTGCTCGGTTGTGCGCCCGAAGACCTCCATCTGCTCATCGAACAAAGCCGGGCGACGACATGGCCGAACCCGGCGAAGCTCGACGCCGTCGAAGCCGTGTTTTTGTCCTGCTTGGACATGGCCCTCAGCGACGGCGTGATCTCCGTCGATGAGGAGGCCTTGCTGACCACCTTACGCACAGAACTCGGGCCGTTTGGTCCGTCCTTGAACGCCCACGTGGCCACGGTCCTCCACGACATGATGAAATGATGTGGGCGCAGGACGTCCACCATGGGAATGACGGATTCGGAAATGGATGCGCATGACCGTTTGACCGACATCATTGCGACCCTTGCCAACTTGCCGTCCAAAAACGTCGTTCTCGTGGGCGACATCATGATGGATCGCTACATCCACGGATTCGCGGACAACTTGAACACCAGAGCTCCGGTCCCTGTGCTCAAGGAAACACGTCGAGAGGAGGCCGTTGGAGCAGCAGCCCACGTGGCCCGCGGCTTGGTATCGCTGGGACTGAATCCATGCCTCTTTGGCGTGGTTGGTGATGACGGAGCAGGCGTGAGCGTCCTTGACTATCTCACAGAAGAAGGCGTCAACACCGACACCATCAGCATCGTCGAAGGCCGTACGACGACGGTCAAAACGAGGTTGTTGGCCACCCGCCAGAACCTTGTTCGCGATGAACAATTGATGCTCAGATGGGACATTGAAGCCGATGAGCCCATGCCATCCGAGGCGCTGGATGCGATGTATGACATGGCGTGTGAACAAGTGGACGGAGCCGCTGCAGTCATTCTTTCCGATTATGGACAAGGCGTGGTGACCGACGAAGGCGCTGCCCGGTTGATCGAGCGCGCCAACGCATCAGGGGTGCCTGTCATCGCCGATCCGAAGCTGACCGGCTTCCATCGCACCCAAGGCGTGGCATGGGTCGTGATGCAATCCCAAGGCTTGGAATTGATGCGGCGAAGGCTCGGCGCAGACAACCCTGCTCAGGCCGCCCATGGTCTCCTCGCCGAGCATGGCTGGGGTCATCTCCTTGTGCTGGAAGGTTCGACCGGCGTGACCATCTACAGCCGTGAAGGCGAAGACGCTCACGTGGATTGCACGCTGACTGAACTGAAGCAGATGATCGGGCTCATCGATGCGGCGGCCGTCGCCATCACCGCAGCTGTGGCCACTGGATTAGACGTACAAGCCACCGCCCTCCTTGCCAACGCCGCTTCCGAATGCATCCTCGGTGCGGATCGAACTGAGCGATTCGTCTTGACCAGAGACGATCTCATCGAGCGGATGAGGGAAACCGCCTGGAACTTGCAAATTTCGAAGCGGTGAGCACGTGAGCCACTGGATCTGGCCGACCACGGCAGACCTCGGCCTGCGTGCGATGGCGCCAACCAAGGAACGCGTTTTTGCAGAGGCCGGACTCGGGCTTTTGGGCGCCATGGACGTGACCGGGACGCCAACATCACGCCTCATGCATGGCGAGTGGAATGCGGTGTTGAAGACGACGGATGGACGCGTGGACGATGACGTCCTCCTGCTCGCTTGGCTTGACGAAGTGCTGTATCAAGCCCAAACACAAGGGCGATGGATGCTCAGCGCAGAAGTACAACTGACGAGGGACAGAGATCATGCTGGAGTGCATGCCATGGTCACGTACGTGGCCGCTGACGAGCTCGAGCGCGGCGTTGAAGTCAAGGCGGTCAGCAGCCACGGCCTCACGTTGTCGTCTCTCGCACAGGGTGAGGTCCTGCCAGGGCGAGGAGAGGGCATGCCTGCACTTCAGGGACCGGCTTGGTACGCCGATGTCTTGCTCGATGTGTGAGGTGGGCGCGCCCCGGGTGGACGCTCGTCCCCATGGCCCTGGTCCGCTCGCTTCCTCCGTCCCGGGTCCCCACAGCACCCATGGCCCCAGGTAGGGCTGCTCCGTTCCCGGCCTGACCTGTTCCCCCGGTTATCCGATTCCCGTCTCCCTCCGGAGACGGTTCATGGCACCCGGGTCATGTGGGGGCGAGACATCAACGTCCGCAAGCGGGAGACCACGGGTCGGGTTCGCCGCCCCGGGGCATTCGGTCCGCCATAACGACGATGTGCGGTACAGGGTACGCCGAGCCCCCCACCTATCCCGATGGCGGGTCATGCTGACTCTATTTCAATCAGTCGTCGTTTCTTCTTCGTACTTCGAAGGGCAAGATGTCTTGATCGTCGTCGCTTCAAGCACCCAACCTCCCTCGGTTTCCTTGAGCGTGCCCTCGGCATACACGGTGCGGTTGTCCCCCAAGCCGTTGGAAACGGTCGCGTCGAGGAAGGAGATGGTCAACGTCGTCGACTCGCCTTCCAAAACGAAGGTCGACGTCCCGTTGTCGATGCTGCCGTCCAACACCTCGCCTCGCACAGCGACATCACGGCCGTCCCTGGCCTCCGCGAGCAGATCGTCCACGGTCATGGTAGGCGCGGGGGCATCAACCAATAGCGTTGCAAAAAGGCCCACGGTGATGGCCGCCCCGACGAGGAGCAATTTGACCCGGCGGGTCAGCATGTCCAACGGTCGAAGGAGCCCGCTATCAAAGCGACGTTTTTCCCAGACCGTCCACGACGTTGCGGACCAAGGAGGGCCCTTCGAAAACAAAGGCCGAGTAGGCCTGGAGCAGCGTGGCACCCGCCTCCAATTTCTCACGGGCGTCCGCTGCCGTGGAAATGCCCCCAACGCCAATGATGGGCCATGTCCCGTTGGTGTGCTCATGCACCGCACGGATCATCGCCGTGCTACGGTCTTTGAGCGGAGCCCCAGAAAGGCCCCCAGATTCCGCCAAAAATGCGGCCTGAGCGGGATGGGTTGGAGCCTCCCTCTGCACGGTGGTGTTGGTCAACACCACACCATCGGCACCGGCAGCACGAGCGACATCCACCATGCGAAGCAGGGCTCCTTCGGAAAGGTCCGGTGCGAACTTGACCAGCATGGGCCGGGGGGTTGAGTGACCGCTGTTCAAGCCGTCCAACCTGAGGGCGAGGCCCTCCAACAATCCCTTCAACGCCTCTTCATGTTGGAGGTCACGTAGGTTCGGCGTGTTCGGCGAAGAGACGTTCACGACAAAGCCGTCAACGACGTCGTGCAAGCGTCCCATCGACGTCGCGTAGTCCAGCAGGGCCTCTTCGTTTGGCGTGATCTTTGATTTCCCGAGGTTCGCCAGAAGAGGACAAGGCAAGGGGCCTTTCTGGCGAATGTGCCGACGAATCCGCTCAGCCACCGCCTCAGACCCGTCGTTGTTGAAGCCCATCCGGTTGATGAGCGAGCGTGAGCGGTCGTCACGGAACATGCGAGGCTTCGGATTCCCCGCTTGCGCGTGCATGGTCACCCCGCCAATCTCAATGAAGCCAAACCCGATGCTGGACCAGCCACGAAGGGCTTCAGCACGCTTGTCCATGCCTGCAGCGAGTCCGAATCTGTTCGGGAAGTCCAAGCCCCACACCTGAACGGCCTCACCTTTCTTAGGTCGGTAGAGCAAACGAAGCATGGCTCGTCCTGGTGCCGTCGCGGAGGCAAGCCTGAGCATCCGCAAGGCCCGGCCATGCGCTCCTTCGCTGGACTGGAGCCGCTGAATTGGCCGCACGAAGGTACGGTATGGCCAACCCATGTGCACCCTCGCTCACGGGCATCCTTCAAGCCTTACGGGCTTGTGGTGGTGATATGCGCCCAGATGACGTGCGATGGCCGGCGGTCAGGGAGGCCGCAAGGCGCATCCTGCGCACGCGAAAGGTGGTCATGGACGTCAATGAAAATGATCTGGACACTGCACATCGATTGGTCTCTGCCATCAGCAACGCGAATCCTGCTCAGTTGTTGCTTCCCGAAGTCCGTACCGCGCACAATACCCTGATTTGGAACGCGGAAGCGGATGTTCTCCTCGTGGCTTGGGACTTGTCCCATGATGTGCGAACGTTGTTGTTCCAATCGAAGGGTGCACTCAGCGTGAGTTTTCATGACGTTGCAGCCATGGCGCTCTCACTGCTCGAGGCGGGATATCCGGGTTGCTTGGGATGCGGTGGACCTGGGTTGGAGGATTCGTGGGACGAGGAGGCTTGGCGGAGTCGGCAGGTCACAACATCGTTCAAGTAGGCTCGACGGGGCCGACCCACTCATGACCGTCGTTGTCATCGCGGAGAAACCCAGCGTTGCCGACGACATCGCCAAGGTCCTTGGCGCGACAAAAAAAGCCGACGACGCGTGGTTGGGCGACGAACTCGTTGTCACGTGGGCCATCGGCCATCTCGTCGAACAGAAGTTCCCGGAGGACTATGACCCGGAATTCAAGAACTGGAGGAAGACCATCGACAGGCTTCCCATCGTTCCGGATCCTTTCGAGTACAAGGCAAAAGGTGGCCGAAACAGGAAGGTCCTCTCCGCCATCAAGAAGCGCGTTTCGGCCAAAGACGTCACCGAGATCGTCAATGCCTGTGACGCCGCCCGCGAGGGTGAACTCATTTTCAGGAGCATCATCGAGCACACAAAGGCCAAGGCACCCACGTCAAGGATGTGGCTTCAATCCATGACCGCTGGTGCCATCCAAACGGCGTGGGAAGGACGCCAACCTAGCGGGACATACGACAACCTGGGGGCCGCTGCGCGTTCTCGCTCTGAAGCCGATTGGATCATCGGCATGAACGGATCACGTGTCGGGAACACCTTCCTGAAGGGACGACGTGAACGCACCACCATCAGCCTCGGCCGGGTCCAAACCGCTACTCTGGCCATGATCGCTGACGAAGAAAAGAAAATTCTCAGTTACGTGCCAGAGCCCTTCTGGAACATTACCGCTGACGTCCATGTTGGCGATTCGGTATGGTCGGCGCGCTGGATTCGACGCGATCACACGTCGGATGAAAACCGGCCTGAATACAAGGCCAATCGCATCCTCGACGTGGAAGAGAAGAACGCCGTCGAAACTGACATTGCGGCAGCAAAATCCATCACCGTCACCGTTGAGGAGCGACCAAAGCACGAGCGCGTCCCACTCAATTTTGACCTCACGAGTTTGCAGCGCATAGCCAACAGCCTTTGGTCGTGGCCCTCACGCAGGACGCTCAGCGTCGCTCAAGACCTCTACGACCGCTACAAGGTCACCACCTACCCGCGTACAGACTCCCAGTACCTGCCCTCTGACATGACGGAAAAGGTGAACGAAATCATCGAAACGCTGGGCGACATCAAGGAATATTCCGCCCACGTGAACCGACTGCAATCCGAGGGTCTTCGAAACACGGACCGTAATTTCAATGACGCGAAAGTCAGCGACCACTACGCAATCGTCCCTACTGGCGTGCTGCCAAGCGAGGCGCTTCCTGCGGACCATGCCAAGCTGTTCGACCTGATCTCCCGGCGCTTCCTTGCCTCATGGTCCGACCGCTCAACATGGCGGGTCGAAACGCGGACCGCTACGGCGGGGTCCCAAGACTTCGTCAAGAGCGTGGAGCACCTCGTTGACCCAGGCTTCCGCCACATCGAAACCAAGAAGGAAAGCATCCCTGAACAGTGGGGGAACGTCTCGACTGGAGCAGAAGGAAGCCTCGATGATGTGACCTTCCACGAAGAGATGTCAAAGCCGCCCAGTCGTTTGAAGGAAGCTCGTTTGCTCTCGCTCATGGAGAACGCCGGACGTCACGTCGAGGACGACGATTTCTCTGAAGCGCTGAAGGATACGGGGCTTGGAACGCCAGCCACGCGCGCCGAAACCATCGAGAAGCTCATCGATCGGAATTACATCAGGCGCGCACGCAGCGGGCAGCTTAGCGCCACCGCCATTGGCATGCGACTCATCGACATGCTTCGCCGTATTGGCGTGGATTGGATCACTTCGCCCGAGTTGACCGGAGAGATGGAACACCGCTTGCTGCAGGTTCAGCGGGGTGAGGTCGAACGAAGCGCATACATGAACGACATCATCGAGCGAACCAGCACGATGGTGCATCGGATCAAAGACCATGACAGGTCTGTGTTGTACGCGGACGAAGATGACATCGCTGCATGCCCCTCCTGCAACGAGCCGGTTCGTGAGACCACCTTGGCCTACCAGTGCGTGGCCAATTTGGGTGCGGATGAAGGATGTAACTTCATCTTCTGGAAGGACACCTCAGGTCGATGGTTTGATCGAAGCACGGCTGCTCGCCTCATCGAATCCAAGGCCCTCGACGACCTTCACGGATTCTTCAGCCGGACGGGTGAGGAATACGCCGCGTCGGTGACGCTGAGCGACGCAGGAAAGGTCACCACGAAGGGCAACGGCGCAGGCAGCGTTGAGATCACCGATGAGCCGATTGCAACCTGTCCAGTCTGCGAATCAGGCACCGTGCGACAAGGTCACGACGGGTATGCGTGCGACAGCGATGAATGCACGTTCCGCGGCATTCGGGCCGAAATGTGCCAGCGGCCCATCACGGTCGAAGAAGCACGAGCCATCCTGACGGATGGACGATCTGCCCTCCTTGAGGGATTCATTTCTCGACGAGGAAAACCCTTCAGCGCCTACCTGGTCCTGAACGGGAAGAAAATCGAATACGACTTCCCGCCGCGCCAGGCCGCAGCAGATGCAACGAAGTTTGACGTGACACCCGGCGTCGTCGCGGTTTGCCCCAAGACCAATGCCGCGATTGTGGAAACCCCGACGCATTACCAACCCGAAGAAGCCGGGACCGGATGCAAGATTCAGATCGCCCGTGAAATCTCAAAGCGCGAGTTGACCCGTGAAGAAGCAGCCACGTTGATCACCGAAGGGCAAGTTGGGCCCTTTTCCGACCTCATCTCAAAGAAGGGCAACCCGTTCACCGCCATCCTCTACCTGAACAAAGCACAACAGGTGCGTTACCGCTTCGCAAAGAAGGAATGAAGCGTATGCTTCATGGGGTACACCCCCCGGATTCACGCCATGGACCACGACGTCATCGTCGTCGGCGCCGGCCCCGTCGGTGCACGGTTGGCCACCGTTCTCGCTGAACGGGGCGTCGATGTCTTGTTGATGGAAGAGCACGCGTCCATCGGCCGACCTTTCCAGTGCGCCGGCTTGGTCAACCCGTGGTCCATGGCTCAAGTGGGGTTGCAACACACCGTGCTCCAAGACATCGATGGCGCCACGATTCACGGACCACACCGGGCATCCGTCACTGTAGGTGTTCCCGGAGAGACCCGAACCAGTGCCGTGTGTAGAAACAGGTTCGATGAGGGCGTCGTCCAGCAGGCCATCAAGGCAGGAAGCAGGTTGTTGCTTTCGACGAAAGCGACGGGAGTCTTGCCAGTTGAAGGCAAGGGTTGGCGGGTTCATCACCAGCAAGGCGCGTCCACCGGAACCACCACCTGCCGCCTGCTGGTTGGCGCAGACGGCGCCCACAGCCGCGTTCGGCACTGGTTGCGCAGCGGAAGACCGAAGGAAATCATGATCGGAAACCAAGTCGAGGTCACGGGGTTCCATACCGATAATCGCTGGCTTGAGATGTTCACAGGCGAGGCCATTGCCCCAGGTTTCTTTGCATGGGCCATTCCAACGGGCTTCGGCACACATCGAATTGGGCTTTGGTCGTCACCCGACCGCCTGGAACATGCATCACCTGAAGCGCTCTTGCACGGTCTCATGCACACCTCGCGCCACGCCGAGCGGTTCGCGGACTGCCAAATCGTCGCGCGGTATTGTGGCCCCATCCCCGGCGGCATGGTTCGGCGGCCAGTCAGGGAACGTGCCATGCTGTTCGGCGACGCGGCTGGCTTGGCGAAGCCGACGACAGGAGGCGGCATAGGACCCGGCTTCAAACAGGTCAGCATGGTGGCTGATGCCTTGGCTGAAGCCGTCCACGCCGACCTGCTCTCGGAGACCGCTTTGAAAAAAATCGCCCGGCCATGGGACGATCTGAAGCGTCATCAAACCCGGGCGAGAGCCCTCAGAAACCTCTTCTTGACCGAAAGCGATGACGACACGCTGGAGCGTCACGTGGCGGTGTTTGCGCAACCCGAAGTGACAGCGATGATCAACAGGCTTGGTGACATCGAGCACCCTGTTCCTCTTGGAATCGAGATGCTCCGCAAGGTACCGTCCTTCCGGCCGCTGGCCCTCAGGGCCGGCTGGGCCATGTTAACGGCATGAGGTGAAGACATGGAAGAGATGTATCGCCATCCACCCTTCGACCCACGAAGGCTGAAACCGACGGAACTCGACCCGGTCGTTGGCCCCATCGATCGCGCGTTTGGTTCAGAGTTTCGCATTGAAACCACAGAAGGCTGGTTTGTCGAGCGACGAGGACTTGGCGACGTCCAGGGAGAATCCATTGAATCGAGGCCGTTTCCCAGTGTCGTCAAAGCTCAGCGAACGGGGTGGTTCCTCGAGCCGCGCCCCCTCCACCGGCGCCTTCGCCGCATGGTGGATGGCGTGGGCATCGTGATGTTGCTCACCCTGCTCTATCTCGCGCTTGCACCGGGTTTTGACGCCCTGAACATCCCGACCTTCGGGACCAATAGCGTCCGGTTAGGTCTCTTGGACTATCCACTTCTCGGGCTGATCGTTGTCCCGCTGATCTTGTTGCCTCTCGTGTTGCGTTTGACCGTCAACGTGGGTGACCTTCGCAGGCAAACCAACATCATGGCCGACGAGCGGCTGCGCCTTGAGGTCGACATTGATGAGGTCAGGAGCGAGGGAGCGACCCGCATCAGCATTGGCGGGCGTGCAGCTGAATACGCCGTGTATGCAAGCCTCCAATGTGGCGTGTTGGCACCACGAAGGCACCACATCCTCAGCGCCCTTCACAGACATCCGAACCGTCAGCCCCCGCCCGGGATGACCACCGCCTTGGAAGGCATGGAACCCGCCATGGGCGACGGGACGGGCCTCGGAGAAGAATCGCCGATGGGACGTCACGATTGGCCGGGTGATGTCTATCTTCGGCCCATGAGGCTAGCCGCCCGAGGGGCATGGTCGCCCGTGGCGGGCCGCAACGTCAAGGTCGAGGCACCGGCAGGTCCGTGGCCAGGCACCATGTACGATGCACTCATCAGGATCCACTGGGAAATCATCGTGGCGTGCGACCATCCTGTCCACGGTCGAATGCTCCACGTGACGCCGGTCCGAGCCCGGTGGCCTCAAGCACCCATTCCAAAACTGACCGTCGAATTGACCGACGGGCGCGCTGAACACGCTCATCCTGCACCGACACGTTGAGGTTCCTTGCCGCGCATTGCCCGGTCATGCGCAGACCATTGATTGCCGTGGCCTTGGTCCTGACCATGCTGATGGCCGGATGTTTGGGGATTGGCGAGGAGATCGTCGAACCAGAACCCGTTGAAACAAAGACGCCCACGTTGGCCACCGTGAACTGGGAACTCAACCCGGCATCGTCCATTCGTAATCCAGTTGCTGGGGACCTTCTCATCTTTGAGGTAGAAGGCATTCCGCTCCAGTATCTCGAGAGCGTCGCCGTCGGGGATGTACGGACCACCTACGGCGTGAGCGCACCTGAAGTTGTCCGCGACGTGGCGGTCTCACGCACCGATGTGCTCGTCGTGGCCATGGTGGCCCCGTCAACCGGAGTGGTTCAGGTCAGCGTTGACCTCATGCCAGAAGAGGATGTCTTGTTCGATGACGGACCCCTCACGCTTGAGACAACGGTTGAGATTGGCCAGGCAGGGGTTCGCCTCGTCCTTCCCGTGGCCGCCGTTGCGGACGAGGGCACCATCTCGATTCAGGGTCAAGTTGCGCCGCTCAGGGACCGCCCTGAGCAGGACCTCGACTCGGTGTTGTGCAGTGTAGTAATGGACCTCGGTCCTGATACAGACTTCGAGGAAGTCATGCTTGATGACGCCCGCTCGTTCAACATCAACAGGGCGGAAGAGGGCCTCCCCCCTGTTCTTGTGTTCACGGCAACGTGTGTCGGTCCTGTCGACTCGGCAACGGACGAACGAAGCGTTCGCCTCATCCTGAGTGAGGTTGTGGTCGACGCTGACGGAGACGGCGTGCACGATGACCTTGATTTCTGCCCGAACGGCGTGGGAGAATCGGAAGGTTGGACCAGCAAAGGATCCACGGACCACGATGGAGACGGGTGCAGGGACCGCGATGAAGACGAAGACGACGACAACGATGAGATCAACGATGCCTTGGACGGATGTCTTTCGGAGCCCGGATGGACGTCCAGCGCGCTTGAGGATCATGACAACGATGGATGCCGTGATGCAAGCGAGGATGACGACGACGACAACGACGGACGTCGGGACGTGGAGGATGCGTGCCCACAAGGCATGACGGGATGGACCAGCCTGCGCTCACTCGATTGGGATCTGGACGGTTGCATCGACAGCGAGGAAGACGAGGACGACGATTCCGACACGGTCCTCGACGTTGACGATGCCTGCCCAAAGGGCGAATCGGCGTGGCTTCAAGATAATTCAACAGACTGGGACCGGGATGGATGCTTGGACCTCACCGAAGACGAAGACGATGACAACGATGGCGTCCACGACATGGATTTGAACGGCACCATGCTGGACCTCTGCCCACAATCAACCATCGGTGCAGCCGTGGACGAGTTCGGTTGTGCCGCCGATCAGCGCGACACCGACGGAGATGGAGTGGTGGATGCCAACGACCTCTGCCTTGGCACCCCGCCATCAACCGCCACCGATGAACAAGGCTGTGAGGACGTGGACGGAGATGGCGTGCATCTGCAAAACGACCAATGTCCATCCAGCCCCACACGCTGGACCATCGATGAGAACGGTTGCGCCGTCGTTCAGTTGCCTGTGCCTTGGACCAGCACGCAGGGAGCGCCGACGGTGTCAGGTCCTTTCCAGACCGTCGGTGAATTCACCGTACCGACGCTGTCGGGATCCTTGACCTTCTCGGATCTTTGGGACGGCAACAGCACGTACCTGTTCATTTTGATGAAAACCACCAGCAGTGGGTCGAGCGCTTCGACCTTCACCATGAATCCAGGAACCCTGACCCGGAACCTCCCGGACGACACGCATCTGGTGTACGGATCATACGACAGTTCCTACAGGTCCCAAGTCACGGACCGAAAGGCGGACGTCGAGCAACGCCTCAACGCCAATGAGGAAGAAGCATGGGAAGGACGCATCCACTACCTCGACCTCGACTTGAGCGGAGCCACCGGTGGACTCGGCGAGGCGCTCTCCGCTCTAGGCGAGCCGACGACCTTCGGCATCGACCGCTTCCAGCGGTTGAGGCAAACCGGCTCGACGTACACGTGGGGGACCTCCAGCACCACCTACGACCCGCAGCACATGTCCCATGAGGCATGGATGTGGCATGCAGAGCACCCGGTGGAAATCCGACGTTCAGATCCAGCCGTAGAAGCGGTCGATTTGATGTTGGAAGACCAGCATCAAGGCGGCTGGGGCGGAGGTTTCACGACCGCCATGAACGCGACCATCGACCTCAACCACGATTTGGCGACCTACGACACCCTCGAGATGTTCCACGAGCACGCATGTTCTGAACGACGCGACCGTTACCAGACCCCTTCGGGTGGGTATGCGGGATGCCACGAGTGGGATTACGAGGCAAACCTCCGCATTTGTGATCGTGATAACGCGTCCAAATGCGGTACAGAATTTGCACGGTGGATCACCACCTACGGCCGAGAAGGACGATGGCTAACGGACCTCTCACCATACCTCTTCATGCTCGATGACGGCGAAGACCGTCGGTTCACCTACCGAGGTGCTAACGGGGGTAGCCTGACCATCACCTTGCTCTTTTCGAGGTGGGGCGAGAGCACCGTCGACCATCGCCCCTCATCAGCGACCTTCGCCTTCACTGGTGGGCAATTCAACGGGAGTTACAACGACCCTGCCCTCTACGAAAGGGAACGAACCCTCAGCGTCCCAGTGGACGCCTCGCGGGTTCGCATCGTTGCCACCATCACCGGTCACGGCTTCCAGAAGGACGACGCAAATTGTGCCGAGTTCTGCGATCATGAGCACCATTTCACGATCGGAAGCAACACGGCGTACGAGTGGCACCCGATCGTCTACAGCAACACAGGGTGCGAACAGGAAGTCCCACGGGGTGTCGTGGCCAATCAGTTTGGCTCCTGGCCCTTTGGACGCGCGGGTTGGTGTGCGGGTCAGGACGTAAAGCAGTGGACCTACGACATCACGGATTGGGTGACCCCTGGCGCGACAGAAACGCTGAGTTACCGCGGCTTGTTCAACGGCGCAGAATACCAACCGACCGGTGAATCGGCCACTGGTGGTCGAAACATCCACGCCGAAATCTGGGTGGTGTATGACATGCCGCTGCCCGAGCGAGCCTAAGCCAGCATGGGCACGGGGGCCGCGAGGTCTTCGTCGTCGTGTGGGGTCTCGAGCAACTCGTACCGGCTGTTCCGTCGACGAGGCGTCAACCCGGCTCGTCGGATCAAGCGTTGCAGCTCACGCTCGCTGGCCGAGATTTTCGAGGTCCCTGATGCAGAGACGACGTTCTCTTCCATCATGGTGGAGCCGATGTCGTCCGCCCCACCAAGGAGGGCCATCTGCGCCACGTCAACGCCCATCGTAGGCCAGGACGCCTGGATGTGATCGACCACGTCGAGCATCAGACGAGACACAGCCACGTGACGAAGGTATTCCGACGGCCCAGCACCAAGTTCCACACGGTTCTGTCCTCGGTTCCGTCGACCAAAGGAATTCGTCTCGAGTTGGACCGGCCATGCAATGAACGAGGTGAACGGGCGCTCACCTCGCGCGATGGCCTCATCCTGCATGTCACGCACGCGGACAAGGTGCTCGACCCGTTCCATGGCGCCCTCGCCGAAGCCAAACACGTTGGTGGCGCTGGTGATGAGGTCGAGGGACTGCGCTTCACGCATGATTCGAATCCATTGCTCCGGCCCACCCTTCTTTGGCGAAACATCGCGACGTACCCCTTCCACAAGCATCTCAGCGCCACCACCTGGCAAGCCGTGCATCCCCGCGTCCTTCAGCGCACGGAGAACCTCGACGGTACTCAATCCAGTGATCTCAGACATCCCTTGAATCTCGATGGGACTGAAGCAATCGAGGTCGATGGAGGGGTGACGAACACGGAGTTCCCGGAGGACATCCGTGTACCACGAAAAGGGCAGGTCGGGGTTCACGCCGCCCTGCATGAGCACGCGAACACCTCCGATGGCCTCCAACTCAGAGAACCGCTGTGAAATCTCGTCAATGGTTTGCGTGTAGACCTCATCATGGCCAATGGGCCGGTAGAAGGAACAAAACTGGCAATTGATGGTGCATGCATTGGTGTAATTCACATTCCTGTCGATGAGGTACGTGACCTCGCCACCGGGAACTTGCTGCTGCCGTCGGAGCAAAGCCGCACTCATCAGCGCGTGAAGCGGCGCTGTTTCGTACAGGATCACCGCGTCCTCAGGCGACAAGCGCACGGCCGTGGGATCTTCAGGTGTCCACCCTGCCTGACGCTCGAGAATGGCCGACCACACAACGTCACGCTCCGACAATGGCCTCGAGGTCATCCAACTCCTTTGGACATGCGTCTGAGAGCACCACGGGACCGGCCTCGGACACCAGGACGTCGTCTTCGATCCTGATGCCAATGTCGGCATAGCGTGGAGGGCACGTCACGTCAGGCCGCCATGCACCGAAGTACAAGCCCGGTTCCACGGTGAGGACCATACCTGGCTCCAAGAGGCGTGGTTCGCCGTTGGGCCGGTACACGCCGACATCATGGACGTCGAGCCCCAACCAATGTCCGGTGTTGTGCATGTACCACCAGCGGAGTTCCCCTGTTTCAGGGTCGAGTGCTTCATCCAGGCTTTGCTTGATGACGCCAAGTTGGATGAGCCCTTCGGCGAGAACCCGACGTGCGGCGTCGTGGGGAGCGTTGTAGGGTTCTCCGACGCGGCATGCGTCAATCGCTGCCTTTTGTGCGTCGAGCACGATCGTGTACAGTTCCCGTTGAGCTTCTGAAAACTGACCTCCGACGGGCCATGAGCGGGTGATGTCGGAGGCATAGCCACGGTATTCAGTTCCAGCATCGATCAGCACCACGTCTCCGACGTTGCAAGGTGCATTGTTCACGGTGTAGTGAAGGATGGTGGCGTTCACGCCTGAGCCGACGATAGAAGGGTACGCCCAACCGTCGCCACCGCCGTAGACAAAACCGCCTTCAATCGCGGCTTGGATGTGGCGTTCGTGAAGGCCCGCAGAAGGCAGCTTCATGGCAGCGACGTGAGCGCGGGCAGAAATCTCAGCAGCATGACGCATCACGGCCACTTCCTCGTTTGATTTCCTGAGGCGGAGTTCGGCAATCCGGGCGCTCGGGTCTTCGAGGACCACTGGACCTGTTCCGAATTGCTGGCGTGGACGTGAGCGCTCCGTCATCGCGACGCGCACCAACGCGTCCAGCGAAGCATCGATGCCTTGCCTGAGAAGAACACGACTGGCGCTCTGCAGCAAGTCTCGGACCACACCATCGCGTTCGTGAATGCTATGGGTGCGGTCGACCATCCCGAGCGCGAGGACCCCTTCGGTGCCGAGGCGTCTTCCCTCCCAGATTTCCTTGAGGGTGTCCTTCGGTTGGACGCAAAGGCCCCAGACCCAAGCGCTTCCATCATGGTACGCATACCCCATGGATTCGGGTTCAGACCAATCGGTCAGGTACATCAGATCGGATGAGGACCTGTAGCGGTAATGGACGTCGTTTGATCGGGTTGACTCTTGGGGGGCAGGAAGCAGAACGAGGGTATCCGTTGACAACCCAGAGGTCAACCTCGCTTGCCGGGTCCGGACCTCTGCGTTGGTAAACGCGGCCGGTGCGGCGGGCAGGTCGTCGAAGACCCCGTTGAACATGGTGGGAGCAGGGGCCGACATGCTATCAAGCGTTGCACGCATGTTCAGGGTTCAGCCTCACCTGGCCACGTGGGGATGGTTGTGCTGTCCTTTCTTTGGCGGACGAGGAAGACACCCGCCAAGGCCACCCCAATGAGCAGGATGACTACAGGTCCAACCACCGCCGCATCTCCGAGGGGTTCAGTAGAATCCACGACATCAAGGGTGAACACGAGCTCAGACGAAGCCCCGTCGTCATCAACAACCTCCATCCGTACGTCGAAGGTGCCGGCCTTCTGGAATCGATCTTCGGTCAGACGCTCGACACCAGACAACCGCACGTCGTCGCCAATCCACCAGACATGGTTGAGGTCCAGGACATCGCTGGCCGTATCGCTCGACATGGAGGCATCGAGGAGCAGAGGCTGCCCAACTTTCACTTGGAAGGCATCACCGTTTTCGACCAATGCACCGTTCAGCCTGACACCAGCCACGGGAGGGAGGTTGGAAACCTGCATCACATGGCTGGCCGTTTGGGACAACCCTGCGCCATCACGAACGGTGACGTGAACGGTCCAAGTTCCGGAGCTGTCGGGCTGAACGGTAAATTCTGAATCGTTCACGCCTGCGTCCAAAACGGACACACGACCGTCGGGCGACGTGGCCCGAAGTTCCACCAATTCAACGACGTCACCGGTGCTGTCTGTCGCATTCACCACCACCAAGACGAGGTCAGATTCGTTGGCGGTAGGTGCCGATTCGATGAACACCTCAGGTGGAGTCGTGTCATGCAACACATGCCAATTCACCGAATCGGAACGTGCGAGGACGTTATCGATCACCACCAAAGAGCGGACGGACCAATGCCCTTCGGGGCTCCAGTCGAGCGGGTTCAGGACGACCGTTGTGGACATGCCACCGGTCACGAGCGGAACGGTCACGAGCGAGGAGGGTGACTTGCACACACCGGTGCTGCTCGCAGGACAGCGTTCCATTTCGAGCATCGAACCGTTTTCACGACCGGGAGGCAAGACGATTGGGAGTTCCACGGTGCGGTTGCCTGCATCCGTGAGCACCACGTCATCGATGGGCTGCGTCAACCAAACCGGAGCCCACGACAAGCCGCTGCCGAGGAAGACCACCAGTTCATGCCGCTGAGGCTCCGCGGCACCAAGATCCACCACAAACCTGCAGGAACATCCTGATTCGGCCA
The DNA here is from genome assembly GCA_038150305.1 of Candidatus Poseidoniales archaeon. Classification (GTDB taxonomy): domain Archaea; phylum Thermoplasmatota; class Poseidoniia; order Poseidoniales; family Poseidoniaceae; genus MGIIa-L3. The sequence goes on along the minus strand of JAYOTG010000003.1, from coordinate 49,346 downwards.
CGGAAAGGTTGTGGGACCACGACCACGAACCGTCGGCGTTTGGCGAAACGCTGTCCAGGTATGTGCCGGTAACCAAGACCGCGCCTGTTGATGCATCAATGAGTTCCCATGTGAGGTCGTTCAGCGGCTGCGTTGACGAACCCGTCAGTTCGACTGTGCCGTCAACGTGGGCCTCACCGTGATCGTGATTGAACACGAACGCTTCAGCGGTGACTGCATCCGCGGCGCCAAGAGGGACGCAAGGCAGGAGAAGAACAGCAATGAGCACGATGACCCGGGGATGGACCATCATGACGCCGCCTGCTCACTCAGCGAACGGGTCGCACAATTGACCCTGGCCTGGGAACGACAAGGGGTTCCTTGGGTTCGTGTCCCACTTGTATTCACAGTAGTTGACGTGGCCGTCACCGTCGGTATCCACCATGCGGTCGGCTGCATCGTAGGGGTCGAATTCGAAGTGGTATTCCCAGCCCGTGGCCATGCCGTCGTTGTCGTGGTCTTGGTAGTAGACCTCCGGTCCGTCGTTCCATTCATCACCGTCGGTGTCGTTGGTGACCGGGTCCGTGCCGTTTTGGAATTCTTCGAAATTCGTGTAGTTCTCCAGGTTGTTGTAGAAACGAACGCCATCGGGGGTGTCGGGGTTGATGTGACACTGGCTGTTTGTGGGATCGTCATAGCCGGGACAGTATTTCTTGACCAAACCGCTGCGGTTCAGTCCGTCACGGTCAGGGTCTTCCTGTCCATCGGGAATGCCGTCGAGGTCGCTGTCCTCCATCGAGGGGTCCATCACGCCACGGGCGCCAGAGGATGCAATCGACAAGTTGTCGACAAGACCTCGCTCAAGCGCGAGTTGACTGTAGAGCACTTCCCAGCCGTCGGGCAGCATGTCTTGATCTGTGTCGTCGTCCACGGGGTTGGTGTTCCAGCGGTCCGGAGCCTCTGCGGAATTCATCAGCGAATCGTTGTCGACGTCATAATTGGCGTCGGCCAAGGAGTCGAGTGAAGGATCGAGGGCCCAGCGGCCGGAACATCCGTCACAGAGAGGATTGGTGGGGATGGTGAATCCACTGAGGTTCATCTCCCACACCTCGTACTTGGCTTCAAGCACGAAGCCACCGAGGAAATTCTGCCACACGTAGCCACCAGGCTCCATCAGGCAGTTGTTGGTCTGCGTGGATTCACAGCCGGGCCTCGACCATGAACTGGCAGCGACCCAGAGGCTGTGCGAGTTCGTGTTGTCCTCGGCCGACTTAACCTGCATCTCCCAACCGTCGAGCATGCCGTCCGCGTCGGTGTCATTGATGAGGGGGTTGGTCGGCTTTTGGAAAGGTCGAGGCACGAAAAGCACCTCATTGCCGTCCTTCAACCCGTCATCGTCGGTGTCCGAGTTGTTGGCGTGGGTCAGGAAGTTGTCTTGACCGGCGATGACTTCCTCGCCGTCCTCCAAGCCGTCGTTGTCGGTGTCGAACATGCAGGCATCGGTGAAGTAGGACTCGCCTTCCCACGTGAACCCGGACAGTGCCTCGGCCTGGTCGCCGAGTCCGTCGCCGTCCGTGTCGGGGTTCGAGGCGTTGGAACCGGTGTCGCACAATTCGCTGAATTCGATGAAGTCGGACAGACCATCGGCGTCGGTGTCGTAGAGACCGGGGTCGCTGGTCACCATGATGCGCTGGACACCGACGTTGACGACAAGGATCTCCCAACCCATCACTTCGATGCCATCGCGGAGACCGTCGCCGTCCGTATCGGCGACCAGTGGGTCAGTCGAACGTCCGTCGGCCAATCCGTCGCCATCGCGGTCGCGTGCGTTGTATTCCATCAGGTTGGTGAATTGCTCCTCAGGTTCGACGATGTCCATCCAAACGTCAAGCCGAGATTCGATCACGTCGCCGACTGCGACGTGGATGTCGTAGACGTAGCCGTCAACCGGTGAGCCAAGCGAAACCGTTTGCTTGTTGCCGCCGGCGAGGGTAATTTGACCGCGCGCCACGGTTTGGTTCGCGATGACCCAGTCGTCCAGTTCCACGTCGACGCCAATGACCGTCACGCTGTTGACCAGCTCCGCGTAGACGACTGCGCCGTCACCGTCAGCGTCCCATCCGTCTCGGTCTGGGTCTTCATCGCCGTTCGTACCGTCGCGGGGGTGGAGGCCGTTGCTCGATTCCCAGCCGTCGGGCATTTGATCCAAATCGGTGTCGATGCGCCATGGCGAGGTGAAGTTGCTCGGGCCGAACGATTCCGCAACGAGGTACTCTTCGAGGTTGTTCAAGCCGTCCTCGTCCCAGTCGCCGTACGCATCGGAAGCGTTGGCCGGGTCAAGGAGCATGGAGGTGTCGAGGCCTTGGTTGATGGCGATCTCATCGCTGAGATCGGTCAAGTGCGAGTAGCAGTACTCGAACCCGTCCGGCATGCCGTCACCGTCCGTGTCCCAGTCCGATGGTCCGTTGAGCAGGCCGTCACCGTCCATGTCGCCGAGGAACCACGCATCGTCCTTGGTCTGGAAGGGAGCCACCCTGTCGATGGATTGAACGAGGGCAACGTTGCACTCTTCGCCGGTTCCGACGAAGATGTTCACGAGTTGAGTGGAAACTTCGACGATGTCATCGATGAGGTCCTGGTCCGAGTCCCGGGACGTGGGGTCCGTTCCGTATTGTTCCTCCAGCCAGTTGGGCAGGCCGTCCTCATCCGTGTCGAGCACGCTGTCACAGGAGTGCTTGCCCTCGGAGTTGGCCAAGTCGTCCCAGCTGGGGTTGGCAGGGTCTTCCTCGTTGGCGTCGTCGTAGTAATCCTCCAGAGCCTGCTCCGTTCCGGCGTCGAGGAGAAGGCAGTCCCAGTTTCCGCGGAGTGGATCGAACAGCGTCACGTCGCCTCCGACCGTGGTCACGACCGTCGAGTACAGGGATTCCCAACGGTCGTTCAATCCGTCGTTGTCGGTGTCCGCGCGCTGAGGGTCGGTGCCCAGGTCTTGTTCAACCGTGTTGGTCAAACCGTCCCGGTCAGGGTCACCGTTCGGACCTTGGTTGGGATCAGGCCAAGCATCGGTCTCGTTCTTTTTGGTGGCGTCCTCCGTGTCAGCTTCGCTCGGGTCGAGCGTGACGTCATCAGATTCACCGTTGTCGAGCGGGTTCAGGCCGTGGGCCACTTCCCAGCCGTCCGACATGCCGTCACCGTCGGTGTCCGGGTCGTTGATGAGCGTCCCGTACTGGGTTTGTTCAAGGGTGTCCGGAAGTCCATCCCCATCGGAGTCCAAGGTCTCAGCAGATTCAGTGCCTTCACCGAAGATGTCCTCTTCTGCAGCGCTTTCGAAGTCCCCGATACGTTCGTTGGTTTGCCAGAATCCACTGATTCCAACGAACAAGGAGCCGAAAATGAGCGTCGTGATGATGGCGACGTATGCCATCTGGTTGTGATTCATGGCCATGGCTAAGACCCCGGTTCTTGCGGTTCCTCGCGCCGGTTATAGAACTTCACGTGATTTGTTCGACGTTAATCGTCGCACCGCGCCACGTTCAGGGGCCCTTCAACGAGGCCTGCTCACACCGGAAAATCGTTCGGACCTCCGGGTGTTCATGGGGGCGCCACGACCGGCCATGTCCAAATCGGAAACCGAGAGACGACGAGGCGGTCCACCGCTGATACTGCCGCCGATTTTCTGCTTCAAGCCTTCTGCCGCTGCACGACCCCTGTAGGCGGACGGCCCAATGAGTGCGTCGAGCGCAGGGCCGCCGTCGGTGGGATCCTCGCGCTTGAGCCACCACCCGCGGCCAAGCGGCTTGGTACGTGGGGATTTCGCGCGCTCCATCTTTGCTGCTCTTCGCTTGAGTCGGGCTTGGAGGGAACGGTCCGAGACCTCTTCGTTTCTGGCCGCCAACCAGGCCGGCAAACCGATGTCAAGCACAACACCGTTGACGGTCAGCAAGAGGCCAGTCAAGATGAGATGGGTTCCAATCGGCGTGTTGGATTCCGTCGGAACGGCCTTCCTTCGCTTCAGCCTTCGACCAAATTCAATCATCATGCGCTGGTCCCGCTGTTTCACCACATGCCGTTGTTGTTGGAGCAGCCGAAGGTACATGACGTGCAAGCCCCCGAAGGCCAAGGCAGCGCCCAAACCGACGGTGGTTCCTCGCAAGGTGGCCAAATAGGCGGCTCCCATGCCCCAGAGTGGGAGGACAAGCCCGAGGTGGATCAGGTAGGTGATGGCCGAGGTTCGGTGACCTGGGGCAACCTCCCGCCTGACGGCTTCGTGGGCGACAATGAGGGCATTGGCGGTCAAGGCCTCATCCAAACCGCCTCTGATGAGGGCGCCTGCCATTGGATTGATGGGCGCTTCGTCGAGGTAATTTCGCCCCTTTGCCCGAGGTTCCATGGCCATCGCCACTTCGAATTCGTCCATGTCAGGGTGGTGACCCATGAGCGCCATGAGGCTCTTCACGCGTGGGTCGTTGGGGTCGCTTGCGTTCAACTCATCAAGCACGGTCCTGGCCTCGTGCCACCGGCCTTGATCAACAAGGCAGAGGGAAACCGCAACCCGAGGGCGCACACCTGTCGGATCGGCTCGAACGCAATCGAGGGCGAGTTCGAGTGCCTCCTTGTGTCGACGCTGGGCCCGCAGCAGGGCCACGCGAGAAATGCGACCGATGCGCGATAAGCGGTCATCGTGGCGATTCATGGTGTCGGGATTGGGGTCCCACGATTCGAGCATCTTCATGATGTCCTGAAGGTGGTCGATGGTCGAGTTGTTCTCCCAATCCCAGAGGTCGTCCTCATCCACACGACCGTGCCAAGGGTCCAGCCATTCGCACAGGAATGAAATCAATTCTGGTTCATCGTAACCTTCCGGTTGCTCAAGTCCGTAGAGGGCCTCGCGCGCTGCGTCCAACCGACGGCTTGCGAGGTAAGATGCGGCCAAGAGGAGGCGGGATTCATCGTCGTCTCCACCCGACTGGGCGAGCACCTTCTTCGCCTCTTCCGAAGCTTGAGGCCAAAGGCCGCGAAGGGCCAATTCCCACATCTTTGCTCGTGCTTTCTCGTGACGGATCAGGGCCTCATCGTCCGTGAATTCAGCGGACTGGAGGCGGCGAAGCATGTCCAAATCATCGTTTTGGGCTGCCTTGTCGATCATCATTCGCAGGTTATTGCCTTCCGTGAGCATGACCGCACCATCACGCCGTTGATCTGGGTCGATGTCGAACCGCAGGCTTCGGAGCCGCCCAAACTGACTGATTGACGCGAGCCACGTGAGCATGAAAATGGCTTGACCGACCGCGATGAACATCCACGTTGTCAGCAGACGCATTTCTTCGTCAAAGGCCTGTGCCGTTAGCCAATCGGTGTACGGCATCACGTCACCAAATTCCTTGTAGCACACAAGCAGCAACAGGAGCACGGTGTAGCCCGAGAAGCCAGCGAAGCAAAACGCAACGAGTTTTCCTCGCACGCCGACTTCGCTGCGGATGTCACGCGGCGGAGCAAGCTGCACACCGAAGGTCCCACCAAACGACTGTCCACCGAGGAGCAGGTTTCTCGTGAGTTCGAAAATGAAGGCCAATCCCACGATGGCGACGTTGAGCGAGAGGTACAAGGAAAGGACCTGAGGGAGGCTCTTCAGAACCTCCAACTGGCCGACGATTTCCATGATAAGGTCGATGTTGGAGTAGATGGAATACCCAATGATGCCTCCGTAGTTGAGCATGGCCTCCGTGTTCGTGGGCTCCACGGAAACGACGTAAATCACCGTGACGATGCCGTTCAAGGCCGTCAAAGGCATGGTGAACAGGAACAAGACGAGGATGATCGCGACCACGCGGTTCACGAAGCGTGGCTGCTCAGGATCAATCGCCGTGGTCTGGCCTCGGAAGGACCTCCACTTGTTGAGCAGCAACACGTTCCAGGACGCCCCCATGATTCGACCGTAGGCGATGATGGTCGGACCCATGAAGACCAACAGGGCAATGGCAATCCACTCAGGCGTGAGCGTGCCCTCGAGTTGAAGGCCGAGAAACACCGTGCTCACCAAAGCCGCCAACAGGAGAGGCAGGGTGGTGATGCGACTCAACCTCGAAGCCAAACCCGCTTTCACCCTGGAGGACGCCACACCAATGAGTTGCGCGTTGAGGGTCTCCCACGGCGAAACGAGGATAGGCAGGCCAACGAGCAGCCCGATGATGTACAGATTCGGCAAATAGAACGTGTTCGGATCGAACATCAATTCCGCGATGAGGAGCAGAATTCCGGTCATGCCCATCATGTACAGGATCGCCCCTCGACTGACGGATCGTTCACCAAGGAGCTCTCGGGCTTCTTTCACCGTCTTGGAAATCCTGTGGACTTCGTAGAGGTCATCGTCGATTTCGAAGGCCACTTGGAGCGATGCAAGTTGGCGCGGCACAAACCAACGCCAAAGCAGGAGAGCCGCGACAACGGCGATGCTGAAGGGAATGGCAAGTTCCGCGCTCGGCTCGCTCGGCTGGACGATGACCACTTGGGCTGCTGCCGCAGGAGCAAGCCAAACCATGCCCAGCATGATTGCTAGAGCGCGGTTCATGGCCGGATGGAGTCAGGACCTGCTCAAGAATCCATCTCCAACATGGCTCGATTTTGGTGCCGATTGAGGAAGCGCTCGATGCGGTCAAAGGCTTCGTCCAACACAGCAACGTCGGCCAGGTACACCAACCTGACGTGACCCTGGCCACAGTCAGGACTGAACCCACTTCCGTGCACCAGCAAGACGTGTTCTTCGTGGAGCAAATCCAACACGAATTGCTTGTCGTTCTTGGCCCAAACCTCGTCGGTCAAGCGGATGAACATGTAGAAGGCTCCACCCGGCGCCTCGACCTCAAGACCGTCAATGGTAGCAATGCGATCGAGGCATTTCTGCCGTTGTGCTTGGACACGCTCGAGGTAAGGGCCCAACCAGGCGCGGTTCCCCGTCAGTCCCGCCAGGTAGCCGTGCTGGGCGGGTGTTGATGCGCACAACCGTGAACGAAGCAGGCGCTCAAGCGCCTCCCGGACCCCACCCAAGGTCCCGGATGGGTCGTGAAGACCGAACCAACCGATGCGCCATCCTGGTGCAAAGAAGACCTTGGACACGCCGTTCAAGGTCAGGACAGGAACGTCGTTTGAACGGCTTGCGACAGAGACATGATGCCCTGTGAAGTCCAATCCGTCGTAGATTTCGTCGGCGATGATCACGCACTGAGGCCACGTCTTGACGATGCGAAGCATGGCGTCCACCTCTTCTGGTGTGGCCACGTTTCCTGTCGGGTTGTTGGGGTTGATGAGCACCACAAAACGGACCTTCTCGTTCATCTTCGCCTCAAGGTCAGCGAGGTCAACCTTCCATCCGTCGTTTGGATCAAGACGGTACTCAACCGTCGTCGCACCGTACATCTGTGGATACGCCATATACGGAGGATAGTGCGGGCCAGGCGCCAGGACGACATCGCCCTCTTCGAGCACCGCCGCAAAGAGCAGCTGCAGCGCTTCAGTGACGCCGTGGCAGACGTAAATGTCGTCGGGCCTTGCGGGCCAACCTTTGCTCCGTTCCTCCTCGGCCACAGCTTCGCGCAGCGCGGGAAGCCCGTACGACGGCGAGTATCCGTTGTTTCCGCGCTGTACGGCCTCAACATAGGCGTCAACCATGTGTTGAGGGGTCGGAAGGCCGGGGTAGGCAATGGGGTCGCCGATGTTCAGTTTGATGATCTCATGGCCTTCCGCTTCGAGGGCCGTGGCGGGAACCACGACATCACGAATCGCGTACTCGATGGACAGGGCCCTCGCCGCAGCACGAACCTCGTCCTTCGCCATGGTCATGCCTCCATCATCGCATCCACGTCGAAGCCGGCCAAGGAGAGCACGCGCCGGAAGTGGTGTTCTTCCACGGGTTGAATCGACAGACGTTGGCCACGGCGAATCAGAAGCATCCCCTCGAAGGCAGGATCGGACTTGATGGCCTCCAGCGACACCACCTCCGGACAAGCGGCCACGGGTGCGAGGTCCACCATGCTCCAACGAGGATTTTCAGCGGTGGCTTTCGCATCGAAGTACTTGGAATCGGGGTCCAAGGCTGTATGGTCTGGATAGCCTTCGCGGACGACCCGAGCAAGGCCAGCGACGTGTGGAGGCTTGGTGTTGGAGTGGTAGTACAGCACGAGATCGCCGACCTTCATTTGGTCACGCATCATGTTCCTTGCCTGGTAATTCCGCACCCCGTCCCAGTGCGTCTGGCCGTCAGCAACCAGGTCGTCATAGGAATAGACGTGGGGCTCGGACTTCATGAGCCAGAGGGACCTCATGATGGCTGGGGAGGCCTCACGGTCATTGAATCCTCGCTTCACCACGCGTCGCCGGTGCGCTCCACGATGACGGCATCGTAGACCACGTCCTCAACTGGAGCGGCCTTTCGACCGAGACCGAGTTTGTTCGCGAGACCAGAGCGGCCACCCACCGTGGTCACGCCGGCCTTTTCGAGGGCCACGAAGATGGCAGGCAAGAGCACGAGGGCTCCGGCAGCGGCCACCCACAACAAGATCAAAATCACCGTGAGGAAGGGTTTGATTTCTGGAATCGGGATTTGGTAGGCCGTCATCATGCCCAAACTTGTGACGGTGGCCGCCTCAGCGAGCGACATACCGGTCCCGACCGCTGCGGTGCGAATCGCCTCTATCCCACCGCCGAGTTCGCGAATGCGGTTCGCAATGTGAATCGAAAAGTCCACGCCGACGCCCACAAGGATGGACCCGATCATCACCGTCACCAGCGACAGCGGAACGTCGAGTTGCCACATGACCAACCATTGCATGGCAACGGTGGCGATGACGGGGGATGTCGTCAACAAGGAGTATTTCAGATCGCGGAACACGATGGCCAGCGTGATGATGGTCAACACAACTGCGAAGGCAAGGGAGCGCCATTGGGAGCCGACGATCAATTGGTTCACTTCGATGGCCGTCGCGGCCACGCCGGTGATGTCCTCTGCATACTCGCCTTTTGGACCGGCAAAAGCGGCCGCCTGGATGTTGATTTCATCGACGCTCACCGAGGTGTCTGCCACTGGAATGAAGGGCATGTCCACAAGGATGAGGGTCCGGTCGTAATTCTCGTTGATGAACACCTGCAACGTCTCCTCGGTGATGGAGGCATAGAAGACGTTCAGCAGGAAAATCTGCGATTGGCGATCACCGGGCATGTTGTACTGCGAAGGGTTGGTCAAGACATCCCAAAACGAAGCGTCGGCGATGATCTCTTGGTTCAACAAAGCGGTCGCTGTGTCCTTGACTTCATCAGGGATGCCGGGTGTTTCGTCGATGAATTCTGCGATGGGGGCTCCGGTGATGGACACCGCTACACCTGTGGCTTTCATCAGGAAGACAATCGACACGGCCGAGGCGTTCTCAACCTCGTTGATCTTGGTCTCCAGCACCTCGATTTGCTCGAGGATGGCCGCCGGATCGTCGTTGCTTGAATCTTCGTCGTTGATGTTCCCAGTCACGTTTGCATGCACCAAGACCATACCGACCTGACCGGCGTTGAATTCGTCGCTGTATTGCTTCATTTTGATGACGGAGAGCTCGTCCTCGGGCGCCATCCCAAGGAGGTCGATGTTCTCCTCGACGTTGGCTTGGCCCACGGTCGCGGAAACGAGAATGAACACAAAGAACACCACCAGCACCCAACTCGAGCGACGGATTGGAACCTCGACGACCACGTTGAAGGCGGAGAGCGGTGGGTGCTTGGGCTTCTCAAGATCGAGAAGGAGCGTAAGGTTCGGCACCATGAACATGGTCAGAATGTACACGACGACAATACCACCTGACAGCGCGATGCCAACGGTCTGGATGGGCGCCATCGGCGTGAACACAAGCGAGACGAAGCCGATCACGGTGGTCACAGCGGACAAAAAGACGGCTCGACCTGTGGATGACATGGCCGCACGGATCTTCTCCTGCTTTGTCCCAGTTTCCTCCGCGTAGCGGTTGGTGATGTGAAGGCCGTACGAGACGCCGAGCGCGAGCAAAATCGGCCCGACGATGATGACGGTCATGGTCACCTCGAAATTTGTCCAACCTAAGATGCCCATCGTCCAAAAGACGGCGCACAAGGTCGGAAGACCTGCAATGCTGACGACCTTGATGCCCTGCAGGGGCCGGATGCCGGTCAGTCCAGTCTGAAGCAAATCGCAGTGGAAGACGAACAAGCCAAGGGCGACCAAAACGACGGCCATCGGGAAAATGTCCCAAAAGAGCTGGAAGGAAAACTCCGTGACCGCGTTGGTGATGGGCACCGGCCCGGTCAAGGTCATGTTCAATCCCAAATCGTCCCACGTGCACAGTCCGGCTTCCGCGTTCGGATCACCGTTTTCGTCGTACAGGCAAGGGCGGCTTTTGGTCGAGATCTCGTCCAACTGGCCTTGGGTCTCCTCAATGATTTGCTTCGCCGGTTTGTTCTCAGTCACCGCAATGGCCATCACGGCACGGTCGAGGAGCGAATCCTCGTCGTTGTCGCACAGCCCACCGGCGAGGGTGCACGGGTTGGTGTTCCGCGCCAGTTTATCCAAACCCGGCGTCGGCGATCCGTCGTCCTCGTACATTTCACGCACAATGAGATCGATGGTGCCCTGTGTCGGGATGGCGCGTGCGCCGACGTCGGTGGACGCAAGGACTTCGTTCAACGCCTGCGCTGCTGTTCTGCTGGCACAATCGTCCGTGTCCGGCGGGCACGCAGATTCGCCAAGTTCCTCAATGAGGGCAGTACGGACACGAGGCGCACTGGAATTGACCTCTTTGATGACCGTCGACAGGGACAGGATGTAGATGACGTCGTCCAGTTCGTCGTCTGAAATGTAGGGATTCAGGGTCTCCTCGACGTAACTGATCTCTTGGAGGATGCGTTGGTCCGTGATGTTGTTTTTGTTCGACTCGATGTAAATGACCATCACGTCGGTCGTCCAATCTTCTTCAACTTTCGCGATGAGGGCACTGACGTCGGACCCGTCAGGCAGGTACACTTCCATGTCCCCGTTGACGTTGAGCGCGGGGTTGTCTGGGTCTCGATCGAACCCTGTGTTGTCGAGGAAACCCGAGTGGGAGACGAAGAACAAGGTCATGCCGAAGAAGGCGAGGACGGTCAGCAGCGGGAAGCGGGTGATGGCCCCAATCGCGCCGGTGCGTTGCCATTCCCGACGAAGGCTCGAGGGAGCATCCAACATGGCGTCCACCGCTGACTTCGCGTCGAAATTCTTGACCGCGCCGCTGACTTCTGAAGCCCGTCGGGACATCGAAGCGCGGCCTGCGCGACGCAAAGCGGAAAGCCGACCCTCCGAGGCGGCTTCGCCGCCGGCCAACCCTTCGTCCTTGCCCATCCGGTTGTTGGTCCGCGCACGCCGTTTGAAAGTCTGTTGCCGGTGCGTGTCCGTTCACGTCAAACAACGATGGGATGGGATGGCTTGAAGAGATGCGACCCGAGGCCACACCGCCCTCTGGGCAAGGTGACCGCGATGCCCACCCCACGACTCAACGAGAAGCGGTGGAGCATCGACCTGGAAAAGCGCATCCAAGAAGAGCATTACAGCGACCCTGATGCCTACAATGCAAGGTATGCCTTCAATCCTCAAAGCGAACGCGAGCCTTTCGTCATCGACACCCCGCCACCCTACCCCTCAGGCACCTGGCACATCGGTGCTGTCGCGCAATACTCCATGATCGACGTCATCGCCCGCTGCCAACGCCTGCTTGGCAAGGAAGTCTACTTCCCGTGGGGCGTCGACCGCAACGGCATCAACATCGAATTCACCGTGGAAAAGAACACGAAACGCAAAATGCGAACGTACGACCGCGGCGAGTTCCTGGACCTCTGCGCCTCGACCATTGAAACCTTTACACAAGCCATGCGGACCACCGCAAAGCGCGTCGGCCTGTCCTGTGATTTCGACCGCGAATACCTCACCGATGCCCCAGATTACCGCAGCGTCACCCAGGCGATTTTCATCGATCTGTTCGAACAAGGTGCCGTGATCGAGGACCTGCGCCCGAACATCTACGACCCCGTGGAAGGCACGACCATCGCCGATGCCGAGGTTGAGCGGGTCACGCGTAAAACCAAGCTCGTGGACGTCCGTTGGCACACCAAGGACGGCGAGGAGGTGGTCATCTCGACCACTCGCCCAGAGATGATCTGTGCGTGCGGTGTGATCGTGGTTCACCCTGACGATGACCGTTACCGCAACCTCGTCGGTCAAACCCTCGCCTTGCCCATGCCAACAGACGGTCGTGAGGCCGTGGTCGAAGTGCGCACGCACCCCTCGGTCAAAATGGAGTTCGGTTCAGGCGTCCTGATGGTCTGTTCTTTTGGCGACCAAAATGACGTCGCCGTCTTCCGGGAATTGGGGCTGGACCCCTTCCAAGCCATCGACCTTGATGGTCGCATGACCGCGCTCGCTGGGCCGCTCGCTGGAATGACGGTGCTCGAGGCCCGAGCGGCCGCCATCGAGCACTTGGAATCGAATGGGAACATCGCCAACGTGGTCGAGAAGGATCAGGAGGTTCCCGTCTCGGAGCGTGGCAAGAACCCCGTTGAAATCATCCTGCTCAAGGAATGGTACGTCCGGCAAACGCACATGCAGGACCGCTTGAAGGAGCTCGTGGAAGAGGTGGAGTTTCATCCGCCCAGGAACCGTCAATTCCTGCTGGATTGGATGGACAACATCTCCATCGACTGGCCCATTTCACGACGCAGGTGGTACCACACAGAGATTCCAGTTTGGTATGCGGATTCCGGGTCCAAGGTCATCGTCCCACCGAAGGGGACTTACGTGCAACCTTGGCGCGAAGACCCACCCTCTGGAAGCCGTGTTCTCGACCGAAACGACCGAACCTTCCTCGGAACGTGGGACGACCTCGCCTCCGAGCTCAGTGACGTCGTGGGCGAAGAGAAGGTGTTTGACACGTGGATGGATTCCTCAAATTCCAACCTCTTCGTGAGTGGCCTGCTCGAAGACGACGGTCGCTTCGAGCGGTGTTTCCCGACCGCCCTGCGACCGCAAGGAAAGGAGATTGTTCGCACGTGGTTGTACTACACCATGCTCAAGAGCGCGCTTCTGCTTGACCGACCTGCGTTCAAACACGTTTGGATCGACGGTTTGGGCATGGACCCTTGGGGCAGAAAAATGTCGAAATCCCTTGGCAACGGCATCGATGCGGATTCCGTGATCGAGTGTGGTGCCGGTGGCCGAACGGGCAGTTGGCGCATCAAGGGACCCGACGGCTCCGTGGCCCTCAAGGCCAACAAGATTGGAAGCGAATGTTTCCGCTTGTGGAAGGCCTGCGACGCCCAAGTCGGCGATGATTTCCAAATCAATCCAGAGGACATCGAGCAGAAATACTTCGGCGTGCTGACCAAGGTCTACAACGTCGCACGCTTCGCCTCGCAGTTTGATGTGCCTGAGGACCTCGAAAGCGCTCCTTCACACCTTGAACCCGAAGACCGCTGGATCCTTGCTGAACACCACAAGGTCATGGCCACGTCGCGTGAGGCTTGGGCGACGTTGGACATCTACACCGCCACGCAAGCCCTGAAGAATTTCCTGACGGGCGTGCTCCCAAGCCACTGGCTTGAGATGGTCAAAACGCGGCTCTACGACGAGGACACCACGGCGGCTTGGGTGCTTCACCGAGTCGTTCGAGACACGCTGACCGCATTCACGCCGATCTGCCCCTTCTTCACCCACCACATCACGACCACCGTGTACGGCACCTCGTGCGTGGACGCGAGGGCCTACCCCGCTCACGTCGACGATGCGCTTGGCGAAGGCCAAGAGGAAGGCGATGCGTTGCGTCAATTGACCGGTGATTTGACCGCGTTCAACAGCTTGGTGTGGTCGACGAAGCGGGAACAAGGCGTCGCGTTGAATCAACCCATTGAGGGCATGGACCTTCCCGCCTCACTCGAGGCCTTCCGACCCGTCCTCACGTCCATGCACCGTCTCGCTTGAGGACGCCTTGAACCGCTCAAGGGTCACCTGGCGCGTTGGAGGGTCCTCCAAATCCCCGAGGCGGAAGCCAACCAAACGGACGGGGCGTTCACGCTCGAGGCTGGTGGCAAACAAGCGCGTGGCGAGGCTTTTGAACACCGAAGGGTCGTCCATGGCCACAGGTATCGAGCGTCGATGCGTACGCGTCTCAAAGCCTTTGTAGCGCAATTTGACCTCGCCCAAACGCCCAACGACGCCCAGTTCAGAGGCGCGTTCCACGACACGCTCGACCAAGGTAAGCAGGTGCTCGAGGACCTGCTCCTCGTCGTGCTGATCGCGCTCGAACGTGGTCTCTTTTCCGATGGACTTTCGAGAGCGCAAGACGCTCACGTCGTCGCTGGTGCGCTCTTCGACCACCCCCATCAACCAGGCAGCAAAGCGTGGCCCTACCATGCGAGCCAGTGCCAATTCACCGAGACCGTATGCCTCGTCCACCGTCTGAACGCCCCATTCTTGCATGGTGGTGGCCGTTGCGGGACCGATGCCGGGAATTTCCCTCAACGATCGGCCTTCGAAGAACGCAGAAGCGTCCCCTGGCATGAGGCGGAAGATCCCCTGTGGTTTCCGCTCCTCGCTGCTCATTTTCGCCAGCAGACGTGTGGGGCCGAGGCCAAAGGAAGCCGTCAGGCCCGTGGCTTCAACAATCTCCCGTTGCAGGCCCTCGCACAAGGCCAAGGCCTTGTCCCAATCGGCTCCTGTGGCTTCGGTCACATCGAGGTAGGCTTCGTCGATGCTCGCTTGTTCGAAGGGGCCGCCGACCGCGCGGAGCACGCTCATCACACGGCGCGAGGCGCGTGCGTAGAGCCGGTGTGATCCACGCACGTACGTGGCGGGTCCGACGGGCGCTGCCGGACAACGCCTCCACGCTTCGCTAATCGGCATGGCCGAGCGGACACCGTAGGCACGAGCGGCATAATTGCAGGTGCTGACGATGCCTCGACCGCGGCCGGATTTCGGATCTGCACCGATGATCAGCGGAACGTTTGGATCCAGCCCTCGGTGAAGCGTTTCAACGGCCGCATAGAAGGCGTCCAAATCACAATGGACCAGGATCTTGCCTCCTCCGTCCACGCCCCGTCTTCCGCGTCGAAGGTGTTTGAGGCCTGCGCTTCACTTCCGACGACGGGTCGTCGACAGGCTTCACCACCCTCTCGGGTGAACGGAGAGGTCCGGTGAAACCATGCATCCAGCACCCACGCTTCGCTCGCATGCCGCAGCTGAATTTCGCCCCCGCCAACCGGGCGTCCACGTGCTGATGGGCGATGGGCGGCATGGAAGGCGGGCGCGCCCTGTGGCGGAAGCATGGGTGGCCCTCGCCTTGGCCAGCGGCCACGTGGTGCACTGGATCGATGGAGCATGCCGGCTCGATCCTGGACGCTTCTCCCCCTGGCTCGCGCAACTGGGCGTCGGACCGCGTGCCCTTCGTTCGTTGCGTGTGGCGCGCGGGTTCACCGCGCACCAGTGTGCGGCCATGGTGGCCCGGCTTCCCAACGAGGTTCAGAGCAGCGGTTCACGGCTCGTCGTGGTCGACGCCCCCATGGCCATGTTCGACGACGACGAACTCCGTGCCCGCGAACGACGCGACATGGTGCGCCACCTCTGCGATGATCTGGAACAGACGGTACACGCCAACGCCACCACGGTCGTCGTGATCCATGGCCGTCATGGGCCCAAGGCCCACCGATGGCGAACGCAACGGCTGGCCCACATGGCACGAAGCCTCGTGGAGGTGACCGCAGGACGCGATGGAAGGTTGAGGATTCGACGCGGGCAAGCGCCGTGGCGTCTCCTCCAACCGCTGCGTTCACGTCACGTTTCGGACCACAGGCAACCGACCTTGGCCGAGTGGTCGCCGGAGCGGCTCCAAGTCCCAACCGAACGGTGCGAGCAGCGACCATGCCGCGCGGTCGAGGCGACGGACGTGAACGTCGAGGGCGGGTCGGAAGCGTGTTGAGGCTCCATCGTCCAACTCGGCCGCCAACACGACGCCGTCTTCGTTGCCCTCAACCTCCACAAAACGCAGCCTCGACCCAAGAGCAACCGGCCATCCCAAACGAGAGGAACGGGTCATGGCGCGCTGCAACACCGTGTTGACGGTGCGCTCCTCCAGGCCGCGCTCGACCCGCTGGGCAACGAGCAGATCGACCAAGGGGACGCGGCCGCTCATCAACGACGTCCGGGCACGGTCGTGGGCCTCAAGCAGCAGCGCTTCGAGGGCTTCCACGTCCACCCCATGGGTCAGGACATGGTGGCGCAATGCCTCCAGCGTCTCCTTTTGGAAGCGCTTGACGAAAGGACTCGTCGAGTGTTGCCTCGCCTCGATGCCGCGAACCTTGACACCGTCGAGGCCGCAGCCCCAATACTTCGTCAACGCGCCTGCACCGTCGGAGCGGCGAGGAAGGATGGCCAACACGGGGTATCGCCCTTCCACTTCGAGAGGAATACCGGTCGTGGCTCCGAGGCGATCCGCCAAACGTTGCGCCGCCACCGCCCGCTCGTCGTTGGAACGCCCTGACACGTCGGTGATCCACAAACTGTCGACGATGCCGTGAACAACGTCCCATCCGTCCGCTCGGGCCGCTTCGATGCCTTCCAGCATGACTTCGCGGGCCCATGCACAAATCGCTTCGTGCGCCTCGATGCGGCCGAAGCGGGCGTTGCGGTAACCGGTGTATCCGAAACAGGTCACGAGCAGCCACTTCAGGGCCAATTGACGCCGGTCTGCATCGTCTCGAGGCCTTGTCCGTTGGGCTTTGAGTTCAGAACGACGGCGGATGAGGGGAGCCACGACCCGGCCAAGCAAACCGTGGTGCTGAAGGCAGGTGTGCAGCTCAAGTCCGGGAACGCTCAACGCCGCTGGCGATGAATCCGGAGCAGGATCGAGGCGCTGACTGACATCACGGTTCCGAAACCACCGCTTCGCTTCGTCGGGGTCAAGCGGGACGAACGAGGCTTGACCGCTGCCTGCGCAACAGGCGCATCCAAGGGTTTCAGGGGAGATGTTACGTGTGGCGATGAGGCTTGGGAAGAGGCTGGCAAAATCCAGCTCAAACACGTCCACGTGAATGCCCGGTCTTGGATCGAGGTGCAGACCACCACGATCGGCATGCAACAGGTCCCAGCCCGTCGTGGTGTCTTCGGGTCGGTTC
The DNA here is from genome assembly GCA_038150305.1 of Candidatus Poseidoniales archaeon. GTDB lineage: Archaea > Thermoplasmatota > Poseidoniia > Poseidoniales > Poseidoniaceae > MGIIa-L3. The sequence goes on along the minus strand of JAYOTG010000003.1, from coordinate 32,171 downwards.
TTCCGCCACGGAATCAACACACCGTCTTGCATGGCCGTGCGCACCTGAATCGCGCTGATGACCGCGCCCGGGGAGCGTCGAGCCACCGCATCGAGGGGCCGGCCGGAGGCTTGCGACAATTCGATCAGCCCGGGCAACCCTGCCTCACGTCCGAGGAAACTCGTGCCCAGATCGATGTGCACGCGGCCCTCGAGCCGGTGGTGCCCACCTCGTCGCAACAAGCGACCGTAGGACCGAACGGTGGAGCGTCGCGTGGGCGTCGGCAGGACCGTCGATGACCTCCCGAGACGGAGGTGAACGCCCCATGCCTCGGCCCGCTGACGCAGCGCAGGCAGCAGGTGAGCATCGCCGCCTTCCGTCAGCACAACGTCTGGATCATGGCGATCGAAAGCCTCCATCATGCGCTCCATTCCGCCTGGACCCGCAAGGGGGAGCACGTCGCTTGGCCCAACGGCCTCCATACCGACGGCCTCGACCGGCGTCAAACGCACCGCCAACAGGCGTCCATCGTGCAACGGACCGTCCCATTCGGCCTCCATGCGAAGGACGCGCACGTCGTCCATGACGTCCGAAAAAGGACGTGGCGTGAGGGCATCCTCGACGACCTGCACGCCGCCGAAAAGCTCGACACCGTGCGAGGTCAGCCACGATTGCACCGGATCGACGTCAACCGACAGCAAAGTGTGGTGACGATGAAAACCACGGTCGTCGATGGTACGGGCCAGACGAAGACGGTCGCGTGGGCGGCGAAGCGTCACCTCAAGCACCGGGTGCATGGGGCCGCCGAGCGCCACGGGAGCTTCGATGGCGTCGCTCGAAAGGACGCCATGATGCAACCGAACTTCGGGCTGATCAAGCCAGACCTGGAGCGCTCGAAGCCGTTCAGGAGCGGCCGTGATGTGGAGCAAGCACGGGGTGACAAAGCGCAGCGCGCGAGCCGACCCCTGCTCTTGGCGCACCCATGCCGTGAGCACGCCCGTGCCTTCGTCGTGCACGTCGAGCAACCAACTAGGCCGCATCCCGTCCCTCCAAGGCATCTTCCAAGGAACGAAGACGGACCCATGCCTCGAGCAGGGCCGTTAGCAGCAAAGGCGTCCAAGGGTCATGGGCAGGAAGCATGCCGGCCACACCACGGCGCTGCCGCAAATGCGCGAGCAGGTCATCAAACACAGCCTGTTCATCATGGGGCAGCAAACGGCGGTACGGGGCCAAAGCTTGCAATTCTTGATCCACGCGCATGCGCCACGTCGGTACACTTCGACCCATGCCATGGCCACGCCAGCCTGCATGGAGGAGGCAACGGAGGGAGGGGTGAATGAACGCAAAGTGATCAGAGCACGTCACGGTTCACCACGGTCGGACAGGACCCCGTGTCGAGGGTCTCAAGCACGGCCGCTGCGATGTCCATCCCGACGCGTCGTTGGGCCTCGTGCGTGGATGCGCCGATGTGTGGCGTGCCGCTGAAGCGCGCGTGTTCAACCAGCGGATGACCTGCCCCAACCGGTTCTTCTTCGAACACATCGAGGGCCAGGCTCGCGAGCGTCCCGTTGCTCAGCGCCTCGGATGCAGCAGACTCGTCGACCAGACCACCGCGGGCACAGTTCACCAAATGGGCCCCGCACGCCACGCCGTCCGCACCGACCTGCGGCATCAGGTTCAGCCGACGCGCATCGACCATGTGATGGGTTTCCGGCGTGAGGCCACAATGCAGGCTGATGTGGGTGCACGAACGGAACAAATCGTCGAGGTCTGCATGAAGGGTGGTGACAGGCGCGATGTCCAGGCCTTCGGGAAGGTAGGGGTCAAACGCGTGCACCTCCATCCCCAAGGCCACGGCCACGGCAGCCACGCCGCGGGCGATGCGACCGTAGCCGACCAAACCGAGCCGCTTGCCGGACAATTCGGTACCCTTTGCGTCCTTCTTGATCCAGCGACCTTCCCGCATGGCACGGTCAGAAGGGCCGAGGAACCGGACAGAGCCGAGCAAGTGGGCCATGGTCAACTCCACCACGGAGTGGGTGGACGCACGCGGAGCGTTGACGACGCGAACGCCCGCGGCCGTCGCTGCTTCGAGGTCGATGTTGTCCACCCCAACACCCGCACGTCCGACGACCTTCAGATCCGGCAAGGAGGCCAGCACGTCCGCGGTCACCTTGGTGCGGCTCCGCACAATGAGCGCCGTGATGGGACCTCCGCCGTCGGAGCCGAGCGATGTCGGCTCGAGTTCAGCCACCTCACCCCCGCATTCGGCACGAAGTTTGGCGATGGCGTCAGGGTGCAAGCCGTCCGTAATGGCGATGCGCATGGTGGTGGCCTGTTCCGACGGAACAAGAAGGTTGCATCCGATGCATTCAGAGGGAGAGGGGTTGTGAGCGCCACGTGGCCACCGAGCCGGGCATCGACGCCCTCGCTTCTGCACTGGGCATTTTGCTCATACCGGTGCTCCTTGCGCTCCCACTTCGAATCGCGTGGCAACTCCGGGTCGGCTCCTCCATCGACAACATGAGTTACCGCGCCGACGTTCGTCGAATCCTGCACGCCGGGATGCCGCTGGAAGCTTTCCGGGTGGCCCTCAATGATCGTGCAAGGGAAGCCGGCATCAGCCCGCAGCGTCAGCGGCTCCTCGAGGCGGACACGATCTACCCCCTTGGGCTGGGCCATTTCATCCTCCTTCCCGCCTTGTTCGTCTTCCCGATTGCGCTTCTGCTTGCTGCACCGGTCATCCTGCTGGCCTTTCCCGTGTTCATGGCCACGGAGTTCCTGCTCATCCGGCGCAACCTTCTGGCTACGGCGTTGAACATCTTGCGCCGGGTCACCAATTGGCAAATCATCCACATCCCCCGGACGTTGGACACCGGTGAGGTATCGCGTGAGCACGTGATGGAACTCTCGCATCATCTGCGCCACTTCCAAGGCGCGCCAAGGTTGGCGTTCCTGGGCCTGTTCGCGTGGCTGGTTGTTCTGTGGACCTTCCGCATCGATTCGACCGGCATCCAAGCGCTCATCGCCATCCTGCTCTACGTGGTGCTCCTCGCGCTGGTTGGCGTGCTCGGGGCGGCGTTCGAGACCGACCTCGTCTTCGCCGACCCGGCCAATGCTTCGCTGACGCCCATTGACCTCTGGCTTGATTCGCTGCTGAAACCCGTGGTCGGATTCGGGTTGGTGCTCCTGCTGGTCCGCGCGATGATGGAGGAAACGCGGAACGGCAACCCCGTGCTCTTCTCCGCGGTGGTCATCGCCGTGCTCTACGGTGCGGCTTTGGTGGGTTTCGCCTACCAGTGGGGCTATGCCTTGGTCCGAGGGAAGTCGGTCCGAGACGTGTTTGAAACCCAAGCCATGGACCAATTCGCACCGCTGATTTCCTACGACCTGACACGCGCTGAGGGGCGTCTGGTGTTTGGCGCAAAGATGTCGATGGCCGAACGTAAGGAGCAATCCAAAGAATTGGTCAGCGGCGGCATGTCCTTTGCGGATCTTGAGGCCCTGCCCCGCTCGGACACGGCCGGTGAGATTCCCAAGAGGCCCTCCATCTGAAGCCTTCAGATCCGACCGTCCACAGCACGCGCTGTCGTGCAGTGGGTCCCCTTTGCAGCGGAACAGAACACAGGAGTGCTGAATCAGTCCTCAAGTTCCGCGTCCAGAGGATCATCGCTCTTGAGCAGGATTGGCGTATCGATGCGCGCGTTCCTGACCAGCGTGCTGACACCAAGGGCCAGCAGGATGACCAGCATCAGGGCCACGAAACTCGAACCCGTGTAGGTGATGATCAGGTCGGCGAGGGCACCAAAGAAGCCCACGTCCTCCTCACTGGTCGCATCCTCGATGAGTCCGTTGGCCAGAGCGGCGACGGCGGCTTGGTCAAACACGCCGCGTGTGAACGTCAACCGTCCGTCCATGTCCGAAGTGTATCCAGAGGACGGCGAGGTCGGATCAAGGTCAGAGTAACTCCCAGGGCGCTGGTCAAAGGCGATGTCGCGTGGCTCGCTCAAGTCGAGGGTGAGCACCACATCGACCGTGTAGGGGACGCTCGATTCGAAGAACTCTGAATCTTGCACGGCGCCCCAGACGGTGACGGCTTGGCCTTCAACGTCGAACTCCGTCCATGTGCCCCAATCAGCGGGGTCCACATCAAGGGTGTAGATCCACGTGTCGCTTTCGCGGGTCCCTACGCCCTCGTCGTTGGTCCCGTCCTCGCCCATGTCGATGCGAAGTTGCAGGGCTCCGACCTGACCGGTATCAAGTTCGTATTCGGTCGGTGTGAAGTACGCCTCGAGGGTGGTCGTTCCGTTGGGAATGAACATGTGGTGTGCATCGTTGGTGGTGTACACACCAAGCAGCCCTCCGGGACCGTTGTTGAAGTGGTTCCAATCGCCCTTCCATTGGTGCCTGACGCGGTCCGTGTTGACCGGAATGGTCCGCTCGCCCAGCATCACGTCGCTGATTTCTGCCGCGTCCCAGACCGTGAACTCAGGGAAGTCAACGAAGCCGTCGAGGTTGGGGTCGCGCAATTGCTGCAGCGTGCGTGCCAAGCCCATGGCAGCGTCGACGTCCACTAAACCGTGACCCAAACGCCAATCGTGGCATTGCCCGGTCGCTGAGAGGTAGCACGCTTCAGGGATGTCGTTGCAGCTGTCCTCATCGTTGCCGTCTTCGCAACTGTTGGCCATGCCTTGGTATCGCGAGGTCAATTCGAGGATGAGTTCCACTTCGTGCACGCGAGAGTAGTTGGCGGTGTCCCAATCTTCGAATTGCCCGTAAGCTGCTGCGTTCTCACCGTTCACCAGGCTTGAGCCTTCGTCGTGATCGTCCCTGTGGTAGTCCGCAACACCGAGGGACGGAGCCACGTCGATGAGCAATCCTGCGATGCCACCCACGTGCGGTGTGGCCATGGAGGTGCCAGAGATGGCCATGTAGTACAAGTCACCCTGTGTTCGGGTTGAGGCATCGATGGCCGTGCCTCGTGGGGCTGTGGCCCAAATGTCCCGGCCTGGTGCGCCCACATCGGGCCAGGTGTGTTGCTGATCCATGCAGCCACGTGAGGAAAATGACGTCACGGCGGAGCCGTCGTGGGTGAGGGCCGCGACTGAAATGGCAGAGGGCGTGTTGGCGTAGACGTTCGTGCGGAGGTCTCCAGAGCATTCCGCACCTGAACCTCCAGAGTTTGAGGCGGCAAAGATGACGGCGACGCTGTGCTCGAAGGTGAGTTTGTCCGTCAGGGTTGCAATCGCTCCGTTTGGGTCGTAGTCACCGTCAGAACCCCATGAGTTCGAAACGACGCGGATGTGGTATTCGTTGGCCCCGGGGCGGGAATGCTCGTACGTCCACTCGAGTCCCTGCACACCGGCGAAAATCGACGCGCCATCTCCAGCACCGAGAGCGATGAGTTGGCCGCCTTTTGCAACGCCGGCGCGGCGACCTGCAGAAGCGTCACCGTTGCCTGCAATCGTTCCACCGACGTGGGTGCCGTGACCGGAGGAGGTGTCCGAATTTCTGGTCTCGACCCACCCATCACCCGGCGTCCACTTGGCGGAATAGAGCGTCTTCTCACCGGTCCACGGTTCCAGGTAGTCGTAGTCAGGGTGCCCGGCATCCACGCCGGTGTCAAGATCGACAATGGCCGTGCCGTCTCCGTCCCATTCTGTGAATCCGAGGTCAAGGTCGTAGGCGATGGACCCATCAGGTTGCACAATGACGCGGTGCCACGCGTCGGTGGCGTCAACCACGTGGACGGTTTCGTGCATCAAAGCACCAACGTCTCCAGTTGGTGCTCCTCCGGGCGCGGTTGGGAGGTAGAAGTATTCCAAGAGACGATCGAGTTCCATGTAATGCACACGATCGAACCCGCTGAGTTGGCGGGTGGCGTGAGGATTCGCCTCCACGAGCAAGGCATGGAGGAGAGGAGCCTCGCCTTCCACCGTGGCACCGAGGCGTGCCAGCATGGCTCGGTCACTGGCGGTGACCGGGGATTCGAATTGGACGATGACCGGAAGGCGTTCATCGAGTTCAGCGGACCAAAGGGCTTCCTCGAGCGCGGCATCCATCCGTTCATGGTCACCCATGGTCTGGCTTCCAGCAGCCAACGGACTCAGTGTCATCAGCACAAACAGAGCCAACAGCATCACGGCTGTGGTTCGTTGAAGGTCAACGGCCATGTGAATGGGCCTGTGCGCTGATTGAAAGCCCTTCGCCATCGGCGCTCATTCCAGCCAAGGAACATGTTCAGGAACCTCTGCGAAAATGTTCGCAGGAAGCGCTGTCTTGATTTTCGAAACGCCGCCCAAACGAGCGCTGGTTTCCGATTGCCACGCCGCAAATTCATCGAGCGAGGACATGTTCAACACGGGATTGTTCGCTTGATTCCAAGCCAAACTCTGCATGGTGGTTCCCGGTGGGTCGTGACCGGTGCAGACGATGGCCTCGCCGGGGAAGCGGGACAAGACAGCCAAAGCCTCCCAGTGCTCGTCAACACGACCGCTCGGAAGGTCATCACGACCGACGCCGCCATCGCCCGTGAACAGGAAGTCACCGGTCATGATGTGCCCTGCAACGTCGACGATCATCGAATCGTTGGTGTGACCCGGCGCATGGTGGAAACGCACTGTATGCGCGCCAACCGCCAGGGAATCCTCTTCGCCCACCAAGCGGTTCACGCCAAGGGAGGCGGTCGAATGCCACATCACGTAGTCGCACCCCGTGCGCTCTCGCATCGCGAAGCAAGCCGTGATGTGGTCCGCATGCGTGTGCGTGGCGATGGCGTGCAACAGCTTGAGCCCACGTGATTCAATCAGCGCAAGGTCGGCATCGATGGTGTCCCACACCGGGTCGACGTAGGACGCGACCCCAGCCTCCTCGTCAACGATGAGGTAGGTCTTCGCCCATCGGTCCGCGTGAAGTTGTTCGACGCCCATGCGGTGCAATACCCCGTCCCGTCCAAGAAGGTGGCGCTGGTCAGACCGCATCGTTCATGCCGGTGGGGGTCAACAGCACCTCATGGACCATCCATCCGTCGTGGTTCATCTTGAGCACGACGGCAAGGTGCTGTTGGTGGACGACCAAGGCCGTGGGCCGCAAGCGGCTCATCGAGGACGATTGGCGGATGCCCCTTCGCTTCGTTTCCCAACACCCGCGGAAGTCGAGGCGTTGGGCATCGAGCACGGATCTCCACGGCGCATCAACCTCGACGACGTGACGAACGGCGTCACTGTCCTCAAGGCCTACCCACACATCGCCTGGCCCGAATCATGGCCGTGGAAAGACGACCTCATCAGCGACAATGCGGTTCATCCCGTGGCCCGTGAGAGCGTCTACCGAAGCCTGCACCGTGTGGTGAGCAAAGCCATTGTGATCAACGGGGATGGAAAAGTGCTGATGGGCCGAGTCGCCCGTGGCCACTTTGTGGGCCACTGGACGCTCCCTGGAGGATACCTCGATCACGATGAACACCCGCGTGCAGGTTGCATTCGCGAAGCCTTCGAGGAATTCGGGCTGAACATCGACCTTGACACGTACGCGCCGGTGGTGACCCAACGCGTGTTCGACGGGCGAGGCCTCTCCTTCCTGTCCTTCACCTACACGTCCACCGAAACCGAAGGTCAGGACATCAAGGTCGAACCCTCGGAAATTGCGGAAGGCGCGTGGTTCACACCCGAGGAAGCCCATGCTCAAGCCGTCTCCTACTTCGACAAGGCCGCGCTGAAAGCGTACGTCGAGCGCTGATTAGGCATCGAGCATGGATTTGGCTTCCGCCAGCGCATCCGGAAGCCCGTCAGGGTGAGATCCGCCACCTTGCGCAAAGGTCGGACGACCGCCGCCACCGCCACGAATGTGGGGTGAAATGGCCCGAAGAAGCGTCACCGCATCGTAACGTTCTGCTGCAATCGTCCCTTCCGTCACGGCGACGAGGAGTTTCCCGCCACCTTCACGGGAGCCCAAGACCGCCACCGTCGGTTGTTCAGGATCACGGGTCATCGCACCGAGCATGTTGGTCAGCTGTTTCAGGTCGGCGTCCACCTCTTGGACAATGACGCGGACGCCATCCACCATCGTGGAACCGCCGTCGCCGCCGCTGGTCCGCAACTTGGCAATTTCCTGTTCCATCCGCTTGATGCGCTTTTGCTGGTCCTTCCACTCCGAGAAAAACCGCTCAGCGGCTCGAGGCAAATCTTCGGGCGTGACGCTGAGGGCTTCCGATGCCGCCCGAAGCAGGGCATCTTGTTGGCGCGCGTAACGCAAAGCGGCCTGGCCTGCAACGATGGTCAGTCGTTCCACACCGTCCTGAACGGCCGAGGAACGCACGATGCGAATCGAGCCAATGCGACCGGGCTCGTCGTGGTGTGTCCCACCGCACGCCTGAATGTCGTGGTCGGCGATGCGCAGGATTCGAACCGAGGCGCCCTTCGGTGCCCCGCCCTGATAGAGGTCGAACCCGTGCTTCCGGTCTGCGTCACGGCGGTCAAGTTCGGTCTTCTCCGTGCGCTGCACCTGAGCCAGCACGTCGTTGGCAAGGCGCTCAATCGCATCGAGGTCCTCACGCTGCAAACGGGTGTGGTGCGTGATGTCGAGACGTGCGCTGTCGACGGATTTGTTGGCTCCGGCCTGGAAAATGTGGGGACCTAGGATGCGGCGCGCAGCGCCGCCCACGATGTGAACAGCGGTGTGGTGATCCATCAATTGCTGGCGCCGCGCGGCATCGAGGGAGCCCTGCACCAAGTCGCCGACCTCCATCGGCCCATCGACAAGATGGAGCACGTGCTCACCCTGCTTCCGGGTGTCCACCACGCGTCGGTCCGTGGCTTCGGTGGACAGGCGACCGTGGTCGCCCTCTTGGCCACCGCCTTCAGGGTAGAAGCAGGTCTTGTCCAAGATGACCGCATGCGTGGCGCCTTCGACGGCCTTGTGAGGAAGTGGTTTGCAGGCAAGGACGCTGGCCTCCATTTCGGTGAGGTGCACATCGTCGTAGAAGAGCAGCGTGGTCTCAGGGAGGTCGGGCAGGTCCTCGACCAGAGCTGCGTCCTTGGTGGAAGAGGCCGCTTCCTTGGCCAAGCGGGCGTGACGCTCCGCCATTTCCGCTGCGAATCCTGCTCGAAGCACAAGATGTTCCCAACCGGCCTTGCGACCGACACCAACCACGATTTCCGGCTGCAAGCCGTGCACGTCAGCGAGTTCGAACAGAAGGTCATCGTGCACCGCGGTTGCGTCCAGCGGGGTGGACTCCAACGCCTTACGGACGAGACGGTCTGACTTTCGCATCATTTCGTTGTACCTGGCTTCCTCCAAGTCCAGAATGTGCAGCATGCCTTCGCGGGTTTGCTTCATCTCCCGGTTGGGGAGGTGGTGATCGAGGTGGTGGCCCATCAAATCCGCGAGTGTGACGCCAAGTTCGAGTTCGTTCGCCATGCGCAGGACCCGCCGAGCGAGCATGCGCGCAAGGTAGCCGTCCTTGGCGTTTGAAGGCACGAGACCGTCACCGAGCATGTGCGCCAAGGCATGGAGGTGGTCGGGGATCGCGTAGATGCGGGCCAAGGGCTCGGTCACTGCGGAGAGGACCTCTGGATCCACGTCAACACCGGATTCAGCCAAGCGTTCGATCAGCGTTGCTTGTAGCGCATCAGCGTCAACACCTGCTTCGATGTTCATGATGCCGTTCAACCGGCTCAATTCTCCGAGCAGGCGAGCGACATCGATGCCTTGGTGCTGAGCCAGAACGTCGTCAAAGCGGGCCAAGGACTTGAGCCACGTCACGGATTCAGGATAGATGGCTTCGTAGATGGTTGGCGTTCCTGCCGCCGCCCAGCAGAAGCGTTCCAGTCCATACCCTGTGTCGATGATTTGCAGTGGCATCGTCCGGTAGCGAAGTCCCTTGATTTCGACGTCGCCCTCAGGATGCTCTTCGAGGTCCATGAACACGAGCGTTGCGAGCTCCAATCCTCCCACAATCACCTCAACGGCAGCGCCTGCGTTTCCGCCTCCGCTCCAAGGGTTCTCGACGTAGGTGACCTCGTTTGGGTCGATGCCAAAGGTGTCAGTCAACAGGCGGTGGCACAGGTCAACGCACGTCTCGATCCAGTAATGCTCGACGCCGTCGTCTGGCCGGTTGAAGACGTGGTGCGCCATCATTTCGAAGGTGGTCAGGTGCCGTCCAGAACGTCCGACGGCGTCGACGTCCGTCAAGCGGATGCACGGCTGGGAAATGGTCAGTGGATTGGCAGGCGGTTCCGCGAGACCGCTGGTCACGTGAGGCTGGAAGTCCGCGATGGACGCGATCGTCAGGTGGATGTCGTCGCGCCACCGTGCCAGGACAGGATAGGGTTCAACACGCGTGTGTTCCGTGGCTTCAAAGGCCGAGAGGAAGGCCTCACGCATCCGCTCTTTGAGCGCATGCCCACGCTCATCGAAACCGGGAAGGATCGGATGGCCGATGAAGGTGTACGGGTCCTGGTCGGTGTCACCGCTCGTAGTCCGGTTCGGATCGACTGACCAGTACGGCAAGCCGCTGACCTCGCAGGTCCGACGGTCGTAGCCGCGGTCGATGAGGGTCTGGAACTTGAGGCCGTCCATCGTCGCTCCCCGACGCTTGGTCACACCACCGCTCCTTGAAGCCTCGCCCGTCCAAAGCGTGAAGGCAGCGGGAGAACAGCACCGACCATGGCGGAGTGGCGGAATCACGTGGAGCCCTTGGGCCCCGGCGTGATCGGCATCGCCAAGCACGGACGCATGGTGACCGATGCAGCCATCGTCGCTTCGGATCTTCAAGCCCTGCTCGACGGTGATGAGCGGGCTCCAGAACAACTGGTGAACGCTGCATCCCTACCGGGGGCAGTGGGTCGTGTGTGGGCCATGGCCGACCACCACTTCGGGTACGGCTTGCCCATCGGTGGCGTCCTTGCCACCGATCATGACGCGGGTGAGCAAGGCGGCGCGGTCAGCCCTGGCGCGGTCGGTTTTGACATCAACTGTGGCGTTCGAATGCTGTCCTTCGACATGATGGCCGATGACCTTCCCGACCCTGCGAAATTCGCCCGACGCCTCGGCGGCCGTGTCCCTTCAGGCACGTCAGGACGTGGCGGCGTGGACCTCTCCGCACAGGATTTGACGAACGTCCTCGAGGAAGGTGCGGCCGCAGCGGCTGACCTTGGGCTCGGCGCCGTTGACGATCTACGGCGTTTGGAGTCCAACGGTCGCCTGGACGCTGACGTTGACGCTGTGTCTTCACGGGCCCGAGAGCGCGGCATGTCCAGCATGGGCACCTTGGGCAGCGGCAACCATTTCGCCGAACTGCAAGCCGTCGAAGAGGTCGTCGACGGTGAAACGGCAGAGGCATGGGGGCTCTACGAGGGCCAGCTCGTCGCGATGATTCACTCAGGGAGCCGAGGGCTTGGCCATCAGGTGTGCACGGACCACGTCAGGCACCTCGAACGTCAATTCGTCTCCGAAGACGGTGGGTGGCGCCATGAAGGATACGACTGGTGGATTCCAGACCGTCAGTTGGCCGCTGCACCTCGGCACTCCCCTGAGGCTGAGGCATACCTTGGCGCGATGGGTGCTGCGGCCAACTACGCCTTCGCAAACAGGGCGGTTTTGGCGCAGCGCCTCATCACCGCGTTGGAAGCTCATACGCGAACCGCCGTCGAATGGACCACCGTCTACGACGTTGCGCACAACATCGCGAAGGACGAGGAACACGTCATTGACGGGAAGCGGTGCATGTGCAGCGTGCATCGAAAAGGTGCGACTCGAGCCTTCCCTGGTCAGCATGAGGAACTCTGCCCTGAGCACACATCGACGGGCCAACCTGTCCTCGTCCCTGGCGACATGGGCACAGGATCATGGCTGCTGGCCGGCCCGAAGCAGGACATGAACCCGGCCTTTGGCTCGTCCTGCCATGGTGCAGGGCGGCGATTGTCACGGGCCGCAGCACGTGCGCAAGTTGACGTGAAGGATGTGATGGAGCGCTTGCAGGCCTCTGGAGTACACCTCAAGCACGGGACCGAGCGCGGGTTGGCCGAAGAAGCCCCTGAGGCCTACAAACCGGTTGATGATGTCGTTGATGCCACCGAGCGTGCGGAACTTGCGCGGCGCGTGGCGAGGCTTTCGCCGCGCGTCGTGGTGAAGGGCTGACCCTCACATGCAGTACGCCGTGCTCGGCCCGCCCGCGAGGTTTGGGGCGGCACCCGAGTGCTCCCCATCCGGTTCCTCGCAGATCACGCTGAGCAAGGTGTTGACGAGGGCCTTGAGGTCCTCCACCTGCGTCTGCAGTTCGTTCACTCGTTTTTTCATCTCAATGCCTTGCTGGCGCTCGTTCATCGTGCATCCCATCTGGAGGAGGTGACCCCTCCGGAACGCCATTTCCAAAAATCGCACCTTAATGCTTGATGATGGAATCTTCGAAGGAAGCCGATTCAGGGAGAAGGAGCCACCGGCGAGAATCGAACTCGCGACCTCCTCATTACCAATGAGGTGCTATACCGCTAAGCCACGGTGGCGTGATTCGGCCCACCTGAAGGGTGGATATAACCGCTTCGTGATGGCCAAACCCGCGAAACATGGGTTCAAATCAACAAGCATTCGGTTTTGTCCATGGAACCAGCGTCGCCCAAACCGGTTGATGCGCCCGTGCCCTTCTGGGCGTGGTGGGTGACGGCGCTCGTTGGCATGAGCGTTGAATTGATTCCGATTGGGTTGAGGCTCCTCGACGGGGAACCGCCCGCTGACGCCTTCTGGCCCTCCGCTCTCCGTGCGCTTTGGCTGGATTTCCTCCTTCGTGAACAGGGGCTGTTGCTCTTCGCCGGACTCGGTCTTGTTGGCGTGCTCGCCTTTGTTGAGCGCCGGATGTCGGGGCGTACGAAGGACCTCACCCGCTTGTTCGGCGTCGCCCTAATGGGGTGGTGCTTGGCCATGCTGGGCACCCATATCCTCCTGGATTGGGGTTTCTACCGGGGCGCCTTCATCCTCGCGCCCGCAGCGATGGCGCTCGGCTTGTTGCCCATCGCGCTCATGTGGGGCCTCGACGCAGGAGGAAAACGTGCGCTGAAGCAAGGATCGGTGGTCCTGGGCGTCGTCGTATTGCTGGTCATCACCCCCGCGCTCCCTGCTGCGATGAACCTGATGCCGACACCCCCACCGACGCCCGCACAAGGGTACGGCGCCGTCCCAGGACCCTTCCTCACGGAAACCACGACCCTGTCCTATGACCTGCCCCAGCACGTTGTGGATGTGCTTGTCGACGAGGACCCAACGGTGGTGTCCCGCATGACCGTCACATGGCCCGTTTACACGGTCGAACCGCCCGGCCTGCGCGTGCCCCTCGGACTCGTGTTCCATGGATTTGGAGCCCCGCTTGCCTCGGACTACACGGACTGGACCGAGCACCTTGCGGCCAAGGGCATGGTGGTGGTGCACGTCGCGTATCCGTCACATCTGATCATCGAAGGGCAGGAGGAGCCCATCGTGTCGGGCGGACGCTCGAATCACCCCCAACATGCCCTCAGGATGGACGCCATGGTCGCGGCCATGGATGTCCTCGAGGGTGAACTCCTGCTCAATCAAGACGCTGATGCGAAAGGTTGGCTGATGGGAGCCGTGGTCGACCCATCTGCCCTCTATGTGGGCGGACACAGTCTGGGTGCTGGCATGGCCATGATGGTCACCGCCGCGGCCCTTGACCGCGGATGGGCCACTGAAGCCCTTGCTGTCGACCTTGAGCAGTCCTACACACACGCCAGCGACGAGAACATCCACGGCTCCCTTACGGCTCGTCCGAACGCGACCTTGGTGCATGTGGCCATTGCAGAAGACGACACCAGCGTGGACGCGTGCCATGGCGTGGGTCACGCCATGCGGTGGCACCACGAGGCCAAAATCACCGACGTGGTGCTCATGCAGATTCCGAGTGACCGACACGGGTTTCCACCGCTGATTGCCTCGCACTATCTTGCTTCAACGCCCGTTCATGACACCTTGGCCGACCACGCCTTCTACCGTCGCGTCGACGCACAGGCAGAGTGGCTGGTCGCCATGCAGCGAAACGACACGTTCACGGCATCGTTTGCTGAAGCCCACTTGCTCGATCATGAGCTCCTCCTCCCCATGGGAACGTGGTCCGATGGCACGGCAGCCAATCCGCTTGAAGCGGTTGAAGCGCCTTTCGTGGACGGCGCGACCTGGGTGGAAGGATGCCAAGTGCAGGTCGACGTGTGGTCGTGAAAGGCGCCGAGAGAGATTTGAACCTTCGAACAGTGGACCTGTTCTTCGTTCAAACTCTTCTCGACTGGACATGTACCGCTTTTTGGCGCCGAGAGAGAGATTTGAACTCCCGAGGGACGGACCCACGCGATTTCCAGTCGCGCGCACTACCAGGCTATGCGATCTCGGCTTAGCCCGCCTAGCGGCCACCCACGTTTAACGCTCACTCTTCGGCGCAGGCAGCAGGGGAAAGGCCTCAAATGGCCTCGCTCGACCACCCACCATGGCCGAGGCCACGGCGCGCGAAGAAGACGCGCCTGCTGACCATCGGTTGCGCCTCTCCGAGGTCAAACTCAAGCGCGCCACACCGTCCATGGGTCCGCTCACTGAGCCCACCGATCGCATCCGTCGAGAATGGACCTTTATCGCGGCGCTGACCCAGGCCGAGGACAGGAAGCAAGGCGCGATCACCCTTGGGATTGGCATGGCTGCTTTCCTGTTAGGAAGCATGAGTGGAGAGGTGTTCAGTGGGGGTGATCCCACCATTACGGGCCTGACGACCGTTTCAGGGGCGGCATACGTGCAAACCTTGGCTTCCTTGGCGGGGTGGATTTGGTTCGCCGTTCGACTCTGGACGACGTACCCCGTGATGCGCGTTCACGCCCTCACCATGTTCGTCAGCTGGGGCATGCTGTTCTTCGCGCAACTCCTCTTTCATGTGGAGAACCCAAATTTCCCCCTTGAGGCCACCGTCTCTCAACTGTCCTTTGGAGGCCTCCTTTCGGTGGTTGCCGTGTTCATGCTCTACATGCTGAGCACCGCCGTTCGGGAAACTCGCGACCTTCACGTCGAAGAAAATCACCTCCACGAGGACGTTCGAAAGATGACGGAAGAAATGGAGGAGCATTCGCTGTTTGGTTGGGCTGCCCTGTTCGTCGTTTGGGGCATCGTGGTCGTCATCAACGCGTGGAGTGGTGCCCATTTCGTCTCGGATCGCTTTGCCGACCGGTGGGGTGTGCTGACCCTGCACGTTCTGACCGCACCGCTGGTGCTTGGCGGGCTGCTCATCGTGGCGTGGTTCCCGCAACGCATGCTTGGACAGCACGCCAAAGTGAGGACACGTGCCGCTCACCTGGCGGAACAAAGCTCAGCGCCGGACGCGGACCTGCTCGAAGGCGATTTGTCGTGCCCATCGTGTGGTGCCAAAAGCGAGGACCTCGAGCGACGTGATGGCAACGTCTTCGTGCGTTGCATGAACAGCGACTGTGACGGCTGGGGCAAGTTGGACGGGACCTGTGACGCATGTTCAACGCCAACCGCAAGCCGGTTGACGTGTGTGTCGTGCGGGTTGAACACCACCGTGAACGATTATCTGGTCGGCAAAGAGGCATGGTAAGGATGTTGCATCGACGCGAAGACTTCCCCCTGCTGAGGGACGACGGCGCCCCGGCCTACCTTGACAACGCCTGTGTGACGCTCAAGCCAGATGTCGTCATCCAAGCCGTGAACGAGTATTACACCATGCGCCCGGCCTGCGGTGGTCGATCTGTCCATCGATTGGGCACCTCAGTGTCCCAAACCATGGCGTCGTCACGACGCCTGCTCGCTCAGCACATCGGAGCGCACAACGTCAACGAAGTGGCCTTCATGAAAAACGCCACACACGCCCTCAATCAGGTTGCACAAGGCCTGTCGTGGAACAAGGGCGACGTCATCCTCACCACAGACAAGGAACACAACTCCAACCTCGTGCCGTGGCTTGACCTTGAGCGCTCGCACGGCGTGGACCACAGAGTCTTGCCGTCGACCGAAGAGAACGCCTTCGATCTGGAAGCGTTTGAGGCCACCTGCGCCGAGGTTGGCGAACGGCTGAAGATGGTCGCCGTCGGTCACGTGAGCAACCTCGATGGCGTCACAGCACCCGTCAAGGACATCGCACGCATCGCCCATGAACACGGCGCCCTTGTCTGCGTGGACGGGGCCCAATCGGCCCCACACATGCCCATTGACGTCGAGGACCTTGGTGCCGACTTCTTCGCATGCTCCATTCACAAGATGATGGGCCCCTCTGGCATGGGGGCGCTGTGGGGCCGCATGGAGCTGCTTGAGACCATGCATCCGGTCCTGACCGGCGGTCACACGGTGGCCACCTCCACCTACGACGGCGTGCAGTGGGCGGCTCCGCCGGCACGCTTTGAGGCCGGACTCGGGCACTATGCCGGCATCGCAGGAACCGAAGCTGCGTTGACCTACCTTTCGGACCTCAACCTCGACGACGTGCACGAGCACGAGACCAAGATCAACCGCATCATGAGCGACGGCATTCGGGATTTGGAAGGCGTGACCATCATTGGACCGGAGGACGCAAGCCGCCGAGGCGGCATCTGCTCCATCCTGCTTGACGAACATCTTCCATCGCATGACTTGGCCATCCTGCTTGATGAGGCCGCGGGCGTCATGGTTCGATCTGGACGGCACTGCGTGCATTCATGGTTTGAGCACAGGGACGTCAGCGGGGACTCGCTACGGGCCAGTGCGTACTTCTACACCTCGGAAGAGGATGCGCGACGCTTTGTTGACGTCTTTTCAGAGGCCGTCAACGCCTTCAACGCAGCCTGAGGATGCACCATGGAGCCGCCCTCAGATATCCCACCGGCCCCTCTCCTACCGGAGGAGGCCACGCTGCCCGGCACCGGAATGACGGCGGCCTTTGTGGCCCTCGCCGTCCTTTCCGCAGGTGTGCTCGCCGTTGTGCTCCTGTTGCCTGAAAACAACCTGTTGATTCAGCCCTCCCGTCTTGCCCTTGACGCTGAAGAAGAGGCAGCTCAACTCGTTGCGGCCACAGAAGGCTACACGGGCGCTGGTGTCGAGGTGTGCATGGTGGATTCGGGGATCGATCTTCAACACCGTGACATGGATCACGTGACGTTGGCAGGCTGGCTTGACGTCGTGGACAACGGCACCGCCGCATACGACGATCACGGGCACGGCACATCGATGGCAGGTCTTCTCGTCGCGCAAGGCGGTTTGACCGGATTGGCGCCGGACGTGAACCTCCACGTGGTGAAAGGTTTGAGCTCGACCGGCGAAGGCGACGACCAAGATCTCTCGGATGCGATCGATTGGTGCGTCGACCAGGGCGCACACATCATTTCGCTGTCGTTGGGCGGCGCGCCCGGTGCGCTGTCCTTCCTGCCTGGCGGCGGTCGAGCCAGCGAAGCCGCCGTCGAACGAGCACTGGCGCAGGGCATCTTCGTCGTGGCAGCAGCAGGCAACGACGGGGGGAGCGGTGACGACGGAGATGTGGCCAGCCCAGGGTCCGTCGACCTCGCCATTTCGGTCGGAGGCGTGCACATGGACGGCGCACATTGGAGCGGCTCATCCATCGGTGACAACGACGGACGGCTGCTCCCGCTTCCAATCCTGTTCCCTCGACAAGACCCTGACAAGAAGCCGGAACTCATGGCGCCCGGAGCCGGTGTGGCCGTGGTCAACGCGGACAGCAACACGTGGAGCCTCGTCAACGGCACGAGTGCCGCGACGGTCTTCGTCACGGCGGCCCTCGCTCACCTGCTCGAAGCACGACCCGACCTGAGAAGCGGTGACGTGAACAACAGTGCAGAGCAAACCATCGAAGACGTGAAGACAACGCTGATGGAAACCGCGCGGCCCTTGCCCGGGCAAGACGGACACGACAACGCATACGGTTACGGCATCGTCCAAATCGACCGCTTGCTGGAAGCCTACGCGTGATCAACTCAGTTTGCGGACCGCCACAATGGTCCCCCCATGGACCGGAACAAAGGCCAGATCATGTTCCTCTGAGCAGCGGTGCACGAAGGAAATCCAGGCGTTGAATCCTGCAATGACGGCGGCCCCTTCCTCGGTGCTGTCGCTGATGTCCTCTCCAGGAACGGGTGGTTCGATCAGCAACAGCACGCCTCCTTTTCGAAGCAGGTCCATCGCCGCCGATGCACGCTCACCGAGGGAATCGATGCCACCACGGAGGACGAGCACGTCAAGGGCATCCATCAGGGTCGGTGGGCGCTCTTTGCTGGCCAAATGAGCCAGCCGCCATGCGCGGGTTTGCGGCGCATGTTCGTCGACCGTCCCCACGACCACGCGTCCGGCATCCTCCATCCCGTAGCGTTTGAGCACGCGGTCGAGGATGACAGCGAACCTGTTTCCTTCCTCCATGACGTCGAACAGATCCGGAGCCACCACGTTGTCCCTGCTCCAGGCATCGAGCAACCAGGCCGTGGTGTGTCCGATGGCCGCTCCAACCTCAGCCACCCTGCGCGGCTGGAGGGTCACCACGATGTCCCTGAGCCGGCGGACCACGGAAACCGTCGGCACGTCAAGGCCCATGTGGCCCATTTGCACTCCAATGTTCGCGGCGATTTCGGGGGCGTCTCGACCGAGGTCTTGCCGAGCACCCAAGGCGGCACGAAAGGCATCTTCTGGCGAAGGTGATGCCTCCCCGTTCGCCATGTCGGCGGGTCCATGCAGCACGGTTTGAACCTAAGCCTCCATCCGATGGGTTCAAACCACGTGGTTTGAGGCCGGGTCATGGACGAGGAGGACGATGGCCTCGATGTGGAGGAAGAGGTCCTCCACAACGCGATGATTTGCCCTTCGTGTGCCGAGTTTGAAGGACACGACATCCTTGCCTCCAAACCAAAAGGAAGCGGCCACGACCACCGCGTGCGTTGCCAAGGATGCGGCCACGTCTACACCGTCCATCTGCGCCCACCCAAGGCGGTGGTCGTCCCGTTCATGCTGACGGACGGTCCAGAAAGCCAGATGGTGTCCTTGGAATTGGACGCCGATGAGGTGCTGGACCTCGACGACGTGTTCGAAGACGGCGGCATGCTGTGGCGCGTCACGCACCTCGAAGATTCGGATGGGCAAAGCATCACGACCGGTGTGGCCGAGAACGTTCGGCGCGTCGTCGCTCTGCGTGAAGACCTCATCCGGGTTCGCATCACGCTGACCGTCGGAGACCGCTCTCGGCCGGACCACATGGTGTGTCAGCCGGACACGACCTTCACCGCCGGCACCATGATCGATCATGGCGGCCGAACGTGGATCCTGCGGGCCATCCACACCGGCCGTGGAAGGACACTCAAGGGAACGGTCCCCGCAAACCGCATCGTTCGCATGTACCTCCACCAGCCGCCGGCACCGGAACCCACGAAGCCCATGAGCGGACGGGAGCGCAGGCAGGCTTGGAAGGAAGGCCGTCTCGGGTTCAACCCAAATCCAGTGGTTCCTCGACAAACCGAGGACCGAGGCCGGAAACGTGGACGACGTTGATCACGGCCGGTTGGTCCACGGCATCAGGAAAGCCTTGGCGACCTGTGTGGCCACAGTTGGGTTCTCCTTCAGACGACGAATGCTGTATTCGTACCACTTCTCGCCGTAGGGGATGTAGACCCGGGTCCTGTGACCTTGTGCGCGCAAGCCCCGGCGCAAGGGACCACGAACACCGAGCAGCATCTGGAATTCGTACCCCGGCCCTTTTCCAAGGCGTTCAGGCGGTGCGGGCTGCCGAGGATCTGCGTTCTCACCGGGCGTCCATCCGCCTTGCTTCAACGCCGCAAGCGATGCATCGATCACCGCGTCGTCGTGCGATGCGATGCCAATATATGCGCCCCGTTCGAGCCCACGGACCACGCTCGCTACGGTGGCGTCTGTGATGGCCTGGCGCGACGTATGAGCGATCGATTCGGGCTCAAGGTAGATGCCTTTGCAGATGCGGTGATCTGCGGCCACACCGATGGCGTTGGCCATACGGTCGATGTCGTCGAGGGTGCGGTGCAAGCGTCCTTGAAGCACCGTGCCAACGTTCACCAGGCCCTCTGCATGAAGGGTCAACACCACGTCAATGGTGGCGTCCGTGACGCGATGATCTTCCATGTCGAGACGAACGAACATCTCGTGTTCGGCCGCTTCTCGAACCAAGGTTCGGATGTTCTCCAAACCGACCGTCTCATCGATCAAAAGGCCGAAGGCTGTGGGTTTGATGGACAAGTTGGCGTCGAAGCCATGCTCCAAAATTTGGGCCATCACGCGACGGTATTCTTCGAGAAAGTAGGTGGCCTCGTCAAGCGAGGTGATTTCCTCGCCAAGCACGTCGATGGTGAAGCACGCGCCTTGCTCGGTCAACCGATGCATGACACGGACGGCGTCATCGAGCGTCGAACCTGCGACATAGCGGCGCGAGATGTGCCGCACAAACCATCGGGGCATCACCCCGGTCATGGCCACGATGGCCCGTGAGATGGGGCCCGCTTTCGCCATGCGTTGTCCTGTGGTCGGCGCTTCTTGACGCTTCCTCGGCCATCAGGCGTCCTCAAGCATGCTCGCATGCTTCGCGGAGTCCACCACATCAATGCCCTTGGCCTCGAGATGTTCGGAAAGTGCACGCCGCTCCCATCCACGGAAGGACTTCCGATCGAAGCTAATGACGACCGTTCTGCCGGGGTGAGCGACACGCGTGGCCTCGATGGCCCTGTCGACGGCATGGGACCAGCGACCTTGCACCCTTCCGTCTTCCAAGCGGGAGAACGGCAAGGAGTGGTTGGCGAGCATGTGGCCGAGCAGGGCGCCGTCTTGACCCGCCATGGCGTTGCCACGTGGCGCATAGTGACCTCCGCCAAGCGTGACCAACACAGGCACGTGCGACGGCTCGCTTGGCGCCCTTTCTCCCTCCAGCTCAGGGCGGAGCACGTCGAGGAGCACGTCCGCCCACACCTCCGCCGCACCTGCGTGGGCCCACGTCGCTGAGGTTGAACCGACCTCAAGGAAAGCGGCGGGTCCGTGTTGCCATGGACCATGATGTGTGACCTCCAGGCTGACCTCGAACTCGGGAATCCTGTCGTCATTGGCATGGCGCTGAAGCGCACGCCAAAACGCGGCAAGACGAGGAGAAGGCGGTGGTGCTTCGCCGGCTCGACCTCCGTAGGGAGGCGTTTCTTCAGGTTCAAGGTGGGGCACGCCAATCGGATGAACGGTCAAGCAAGGCCGACCGCTTGCGGCGGCGTGCTTGGAGAGAAAGAGCACGTCTTCGACCTCCTCCCCCGTGGCGTCCGTCCATCGACGGTCAAGGTGATCTTGATCGAGATGAAATCCGGAGCGGCTCCAAACACGAACTCGGCCTTTGAGGTAGCTCGGCGAAGATTCAACAGGCTCACCTTCGGCGAACATCTCACGCTTCAGCAGAGCGTTGAGCATGCTGGTGGACGCCTCGTCATCAGCGCAAGCCACGACCAGCACCACCGCCTGCATGGTTGCCGCACGCGCTTCACCTAGACCTGCCTTGTGGCGAAGGTCCATGAGCGACGAGGCAAAGGACAGCCCGTGCAGACCTGTCCGTTTCCACCCGCGTGGATTCGACCCCACGAAGACGGCCTGCTCTTGGTGGGGCGGGACGGTGAGGTGCTCAACACAAACCGTGAAGGCCAGCACCTCGGCCAACCCGTGTGTCCCTTTCCCATGGCCCTCACGCATGGCGTGGTCCTTGGCTCACGCTTGCTCGCCACCTGGATGGATCACGAGCTGCGTATGGCTCGGTTTGCCGCCTTGTCCATGGACGAACTCGTCGCTGGCCCGTCCAGAGCTTCCGTTCGGCGTGGCGAAGTCACTGCCGTTCATCCCTCAGGCCATCTGTGGTCGCACGCACTCGACGCTGAACCCTTGGCGCTCATCGAACACCATGGCAACGTCGTCTTGGCTTTGCATCCAAATGCGCTGTATCTGATCGATCCAGAGGGGCGCGAACTGGCGCGGACCACCCTGCCAGAACCTCAGGATTCACTCGGTGCTGGGCTCGTGCACCTGCACAGCGAAGACCATGATACGGTTCTGGTTACGCTGCGTGATGGCTCCAGCCACAGGGTCAGCTTCGAGGGCTCGGCCGCTGTAGCGCTCGGACGAGCGCCAACCGACCAACCCATCCGTGACGTGGCCTATGGGCCGCAGGGGAGGTTGCTCCTGACCGAAAGCCACGATGCATTGTGGCTTGATGGTGACGCGGTTCGAATGACGGCCAGATTGAGTGGGCCACCCGGGCAGGTGGTGTGGTCGTCCGAACACGAGGGCTGGCTGATTGCCGGATGGCGGGAGCGGGTGCTGCTCTCATCTTCGGGGTTCAAACGGACGGAGCAAAACAACGTGGACGTTGCCGTCTATTCGAAGGCGTCGAAGGTGATGATCGTCGACAACGACGGCACGTGGAGTGCCTTCGAAGCGTGATCATTCGTCGTTCTTCACGGTGTAGCCGCAGCGACCGCAGGACTTGCGGTTGCCGTGAACGGCAAGGAAAATGCCGGGGCCGCACTGAGGCTCTGGGCAGTACTCGCCCTTGATTTCGAGGCCGTTTTCACCGACCACGAACTTGGACACCTTGGCCTTCTGCCACTTGTCGCCCATCAGGCCTCACCTCCGTCCTCTTCTGCAGCGGAATCGGCGGAGCCGGCGTGAAGGTCCTCGTGACGCTTGTGGATGTAGGCTGGCTCGACGGCCATGGCCTCAGCGTTGGCGTAAACGTAGGCACGACCCGTGGTCATGGCCATGCCAAAGCGCGTGTTGCAGTCCTTGACGATAACCAAGTCTGGGTTGGCTCCGGGTTCAAGCCCACGGACCATCTCAATGACCGCCTGTCGGGACGGCGTGGATTGCTTCGGGTGCTTCCATCGGAATTCAATCTCCACGCGGTTGAGAAGCTTGTTTTCAGTACGGTTGACGATTTCCATGACAATCTCTCCTCAGTAGACGTTCACCTTCAGGGCATACTGCCCAGGTTGACTGACCTGGAGACGCTTGGCGATTTCCGAGCGCTCAGGCTGCATGATGATGACAAAGCCCTGCCAGTCGGTGGAGACGCGAGCGCTTGGGCAGCGAGGGCATTGGTCGACCTTGTCGGCCAGAATCATGTGACATTCGCCGCAGGCAAAGGGTTGTGCTGGCATCATATCACCTCAGTTGTCCTTCTCCCATGCCTGGCTACCAAGGCCGGGCTGCTTGCAGGTCAAACCGATCTTGGACCGGCGGGGGTCGGTGGTGTCTGGGGAGAGGGACACGATGCGGGCACGGACGTGTGAACCAACGGCCAAGCGCTTGCCGCCCGAGCGGCCTTCGATGATGCCGGCTCCAACGTTGACATCGACCATGTCTTCCATGATCTGCGATTTGTGGAGCAGGGCTTCCATCGGGCCGATGCGGATGAACGCGCCGAATTCGTTGATCTCAGAAACAGCGCCCTCGACGACCTCGTAGTCTTCCATGCAGAAGACGACGGCATCGAACTTGACCTTCTGGTAGATGGCGCCGTCGCCGTGAATGATGCGGCCACGACCGATGGCTTCGTGGTTGGAGGTGACGAGGACGAAACGGTTCTGCTCGTCGAAGCGACCCTCAAAGGCGGTCATCGCCAATCGGTCGATGTGTTGGTCGAGCGAAGCGCCACGACGCATGTACTCCGCAGGAATGCGGATGGTGTCCTCTTTGCTGACAATTTTGTACATCGCAAGTTCCCCCCCGGGTCACTCCACGGGCCGGGAACCGGTTCCGTCCGTCACAGGCGGATGCCTCTGGAGGGAGCGA
The DNA here is from genome assembly GCA_038150305.1 of Candidatus Poseidoniales archaeon. Classification (GTDB taxonomy): domain Archaea; phylum Thermoplasmatota; class Poseidoniia; order Poseidoniales; family Poseidoniaceae; genus MGIIa-L3. The sequence continues at coordinate 8,384 of JAYOTG010000003.1, read as the reverse complement.
CCGAAGTCGTTCTGCCGTCCGTCACCCCGTATATGAAGCGCACGGTGACGGCGCTGAGGATTTGGCGCGCAGGCGCTCGTTCTTTGGCCTCATCACACCAAACCCATAACAACCTCGCGCGGCCCACTCCACCTGATGGAAGCCCCCCCTCGGACGTTGTGGGATGCAAAGGGGGTGGCTACGCTCCTGCTCCTGATGTTCCTCCTTCCTTTGGGCATGGGCCTCGTGCAACCGCAGGCCCTCCCTCCTCCTTCCGCAGCGAGCGGAGCAGGCGAGGGGGGCGATGCACCGTCACAACCCTGGTCTCAATACATGGGTTCAGCCAACAAAAATGGGACCATGCCCGACCACGCCCCCACGGGCGGACCGGGTATGGGCGCTGCGAGCAACGTGACCGTGCTTGGCACCATCGACGACCCCGTCATCAATTGGGTCGGCAGTGAGGAAGGAGGGGTCACCACCTACGGCAGCCTCATCTTGGATTTGTCAGCGAACGTGGTTCGCAGCGAGGCTGCACAAGAACGCTGTGCGGCCGGTGACATGTTTGCGCTCGTCATCGATTCGCCGGATGGCTCGGACCATACCATGCGGTTGATCACCGGCGACGAAGCAAAAGTCGCTTGGGAGGTCAATCTTGGCACGTCAGAAACCATTCGCTCCACGCCGGTGGTGGCCGACATCGACGACGACGGTGACGTGGAAATCATCGTGAGCAAAGACACGAGCAGTGGATTGGACGTTCAAGCCTGGTCACCGCAATTGGAATGCGATGCGTCAGGATGGGTGCGGACCGGGCACAGCAATGAGCGCCTGTGGACGTGGTCCGACTCAGATTACAGCCTTAGTGCAGCGTCCCCTCACTTGCCCTCCTCACAAAGTGGGCACAGGGCAGTCACGCAACCGCTGTTGACGGACGTTGACCTCGACGGTGCTCCTGATCTTGTGCTCGCCGTGATCGATGAAGCCACCGATGACCCCACCCTCGTTGGGCTCCCGCTGAGCGGCGCAACGCCTGGTGCACTGCTTTGGGAGGTGGCGCTTGACCGCGGCACGCATCCCTCTGATCCGACCGCAGTCCGCATGGACGCGTCAAACGTTCACGTGGTGTTGACCACCATCGACGCCTCCAGTGGAGCGATGTGGGCCTGGAAGGTGGACGGCGGAAACGGCGCCCTCGATTGGGAACGGGCTCCTGTCCCCGGAACCGATTCTGACCAAGATGCGCCCCGACTCAAGCTACCGGGACCTGTCATCGTACAGCTTGACGCGGATGCTGAACCCGAGGTCATCCTCACCGTGCCAACAGACGCGAACGGCCGAACTTCAGGGAGTGGAGCACGCTTCGTGGCGATGGAGTTGACCTCGACCACTGAGGTGTTTTCCTTCCGAGCGCCAAACGGGTATGCTGATGCCGCCCCGCTCCCGATTGACACCGATGAAGACGGCGTGCATGACCGGCTCTGTTGGGTCACGTGGTACTCGACCTCGGCAACGAGTTTCAATCGACAAGGCATGGCGGGTTGCCACGACATCACCGCGGATCCTCCGGTCAAGGAATGGAGTCGAACCATGGAACGCGGCAGCGGCAACGACAACGACGAGATTGCCGTCGCGCCACCGCTGTGGATTGACGTGGACGGCGACGGCCCCGCAGAACTCCTGGTGGCCTTTGGCCGGAAATTGCATTGCTTTGACGGCGAAACTGGAGCCCCAACGGACGTCTCGACGCCGTGGGAAGACCCTGTCTCCCTCCCCCACCGCACGTGGGCCGCGCCAGCCGCAGGCGACATGGACGGCGACGGCCACTTGGACATCCTGCTTGGTGACATGCTCGTCTCTCAGCGGCAAGCCGACCTGCAGACCCTTTCGGACGGTCGTGCGCTGTTTTTCACGCCTGAAGACCCAGACCCTGGAGAGGCGTACACGGTTTCAGCACGTTTCGAAAACGTTGGGACTGAAGCGGCGCTGGACGAGGTCGATGCGGTGCTGCTGAAGGACGGTGCGGTCATCTCGAGGTACAGGTTGAACGATTTGGAACCGATTGACCCGAGCGGTGAAGGCACCACGGCCTCTTTTTCCGTGGGCCTCACGGCTTCGCTCGGAACCTCTGAATTCGAACTCATCTTGGACCCGAACAACAACATCAGCGAGGCTCGAGAAGACAACAACGTGGCCACGTTCACGCTCAACGTTCGCCCCCCCTATGCCGTCGATCTGGCTGGGCCGGTTGAAACCCCAACCGTTGCACCGGGAACCGCCGAGCGCGTGGAGGTGGAGATCAGGTCGACGGGCACGCGTGAAGCCACGTGGCAAGTGACGTGGACCGACGAGGACTTGCCTGAAGGTTGGTCCCTGGCTGCGGCCAGCCCGACTCAATTTTCCCTGACCGCAGGTGAAATCACCACGATGTCGTGGGACCTCACCGTACCCAATTCGGCGTTGGGTGACGAAGAAGGCTGGTTCGACGTGAAGGTCGAACGTGTGGGTGACCTCGGGACCAACGCGACGGTACGCGTCCCGGTCGACGTCCTCAGAACACGCGGCTTGGACTTGGAAGGACCGGATGGAACAGCGACCAGCACGGGCGGCGGTCGTCCCGGTGACGTGGCCACCGCTTGGTTTTCCATCGAAAACCTCGGCAACGCTGCCGAGACGACCACCTCCATCGATTGGTCCACGAGCACGTGGGGCAGCCCTCGGGTTGAGGACGCCGAAGGGCAGGAACAGTACACGCTCACCCTCCAACCCGACGAATTCAAAATGCTCCGAGCGAGCGTTGACGTTCCCTCCAACGTGGGATATGGAGCGTCCAACGTGGTGGACCTCACCGTGTGCATCGGCGAAGGGGAAGGAGAATTATGCCGCGTGCTCGAAGTGACTTTCCACGCCAGTCGGACGACCGTCGAACCTCCGCACCAGCGGATCTTCCCCAACGTGACGGTGACGTACACGGTGGACGCTGAACTGCCGAGCACGGGAACGGTGCAATGGGACAGCACGGTCTTCGCATCTCTCCCAAGCACGTGGACCTTCGAAACCGAGGGAGCCAGCCTCAATTCCACCACACTGGAGGTCATCGGTACACCGAACACCGTGACCAACTTCGTGGTGAACGTCACGATGCCTGCCAATGCCCCACCTCAACGGCACGCTTGGAGCCTGCCAACCGATGACGTTGCATCAGGTGACCTGACGTTCAGCTTGCACGTGTTGCAGCGGAACGACGTGTCCCTCACGCTCGTTGAACCAAGCAGCACCACGAGCGTCACCGTCCTCGAGGTAGGTGCATCTGAGGACATGACGGTCAGGTTGAGCAACCCCGGCAACGATGCCGACACCTATGGCTTTGTGGCTTCGCTCGACCCCGCCCCATCGGCAGGAAACGTGTCGTGGTCGACCCCCACGCCGACCAAGGCCGTCGCTCAAGGCGGATCCTCGTTCCTGACGATGTCGGTGACGGTGGACGGTGACGTGCCGGCGTTGGAAGCCTTCGGCCTTCGACTCACTGCAACCTCCTTGCAAAACGGAAGCGTCGCGGACAGCGTGCTCGTCCCGGTGGCAGCCGCTCCAGACCGGTCTTGGGGGCTGAACACGAGTGAACCCCCGATGGCGGTGCTCCCGGCAAGCGCGATTGCGTTGAACGTCACCGCGGCAAACACGGGGAACGCGGCGGACAATTTCACGCTTCGATTGCGCCCCGAAGTTCAGCGTATCGATGGCGATCAAAGCACATGGGCGACCACCACGGCGGAGAGCGGCGTCATCCAAATTGGAACCTCGACGACCATTGAAACGAGCTACGACGTTCCGAGCGATGCTTGGAACGGCACCACCTTGGCGCTTCACATCGAGGCGGTCTGGAACGATGAGGTCCTTGCGAGCATGACGCACCACATGGTGGTGGCACGTGCATCAGGATGGGCGGTGAACCTGACCGGCGTGGACCTTGTCGTCCCCCCGAGCGGTGGCAACATCACCGTTCCAATCCAACACCTGGGGAACAGCCACCAAGACCCATGGTTCTCCAAGGTCGCAGAGGGTTGGCCTGTCGCGCTTCCGGCAAACGGCACTGATGTGGAGCCTTTCGGACAAACATCGGTCACAATCAACGTCACGCCACCAAACGGCACGGAGGCCGGTGATGTTGGGACCCTCAACCTTCGCATCTCAAACGGAGACGGAACAGGATCCAGTCAGCACCAGATCCCCGTGCGCATGTCAGCCGAGGCCGCCATCACCCACGGCGTGGAGGGGCCCTGGATGCTCAGCACCACCGGAGGCATGCCAACGGCGTGGGTGCGCAACGACGGAAACGATCTGAGCACGCTCGAGCTCGCTCTAAGCGGGCTCCCCCAAGGTTGGACCACCAGCGGCGAGACCCGCATGGTCCTCGCTCCTGGTGAGGTCCAAGGCCTCCCGATTTCCATCCAACCGTCAAGCGACTGGGACGGCACGGGACGTCTCATCACGGTGTCTATCGATCACCCTCGCCTTGACCCAATCGACATGACGCTGGAGGTACGGCAAGCCGACGTCGCCTTTGCCAGTAGCCCGGTGGTCGTGGGCACCGTAGGCGGCACCGCCTCGGTTGACCTGACTGACGGCACGCACGTGTTCCACACGATGACTGCAGGAGCGTACGGTTTGACCATCGGCGAGGAAGGGCTCAAACTCCACCAGATTGGCCGCACTGCGCCGACCGTAACGGTTGCATGCGACAGCGAAGATGCTCCAGACGACTTCGGGCGAGCGGCCTTATCTGAGCGGATGTGGACCTGTGAGGCAAGCAGCACAAGCGTCGAACGTATCACGTGGTTTGCCACAACAAGAGACGGTGCCTCGGTCCCGCTGTCGTCCACGTCCCTCATCGTGACCGACAACGGCAGCGTGTCGTGGTCGATCAACGCCTCGGGTTGGTCGCCTGGGCCTGGTAACGTTCACGTCACGTTGTTCGTGCACGACGCCAGGGGTGCAGAGGTAGAGCAAAGCGCATGGACGGGCACGTCAAGGGCAGCGGGTTGGAACCTTGGCATCGAGCGGTTCGACATCGACGACGGCATGGCCTCCATCGGCGTTCGAAGGCAAGGCACGGACCTCATTCAAGACACGGCGTGCGCCTTGACCTTCACCGACGGTTCGACGTCGAAATCCATCCTCATCGACGTGACAGGCACGTTCGCCCCGACCTTGAACGTGGACCTCACCAATCTTGGTTTTGAGGAGGATGCGCTCATCACGGCCGTAGTGCGTTGTGACCTCCCGTTCGACGTGGACGACACGCCCTCAGACGACAGCCTGACGGCCATCTACCGAGGGCCAAGTCCCCTTGACCTCGGAACGCGAGACTGGTTGTGGGCCTTGGCGTCCCTGCTAGTTGTGGCCGTCGGAGGTCGATTCTTCCTTCCGAGTGGTACTGGACAGGCCGTTCAACGTGGCCCCGAAGTCAAGAAGGAGGCGACGTTGACGTCAATCGCGTCGACACCCAAGGATGAGGACGCACCTGAGCCCTCGCCCGAGCCGGTCATCAGCATGCTCGAGGACATCGAGTCGACACCACCGATCTCAGAGGAAGAGGCGGAGCAGGAACACGACGTCATCGAGATTCCTGACGAAGGTGCATCGGGTCGGTTGGCCATGCTGCGTCGTGAACTGGACGGTGACGCCCATGCGCCGCGACCATCGCTGGAAGAGCGCATGTCGCGATTCTTCGACGACTGAGGAAGGGTCTTGACCCACAGGCAGGTGGGCGCGCCATGGATACCGCAAGCACCGCGCCGTTCCACACCTTGGACCCAATCCGAGGGGACCTGATTGAAGCGGTGCTCGAGGCTATCGATGCGCCAGATTCAACCGAAGCATGGCAGGGCGTCATCGCCTTGGACCCATCACGCATAGATCGACTTGGTGATGCATCAGGTGCGTCGTGCCGAACGGACGTTCCGATGGACGATGCAACGCTGACCTTCGTCCTTGGGCTCGAGCGCCGGCACGACGGCACGCGGCTCGAGGTCGCCGACGACCGACACACCGAACGCTTTGGGCGATTTCCTTCCGGTGATGGATCACTCTTGACCTACCTGCAGGCTTGGATGCGACCCACGAAAGGTCATGAAGACGCATTTGATGACCTGTTCAACCTCATTGAGAAATTGGCCATGGGCATTGACCACGACCATCCCAGCGCGTCGGAAGGACCCGGTGGCCTCCGCTTGCATGGATGGCTCGACGTTGCAGACATCAAAGACCTCAGGGTGGGCCTGATGGGACGAAGTTGGACCGTGGCTGCAGACGAACCCCTCGACGGGGGCCTGCGTGATGCCGTGAAGCACCTCGGAGCCATGCTACGCGGTGCAGAACGACGGAGCGTCGGGCTCCTGCACCGCAGTCACGCCTAAGGCTCAAAAGGTGCCCGAGGTCAGCCGCTCGTACATCGATGCATAGAGCGCAGCCGTCTCATCGATGACCGATTGCGGAAGCGCGGGAATCGGAGGGTCTTCCGCGCCCGTGTCTCGAGCGTTCTGCAAGGCGGCCTGGTGACCGGTGTCCACGTAGTGCTGGCGCACGAATTCCTTGGACAATTCGACACACTCCCCTTCTTCGTAGGCTTCAGCATCCCACCAGCGGTCCTCGTCAAGGGTACCAAAGGTGTCCACGAGGACGACCTTTCGACCTGGACCAAGGGCGAATTCCTTCTTCCCGTCCACGTGGATCAAGCCATTCTTCGCGGCTTCCGCCTCGATGATTTCATCCACCGCAAGGGCCGCGCGGATGATGGCATCAAATTCCCCATCGGTGATGTTCGAAATGGCCAGCGCTTCCTCTCGGTCGACGAAGCGATCGTAGGCCTCGAATTTCGTGGTCACCTCGACAAGGGGGTTGGGGAGTTTCATGCCGTAGGTGGCCTCACCTTCGATGCCGAGCACGGTCGGGTCGATGTCGCCACGCTGGAACCTGCGCCATGCTGAGCCGGCGAGGTAATGACGAATGATGAACTCGAGCGGCACAAACACCCACTCAGCGTCACGAGGCACCATGCCGGGTTCCTTGATGACCTCGACTTTCCGCACAAGGCAACGGTCAGGCGCGTTCACCTCAACGAGGTGCGTGCCGCAAATGCCCGCCTCTTCGACCAGTTTGAACCAGTGCGCGGTGGTGCGGTTGAGGGTCTCGCCTTTCCGAGGGATGAGGGATGGAATGATTTGATCGAACACAGAGATTTGGTTGGTAAATCGGAATTCAAGAAGGTCAGGGTCGTCCGTGCTCCAGACTTGCTTGACCTTCCCCTGATACAGCATTTCGCCCATGTGCAGTTTGTCGTTGACAGCGGCTCTTCAATCTTCGCGGGCGAGATCAAAGCAGCCCGAGAGCATCTTCGAGCCGGTTCAATTCAGGTCCAGTTGTCGCTTGGCCGGCGATGGCGCCTGTATCCGAGGCGCAGGAGCCTGCCCCGACGTATGGCGATCCAAAGGCCACGGTGCCCACCATGGGGTCAACCGCGAGAACGCTTCGAATGACTTCAACTTCCTCTGCGGTCACATCAGGATGCAGCAACACGCCATGGGCGTTGCACACGGCCAGGGAACCAACGACATCTTGGCCGGCGATGGTCGTGGCCGCAACGTCGACGTTCAGCACATCGGCCAAGACCTCAAGGCCATCTCGGGGAATGGAAGGCGACACCACGGCGCCTTGTTCGTTCGCGATCATCAGGTTGCCGGCGGTGTTGACACCACCTTCCATGACCACCACATCGCCGTACGAGGTCAGGGCATCGATGTCGCGGTCTGACACGATGTCGGCCACCGCCATGCCCCGGCTGTTGCCGGCGAGGAGCGCGCCTACGAGGTTAGAGCCGCCGATGGAAATCGGGCACCGCTCCAACCCGAGGGTCGCGTCGAGGAGTTCGATGGAGGACGGTTCGAGCTCAAGGGGGTGAAACAGCACGTTGCCCACGCGGGCAAGATAGACGCCGACCTGATCCGAACCAAGCAGATCGGTGGTGGCGATCGTCATGTCTCGGCCTCCCGTCGGTCTCAATTGAACCTTGACCTCGCTTTCGCTCGGATGAATTGGTTCGGGGATGAGGAGGAAAGGAGAGGGGCACAGTGACAGCCGTTCCCGTGGACTCTCGTACCACAGTACCAGGACTGACGCAGCAGGGCTTGACTTCCGGGTTCGGAATGGGACCGGGTAAACACCTACGCTATGACCGTGCACCCATCTCCTTTCGAATTGGATGGACGCAGCGTGTACACGCTGGGAGCATTGGCATGAGCTCGTCGATGAAGGGCACTCGCGATGCAAGTGCACGAAAAAAGATGCTCGAACGATTAGTGCTGCTGGACTGAATACGTCGCCGAAGCTTCGTACTTACATCCGCAGTC
>JAYOTG010000002.1:95975-121971 GCA_038150305.1 Candidatus Poseidoniales archaeon | reverse complement strand
TCGCGAACACTTGGCTCGTATCCTTTCCGTTTTCCATCAGCACGAAGTACTTCTTATCTCCCATGAGGTATTCCTCCAGTTGGTCGTTTGTACAGACAGGATATAACCATTTCTCCAAACAAACGGCATACTGCAGCCCATAGTGGACGCAGTACACCATTCCGAAGGCCAATGAGGGACTGCGGACACGTTCAAACGTTGAGAGGCAACTGCTCCTTGACAAAGGCCGTCCAAGCCTCATCGCTCCAACCTTCTGGACGTGGCCCATTGAGCCACGTGGCGTACTGCTCAGCCGTCCAGCCGTCTGGACGCTTCAGTTCGAGAGGCATCTGGACGACCGCTTCATCCCAAAGGGCCTCCTCATCGGCTTGGTTCATGCGAAGATCAGCGGGTTGATCTTCGGTTTCGGCCTTGCGAAGGGCGAAGGCCGTGACGAGCAGCACCAACACAAGCAACGGTACGAGCAAAGTCCAGGTTGGAAGGCCGTCTGCTTCAGCTTCGTTCTGACCCCCAGTCTGGTCGTCCGCCTGTGTGCGGTTCACGGCCGTCAGGTTCACGGCCATCTTCACCTCGTCCACCTCGTCGTCAACGTCAATGCAGCGTAGCGTTTGCACCAGGGTCCCATTGGTTGAACCCAAGGAGAGCCATGTTGCGCTCATGGTGGCTTCCTCCTCCGTGAAAGCCACCACGCGAACGGGTTCGTCATGCACCATGTTTCCAGCCCCGTCACGGACCGTCAAGCGGCACGCGACGCCCAACACGCCGTCCAAATCGGTCAAGGCTGCGCTCAGGGTCACCGGATCTCCAGCCGTACCGGTGCTGTTGACCGTGACGTTGCTGATGACGGGAGGAGCGTGGCGGAGGATCAGGTCAAGCAAGGCTCGACTGCTCGCGCCGTCGATGTCGGTGGCGCGCAGGCCCACACTTGCTTCACCGTTCACAAAGGCGCTGTCCGGGCGAAGACGGAACCAGCGCGCATGCTCGTCATCGGGCACCTGGTCGGCACAAGCTGCCGAGGGAGATGCCTCGGTGTCGCCCTCGTTCCACGCAGGGGCGATCGAACGCCAGCCCTCCTGTTCGATGGTCACCACCGTCTCCTGCAAAGGACGGGTGCTGATGACGCGCGCCCCAAACCAGACCTCCATCCCAAACCGAAGTTCCTCAGCCTCACCGCGTTCGTCGCACAACACGGCCATGTCGATGACGGGTGGCGTCAGCACCACTTCACGCTCGAGGATGACGCTCGCTGGGGCGCCATGCGCGCCGGTAAGGGTCACGTCAAGGCTCAACGTTCCCTCCTCGAGGGGGTTGGTCGGGACCTCGAGCGCAACCACGGCGTGCTGAACGCCGGCTTCGATCTGCACAGGAAGGACACGTGCTGCTTGACCGGGCCAAGACACGACGAGGTCGCCCACGGCACCCGTGCCGGCGTCGTCTGCGTCGTCGTAGGTGATGTGCAAACGTTCCGAGCCGTCCCCGATGGCCCGATCAAGGGGCGACCCTTGTTCATCCAGCAACGCGAGGGTGACGGTCGGTGCTGCGTCTCCAATCGAGAAGCGGCGACGCAGGCGTTCTTCCTCGGCGACGGTCACGATCAGGTCCAGATCCTCAAGGGGCAGTCCGTTGGGCAAGGTCATGTTCCAAGCGGTGCAAACCAAGCTCGGATTCACGGCCACTTCACCGAGCAGGTCGACGTCGAGGAGCAGCGCTGTGCCGTCTTTTCGTTCCAAGCTCAGCGAAGGGGCCTCGAGCACGCGGTCGTGATCCAGGTCGGAGACGCACGCGGTGACCTCCGACGTCGCATCGCGTGGTAGGCCCGTGAGCGGCACGCCGGCGGGCAAGGAAATACCGGACCACGGCGTTGCGTCGACGCCTGCCACGTGAGGTCCAAACCAGGTGCTCGGCGCATTCAGCACCTCCATGGCACCCTGCACTTCGACGACCGTGGTGGCTGCACTCGCGTCCTTGACGACGGCACGAAGGTCAAGCCAGCCCACGGGGTACACGGCGGCATCGATGGGCAACAGCAGGCTGCTCCACCAAACGCGATCGTTGGAGGTGCCCAAGACGATGTCTTCCCACGGCGAGGTGGTGTTCGTGGTGTCGTTCCGAAGCGACCAGCGCAACAGGACGTCGGTCACGTTCAGGTCGTCCACGGCTTCGACCTCACAAATGATGCTGTCTCCACGGTAGGCGCTTTGCCCCAAACATCTGACATCGAGCACTTCGGGTGGAGCGTTGCTCCAAAATCGGTGGAGAAGGAGGTTGTCGTCCGTGGCCACCTCAGCGTGAACATCGTTGGCCACGTAACGGACTTGCACGTCAATCCAGCCGCTGCGGTCAACTGAGAAATTCAACGGCATGAGCACACGCGAACCGCTTATGTTGCCCGCAGGAAGGGTGAGGTTGACGTTCGCAAGTAGGGTTGAACCTTGCACGTCGCGGATCTCAATGCGTCCTTCTGCCGCGCTCATGCCGTGGTTCTCAACCAACAACTCGAGTGTGGCGTTCAGGCCTTGCGTGACGTTGGCCACGGTTCGCACGTCCACCAAACGAACGTCGTGGAACAGGTCAGCATAAGGCGCCATCTTTGGATCGCCCACCACGACCCCCATCCAACCGATTTGTGTGTTGGCCATCGCATGTGCTTCGGCCATGGAGTATCCCGTTGCATACGCGTCGAGCAGGACAGAAGGTGAGCCGACCGCGGTCAGGTAGGGCTCGTAGACGTAGCCTTTGACGCTGGACACGCCGTCCTCGAGCAGATCGGCCACCAAAGATTGGCCGTAACCGGTCCCCCAAGTGAACGAACGACCTCCGGTGGAGACCGCTGTCTCCGCGATGCTGCCGTTGACCCAGTCGTGTGAAGGGCGAATGGCTCGAAGCAGCGCGTCATCGACGTGCAAGGCACCGTCCACTGACGTGGACACGACGTCGAGGGTGACCGTCACCCGAAGTTGCACGGCACGAACGTCCGGGCGGAAGCGGGTCACGTCGCTTTCCCACGACGTCGTCGTCGTGCGTGGTGAGGAAGCGTTGGTGGACACCACTGCGCCCTGCGCGTCCAAGCCTTCCACCGTGACGTGGAAGGAGCCGTGCGCGGTGCCGGAGCGACGTCCATGCGCCAAGACCAACCACGCGTGATCGCCCAGTTCCTCAGGCACATCGAAGGTTTGGCTGAGGTTCGCGGCCTGCGCACCGGCCACGGACAACGGTTGACACGTGCCGAGCACGGCGCGGTTGAGGGCAGTGATCTCCCAGTCTTCCAGCGCGGAGGACCAGACGGCCACTTCATCGATCATCCCTTCGAAATACGTGCTTCCCGCGCGGTTGACGCCCATGCGATAGCGCTCAATCTCGTTGACCGCACCTGCCGGCTGCTGATGGGTGTTGACGAGCACACCGTCGAAGTACTGGCGCACTTCGCCATCATCGAAGACCGTGACGAGGTGCATCCACCGTTGCGCCTCAATCGCTCCAAAGGTGTGGGTCTGGTTGTTGTGCAGGCGCCACTCGCCGCTGAACGCCGCGTGCTGGAAGGAAGCGTTGGCTCCTGCGTGATCGGACACCGCAAAGACGGTGGCATAATTTGGCAAGGAAGTGGAGTTGGCCCAGACCCATTGGCTGACCGTGAAGTTCCCGTCCCAATCCTCAACGTCAACGTCGAGGTAATCGTCCACGCCATCGAACCAGAGGCATCCGCCGTCCACGCAGGAGCGCCAATTGGAGGCGTCCATCCCAGTGGCGGTCAAATCCGCGTCGCCCACGCTGTCGGACACCGTGCTCCCTGAACCGTCCTCGAAGGACCAGTGGTGTTCCAAGGACGCGCCTGATGGCATCCACGCGTCGTCCACGACAAAGGCGCTCGCAGGAATGGGGGTCTTGCTCAGGTTGGACGTGGACCACGCGAGCTTCAGCCCGTGTGGACCTCCACCTTGGTAGAACTCAACGCGCACGTCGTGAAGTCCTGCATCGAGGTCCACCCAGCCCGTGCGCTCCACCATGCCGTGCATGCCGTGGTTCGTCACCACGCTCTGACCGTCGATCCACAACTCTGTGCCGTCGTCGCTGGTCAGGTGGAAGGTCCAGTTGTCGGCCCATGGCACGTCGACAAGGCCCGAGAAACGCGCCCCCCAGTTGTGCTTGAAGCGGTCGTCCAAGCCGGGGTAGGGCTGCCCAGAGGACCCGTAATCGAGGTCGGCCTCCACACGTGCATGATCAGGATCGCGGTCAATGAGAACCGGCATCGCGCCGCTGGGGATGGTCACGCCGCCCTCGTTGTCGAAAAATTCCCCGTGCAAACCAGGCGTTCCATCCCCAGAGAACTGGCTGCAGTTGGCCGCGACCTCGAGGGCCATGGCCCCCGAACCGCCGCGCTTCACGTCGCTCCACGTCCATGCAAAGGTCTCGCCTGCCGCAGGCGAGCCTGCGCTGGCCTCCCAGAACTTCCGACCGCTGGTCGTGGCCGCATCAGCGGTCTCGAAGCCCTGGTTCGGGAGGAAGTTCTGGCTCCATGAGCCATCGTTGCTGCCCCATGAGGCGTAACCCATCACGTTGGACACGTTCGTCAAGAACGTCGACGTCTCGTCAAAGAGGACGTCGATGCCATGCGACTGGTTGAGGGTGGCGTTGGCCACGTAGAGGTCGTCGTTCCAGAACTTGTAGCCCGAGCCGTTGCGGTTGGTGGCCAGATCCAGCACGTGCGTGCCACGCTCACCGAGGCTACCGTTGGCCTTCTCGATGAGACCAAGCGCCGTTTCAACGCTGTAGCCCGTCAGCCGCGTCACCAAGAAAAAGCCCTGCTCGTCGCGGCTGAAGCGCTCCATCGGGCCTCCGGCGAGCGGCCCGTAGCTGTGGGTGTCCCACCAATCTTGGCCAATGCTGGAATTGTAGGTGCCGCCAACAAGGGACAGCTCTTGGTCGAAGCTGGCCTTGTGGTTCCCACCCGAGACGCGCAATGGAATGCCTTTGGTGGTGACCAGGTAATTCAGCGATGAAGAGGTGTTGCGCTCCAACAGCATGGTGCGGAAGGGGTCCTCAAAATGGGTCTGGAAGGCTTGCCGGTTGATGGTCTCCGAGGTCGGAACGTCGCTTCCGTTGAAGATGAATACACGGTCTTCGCTGATGTTCCTCGCCGAGACAAAGGCCCAGCCGATTGTGCGGCTGGCTTCTGAATTGTTGTTGATGAGGACGCCCACGTCGCTGTAATCCAACACGGTGAGCAGGTCAAATTCGCCGGGCACGGCGACGTCCACCCACGGTGTCTGATTCCACACATCAGAAGCCGTGTTGGCCTCAAAGCCTGCAAACAGGCCCTGCAGGCTTGAGGGGGTGGTTGGCTCGTCGCCGGTGATGCCAACGACCATCGAAGGCGGACACAAAGGCACCAGGAACAAAGTCAGCACGGCGAAGACAACCAAGCCTCGCCGCATGGTGGGTGACCTTCCCTCGGCGGTTTAGGCGTGTCGGGATGCCGAGCCCACTCACATCCGGACCTTCTTGCCGGTGATGGCCCGCCAAATGCGTTGCAGCGGGTCGTAGTACCGGTCGACGACGCGTTCCTTGAGTTGGATGATGGCGTCGTCGGTGATCTGGATGCCGGCTGGACAGACTTCCGTGCAGCATCGGGTGATGTTGCAGTACTCCACACCGAATTCCTTGCGGATTTCCGGGATGCGGTCCTCAAGGTCAAGCGGGTGCATTTCGTACTGCGCGAGGCGAACCAGGTTTCGGGGGCCTGCGAAGGCGTCGAACTCTTGGTGATCGCGCAGGACGTGGCAGGTGTTCACGCACAGGAAGCACTCGATGCACTCACGGAAGTGTTGCACGCGGTGCGCTTCGGTTTGGGTGAACTTCCAGTTTGGCTCCTCTGGCCCACGGATGGGCGCGATGCGCTGGGCCACCTCGTAATTCCACGAGACGTCGGTGACGAGGTCCTTGATGTGGGGGAAGGCCTTCATCGGGCGGATCTCGATGGGTTGGCCCTTCGGGGTCTCCTCGACGACGTCGGACATGCGGGTCATGCACATGAGGCGAGGCCGTCCGTTGATCTCGGCGGAACAGGACCCGCACTTGCCGGCCTTGCAGTTCCACCGCACGGCCAATTCAGGCTCTTGCTCGTACTGGATGCGGTGGACGCAGTCGAGGACAACCATGCCTTCGTCGAGTTCAATCTCGTAGTCCTGCATTTTCGCGTCTTCGCCGATGCCGCGTGTCACGCGGAAGGCTTGCTTTCGACCTTTCAGGGACATTCACTTGCCACCTCCTTGTTGTTCGGCGCGCGCTTTGATCATCGCCTTGACCTCGTCGAGGGCAGCCTGGAGGTCCTGACGGATGGGCTCGATGCGTTCCTGTCGAATCTTGATCTCGCCGTCTTCCATCCAGACGATGTTGAGGTGTTGACCCCAGTGGTCCTCGTCGGGCACGGGGAAGTCGTCACGCGTGTGACCACCGCGGCTTTCCTCACGCGTCAGCGCCGCAAGGGCGGCGACCGTCGAGATGTCGGCCATGTTGATCAGGTCGAGGGCTTGGTGCCATCCAGAATTGTACCGTCGATCGGTGCCTGGGAAGCACGCGTCGGCACGGGCCCGGAAGGCCTTGAGGTCCTCGAGGGCCTCCTCGAGTTCCTCCTTGGTGCGGATGATGCCAACCTTGGCCTGCATCATGTCGCGCATCTCGTCGTAGATCAGTCCTGGGTTCTCGCCCTCACCGCGCTCAAGGGGTTCGAGCATGGTCGCGATGGCGGCCTTCACCTGGTCTTCATCGATGGGCGGGGGTGCAAGGTTGCGTGCGCGGTGTGCCGCGTGCTCACCGGCTCGCTTGCCGAACACGATGAGGTCCGACAGGGAGTTGCCGCCAAGGCGGTTGGCTCCGTGCAGGCCTGAGGCCACTTCGCCACAGGCGTACAAGCCGGGGACGGTGGATTCCTGAGTGAGGGGGTCCACGCGGACGCCGCCCATGACGTAGTGCGCCGTGGGTCCGACTTCCATCATCTCCTCGCTGATGTCCACACCGGCGAGTTCCATGAACTGGTGATACATCGAGGGGAGCTTCTTCTGGATGGCTTCCTTTCCGCGGTGGGAGATGTCGAGGAAGGCTCCGCCGTGAGGCGAACCGCGCCCGGCCTTGACCTCGGCGTTGATCGCCTTGGCGACCACGTCGCGGGTCAGCAACTCTGGAGGGCGACGCACGGTGGCGATTTTGCCGCTGACGACCTCCTCCACCCACGTGTCGGCTTCCGCCTTGGTCTCGGCGTGGTCGCCTCGGAACATCTCCGGCACGTAGTCGAACATGAAACGCTCCTTCTCGCTGTTGTACAACCGGCCACCTTCGCCGCGAACGCCCTCGGTCACGAGGATGCCACGCACGCTGGGCGGCCAGACCATCCCGGTCGGATGGAACTGAACGAATTCCATGTCGCGAAGTTCAGCGCCCGCCCAGAGGGCCAAGGCATGACCGTCGCCGGTGTATTCCCATGATCCGGAGCAGACCGTCCAGCACCGGGTGATGCCACCGGTGGCGAGCACGACGGACTTGGCCGAGAAGGCCTTGAAGTCGCCCTTGACACGGCCATAGGCGACGCAGCCGGTGACGCGGTCGCCTTCCTTGAGCAGGTGGCGCACGGTGTACTCCGTGAACATGTCAATGCCTTCGTGGATGCCGCGCTCCTGCAAGGTTCGGATGATCTCCAAACCGGTGGAATCGCCCACGTGGGCGAGGCGCGGGAAGGTGTGGCCTCCGAAGTTTCGCTGGTTGATGACCTGCGAGGGCGTGCGGTCGAACACCGCGCCCCACTGCTCGAGTTCACGCACGCGGTCGGGCGCCTCCTTGGCGTGAAGTTCAGCCATCCGCCAGTCGGCGAGGTACTTGCTGCCCTTCATCGTATCATGGAAGTGAACCTTCCAGCCGTCGCGGTCGTCCGCGTTGGCGAGGGCCGCGGCGCAGCCGCCTTCGGCCATGACCGTGTGCGCCTTGCCGAGCAGTGACTTGGTGATGATCGCGGTCTTCGCGCCTTGGCGAGCGGATTCGATGGCCGCGCGAAGACCGGCGCCGCCGGCGCCGATGACGACCACATCGTACTCGTGCTCGTCGTATCCCGTGCCGGCCATGTCAGACACCTCCCAACAGGACAATGCTGCTTTCCGGGATGGTCCCGTTGGCCACGGACATCACGAAGAGGTCCCCGATGAAGACGAAGCCAAGGCTGGTCCAGAACCAAAAGCCGTGGCTGCGGTTGATCCACGGCTTGGTCACGAAACTGTGCAAGCGACCGCGGAAGCCCGCTACGCCGCCGTCCCAGCGGTCGAGCATGCCACCTACCAGGTGACGGAAGGCGTGGCAGGAAGTGACGTACATCGTCAGAAGGAAGGATTCGGTGGCGAGCACGATGGTCCCGACGTCGAGGATGAAGGACTCCGTGATGCGCATCGAGTGAACAACGTCCCACCACTTGAACAGCAGGATGGCGAGGGCTGCGTAGAGGAAGTAGCGGTGCAGGTTGTTGAAGATGAACAGGCGCTTCTCGCCCGCGTAGCCGATCTTCTTGTTGATGTCCGGCTCGTCCACCCAGCAGGCCACGGGACTGGCGAAGAAGGAGCGGTAGTAGACGCGGCGCATGTAGTAGCAGGTTCCACGGAAGCCAAAGGGCAGCCAAAGGATGAGGATGGCCGAGTTCAGCCAGCCGGGGTAGTCGGTCAAGCCCGAGTAGTACAACACATCAGGCGAGAAGATGGGGGAGACGACACGATGGTCGCCGTAGTGGATGTCGCCGTCCATGATGAACAACCGCCAGGCGGTGTAGACCATGAGCAGCGTGAGGGCGAAAGCCATCGCCAAAGGCGAGGCCCACCACGCATCTTTTCGGTCGGTTCGGCCGAGGCCGTTGATCACGGGGAGACGAATGCCCTCACCGATGTTAACACCTCCCGCATGCGGGATACTGTGGGGTGGGCAGGTGGGTCTTTGAGGCCTGCGCCTCCACCGAGGCCTCAACCTTCACCAAATGTGAGATTGTGAGGATGCTTCTTCTCACGCGAGGGTGGACCAATCCACAGTGGCTTCGGCCGCGTGAATCTCGTCGACGTCCATCTGCGCGAGCTGGAGTTGGCCGCTCAGTTCGTCGTTGACGGCGTGCCAGTACGAGTAGGCCTCGATCACCCACATGCCGGATTCGCGGGTCCCGTTGCCGGAGTTCTTCACGCCGCCGAAGGGCAGATGCGCTTCTGCGCCGGTGGTGGAGTTGTTGATGCCCGTCATGCCGGCCTTGATGCCCGTCTTGAAGCGGTAGGCTTCGAGGCGGTCGTTGGTGTAGCAGGCGCTGGACAAGCCGTAGGGCGAGGCGTTGGCCAGATGCAGCGCGTGATCGAAATCACGGGCCTTGACCACGGTCACCACTGGCCCGAAGATTTCGTTCATGAAGCAATCCATGTCCTCGGTCACGTCAGCGTAGACGTGCGGCCACATGAAGACGCCAGCGTCGGCGTTGTCGACAAAGCCAGAGGGCGCGCTGTCGGCGGTGATGCGCCCTTCGCCCCAGAGCTTGGTGGCGCCGTCACGCTCGGCCATCTCAAGGCCGGTGAGGAAATCCTTGGCGTACACTTCGGACAGCATGGGGCCGTACAGGACACCCTCATGGTGGAGGGAATCGCCGATGCGCGTCTCGCGCACCTTGGCCATGAAACGCTCCATGAATTCGTCGTGAATATCCTCATGGAGGATGAGGTTCCCAAGGCTGGTGCAGCGCTGTCCAGCGGTGCCAAAGGCCGCCCAGTACGCGCCTTCGACGGCGTTGGCAAGGTCCGCGCTTGGCATGACCACGAGGGGGTTCTTTCCGCCCAGTTCGAGCGAGCAGCTGACCAGATTGCGGCCGCAGACTTCGCCGATCATCTTGCCCACACCGGTCGAGCCGGTGAAGGAGACCTTGTTGACGCGGCCTTCGTCGACGGCGTCGACGAGGTGCTGGCCGGCACCAGAACCGCTGCCGTGCACGAGGTTCACGACGCCGTCGGGCAGCCCGGCCTGGTGCATGATGCGGGCCAGGGCAAAGGAGAGCAGCGGGGCGTCTTTGGGCGACTTCCAGACCACGGTGTTGCCGCAGATGAGCGCCGGGATGATCTTCCAGAAGGGCACGGCGGCCGGGAAGTTGGACGCGTTGATGATGGCGCACACACCGAGCGGGCGGCGGTAGGTGGAGAGTTCCTTGTTGGGCAACTCGCTGTGCACGGTCTGGCCGTAGAGGCGGCGTCCTTCGGCTTGGAAGAACAGGCAGGTGTCGATGGCTTCTTGCACTTCGCCACCGGATTCCTTCAGGGTCTTGCCGATCTCGCGGGTCTCGAGGCGAACGATGTCGTCCTTGAGGTCGAGCAGGAGGCGGGCCATGTTGCCGATGATCTGGCCGCGGGTGGGCGCCGGGGTGGAGGCCCAGCCGGGCAGCGCGGCGTGCGCAGCGTCAAGCGCCGCATGCACGTCGTCCTTGGTCGAGCGGGGGAAGCTGCCGAGCAGGTCATTCTTGTTCGCCGGGTTGCGGGACTCAAACCGACCGCCGTCGCTGGCTTCGGTCAGTTGTCCGTTGATGATGTTCCAGCCCTTGACGGCGGGGAGGCCATGGGGGTTTTCAGCGTCGAGGAGGTCAAGTCCGGTCTCAAGAAGCCGCGTCATGAGACGGCGAGCGGAGGTTGGCCCTTCAATCCTGCTCACCCCGCCCAAACCGAAGCCATCCCCGAGGTTAAAGGAGGTCAGCCGCAGAAGACCAGTGTAGCGGGTTCCCCGCAGGTGATGGAATGAGCGACGAAGACGGTGTTTCTCTGCGAGTCTCCAAGGCGGTTCCCTCCGACGTGGGTCACGGACGCGCCCGCATTTCTGGCGAGCATGGCCTTGACCTGAAGCCCGGCGACGTGGTCGAGATCAAGGGCGAGCAGCGGACCACCGCCGCCATCTACTGGCGCAGCCGTCCCGAAGACGCCAAACTCGACATCATCCGCGTGGACGGCATCATCCGCAAGAACGCGGGCGTGTCCTTGGGTGACCGCGTGACGGTGCGCAAGGTCGATCCGAAGGACTGCAAGAAGCTCGTGCTTTCCCCCGTGATGCCCAACAAGCAGAAGGTCAAGTTTGGACCAGGCATCGAGGGCTTTGCCCGTCGCGGCCTCCACAAGCGTCCGGTCATGGCCGGCGACCGTATTTTCATTCCCGGCATGACGCTCTTTAGCGAAACGCTCCCGTTCGCGGTCCTCCAGACCACGCCCAAGGGCATCGTGCGTGTCACGAACGACACGGAAATCGTGCTCAAGGACGAAGCCGTGGACGAAGACGAAGTCGGTCAAACCGAGGGCATCACCTACGAGGACATTGGCGGCATCGGCCAGCAACTGCAGAAAATCCGCGAAATGATCGAGCTGCCCCTCAAGCACCCCGAACTCTTCCGACGTCTCGGCATCGACCCACCCAAGGGCGTGCTGTTGCACGGACCTCCCGGCACCGGGAAGACGATGATCGCGAAGGCGGTGGCCACCGAGGTCAACGCCCACTTCAAGTCCATCAACGGACCTGAAATCATCTCGAAGTACTACGGCGAGTCGGAAAAGCAGCTCCGCGAAATCTTCGACGAGGCAAGCGACAACGCGCCTGCCATCGTGTTCATCGATGAAATCGATTCGATTTGTCCGAAGCGCGAGGACGTTTCAGGTGAAGTCGAGCGCCGCGTGGTGGCTCAAATGCTGACCCTCATGGACGGCATGCAGGGCCGAG
The DNA here is from genome assembly GCA_038150305.1 of Candidatus Poseidoniales archaeon. Lineage (GTDB taxonomy): Archaea > Thermoplasmatota > Poseidoniia > Poseidoniales > Poseidoniaceae > MGIIa-L3. The sequence goes on along the minus strand of JAYOTG010000002.1, from coordinate 110,226 downwards.
AAAACGTCGTCGTCATCGGCGCCACCAACCGTCAGGACGCCCTCGACCCCGCCCTCCGCAGGCCCGGTCGATTCGACCGCGAAATCGAGATCGGCGTGCCCGACCGCGAAGGCCGCCGAGAAATCATGGAAATCCACACCCGTCAGATGCCCATCTCAGACGACTTCGACATGGCCTGGGTCATGGACAACACATACGGGTTCGTCGGCGCTGACCTCGGCGCCCTGGTGCGTGAGGCCGCGATGAAGGCCCTGCGTCGCTACCTCCCAGAAATCGATCTTGAGGCGGAGACCATCCCGCCCGAAGTGCTCGAGAAGATGGAGGTCAACATGGAGGACTTCAAGGAAGCCATCCGTGACGTCGAACCCTCGGCGCTTCGCGAGATTTACGTCGAAATTCCAGAAGTCAGCTGGAACGAAGTCGGCGGTCTGGACGAGGTCAAGGACCGGCTCAAGGAGAGCGTCGAGTGGCCGCTGACCCAACCTGAGGTCTTCGAACACTTTGGCATCAAGCCGCCCCGAGGCATCGTCCTCTTCGGCGCCCCGGGTACCGGCAAGACCCTGCTCGCAAAGGCCATCGCCAACGAGGCCCAGGCGAACTTCATCAGCATCAAGGGCCCTGAACTCATCTCGAAGTGGGTGGGTGAATCCGAGCGTGCCATTCGCGAGGTCTTCAAGAAAGCCAAGCAGTCGGCGCCCTCCATCGTCTTCCTCGACGAATTCGAGTCCATCGCCAGCATGCGCGCATCGAACTCAGCGACCGGGGGTTCCGACGTGGCCAACCGCGTCGTCAACCAGTTGCTGGCCAGCATGGACGGCGTTGAATCCCTCGACGGCGTCATCGTCGTGGCCGCCACGAACCGACCCGAGATGATCGACCCAGCCCTGCTCCGCAGCGGCCGCTTTGAGCGCGTTCTGCACGTGCCGCCGCCCGACTCGCCCTCCCGTGAAGCCATCCTCGGCATCCACACGGAAGGGATGCCTTTGTCCACCTTCTCGATGAAGGACGTGCTCGGCAAGATGGAGGGCTTCACCGGAGCCGACATCGAAGCCGTATGCCGTGAGGCGGCCCTCATCGCCATGCGAGCCGGGAAGAAGAAGGTCACGAAAACGCACTTTGAGGAAGCCATTGGACGCGTGCGCCCCACGGTCACCCCGGAGATGCTGGAGTACTACGACAAGATGGAGCGCAACATGACCTCCGGGTTGAGCGGCATCAAGCGCAACGCCAAGGACTTCGGATTCGGCATGGAGTCTGCTTGAGGGAGCACGATGGCGAGTTTCTCCTCCGAAATCATCGGCCGCAACGTCGTCGATGTGGAAGGAGCGATGTTTGGTGTGGTCAACGACCTTCGCTTGGCCCCGACCACCGGCACCATCACCCACGTGCTCGTGCAACACGCGCCTGAAATCGACCCTGAACGCTTGCCGTGGAGCACGCGAAACGGTTTGGTCGAGGTCCCGGCGGAAGAGGTTGAGCGCATCGCAAACCTCGTTCATCTTCGCCGCTGAGCGGTGATGCACGAGCCCACACGGGCGGGCAACCTTCTAAACGTGCATGAAGGCGTCTTTGTCTGAACATTGTTCTAGAGGAGAGGCGCATGGAGGCTTCAGCGAAGGTCAGGAGGTTGGCGCTCCAGATTGCGTTCTGGACCGTGCTCGCCACCTTGCTGCTCAGCGTGTTGTTGACCTTCGTCAACGTCGCCAACGTCAACCAGTTGTCCGCCTACGACGACGACTGGAACGATTTGTCCTCCTTCCGGGAAGACTTGGAAGCCATGGGGGTTGAAACCCGCTCGCTTGTGAGCAGCCCCCTTCTCCTTGCGGACATCGACGACCCCCGGAACACCACGTACATCGTTGCGGGCGTGGAGCGTGACACGCTTTCTCTGCCTCAATTCGACCCGGACGGTCTGATTCGCTTCGCCACCGAGGACGGATACTCCCCCTCCGAGATCGAGGCCATCGTGAAGTTCGCCGAAGACGGTGGCACGGTCATCGTGATGGAAGACTTTGGCTACGCCGGCAACATCGCCGACCCCTTTGGACTGAAGTACGGCGGTTGGCAGTTGTACGACACGGTGTACGCCACCGAGCTGGACTTCAATTACATCTGGATGTGCGTGCAGGAAAGCCCCTGCGGCATGAACGGCACCGAGCTGGACCTGTCCACCGTGGACACCCACCCCCGCTGGGGCGAGGATGCGGAGACCGTCACGCACCCCTGCGCCTTGATTGACGGCGAGGTGATGAGCCAAGAAGACGCGGGCTTGTGTGCACACCACTGGGTTCAGACCGCGCCCGGCCAGGGCGTCGTGGAGTTCAACGCGTCCTACCGCGTGCTGCTGAACAACGCCACCGGCATCGAGGTGTTGCCCGAGGTGCGAGGAGCCTTCAACGAGGTCAACATCCTCGCCAAAACGAGCAACGAAGCCACCGTTGACGTGAACGGAGACGGCGAGATTTGGGTGGGGAACGAAGTCACCGCGGAGACGCCTGACCTCTGGGGACAGTTCAACCTCAGCGTCGAAGCCTGCGCGGACCGAAGTTGTGACCCGGACGAAGGCGGTCGCATCATCTTCTACGCAGACGGGAGCATGCTGATCAATGCCCTGTACGACTACGAGGGCTTCAACGACGGCGACTACGGCGCAGTGGAACAGGCCGTTCCAACGAACGACAACCGCAGGCTCATCCTCGACGTGATCGCCGAGTCGCTGGCCGACACCTCGGCCGAGCCCACCGGCATGGCTTCACCAAACGCTCAGGTGATCTTCGACGAAAGCCGGCACGCTCAGAACGCCGTCCTGACGGAGAGCTACAACACCGTCTACTTTCTCTTGGTCTACTTCACCGGTGAAGGCCTGGCCATGGCCATCCTCTTCGTTGGCCTCTTCCTGACCTTCGAAATGGTGCTTCTGCGAAAGCGCGACCCGCAAGGATGGCGTCACGTCTTCAGCATCATCTACTACGGATTCGGTGACGCTGAACGTTATGGCTACTACGCCGAGACGGAGAAAATCCGGCAGGTCTTCCTCTCCAAGGTCCGCAATCAGAGCGGCCTGACGCGAGAAGAATTCGATGATTTGCAGGTGCAGGAATTGGTTCAACTCATCAACGACGACGTGTTGTCCACCTTTGCGGTGAAGCCGTCAAAGTACAACTTGGAGCAAACCGTCGCGCTGGTGAAGCGCATCAAAGCATGGGGGCGTGGTTGACCATGTGGACGCGCAAGGCTGCCTTCACCCTCGTGGCCGGGCTGTCCCTCATCCTCATCGGGATGATGATCTCCAATTTCCAGATGATGATCCTCGGGTTCACCTTCATCGCCTTCATCACGGTCAATTCATGGATGTCCGGCCACGGTGACATCGAGGTCCAACGCACGCTCTCTGCGGACAACCTGTACAAGGGCGATGACCTCTACGTGGAACTGCTCGTCATCAACCGCTCACTGCGCCGCACGCAGACCCTCGAGGTCTTCGACAACGTGCCGCACGAGATGAAGCTTCGAAGCGGCCTGAACCAAATGCGCCTCGACCTCAAACCCGGTGAGTCGGCCCGAATCCGTTACGTGTTGCGCTGCCCGCTCCGGGGCCACTACACCATCGGACCCGTGTCCCTGCGCCATCGCAACACGTTCAACCTCGGTGTGGACGAAATGCGGGTCGACCACCACTCCGACGTCATCGTCTTCCCGCAGGTCAAAGACGTCGAGGAAGCCTTTCTTCGAAGCCGAACGCCGAAGATGTACACCGGCGCGACCACGCTCCGCACCCCCGGCCAAGGCTCTGAATTCTACTCGCTTCGGGAATACGTCCCCGGTGACCCGTTCAAGAGCATCAACTGGAAGGCGTTCGCACGCACGGGCGAACTGATGGTCAACGAAAAGTGCCGTGATGCGGTCACCGACGTGTTCATTCTCCTCGATGCTCGCGAGATCGCTCGCATCGGTACGGTGCTGAAGAATCCGCTGGAAATGGGGTGCGTCTCCGCTGCCTCCCTGGCGAGTTACTTCCTCCAGCGCCGAGATTCCGTGGCCTTGGCGGTCTACGGCGATGGCCTGTCCTACTTGCCCCCGGACACCGGCGACAAGCAGTACTTCAAGATCCTCAGCAACCTTGCTGGCGTGCACCACCGCGGTGAGATGCCGCTCCAGGCGGTGACCAACTCGATCTCCGGCCGCTTCAGCCGTGGCTCACCCGTCTTCATCATCTCCAGCGTGGAGGGCGACGGCACCGTGCCGGCGGCCGTGCGTGACCTTGTGGGCCGAGGCCATGACGTGACCGTCCTGACGCCTTCGAGCATCGATTTCGAGCGCTTGGTCAGCCGCATTCCACGCCTGTCCTACGAGGTGCTTCGCATGGAACGCCAGAACCGCCTGACGACGCTGGCTGGAGCCGGGGCTCAAGTCATCGATTGGATGCCGGACATGGACCTGGCGCAGGCCTTGATGCAGGTGAGGGGGTACTGAGATGGCCGGTGACGTCGAAGCCCAGTCCGACATCACCCACGCGGGTGGTCACCGAAGCACCCTGCACCTCAAGAACCTGCGAAAGCAGTGGCAGATCCTCGCCCTCCAGATCACCGCCACCGTTGCGCTGGTGTGGATGTACATGGAGGTCATCAGCACCTACGTCGTCGGTTCCATCGACCACACCATGCTCTTCCAGACCATCGAATTCCTTCTCGGTTCAGACCTGCCGCTGGGCGACTGGATGACCGGCGTCGGACGCTCTGGCCTGGCTCGGTTCTACGTGCCGCTGGTGCTCGGATTGTCCTTTGGCGGCAGCATGGCCTTGCTGGCCTTCCAATCTCCGAAGGTGCAACAGCGCATCAAGCTGGGCGTTATCGTCGGCCTCATCGTGCTCCTCGTGGGCCGAACCTTGCTGTCGTGGCTCGGTGGCATGATCATCGGGTTCGAGCTCGACCTTCCAAATTCAGATGAGTTGGCCCTGCTGCAATGGCCGCTGATGCTCATCCTCTCGCTGCTCATCATGTTCGTCTACCTGCTGCCCATCATCATGGGAACGCGAGGCATTTGGGGCCTGTCGAGGCAGGCCATCATCTGGTCGATCGGGTTCACGCTGCTCTTCTTGGGCCTGCACGCCATGCTGACCTTCCCCGTGGTCCTCAACCAACTCGGCACCTACGGCGAGGACCTGATCACCCTCGACACTCAGGTTGGAACGCCCACCGTCAGCCTGCTCGGCTTCGAGTTGGTGACGCGCGAGCAATTTTCCCTCATCCTCATCGCCGTGTTGATGATGGTCTTCCAAGAATCCGCCTTTGGCGTCATCCGTCACCTGGAGTATGCCTACCGGTTGCCCGAGTCCTGCAAGCGAGACGAGGAATACGTCCGGCAGATGGACAACGTGCTCAACAGCCACCTGCGGCACACGGGACTGTACCTCGGTCTGACCGGGTTGGCCACCATGGTGGCCATCGGCTTCCACGGCGTCTTGTTGGAGTTGGTCCAGACCACCACAGGGAGTCAGTGGGCCGAACAAGTGTCCGAATCCATCGAACTGAGGCTGACCTATGGCGTGGTGATTTCTGCCCTGCTCTTCTTGGGCGTGGCTGCAACGGTGCGGCTGTTGATGCCTTGGGATCGCTTGGCCCAGTTGCGCGCTGTGGTGACGGGAACCATCCGTGGTGAAGCACCACCGCCTCCCGAAGAGAAGAGCTGGACCTAAGCGTCACGATGACGCAACTGCACGATGCCTCCGAGCCGTTCCGCCAGCGTGGCCCACACCACGTAGGCCAACGGTACAGAGACCACGACCGTCACCCACGGTGGAACGGGGAGGTTCAGGGCCAGCAGATAGACCGCTCCTCCGACACCAAGCAGGACAAGGAGCAGGATGATTCGCTCGGTGAACAACGGGTAGGGACGGTTGTGTTCCATTTCGTCCTGCTGCGGCGGAAGGGGGGCAGCGTCCGACATCCTCGCACCTCAGAGCTCGATGTCGCCGAGGCGCGCTTCAAGGGCTTCGAGGGCGGGGTCGGCGCTGGCTTTGAGGTCGGCCAGGCGGACGTGCGGTGAACGCTCAGCGTCCAACGAGGCCAATTCGGCGTCGATCATCCGGCGCTCTTCTGCGTCGTCGATGGTACTGGCCGCCGAGGCAGGGCGGGGTACGGCTTCCTTGACCACGGCCTCTGCCTCTGCCTCCGCTGGAGGTGCGGGTGCTGGCGCCTCGATTGTGGCCTCGTTTTCAGGCTCAACAGGCGGGGCTTCGGCCAACCCGTTGCGTGCTTCAGAGGGGAGTTGACCGCTCGACATGAAGGTCCAGAGGTGGCCTTGAGGCGTGCCTGCAATCAAGCCCGCTGCTTCGAGTTGCGTCAAGAGTTCTTCCAAGGCCTGAGCCGTTCGCTCCAGAGCGACCGCCTCTCCTGCATCCCGCTGATCGGCCTCAAGATGGATGTCGTCCAAGGCCCTCCGGATGAGCTTGTGCGTGGCCTTGGCCGTCGCAGGCAGGGCTTCTGGCCGGCGACATTGCGCCAGAAGCACGTCCAATTCTTCCCTTGGCGCACCAAGGTGTCCAAGTTGTTCCAGGACGTTTCGGGTCCTTCGCAACATCGTGATGGCCCGGTCTTGGTCCTCCAGCAAATGCTCGAGGTCGAGGACCACATCGGTGACCACATCGTTCAGCGAATGATCGAGACGTTGCTGCACAGACCAGCGGGTCAGGCCTCGGACCACACCGGCTGCCTCAGGCACCTGACGCTCCAGCAAGAGCATGACGTCGTCCGAAAGCAGGTGCTTCGGCGTCTCCGCAGCATGGTCCACGACGCGCTGCACCACGTGCAAGGCGCGCTCGACCGCGCGGTCCAGAAGGGCCACGGAATAGCCCTGCTCCCGGGTCTGCTCAAGGCGTTCGAGGATTGGTCCGAGCGCGCTCATCGCTGAACCGTCTTCGAGCAGGGCTTGGGCGAGCGGTTCCTCGGTCAGGCGTGCGCGGAGCACACGCGCCTCGTCGATGTCCCTCAAGGCGGATTCATGGGCTTCTGCCAAAGCCTCGGCTTGGTCGGCCAGGTGAGCCACCTCGGCTTCGCTCTGGCCACGCTTGACGCCGAGATCCCCAAGTTCGCGGAGCACACGCCGCCGCTCCTCAAGCAACTCGCGCAATTCGCCTTCCAGATGGCTGCGGCGAACCTCGTCTTCGCGCCGGCGCTCGAGTTCATCGTCGGCACGACGGCGTGCCGCCTTCACCTCAGCTTCCACGGCCGTCAGTTCGGCCTTGGCCGCCCGAACGGCGTCCTCGGCCACCGCAAGGTCACGCACGGCCGCTGCTTGGCGTTCGTGCGACGCACGGGACTGGTCCTCGAGCATGCTCAGGTGGCGCTCATCCGCCTCCAGACGTCGTCGCACCTCGGCAAGCCGCTCAGAATCGGTCTGCAGGTCTGCACGAAGCGTGGCCTCTTGTTCTGCCATGCGCTGGATGGTCGCGGCCAGTTCGCCACGGGAGGAGGCGTCGGCCAGCGCGCGCGCAAGTTCTCCTGCCCTCGATTCCAATTGGTGTTCGAGTTCAGTGGTCCTGCGGACCAAACGGTCTGCACGTTGCTCGGCGGCTTCCGCCCGCGAAATGGCGTTGACCGCCTCGAGTTTCAATCGCTCAACATCATGACCAAGGCCTTCGATCTTGGTCCGACCGTCGCCTCGCGCCTCAACCGCTTCACGCTCGCTGACCTCAGCGCGCATCCGAGCCTCTTCGGCCAATTTGAGACGGGCCTGGAGCGCCGCGCCTTCACGTTGAAGTTCGTCCACGCGATGCTCCGCTTTTTCCAAGCGTTGACGGTAGCCAGCATCGATAACCAAGGCTCCACCTCGTTCAACGTCGAGGGTGTCCTTGCCCGCGGGGCGTGTTTCAGAAGCAACCTTGGGAGCGATGCGTTCCAGTCCCGCATCGAAGCCGAGCAGGTCCTGAAATCGGGACGTGAGGGTTGCACGTCGAGATTCCGATCGCGTCCGAACGCTCGCCAGCGCCGCGCCAAACGCGTTCAGGGTGAAACCGGCCACGTTGGCGGTGCCTTCGCCGATGACGGCGTCGAGCGGAAGTTGGTGCAGCCTGGCCACACGTGCACGGTCGGTCAGGTCGTGCACCGCTTCTTCGAGCGTGCCTGCCGAAGAGGACACCATGCCTACGGGGCGACCCCGTAGCAGCACGATGGCCGTCGTTCGCTCACCTGCGCCGACGCTCAAATGCCCGTAGACGTCCTCTTCGAGGGCGACCCGGAGCATGGACAGGATCGCATCAGGGCCGCTTTTCCCCTCCCTCAGGACGAAGCCCTCTGGGAGGTGTCCGGCTTGGCCGTCCTCATCGGGCCGTCCGGCGACGCTTGAGGACACACGATGCAAGAGGCGTCGGTGATCGGCACCGGCCGTGGTCCAGACGCCAAGCGCAAGATCGCTGGCCGACGCCAAAAGCACGGAGCCCTGCGGCGTGGCCAAGGACCAGTGTCCTTCCTCGGGGAGTCCAAGACCTCCCATGATGGATTGGCGCGTGAGCAGCGTTTCGGCGACCAGAGCCCCCAACGTTTCAGCATCTTCCGGCAAATCCCCCGTTGAATCGATGAGCAGCCCTCGGTCCACCAGCAACGCGCCGAGGACCTCTTCATCGGCGGACAGGCCCGCCATGATGACCGCCGAAGAGCGTGACAGGAGGCGTCGGGCAGGCCCTGGACCACTTGGAAGCCCTTCGACGTCCACCGCATGCACCGCGGCGTACGGCATGATGGCCATCAGCGCGGCCAACTCGTTGACGGTGTAGGCCTGCGCCTGGTGACGCACGTGCTCTGCGTCTGCTTCCAACGCATCCAGTTGGGCGGACGCAGGCGCCCCAAAGACGAGGCCCTTGTCGCCCTCAGCCACCCACCCAATGCAGCGGCGGCCTCGAACGATGCGGTGGCCGCTCGGCGTTCGACGCCGGCCAATCCACGTGGTGACCACACCGTGTTCGAAGGGGAACAGTTCGTTGACGTCAATGGATCCCTCCACCTCAGCACCGGGGGGCATGGTGAACATCAGGCCACCTCCCCGTTCATGCGTCCAATCAGCGGCCGATGGCGTTCGACAGCATAGCGCCACCGGCCATGGTGTCCTGGAGATCCTTGCAGGTGGAGGGCACGGCCGTCTCCAATGGCGTCGATCAAGTTCGCGGCCTGACCTTCGATGTACACCTGCAGGCAAGCCCCAAGGCCGCCGCTTGTGGTCACCCGATTCGCGTCACTCAGCGCCCCGTTGGAGGCCGGGTGTGATGCGTCAGCATGGAGGGCGACCGATTCGACGCCTTCGGTGTCTTCCAAGGCCGTGAGCAAACGCGACAGCATGGACATCGGAGGTTGAGCCGCCACGGGGGGTTTCAAGATGTTTCCCGTCGGAAGGGCCTGAGATGCGGTTTTCACACTTCAATTCAGAACGCGAACACATCCCGCGGCTGAATTTCTGAAAAACGCATCACGGCGGGCCGGTTCTTCACCGCGGAAGAAATCCGGCAAAACAAAGGCTCGAACTTCAATTGAAAAATTGATTTTCGAATTGGAATATTCGCTTTTTGTTTGAAGGTAGACTCTTCAGCAGAAGCAGGGTGGCCCCAACGTGGCGCCCGCGTTTGACGTCCCGGCCTGTTCCGTGTGCCGTGCGCCAGCGGTCGTTTCACAAGCCTATTCCGGGCAGAACTTGTGTGCGCACCACCTCGACCGCTCCGTGCGCAAAAAGGTCGGTCGGGAGCTCAGGAAACAACTCACCATTGCTGGCCCAACCACGGTCCTGGTGGCGATTTCAGGGGGAAAGGATTCAGCCGTGCTGTTGTCGATGCTTGTGGACCTCATCGGCAACAGACCCGACGTCCGGATCGTTGCCGGCTGCGTCAATGAGGGCATCGAGGGGTATCGACCCCCGTCCATCGAAGCCGCCGCACAACTTTGCGAGATGCTCGACGTCGAGTTCATCACCACCTCCTTCGCGGAACAGGATTTCCTAGCGATGGACGAGGTCAGCGCCTCCCTCGACGCCATCTTGGACAAGCACCCTGAGGCACCCCGCCTCCCGTGCTCATACTGCGGGGTCTTCAGGCGCCAAGGGATCAACGCACTTGCGGACATGGTCGAGGCTGACGTGGTGGCGCTTGGGCACAACCTCGATGACATGGCCCAAACCGTCCTGATGAACCTCACCGCCGGCGAGGTGGAGCGAAGTCGGCGCCTTGCGCCGCACACCGAGCGACCTGCAGAGGGATTGGCGCCGAGGATTGTCCCCCTTCGACTCATTCCCGAGCAGGAAGTTCATCTGGTGTCGATGCACAGAGGACTCCCTATTCACAACGAGGTCTGTCCCAATGCAGAGGGGGCCCTTCGATGGCGGATGCGGGACGTGGTGGCCACCCTCGAAGAGGACCGGCCCGGCACGCGTCACGGCCTCGTTCGCACCCTCGATGCCATCCGTGCCATGACGCCGGCTGAAGGCGATGCTGCAGAGCCGGTTGGCGCATGCGAACGTTGCGGAAGCGCGTCTTCACGGGCCGTGTGCAAAGCCTGCGAAATGCGAGACCTGGTCAACGTCAAATGACGTTCTGGACCAATTCGTCAAGGTCCTGAGGTCGACCACAGTAGTGGCATCGAATCTGCAGCGGGTCCTTGGACAGCACGCGAAGCCTGTGCGCCAAGGGTTCCCTCGGGTTCTGAGTGATGCAGTTCGAAAAGGTGCAACGGACCACGTCAACGATTTCGTCGCCGAGCGTGATCTCCAGCTTTTCCGCGACGGAGTAAGCCCGGATGATGGCCACGCTGGCGCCTTCCGCGACCAAGGCCAAGCGGTCGAGTTCCGTTTGCGTCAATTCGCGATCTTCGACCTTCACGATGTCCTTGGTGCCCTTTCTCTTCGAAGGGACGTTCATCACCAACGAGACAGGAACTGAGGTGCCTTTCCCGATGTTCAGCAATTCGAGCACGCGAAGCGCGCTTCCTGCCGGAATGTGATCGATCACGGTGCCGTTGCGGATCGCGGTCACGCGACGCATGTTGGATTCGTTGGACATCAGGCCTCACCTCCGGGCACGTCGACGCCAAGCAACCGACACAGGAGCGCCATCCTCGTCACGACGCCGTTGAAGGCTTGCTCAAAGTACCGCGCATGGCGGGTTGCATCGACGCTTGGATGGATTTCATCCACCCGAGGGAGCGGGTGCATCACGATCAGCTCCTGACGCACCTCGCCGAGGTGCTTGGCGTGGAGTTTGTACGCGCCTGCAACCTTGACGTACTCGTCTTCGTCCGCAAAGCGTTCCTTCTGAATGCGGGTCATGTACACCACATCTGCGGAATCGAGCGCCCCGTAGAGGTCGGTGGTCTCGGTCACTGAAGCTCCTGCAGCCCGGAGGTCCTCCACGATTTCGCGGGGCATGCGCAGCAGTTCTGGACTGGCCAGCACAATCCGGCAATCGAAACGAGCAAGCGCATGGGACAACGAATGCACCGTTCGTCCATAGCGCAAGTCGCCGGCCAGCACAACATCAAGGCCGTCAAGGCGTCCGTGGGCTTGGCGGATGGTGAACAAGTCGAGCATGGTCTGGGTTGGGTGATGGCCGGCACCGTCGCCGCCGTTGAGGATGGGCACACGAGCGGCATCCTGTGCGTAGCGGGCTGCGCCTTGCCGGGGGTGCCTCATGGCGATGATGTCGGTGTAGCCGTCAACCATCTGGATCGTGTCAAACAAGGTCTCGCCTTTGACCACGGAGGAGGTGCTGACGTCACCCAGGTTTACCACGTCTCCGCCAAGCCGCTTCATGGCCGTCTCGAAGGACATCCGCGTGCGGGTGCTGGGCTCGAAGAAGAGGTTCCCGAGGATGCGCCCAGAAAGGAGCGGCATGCTCGTCTCGCCTCGAGCAGCAGGGAGCAGGCGCTCCGCCGCGTCGAGCACTTCCACGATGTCTTCGTTGGTCAGGTCTGCCATGGTGATGAGCCCGGTCATTCGACGTCCTCGGAACCCTCCGTTGAGGTCCACCCATGAACATTACGAGGCAGGGGTGCCCCCCGTCAAGGATGACCAAGGTTCATGCCCTCCCCCCGTAACCGGCGAACGTGGAGGCTTGGATGGACCTCGAAGCCGCCATCGAGGCGGAACGTGAGCAAAGGGCCCGCAGGACGGGCCACGTGGCCACGTTGACCACCGTCGTGGTCCTGACGGCCGCCATCTGGTTGGCGTGGCCGGGTCTTGAAGCCGTCATGCAGGGTCAGGGCGCTCCGTTTGCTGTCCTTGGTCTGCCGGCCTTGGTGCTGCTGTGTGGCACCCTTGTCCACGACCACGCCAGCGGGCACGCCCAAGCCACGGGCAGGGCGGCAGCGGCAGCGGCCATCGCGTGGCCAAGCCTTCTTTTCCTTGGGCTGCGCACGAGCGACGCGGGCGTCGAAGAGCGTTTGGCGGCAGGAGCGACCTTGATCCTCATCGGCGCACTGCTCTACCGCACCGCAGCCGATGCCTTCGCAGGTGGCTTCCGCCAGGCCCGCTACCGCGCCTTGCTCACCGGCGCGGGTGCGGTGACGGTGGCCTCCTTGTGGTTCGGATTGCGCACCGACGTGGGCGCAGACAACGACCTTGCCGGAGCCGGCATCACCCTTCTCGCCTGCGGCGTAGCGTTGCGGTCTTGGTTCGTTGAAGACGAGCAGCGGGCCCTACGTAAGCGGTTCAAATCCCGACTCGATGCCTTGGAGAACCGCCTGCTCGAACTCAAGGCGCAGGGGCGTCGTGTCGACCAGGCCACGAGTTTGGTGCGGACCGCAGCCGCGGAAGGGTTCAGCGATCCTGAGCACGGCATGCGTTTGCTCGACGATGCTGAAGAGGACGTGGACCGTACCATCTCGTTGGAACAGGACGTGGTGGCCATCGAAGCGGATGCCTTGGCGTCCGTGGAAAAGGCCGAGCAGGTTGCACCGACGGTGCGCCGCCCAAGAAGCGCCTTCGATGCTGCACGACGTGAGGTCGAACTCGGCTCGCTTCGCGAGGGTGAGGCCTTGTTCAGGCAAGCAAAACGACGCGCTGAAACGGTGGTTGCGTGGTGGGCCAAGGCGCAGAAGGCAATCGAGGAAGCATCCCTTGCCCTCGCGGATCGGGATGAACCACAATTGGCACACCTGCACGAGGCTCTCGCGGAAGCCCGCCAGCGCATGTCGAAAGAAGACCCCATGAAGGCCTTCGAATCGGCCATGGCGATTCCAGAACAGGTGGCTCAGGAGCAGGAAGCCAACGAAGACGCGGAAGGCATCCTTGCCGAAGCGCAACGCGCCATCGAGGCCGCAGACGGTCTTGATCTTGAACCGCATCACAACCGACTCAAGGAAGCCAAGGAGGCCCTGAACGCAGGCGACGGGCGCCAAGCCGCGGGCATCGCCGAGAGCATCCGTCGAAGCCTTGTCGTGGAACGCGAGGCCATGGACGTGGTCCGAAGGGCCATGCGTCAGCGCGCCACCATCGAACAGCGCTTCGAAGGCTTCGAGGACGCGGAGGCGTGGGCCACGCGTCTGGCTGACATTGAAGCGGACGCTGAAGCCCGGCGTTGGACCCAAGCCCGCCGTGCGCTTGACGCCCTGTCTGGCGACCTTGACGCCCAGGAGCGCCACCGGGGTGAAGCGGAGCAATTGTTGGACTTCCTGCGCGAAGAATGGCGGCCATTGCGCGCCCAAGCGGAGGCGGCACAGATTGGCGTCGGTGACGACGACCGCTTGGACGTGGAGCGCCTGCTCGGCGAGGCTGAATCCTGCATCAAGCGAGGCATGACGTCAGAAGCCCTCGAAGCCCTCAGCGGCACCGACGCAGCGATGGAACGCCTCCGCCGTAGAACGTGATCAGCCCAAGAGACCGGCCGCACGTGCTGCATCAACGTCCAAAGAGCCCGGCAATCCGACGTCGACAGGGTAACCGCCCACGTCGACCAACAATCCACACAGGTGCAAGTGAAGGCCAACGGGTGGTGTTTTCCCGACCAGCAGAGGCTCAGCCTTCTTTGGCGTGCGTCCGAGCGCACCGACCATGGACGAGGAAGACCCGTTTGCATCGTGGAGCGACCATGCGTTGGCCGTCCATGCATGGAGTCGCAGGGCACGGTTGGTCCACAACGGTGGAGAGGCGGCTTCGTGCATCGTCGGCCAGCGGCTGACCCAGTCGCCCGGCCCTTCATCCAACCACGTCATGCCGGTGGGTTCGCTGGCAGGGGCCACGGCTTGACCAAGTCCCTCAAGGTGAGACAGCACGGCCCGCA
>JAYOTG010000002.1:0-95965 GCA_038150305.1 Candidatus Poseidoniales archaeon | reverse complement strand
GCCCGCATGTGCGGATGACGCTTGGCTTCCGGTGGAAGCGCCATGGCACGTGACCCAGCGGTGGCCGTGCGGCCTGCATCGAGATGGAGCAAGATGCGAACCGCTTCTCCATGGAGCCAATCCGCCGTTTGGATGCCATGTGCGTTGGTGTGGCGGTCAAGCAAGGTCAACGCGCGTTCAGCATCGCCTTGGAGGCGCAACCGAGCAAGATCGCCCAGCAACGCTCGGCGCGACAGGGGATCGTCGCGTGTTGGAATTGAACCGGCTGCTTGACCTGCTTGGGTGCGTTCAATCAGGTCGATGTTCCTCCGCGTGACGGGGTCCACCAACAAACCGGCCATGACGCTCTCTGAGAGGATGCGTGAACGGGGCTGAAGCAACGAGAGGAGCCACCTGAACCGGTTGGTTTCGAGGTCATCCGAGGCCATCATGCCAAGACGCGTCTTGGCTTCAGAGACGTCACGCTGTGCGATGGAGGCCGCCACGAGAAGCGAACGAGCATGCCCTCCACCGGACTGTGCGGACAGGGCGAGCAACGACACGGCCTGTTGTTCTGCTTCCGCCCAACGACCCAACGCCGCGTACAATTCCATGCGGGCCATGGTTCGTCGGCTCAATTCGATGCCCTGCAGGGAGACTTCAGCAATTGTTGAACTCGCTTCGTCAAACCTCGCCAGGGCCTTGGCCCAATCGTCGTCGGCCAAGACAGGAAGCCAGCTGCCCTTACGGAGGTAGATGACGTCCTCCATGGACTCGAGCCGACGGCGGTTCTCACCAGCACCGGCGTCGAAACTGACCTCGTGAATCCGGTTTCCAATGCTCCACGACCGGAGCCAAATCACCAGAAAAGCCACTTGACCCCCAGAGGCGAGCATCCACGTCAACGCCTCCAGGGCGTCTTTTTCGACCACCGTACACACGGTGTCCTCCCAGCGACCACAACCTGCGCCTCCTGGGAGGTTGATCGAATCCCAGAAGGTCAAAATCGCCAACGCGACCAGCAGCATTGATTGGCCTGCGAACCCGGTGAAACAGAAGTTGAGCACCTTCGCTTGTTGGCTTCTTTCCGCACGCAAGAGACGGCTGTCCGTGATGTGGATGCCTCCACGACCGGACACCTCCGCCACGTCAAGGAACATGATCCGGGCGACTTCATACACGAACAGGATGCCAACCACGGCGACGTTCAGCAGCAGGAAAAGCAGCACCATGGCGACCAAGGGCGCCCGCAGTGCAGGTTCCTCGATGTACGCCAAGGCCTCGATGGCGTAGAAGCCCAAGGCCCCACCTTCTTCCATGACCGTGGCTTGTTCCCTGTATTCAGGAAGGGCCGCGACGCGGTCGGAATGAACGAACAGATTGGGAGCAGCAAGCATCAGGACGAGGCTGGCGAGGGTGTTCATCGCCACAATGGGCATCGCGACGAGGTTGACGTTGACCAACAGACCGACCGCTTGGTGACGTGGGGTTGGTTCGTGACCTTGGAACGGTGAGGGGCGCCCCGTTGCCAGGTTCTTGTTGCTGTAACGCATGGCGTGCCACGAGGAACCGAGCACGCGCCCGTACGCCATCACTGGAGGGAAGAACGCCACCAGAAGCGTGACGCTGAGCCTCCACTCACGTTCGACCGAGGCGGTGAGGCTCCACACGGCAAGGACCACCCCCGTCCACACGAGAAGGAGGAAGAGGCTGGCGCGGAGTCGACGGGGGTCCCTGTGCTGCAGGGTCGCGCGCTGCATGCTTTGTGATGGAAGGACCTGGGCGGCGAGCGCCACGCCGATTGAGGTCACGCCCGTGATGGAGATCAGGGCTAATGCGACCCCGAAATTGATCGCTGAGAAGCCTTCCTGAAGCCCAAATTCAATCAGGCCGATTTCGACCAACAAGAGAACGGCCCCAACGAAGGCCATCAGGTAGGCCGTGACGCCAAAGCGCATACCCGAGGTTCTGAGCAGGCGCCGCGCCTCGCGTGTTGAACCCGTGACCCTATGCACCTCATACCGCTTTTCAGCGGTTGGAAAAGCCACCCTCAGCCCCTGCAGTTGACGTGGGACGATGACCTGCCAGAACAGCCACGCCAAGACCACGGCAAGGAGCAGACCGACCAACACCGTCGGCCGAAAGCCGAACACGATGTGGGGTGCATCCATGCTCATGGCCAAGGCGCTGACCACATAGCCCCATCGCCGTCAAACAAGAGGCAGCCGTGCATCAAGCCTCTTCGGCTTCCACTTCGAGCAGCATCTCGCCTTGCTGAACCCGGTCGCCTTGAGCGACGTGGACTGCGGTGACGGTCCCGTCGTAGGGTGCCGTCACGCGATGCTCCATCTTCATGGCCTCCAGCACGAGCAAAGCTTGCCCGGCCGAGACCGCATCGCCCGTTGACACCAGCACCTCGAGCACGCCGCCCGGCATCGGTGCCGTGAAACTGCCTTCTTCTTCGGTTGCCCCGGCGCCGGCTTCAACCACCTCGAGACGATGAACGCGGCCATCGATGTGCATCCAAAGGACATCACCAATCCGGGTGCCATGGGCAAGGTGGGTGGTCGTCCCGTGCTGGACGCTCCAACGGCCGTCGGGGCGTTGCGTCACGCGTACCTCGCCGACCTCCCATCCGTCCCCACGGGGGAGTGGATGCCGCTCATGCACCTCTTCGTCAACGCGGAGATCGACCATCAGGGGTACCTCCTGGACAAGGAAAGGAAGGGGCTGCTTGGACCAGAAGGCCCGGCTTCACCGCCGGTAGGACGAGCCGTTCGGGCTGAGGCCAAGACCGCGCCGAGGGCCAACACCGCTTCAGAAGACGGTCGAGGCGCCCAACCGTCCGGATAGGCCTCGTCCAAGGTGGTTGTCGAGGTCTTCGCGGAGGTCACCGCCTCGAGATCGCAGAGGTCACGGAGGAAGGCGACGTTGGTGGTGGTGCCGAGGATGACGAACTCATCCAGCGCCCTCCGCATGCGCTGAAGCGCTTCTGCACGGCTTGGCGCATGGACGATGAGTTTGGCCAGCATGGGGTCGTACGACGGAGAAACTTCGTCGCCCTCGCGCACGCCGGTGTCCAACCGCAAGCCCGGCCCTGTGGGTGGACGGAAGACCGCGAGGGGACCGATGCTCGGGAGGAATCCGTTGGCGGCGTCTTCGGCGTAAATGCGGACTTCGATGGCGTGACCGCGCATGGCAAGGTCAGGCACGGTCATCGGTTCTCCTGCCGCAATCCGGAGCTGCTCACGAACGAGGTCAACGCCCGTCACCAGTTCAGTGATGGGATGTTCGACTTGAATGCGGGTGTTCATCTCAAGGAAATGGAAGGTGCCGTCGTCTTCCATGAGGAATTCGACCGTTCCTGCTCCGACGTAGTCCACCGCCTCTGCGGCAGCGATGGCGGCTTCTCCCATGCGCTGGCGCTGTTCATGGTCGACAATCGCGCAAGGCGCCTCTTCGAACACCTTCTGGTGGCGGCGTTGGACGCTGCACTCTCGCTCGCCCAAGTGGACGGTGGTGCCGTGTGCATCCGCCAGCACCTGGACTTCCACGTGACGCGCCCCTCGCAGGAGGCGTTCGAGGTACACACGCCCGTCGCCAAAGGCCGCGATGGCTTCGCGCCGGGCCCCGCGCACGGCCTCATCGAGACCATCGGCAGATTCCACGGCGCGCATGCCCTTTCCACCACCGCCTGCGCTGGCCTTCAGCAGCAAGGGGAATCCGACGCGTGCAGAGGCATCGCGCACCGCGGACAGCGTGGCCGCAAGGTCAGCTTCCTCATCACCGGTGGATTCGATCTCAATCTCTTCTCCGGGAATGACAGGAACGCCGGCTTCGCGCATGGTAATCCGAGCGGTCATTTTGTCCCCCATGCGTTCGATGGCGCTCGGAGACGGCCCGATCCAAATCAGGCCGGCATCGATGACCGCCTGCGCAAAACCCGCACGCTCTGAGAGGAAACCAAAGCCTGGGTGGATGCCGTCAACGCCGTTGGCCAAGGCCGCAGCGATGATGGCCTCACCGTTGAGGTACGCAGGGGCGCCAGAGCCCTCGAGGGGGAGGCTGATGTCCGCCAACTCGGTGTGCAGGGCTCCTGCCTCATCTTCCGCGTGCACCGAGACCGCTCGAAGGCCGGCTTCACGGCAAGCACGCAGCACGCGGCATGCGATCTCGCCGCGGTTGGCGACCAACACCGTGCGCATCACTTGGAGCCCCCGTCGTCTGGTCGCCACGCTGGCGGTCGCTTCTCCAGGAAAGCAGAGAGCCCTTCCTGCCCTTCGTGGGAGCCACGCATGCGGCTGGTGAAGTCGAGGGTCCAGGTGCGCAACGCGAGGTCGTCGCCCGTCCAGCGGTCAAAGCCAAGGGTGAGTTCCTTGGCCGCACTCACGGCGGAAGGACCGGTGGTCATGACCTCGGCGATCAAGCCGTTCACGTTGGCCCACGCTGCGTCTGCGTCCGAACAGACGTCTTCGATGAGGCCGATGCGTTGTGCTTCTTCCGTGCCAACGCGCCCTGCGTGCATCGCCAACCGGCGGAAGGCCGCGCTGCCCACACGGCGGTAGACGTACGGGCCAATGACGGCCGGCAAGATGCCAAGTTTCCCCTCAGAGAGGGCGATGCGTGCGCCCTCAACGGCGACGACGTGATCGCACGCCGAGATGAGCCCGGCGCCACCGCCGAGGGCGACGCCGTGCAGCACGGCGATGGTGTAGCAAGGGTGCGCCCAAAGGCCGTTGAAGAGCCGGTCCAGCCGCGCGCTGTCCTCACGGTTCTCTTCTGGCGTTCTCGCGCCAGCATCGCGCATCATGTTGATGTCCGCGCCCGCGCAGAAGTGCTTTCCCATGCCGTGCAGCACGAGGAGGCGGAACAGGGGGCCGTCTGCGTCCTCAAGCGTGCCGGCAGGACCTGCGCTTCGTGAAGCACTCCACTCGAGCACCTCGCACAATTCGGTGATCATCTCTGTGTTGAGGGCGTTGTACACCGATTTTCGGGACAACCCAACCTTGAGCACGGCGCCTTCGACCTCGAGTTGAAGATGCTTGCAAACGGGGCGTGACATTGGAAAAACCTCAATTGGTAAATTGAATCTTCAATTGCACTTCACATTCGGAAAATGCCGTATCCCTTCTTCGGGGCTGGAGCGTTTCTGGCTGCGGCCAGACAAAGTCCGAGCACGTCGCGCGTGTCGCGTGGATCGATGACGCCGTCGTCCCACAACCGGGCCGTGGAATAGTACGGTGAGCCCTCTTCCTCGTACTTGGCAAGAATGGGGGCGCGGTACGCCTCCACTTCGGCATCGCTCATCGGCTCGCCGCCCTCACGGGCACGCTGGTCCTGCTTGATCGTGGTCAGCACGTCCGCCGCCTGGGGGCCGCCCATCACGGAAATCCGCGCATTGGGCCACATGAAGAGGAAGCGCGGGTCGTACGCGCGCCCGCACATGCCGTAATTCCCGGCACCATGGCTGCCACCGACAATCACCGTGAACTTCGGCACGTCCACGCAGGAGACCGCAGTCACCAGCTTGGCACCGTCCTTCGCGATGCCACCGGCTTCGTACTCCCGTCCGACCATGAAGCCGGTGATGTTCTGGAGAAACACGAGCGGAACCTGGCGCTGACCGCAGAGCTGCACAAAGTGGGCGCCCTTCAGGCTGGATTCGGAAAACAGGATGCCGTTGTTGGCGACGATTCCCACCAAATGGCCGTGAACGCGCGCGAAGCCGCAGACCAGCGTGGTGCCGTACCGCGGCTTGAATTCGTGGAAGCGGGAACCGTCCACAATCCGCGCGACGAGTTCACGGACGTCAACCGGCGTGCGGTTGTCTTCGGGCACGATGGACAACAACTCCTCGGGGTCGTAGTGGGGATCTTCGGGCTCGGCGCCAGCCGCCGGGGCAAGGATGCGTGGGCCCAAATTCTCGATGACGTTCCGCACCTTCCGTAGGGCCTCTTGCTCGTTCTCGGCAAAGTGGTCGGCCACGCCGGACGTCGCGGTGTGCACGTCGGCGCCACCAAGGTCCTCAGCGGTCACCTCTTCGCCGGTGGCGGCCTTGACCAAGGGGGGGCCGGCAAGGAAAATCGTGCCGTTGCCCTTGACGATGATCGATTCATCGGACATGGCCGGCACATAGGCACCACCGGCCGTGCAGGAGCCGAGAACGGCCGCCACTTGCGGGATGCCGTCAGCGGACATTTTCGCTTGATTCCTGAAAATGCGGCCGAAGTGATCGATGTCTGGAAACACCTCGTCCTGCATTGGCAGGAAGGCTCCACCTGAGTCGACCAAGTACACGCACGGCAGGTGATTTTCGTGGGCGATGACCTGTGCACGGATGTGCTTCTTCACGGTCATGGGGAAGTAGGAGCCACCCTTCACCGTGGCATCGTTGGCCACGAAGAGGCATTCCCGTCCGTGCACGACACCGATGCCCGTCACGATGCCAGCACTCGGGGCCCCGTCGCCGTACAGTCCGTTGGCCGCCAGAGGCGAGGTTTCGAGGAAGGCAGTGCCGGGGTCGATGATGGCTTCAATCCGCTCACGGGGGAGCATCTTGTCGCGGGCCCGATGCCGCTCAACGGCGCGTGGGCTGCCTCCGGCCCGCGCTTGAGCCAGACGCTCACGGAGGTCCTCCACCAGCGCGAGGTTGGCGGCGCGGCGTGCGGTGGCCTCCTCCGTGTTGGGCGAAAATCGGCTCGGAAGACGGTCCATGTCGCTGCCTCATTCACGGGGAGCACAGAAGTGCGCTTCAAGCATCCGACGCCATCGGCTCACACGTCAAGGATGAGCCGGCCAATGTCGCGAAGTCCAGGAGCAAGCCCGACGACCATCACCGCCAGCACGACCAGCACCCGGAGGTGCTGCTGGCGTTGTTCGACCCGCATGCGGCTGAACAGGAACACGATGGCGCTGACCAAGGTGATTTTGATGACCGCGAAGAACCACGCGCCAACGCCAAATTCGATGCCAAGCTGCGCGTTGATCCGTGCACCGATGTCGATGACGCCTTGGCTGGCCACGTGCTTCTCTCCATACCCAAAGACGTCCAAACCAAGGAAGGTCGCCAGGCCGTCGGAAAGCTGCCCAATGACCATCAAAATGACCAGCGGGGACGCCAGCATGGCACGGTTCGACAAACGCTCAATCGGATGATGAGCGACCGCATCGGGGTCGGATTCCCACTGTTCGAGGCTGACCCCAACCGGCAGCACGCCCGGTTCATGGCCGCTGGCCCGCAGGTGACGCAGGTCCGAAGCGCCAAGGCGGTGAAGCACCACGCCCACCAGGCAGGGCAACACAACGCCAACAAGGATGGGCCACAGGACAATCGTGTTGTACGGGTCGTCAACGTAGGCCTCGGACAAGTGCATGGCCAACGCAACGTAGTAACCCAGGGAGAGGACCACGGCTCCTGAGCCAAAGGCGAGAAGGGCGCGCGTCAGCGCCTCCGCGTGGGTGGTGCGCATCAGGATGAGCACGACCCCTGCCAACGCCACGATGGCGCCTCCCACCAACGGGAGGGCATCCAACGCCACCTCGGTCTCATGGATGGGTTGCAGCACCCATGCCCAGAAGCCAGCCAAACCAAGCGGCAGGGCGAAGAGGAGGGCGTGGTGAACGCGCCGTTCGACCACGCTCGGCCGGTCAGCGCGAGCCACAGCGACATCGAGGCGATGAGCGAGGAGGCCGACCCCGATGAGCCACGCAGCGAGGTGAAGATGGATGAGCGGCGAGATGTACAACAAGTCCTTGCCTTCGGGGAAGAGGTGTGCGTCTTCCAAGACCCTGAGCACCGGTGCAAGGATCACCCAAGAGGTCAACGCGAGCACCATCAGGTCGTCGCTTGGAAGCCGCCAACGACGGAACACCGCTTGCAGCGCCAACACCGCGGCAAACAAGCCGAGGGTGTAGAGGGTCGTGTTCCAAGGGTTGTAACCTGCATCCCCCGTTTCGCTGGCGTCCTCGACGATGGGGTCCCAAACCACGGGTGCAAGGCCCTCGTCCCACACGGCCTCTGGGGAGACGACCAGTCCAACCGCAGTACCAAGGCCAATGAGGAGCAGGGCCCAGAGGACAACCGACTCGAGCATCGAGTAGGTCTCATCTGGAAGGGCCCCGCCTTCCGGGGCGGGCTCGGTTTCGTCTGACGCGTCCATCAGCCTCGGTGTGCGCTTCACCGCTCGCCTCAAGAGGCTTGGCCCGGAGGGTTCACTCTTCCTCGCCGGACGCCTCTTGGAGACGCGCGATGAGGTCGGCCTTCGTGCCGCCGACCTTCAGGCCGGCCGCCTTGCAGCGTTCCTTGAGTTCTGCCACGGAGAGACCGGAGAGGTCCTCGACCTCGCCGTCGTCCTCGTCAGCGTCGGCTTCGGCGCCGAAGCCACGGGGCTCGTGAACCTCGAGGAAGGTGACCTTGGCGACGTCGTCCATAGCGTCACGGATGGCGGTCACCAAGCGGAACTTCATCATCGCCGCGTTGGTGTCGAAGAGCATGGTTTGCGGGAGCACGATGTTGACGTCGTCACCGTCGAAGGTCACGCCGAAGTCGCTGTGCCCGGTGTTGGACTGGAGCAGGGCCTCGACCGTGGCTTCGCGGCCTTCGACGACCTTGACGATCTTGAAGCTGTACCGCAGGTCCTTGCCGGCCATCGGCGGGTTGTAATCGATGCGGGCACGACCGGCCGCGAGGTACGACAAGTAGCCTTGGCGGCCGCCAACGTTCACGGGAGCACCGAGGTAGAGTTGGTTGCGGTCGCGAACGGAGCGCAGGAGCTTGTCGATGCTGATGGTCTCGACCAGGGTCGGGTCCTTCTCGCCATAGGCATCCACGGCAGGAATAGTGACGTCGATTTCGACGTCAGCGTCAGCCTCCAAAAGGGCGGCTTCGAAGCCGGGGATGAGGTTACCTGAACCAACGACGCACACCAAGGGGGTGTAGTCGCGGCCCTCTTGGTGGGTCTCATGCTCCTTGGCGACCGACTCGCGGGTCGTCTCGATCAGGTCGCCTGTGACGCCGTCGTAGAGTTCGTAGTCAACGTGGACAATGGTGCCTTCTTCCATGATGTTGCCACCTTACGGTGCGCCGACCCACCGGAGCCCTCCTCATAAGTCAAACGGCCGCAGAAGACGTGGGCGTTTGCCCCACGTTTCGCAAGCCTAACGCGGCCATGCCGAGCAGCATCATGCCCCAACCGAGCCACACCAGATGGCTCTGTGGCAGGCGATATACGGTGATGCGAACGGCGTCCACGCCGTCGGTACCGCCATCAAGGGTCTGGGGCATCAGGGTGTCCGCTTGGGAGTAATCGAAGATGAACACGATGTCTCCCGACCAACGTCGAAGCACGTCAACCTCGGAACGCGGGAAGCCTGTGGCATCGAACCGAACCATGCCCGGTTCGACCGTGCCGATGTTCCGGTCACCGTCGTGGACGTCGATGGTCGCAAAGATGCCGCCATCGCCCACCCGGAGGTCCTCCTCTGGAACCAGCGTCAAGTCGGTGAAGGTGTAGCTGAGGCCGTCCACCACCACGGCCTCGTCCTGCAGCATGGTGATGCGATGGATGGGGTCTCCACGATCGACCAGTGTGGTCGTGAACACGTGACCAACAAGAAGCAAGAGGAGGCCGAAATGAATCAAATGGGCCTGCACAGGAATTCGGCGCCAAATGGGCGTTGAGGACGTGGCCTTGGCCTTGCGACCGACCTCCCTTACGATGATGGGCACCGCCATGAGCACGACGGGGAGGACAATCCACGCCACGTGCCCTCGAAGCACCAAACTGCTCAGCGGCTCCAGCGCATCACCGCCCCACCACCCGGGAGCGAGCCAGAGCCCGAGGGCGCTGATCACCGAAACGCCAGCGAGCAGGCCAACGCGACGCTTGGGATTTTCATCTCGCGTCCCGTACACCACGAAGGCGCCGCCAGCCGCCGCGATCAACACCGAAGTGTAGACCTCGTGCGCCGCGAAGTGAATCTGATCGATGGAGCCCAGCAGGATGACCAGCGTCAGCACCAGCACCAAACCCGAGAGACCCGCTCCAGCCCACATCGACGCCCGCAGCATGGAGCGAGCAAGGGTTGGCGGTTTCTCGGCGTTCTCTTCCTCCTCGCTCTGCAGGAGCCAAGGCAGGAGGAAAGGAAGCAGCATCACGATCGCCACCCCAACGTCGGCCAGATCCGTCCACGCGGCCGCCAGGGCGAGACCGACGCCCAGCACGGCGGCCGGCCATGCCTCGGTCGGCGTGGTGGAGAGCGAAATCGGCGCGATGAGCACGAGCCAGAGCAGCGCGAGGAAGACGTCGCCTCCCACCACGCCGAGGAGGACAGCGATCAGCAGGTCGAGTGGAAGCCCATATGGATGGCCAAAGGGATGACCGTGATCGCGTTCATTCACGGGCACGTGCCGGCTCGCAACGGCAACGGGGAGCAGCACCACCACGATCCACAGCCACGGCATGCCCTGCAACCCCAAAAGGGCCACAGGAACACTGCTGATGGCCTCGAGCAGCACCGCGACGGCCACCAGTGATGGCACGGCAAGATCCGCGACCAGCGTGCGCCCCCTTCGACGAAGCCCAGCGCCATAGGCCACGTCCGCCAACCACCAACCGACAAGGGTCAGCAACACCAGGAGGTAGGCCATCACCTCGATGCCTGGTCCTGCATCCACGGCCAGCGCCACGATCCGGCCAAAGGCATCGGGTGGGCTGCTGCCTTCAGCGTCCACCACGAAGGTGTGCACCGACGACGCCCAGGCGCCACCGGCACGCGTGACCAAGGTGGCGAACAGCGCGAGCGCCCCGGTCATCAGCCCCACGCCACGGAGGACCACGGCGGGCACCTTTCTGGGCACCGTTCGCAAATGCGACAGGACGGCCAAGGCCAGCCAGGGCAGGAAGGAAGCCGTCTCGACGGGGTCCCAAGCCCAGTACCCGCCCCAATCGAGGATGAGGTACGCCCAGAGGCCACCAAGTCCGATGGCCAAGGTCGTGACGAAAAAACCGGGTCGCGCTTGACGGATCATGCGCTCGAGCAAGCCTGGGTCGTCCTGCCCGACCGATGAGACCGCGGTGGCGGCGATGGACAAGCAATACGCGTAGGCCAGAAACACAAGCGGGGGATGGACCACCATCAGGTCGGTTTGGAGCAGAGGGCTCAGTTCACCCGGGAGTGAGCCGGGGAGGGTGGCGGCGAAGGGTTTGAGATGAACCGCAAGGAGCATCAGCAGGGCAGCAAAACCACCCAGCAAGGCCACGCGGCGTTCGGCCATGGCCACGCTTTCCCGTTCCATGGGTTGGCGCCACCACCAAGCGAGGGTCGCGGTGAATCCCGCCCAGAGCAAGAGCGGTCCGGTTCGTGCCGACCAGGTGGCCGCCACGCGGTACATGAGCGGCATGTCGCCCCCTCCAGATGCGTTGACGACAGCCACACCGAGGTCGTTGGTCACGAAACGTTGCACCAGCACCAGAAACGGCACCCAAGCCAGGAGCACGCCAACCGTCGGAAGAGGGGATGGATTGTCGCCCTTCTGCCATCGCCCCCAAGGCAGGAGCACCATGAGGCAACCCGTCAGGCCGAGCCCGAGCGCAAACCACCCCATTGGTCAGATGGATGAGGCTCACGTCGTGAACCTTGCCTCCCTCGCACCCTCACCAACCGAAGTGCTTGGCGCGCGAGTAACCGAAGGAGAGGAGCACAGAAATGACGCGCTTGGTCAGCAACGCGGGCCGGCGCACGAGGATTTTCATGCCGATGCCGAGCTTTTGAAGCGGCGACATCGAGCCGAGCTCCTCGGGCAGGCATCGGGCCATCGCCGACATCTCCTCGTCGCTCAGGTCGTACAAGGCCGTCTTGCCCCGCAGGATCTTGTGGTAGGGAGGGAAGGCGTTCTTCCAGCGGCGTTGGTAGCCCGAAAGGCGGTCTTTGGTCGGCAAACCTGCAGCGATGGCTTCTGCAAAGGTTTCTGCAGCCGCACGACCTGACCACAAGGCAAGGTGCGTGCCGCCCTCGAAGAGCGGGGAGGTGAATCCAGCCGCATCACCGACGAGCAACAAGCCGTCCTCAACCGTGCTCGGCCTTGGCCCAGAAATGGGGATGGTCCCTCCAAAGGGCCGGACCTTGATGCCCTCTTTTCGCCAAGGCGGATTGACGTGGGGTTTGCCCATGAGGTAGGTGTCGTCAATGAATTGGTCGAGGTACTTGACGGCCCCTTTCTTGTCGGTGGTGACCAGACCGACGTTGGCCCGCTCGCCCGCCTTCGGGATCATCCACACGTAACCGTGTGGCGCGTATTCTGGCTGAATGTAGAAGTCCAAGTAACCGTCGTTGGGCACGTCGTTGAGTTCGTACTGGAAGCCTGCGATGACCTCCACTTCCCCAGGCATGCCGAGGATCTTCGAAGCGGCGCCATGCACCCCCGAGGCATCGATGACGCCACGGCAGCGAATCGGGAAGGCGTCGCCTCGACCGTCAAGCTTCCAATTGGAAAATTGATTTTCGCTATTGTAATCTCGTTCCATTTTTGTCACGCGATGACCGAGATGAACGTCCGCACCACGCTCTTCGGCTTGTTCCATGATCCATCGCTCGAACAGGTGCTTTTCCAGCACATAGCCGGGTTCGGTCAGAAGCTTCGCGGTGCCGTCCGGGAAAATGACGCGCACACCGTCCACCGCAAGCGCGATGACGTGCTCAGGAAGGTCGAGTTCCAGTTGTTCGGTGGCGAGGTGCGACAAACATTCCCCACAGTGAACCGGCGTTCCAATTTCGGGGTCGGCTTCGAGGACCATCACGGACATCCCGAGCCTCGAGGCGTGAAGCGCAGCGGAGCCACCGCCGGGGCCGGCGCCGATGACCACAAGGTCAACGTCCACCTTCGGCTCATCTGCCATGCCTCCCTGTGAGCCCACGGAGTCCATCAATGGTGCGTCTGAACCACGCCGTGGGCTTCGGCGAAGGTCCAAAGGCAAAACCACAGACAGAGCAACGTGGCATGGAGGACGCTCAAGCGGTGGGTGGACCACCTGGAGCAGCGCGGTGAGGTGCTGCGCATCCCTCGTCCAGTCGATGTCGTCCACGAAGCGGGTGCCATCGCCGACTTGCTGGTGAAGAACGACGGTCCAGCCGTGATCTTCGAACAACCTCGCTTGGCCGACGGCAGCATCACCGACGTGCCGCTCGTCATGAACCTCTTCGGAAGCGAGGACAGGACCTTGCGCGCACTCGGCGTCGAGACCGAGACGGCCATCGGCGACCGCATGGTCGCCATGATGAAGCCAGACGTGCCGCGGTACCTTAAGCGGCCGTGGGAGGCCTTGCCCCTGGCCATGGACGCGCTGGCCTTTGCCCCGAAGCGTAAGCGCCGTGGCCGCGTCCAGCGCATCGTCGACAAGGACCCAGACTTGACCAAACTCCCCATCCCAACAACGTGGCCGATGGACGGAGGAGCCTACATCACGCTCCCCTTGGTGGTGACCAGGGACCTCGCCTCTGGGGATCACAACCTCGGCATGTACAGGTCGCAGATCTTCGGACCAAAGGAAGCAGGGCTGCACTGGCAAGTCCACAAGCACGGAGCGGACCACGCTGCAGCTGGGCTGAAGATGCCGGTCGCGATCTGCCTTGGCGGTCCGCCGGAGCTGATTTTCTCGGCCATTTCCCCGCTTCCTGACAACCTGTCGGAGTACCAATTCGCGGGCATCCTCGGCCGCCGACGTCTTCCGTTGACCAAAGCCGCGACGCAAGACCTGTGGATTCCTTCAGAAGCGGACATCGTCATTGAGGGGTGGACCGACCCGACCGATCTGCGCATCGAAGGGCCCTTCGGCGATCACTACGGCTTTTACTCCCTGACCGGCCACTACCCCGTGCTGAACGTCACCGCCGTGACACGACGCGCCGATGCGATGCTGCCGGCGACCATCGTGGGGCTTCCGCCAATGGAGGACGGCTTCCTTGGCGAGGCCATCGGCCGGCAGTTCAGCCCTGTCCTTCGTTTCCAACACCGTGACGTGGTCAGCGTGCACCTTCCGTTGGAGACCGGTTTCCACAACCTCGCCATCGTCGCGTCAAAGCAACGGTATCCCCGCCAAGGTCGGAAGACGGCCATCGGCCTCATGGGGGCCGGCCAAATGATGTTCCTGAAGTCGATGGTGGTCGTCGACCCGGACCGTGACCCGAAGGACCTCGAGGGCTTCCTCGACGACCTCAACGACAAGGTCGATCCCGCCGAGGACGTCATCGTCCTCGGAGGCATGGTCGCTGACGCGCTTGAAGCAGCAAGCCCGTACGAAAACGTCCACGACAAGGTCATCATCGACGCGACGTCCATTCCGTCGACGGATCCACGCTCTGGAGAAGCACCCCTGCTGGGCTCCTTCCAGCAAGCGACGCCTGAGTGGCGCCGGGGAGAAACGGCGGCACCAGGTTGGGTCGGCGAGGACCTCTCACCCGTGCTCGCGCTCGACGGTGCGGAGGATGCGCGGCTGCTGCGCAACAGCATGCTGGTGGTCAGCGTGGCCATCGAAGGCAGGCCCTCGCCCCGTACGGGATCCGAAGTGACGCCCGAAGGCGATGCGCTTGAGGCGGCTCGTCAAAAAAAGATTTTCCAATTGAAAAATCAAATTTGGCAATTGGAAGAGGCCAAAGATTTGCGCTGGCTCATCATCACCGATGATGACCTCGACCTGCATGGGCCAAAGGCTCGACGTCGTATGCTTTGGCAGCTGTTCTGCCGCTTTGATGTGGGGCGAGGCCTGACCTTCGACGGAGCGAAAACGCGTTTGTGCTGGGACGCCACCACCCCCATCCCCTCCGAATCCCATGGCGTGCGCCGCTGGCCTGCTGTTACACTGCACAGCCCCGAGACCTTGGAAAAGGTTGCAGCCCACCCTGAATTGGCGGACTATTCATGGCCCCCACACCTTCGTTTCCCGGACGGAGGGGCCTGACATCGACGTCCGCAGCGTGCTTGAGTTCGTGAAGGTGGAGCACACCCTCTTCTCGCTGCCTTTTGTGCTCATGGGGTACGTGCTCGCGCTCGACCAATTCGAACTTGAACCCGGCCTTGACCTCATGTGGATCCTCCTCGCCGCGGTCGGTGCACGTGGCCTTGCGATGGCCCTGAACCGCATCATTGACCGTGACATTGACGCCGCCAACCCACGAACGCAGGGCCGTCACTTGGCCTCAGGCAGCATGAGCATGCAAACGGCGTGGATCTTGTCGGCCATCTTCCTCGCGATGCTCCTCATCAGTGCCGGTCTGTTGAACCGAGTGGCGCTGATGATGGCCTGGCTGCCGGTGCTGACCTTCGTCGTCTATCCATACATGAAGCGCTTCACGTGGATGTGCCACTTCTGGCTCGGCCTCTGCCTCGGTCTGGCTCCTGCGGGCGCTTGGGTGGCCATGGCCGCCGACGTGCACGGCTGGGCCGCCATCACGGACGCCCTTTGGGCGCCCACCGTCCTGCCCATCTCCCTCGGCGTGGCCCTGTGGATCGCGGCCTTCGACATCAACTATGCCCGCATGGACGTGGAAAGCGATCGCGAACAGGGCATCCATTCCTTCCCGTCACGTTTTGACGAGCGTGCCACGACCCGAACCACGGTGCAACTCTCGCTCGTCTGGTTCGCGTGCTTTGCCGTTTCGGACCCGGTCGAGAGCATCTGGTTCCTGGCTGCGGCGGGCGTCATGGCGTTGGCCAACATCGCCGTTGTGTTGCGGATGGACCGTCTGAAGGACTTCCAGACCACGTTGTTCCGCGTCTCGATGCTGACCGGCTGGGTGTTGCTCGCCGTGCTCGCCTTAGGACATGCAACCGAACCCCTGGTGAGCCTCGATTGAGCTGAACCCCTGAAGCGGATTGCTCAAGTGCCGCAAGGCCCCGCTTCGACGCATGAATCCGATGCTGACGGCCCTGCTCGAGTTCAATCAGGCCTTCGAGATCCCGAAGTTGGACGCGCCCGGGCTCGGCCCAGACGACTTGGCCGAACTGCGTGTCAAACTCCTGCGTGAAGAGGTGGAGGAATACGCGCAAGCCCTCGCCGACGGGGACCTTGTCGAGGTCCTCGACGCGCTCGCGGACATCGGCTACATCCTCGCGGGCTCGGTCATCAACCACGGCCTGCATGGCCTCTATGACGAGGCCTTCGCCGAAGTGCACCGCTCAAACATGGCCAAGCTGGTGGACGGAAAGGTCCTGCGACGTGAAGACGGGAAGGTCATGAAGCCGGAGGGCTGGACGCCACCCGAACTTGGCGCCATCCTTGCGAAGCACATGGAGGAGCAGGCGTGAGCCGTCCCGTGGCGCTCGTTACCGGCGGAGGCCGGGGCATCGGTGCCGCCGTCTGCACGCGCTTGGCCAAGGAAGGCTACGACGTCCTGCTGACCTACACAACCTCCTCTCGCCCGGCAGAATTCGTGGTGGACGCGATTCGAGAAGCCGGCGGTGACGCGCTTGCCGTGAAGATCGATTGCGCTGCTGAGGACGAGGTCGCCTTGCTGGCCAGCCATCCTTGGATGGCCCGTACCGTGGATGCCTTGGTGCTGAACCACGGGCGTTACGACCGGGTTCCCGCGGGTGAGCTGGACGTTGCCCATCTCGACCGTACCATGGGGGTGAACTTTCGAGGCGCCTTCTTGGTCTGGGCCGCGGTTCAGCCACACCTGGCTGAAGGCGCGCGTATCGTGGTGGTCGGCTCACAACTGGGCACGCGTGGATCGCCTCATGGCGCGGATTACAGCGCCTCCAAAGCGGCCTTGCAGGCATGGGCACGCTCGCTGGCCCAAGACGCAGGGCCACGCGGCCAGCGCGTCAACGTCCTCGCGCCCGGCTACGTGGACACGGACCTGTTGTCGGCCGACACGCCGGAGAAGCGGAGTACGCGCGAAGCCGAGGTCCCCTTGCGGCGGCTGGGCTCGCCGGACGACATGGCAGGCGCGGTCTCCTTCCTGATCGGCAGGGACAGCGCCTACATGACCGGCGCCGTGCTGCACGTGAACGGTGGACTCTACCTTCCCTGAGCCCCACAAGGGTTCAAACCGGCGCCCGACCGCCCTGATTCGTGGTCGATGACTGGGACGATGACGGGTCCTTCGAGGCCCGCGCCAACCTCGACGCGGGCGAGGTGGACCTGCAAGAGCGGGACCCCTTCGATTTGTCCCGCGCCCTCGAAGGTGCCTCCATGGAGCACCTCCGCCCGGACGTCAGCCGCTTTGTGCTGCATTCAGAACACGCGCCTGCCGGGGATCAACCGGAAGCCATCGAGCAACTGGTCCAGCAAATTGAGGGCGGCCAAGAACGGTGCGTGCTGCTTGGGGTGACCGGCTCCGGCAAGACCTTCGCCATGGCGAACGTCATCGAACGGCTGAACCTTCCCACGCTGATCATGTCGCACAACAAGACGCTTGCGCGGCAGCTGCACCATGAATTGGCGGGCTACTTTCCGGAGAATGCCGTGGAGTATTTCGTGTCCCATTACGACTACTACCAGCCTGAAGCCTACCTACCCAAGCGGGACCTCTACATCGACAAGGAACTCTCCATCAACGAGCGCATCGAGCAGGAGCGCTTCTCGGCCGTGGCCAGTTTGGTGTCACGTCCAGATTGCGTCATCGTCTCCTCCGTTTCGTGCATTTACGGGCTGAACCCGCCCGAGACCTTCCTTGAGCACCACCTGCGTGTGCATGTGGGCCAGGCCATCGAACCGCAGGACCTGATGAAGGCCCTGGTCGGGCTGCAGTACGCGCGCACCAACACCGACCTAGAACGGGGCCAAGCCCGGTTGCGTGGCGAAGTCCTCGACGTTTGGATGCCGAGCCGCGACGATCCCCTGCGCATTCGCTTCGATTTCGACGGTGTCGTCGCCGTGGCCGTGTGCGATCCGGTCAGTTGGGAAGTGCTTGACGAACTGGAAGAGGCGTGGATTCACCCGAAGGAGTTCTTCATGACCAGTCCGGAGCGATTCGAAATCGCCCTTGAGCGCATCGAGAACGAGTTGAACGGCCGGCTGAAGTACTTCGACGGCACGAAGGAAGTGGTGAAGCGGCACCGGCTGGAACAACGCACCGAATACGACCTCGAAATGCTGCGCGAAGTGGGGCATTGCCTCGCGATTGAGAACTACTCACGGCATTTCGACGGACGTGAAGCAGGAGAACGCCCGTACTGCTTGCTGGACTTCTTCGCCGCGTGCGCCAGGCAGTTTCACGGCAACCCAAGCCGCTTCCTCGTCATCATGGACGAATCTCACGTGACCTTGCCTCAGGTCGGTGGCATGTACCACGGCGACCGGGCACGCAAGGAGAACCTCATCGAACACGGCTTCCGTTTGCCGTCTGCTGCAGACAACCGGCCGCTAAAGCTCCCTGAGTTTCAGAGCCTCGTGCCGCAGATGGTGTACGTCTCCGCCACGCCTGGCGAGCGAGAACTGAGGCACCTGTGCGAGGTGACCGGGCAGGAGGTGCCAGAGGGCCTGTTGCACGTCGCGTCCAAGGGCGGAGCCGGCCCTGCTGACGTGGCCAAGAAAATCCAGGGCTCGCCCTCGATGTACGAGATGCTGCAAAGCATCGATCACCTGCCTCGGATGGAAATCCGGCCGACTGGGCTGTTGGATCCTGGCATCGAGGTTCGTCCCACAGAAGGGCAGGTGGCCGATCTGTTGTCGGAAATCAACGCCCGCATCGAGCGTGGAGAACGAACCCTGGTCACCGTGCTGACCATCAAGTTCGCAGAGGAAGTCGCGGCGTATCTGAGCCGCATGGGCGTCAAGGCCCACCACCTGCATTCGGAGATCGACACCATCGAGCGGACGGAAATCATCAACGCACTGCGCCTTGGGCTCATCGATGTCATCGTGGGCATCAACCTCCTCCGTGAAGGGTTGGACATCCCTGAAGTCAGTCTGGTTGCCATCTTTGATGCCGATCGGCAGGGCTTCCTGCGCAACGAACGATCGCTGCTCCAAACCATCGGACGCGCGGCCCGTAACGCCAACGGCGCGGTGCTCCTGTACGCTGACAGCGTGTCGCCTTCGATGAGTGCGGCCATTCGCCAAACACTTGAACGCCGTGAACGGCAGAACCAGGACAATCAACGCCGCGGCATCGTGCCGAAAACCATCGTCAAGGCCCTCCCACAAATGGGTCAGGAATCGGAGGGTCTCGTGGAAGGCACCACCGCGTCAGGACGAGGGGGCAAGCGCCTCGTGGCCCGCCGCGGCGGGCGTGCTGAAGGTGCTGGCGCGACCTTTGTGGTTTCAAACAGCGGCGCGGACAACGACCAGCGAATTCCAATTGAACATTCAAATTCTCAATTGGAAGCCGACAATGAACTCCCTTCGAGCCAGGACGCGCTGGCCGAGTTGGCCTCAGAACTCCGGTCTGCCATGGAAGATGCCGCGAAGGCCCTCGATTTCGAAGAGGCTGCACGGTTGCGCGACCGCTTGATGCTCATCAACGACCGCCTCGATGCCGCAGGGATTGATTGAAGGGGAGCACGGACGAGGACGTGCCATGGCGATTGACCCCGACCAATTCGACGTCCCTGTCGTCGATTACGACTTCACGGCGGCCACCACGCCTCGAGGACTCATCGACCAGATGGCCTCCGCAGGCGGGTTCACGGCGACGAAGTTGGCCATGGCCCGAGATATCCTCAAGGACATGCACCAGGATTTGACCGCGGTTGAGCACGACCCAACGAAGATGCTCAACTGGATCTCCTTCCCAGCATGCCTCTGTGCGACCGGCACGCGTGGTTTCTTTGTTGAGGCCCTCAAGCGGCAGATGTTCAACGTCGTGTCCACGACCTGCGGCACCCTCGACCACGACATCGCCCGCGCCCATGCAGCCTACTACCACGGTGCCTTTGAATTGGACGACATCGAGCTTGGTGAACACGACCTCATGCGCTTGGGGAACGTCATTGTCCCCACCTCCTCCTACGGTGAAATCATCGAAGCCGTGGTCATGCCCGCACTCGAAGAGATCAGGACAGAACGCTTGGCAGAGACCGGTTTGACCGGCGCTGAGGCGTGGCTAGGCTTCGGTTCCATCCACTTGGTGTGGGCCTTGGGCGAAAAAATCGGCACCGAGGACTCCCTCATCCACTGGGCGGCCAAACACCGCATTCCCGTGTGCATTCCGGGCATCACCGACGGTTCCATCGGCGCACAGTTGTTCATGTTCAGGCAGAAGTATCGGGATTTCCACCTCGACACCCTGGCCGACGAGCAGGTGATGAGCGACCTGACGTGGGACGTCGAGACCTCCAACGCCCTGATGGTGGGCGGTGGCATTTCCAAGCATCACGTCATTTGGTGGAACCAATACCGAGGCGGCCTGGACGCGGCCGTGTACATCACCACCGCGCCAGAGCATGACGGATCGCTGTCCGGCGCCCGCTTGCGCGAGGCCATTTCGTGGGGGAAGATGCGAGCCGAAGCGCCAAACGTCTGCGTTGAAGGTGATGCGAGCGTCCTGCTCCCTCTGTTGGGGGCGGATCTGTTCACGTCCGCTTGATCGATTCAAGCAGCGCGAGATGGTGCATCAACGCCTCCCTGACGGTCATTTGGGGACGCCATCCCTCCTTCCGTCGAGTGAGCATCAGGTCGTGCAAGGGAGCGAGGTCTGGTTCATCCTCCTCTGACGTGACGGCTCGAACCTGGACAGGAGGGCGCTGCGGTTCTGCCAAAACCTCAGTCGAAAAGGCGCCATGCAGCCCGGCCTCCCAGCGACGATGCAGCATCGCGGCTTCACGGAGCAGTTCCCCCGTTTGCCAGAGCCTTCGTCCACTCAGGACCATCGTCGCCGTCGGAAAAGGGCCATTGGCCAAGGCGAGAAGGGCATCCACAACATCATGCTCAGCGACCCACCACCCGTCACGGGCCTGATCGCCAAGCTGCAGGGTTGGCCAAAGGCCAGGGCTCATCGTCGGGAGCACATCGCGTGGGATCAACGTGAGGACGTTGTCGCCTCGCTCCAGAACAAGGCGATGATGCTCGT
The DNA here is from genome assembly GCA_038150305.1 of Candidatus Poseidoniales archaeon. GTDB lineage: Archaea > Thermoplasmatota > Poseidoniia > Poseidoniales > Poseidoniaceae > MGIIa-L3. The sequence continues at coordinate 74,977 of JAYOTG010000002.1, read as the reverse complement.
CCGGCCCGGAGAGATGCACCGCAGCTTCACGTGATTCGATCATGACCGATGCACCCAGAGCATCCCGGACTTCGGCGAGATGGCGTGCCTCAGGAGCGATGCCGCTCACGGGCTGGCCGTTCCGCGCTGCGTGCAGGATCACGGTTGCCGAAAGGCTTGGATGCAGGGCCCCAACACCGACGGCCTCCATGGCCGGGCCTCGGCGCTTGACCCATATGAGAGCGCCGACTTGTTTGTGGGCGAATTTCGACGAGTTCCAATTGAAATTTGACCAAATATGACCCAAAATCGCCCTCCGAGGCATCCACTCACGCGGCGCGAGGGTCAGATCCACAACGGGACCCTTCAGACCACCTCAGTTTGTATCTGATTCCAATTGGCATTCTTGCCGGATTGAAACGAATTCACACCTTCACGCAGTTACAAGAATGGATTATGCGACATGCCGATTACAGTGAATCTTCAATTGAAATAGGGCCTTTACAGAGATATTCTCAATTGAACAGTTACATTATCCGTCGAAGACATTAAGTGTCCCCCTCATCACAGGTCGTGCAACGGGAAGGGAGAACATGGCACCAACAGACTACCACATTCAGGAGCTGATGCAACGAGATGTGTACGTGAAAGACACGAAGGTGGGCACCATCATTGGTGAGCGCCACCATCCAAACGAATCGCGCGTTCGATCCATGCGCATGCTGGTCGAAACGGACGTGGCTGGCGAATTCATGCGCAAGCCGGCCGAGTATGCTCCGCTTCCCAAGGAATTGGTGCACAGCATCAACGACGACGGCTCGGTCCGGCTCTCCAAATCTATGCGCGAACTGCAACGTCGCTGGCGCAACACGGTGCGCATCGACGAGCAACTCTACGCGCCCGACGAAATGCTCGACCGCGCGGTCCTGGACAACCAAGGCAACGAGGTGGGTATCATCACAGGACTGCTCAAGGTGAAGCGGACCTACAAGGGCTTCATCGTCACCTTGCGCATTGGTGTGCAACAACGCTTCGATCTTGGCGAGACCATCCGCCTGCCCCTCACGGCCATCGCCCGAACGCGGGATCGCCTGGACGAGGTTGTGCTGGGTCGCACCTTCGAACGTGCCATGCAGTTGCCGTCTTACATCGCGCTCAACGAGATGGACGCCTCTGAATTTGAGTGAATGCCTCACCGTCATCCTTTTGATGGCAGGTCAGGTCGGCGGCCTGCCCAAGCGCGGGTAGCTTAGTCGGTTGGAGCACCCGGCTGATAACCGGGAGGTCGCAGGTTCGAGTCCTGCCTCGCGCACTCCACTCCCTTCACGGGAAAGCCCTTCAAGCGCCGGCCGAAGGGAGTCACGTGGCGGTCGTCTCAAGCAGCAACGCGCGGGCCATCGCGGAGGAATTGGCCAGCAGCCTCGGGTGGGCGCACATCCTTGCCGAGTCGCGCAGGTTCCCCGACACCGAAGGCTATGTCCGCATGCCTGAAGAGCACATCGAAGCCATCCGGAACGAGCCCGTGGTGGTGGTCTCCAACACCTTTCCTGATGCAGGCATCGTCGAAACGCTGTTGCTGCTCGACCTGATTCGAGACCTCCGAGCGGGACGGATGGAAAATTTGCGAAATATCGGTCCTCAGGCCATGGATGACGTCGGAACTGGCGTGATTTTGGCGATTCCGTACTACGGGTACGCCCGTCAAGACAAGCGGTTCAAGCCCGGTGAGCCGATTTCGGCCAGAGCCATCGGCCGTTTGCTCGCCTCGCATTGCGACGCGATGGTGGTGCTCGACCTCCATGCGCCGGCCGTGCTCGAAGATCTGCCTGTCCCCGTGGCCTTCACCAGCGCGATGCCAGAACTCGCCGCGCATCTGCAGAACACGGTCCAGCCAGATTTCGTGCTCTCCCCCGACAAAGGTGCCATCGATCGGGCTTCTGCCGTGGCCGAGGCCATCGGCTGCGGCTTTTCCTACCTGGAGAAGACGCGCATCGATGCGCGCACCATCGTCCACAAAGCGAAGGATCTGGACGTGGACGGCAAGGTCGTGGCCATCGTCGATGACATGATCGCCACCGGTGGTACCATTTGCCGTGCGGCCGACGCCCTCCGCGCTCAGGGCGCCACCGCCGTGCATGCGGCCTGCTGCCACGGCTTGTTCACGGGAGGAGCCATCCATCGCTTGTCGAGCTTCGTGGATGGCGTGCACGCCACGGGAAGCCTGCCCAACCCACGCGGCGTCATTCAGGGTGGCCCCGCGCTTGCTCGGGGCGTCCATTCCATCCTCAACACGTGGACATGAGCGCCGCAGACGTGTTCCGGTGCGTTTATATCCGGACCACGTGGCGCACGGCTTACCTACACGAGGAGGATATCCGATGAGTGTGCACGTGCGATACGAGACCCCCGAAGACGTCAGCAACAAGATCTACGAACTGGTGCAAGCCTGCAACGGCGGCCGCATCAAGCGCGGATCGAACGAAGTGACCAAAGTCGCCCTTCGCAAGACGGCGGCTTTCGTCGTGCTCGCCGAGGACGTCAACCCTCCCGAGCTCGTCAACCACATCCCGCTCATCTGTGACGACAACAGCATCCCCTTCGGCTACGTGCCTTCTCAGGAATTCCTCGCCAAAGAAGCGGGCATGGAAACCGGTGTGAAGGCTGCGAGCCTCGCCATCATGGACGTGCCCAAGGCCGCCCAGGAAATGCTCGATGAAGTGCTCGAACTCATCAAGGGCCTGCGGGCTTGAATTGAGGGATTCACATGAGCGAAGAACTCGGAGGATGGCCCGCTGAGGTCGTCGAGGTTGTCGGTCGGACCGGCATGACCGGTGAAGCCACCCAGGTCAAGGTCCGCGTCAACGACGCCCCCAACCCCCGCGACGTCGGTCGCATCATTACGCGCAACGTGCTCGGTCCCGTTCGCGTCGGTGACATCCTGATGCTCAAGGACACGGGCCGTGAGGCCCGCAAGCTGAACGCGAGGTGAACCTGATGCCAGAACGACGTGTGTGCAGTTTCTCTGGAGACGAGATCGAACCCGGTACGGGCACGATGTACGTTCGACGTGACGGGAGCATCTTGTGGTTCAAGAACTCCAAGGCCCGCAAGAACATGGTCCACCTCAAGCGCAACGCGCGCCGCGTCAAGTGGACCCGCCACTTCGTCAAGGGCGGCATCCAGTGAGCCACCGGCCATAGGATGCTTCTTGAAGGTCAGCCCGGTCGCCGGGTCAGGTGAAAACCATGCAGACCACGTACGTCATGATCAAGCCCGACGGTGTCCAACGCGGCCTCGTCGGTGAAATCGTCAACCGATTCGAACGCAAGGGACTCCAACTCGTGGGCATGAAGTCCATGATCCCCGGCCAAACCATCGCGCGCACCCACTACGCCGTGCACGCTGAGCGCCCTTTCTTTGAGGGCCTCATCAGCTTCGTGACCTCGGGGCCTGTGGTGTGCATGGCCTGGCGTGGCGTCGATGCCATCGCCGTTGCCCGCCGCCTCATTGGCTCCACCAACGGTCGTGAGGCCGACCCGGGCACCATCCGTGGCGATTTCGGCATGGACATGGGCTACAACATGATTCACGGTTCCGACGGCGAAGACACCGCTGCGGCGGAACTGGCCCTCTGGTTCCCTGAGGGCGTCATGGAATGGACCCAAGACGGCCAGCGCTGGGTCTACGAATGACCGAGGTGAAGGGGGATGTCTGACGAGGCGGATTCACCCGCCCCTGAAGAGGAAGCCCCGGAACGCGGTGAAAACCGACAACCGATCGTCAGCGTGCTCGGTCACGTTGACCACGGCAAGACCAGCCTGCTCGATTTGGTCCGCTCCATCGGCGTGGACCGCCAAGCCTCGGTCATGGACCGAGAGGCGGGTGGCATCACGCAGCACATCGGCGCCACCGAGGTTCCCGCTGCGGTGCTGAACGACACCTGCGCAGCGATGATGGGTGGCCGGAGCTTCAAGTCCCCCGGCCTGTTGTTCATCGACACCCCTGGCCACCACTCGTTCACGTCACTCCGCTCGCGTGGCGGGCAGTTGGCCGACATCGCCATCCTCGTGGTGGACATCATGGAAGGCCTCCAGCCTCAAACCATCGAGAGCCTGGAGATCCTCCGCCGTACCCGCACGCCCTTCGTGGTCGCGGGCAACAAGGTCGACCGCTTGCACGGATGGTCGTCGGAGCGAGGGCGTGCCTTCATCGCGTCCTTCCATGACCAGCGCAAAGACGTGCAGGCGCTCTTCGAGGACCGCTTTTGGAAGCTCGTCGGCATGTTTGGTGAACATGGATTCAACCTCGAGCGCTACGACCGCATCAAGGACTTCCGTACCGATGTGGCCTTGGTGCCCATGTCAGCGAAAGAAGGAGAAGGCCTGCAGGACCTCTTGACGGTGACCGTCGGCCTGGCTGAACGCTTCCTCGAGGACCGATTGACGGACACCCTCGGTGATGCCGAAGGCACCATCCTGGAAATGAAAGACGAGGTCGGGATGAGCAAAACCATCGACGTCATCCTCTCACGGGGCGTGCTGCAGACCGGTGACCGCATCGTGTTCGCCACCTCAGACGGCCCTGCCACGACGCGCATTAAGGGCCTGAAACGCCCGCGAGGGATGGCAGAGATGCGTGACGCGGGCGACCGGTGGGAAAGCGTCGACCTGGTTGAAGCCGCATGTGGCGTCAAGATCGTCGCTCAAGGCCTTGAGCGGGCCTTGGCGGGAACCACCGTTCGCTTGGCCAAAGACGAGGAGGCCCTCGAAGCGGCCATCGCGGCGTGCCATGAGGAATGCCGGGTCGACATCGATTTGCAGGAAGAGGGCGTGGTCATCAAAGCCGACACCATCGGTGGCCTGGAAGCCTTGGCCTTCGAACTCGGGCAATTGGACATCCCCATTCGCATGGCCACGGTCGGACCGGTGAACAAGCGGGACATCCTGACCGCCGAATCCGCAAAAGACCCGCTCAACCGCATCATTGCGGGTTTCTCGATTTCGCCCAACCGTGAGGTGGCGGACCGCCTGACGGCGGAGGATGCAACGGTGAAGTTCGTGGCCGGGGAGATCATCTACCACATCATCGAAGAAATCGAAACTTGGCGAGCAGACACCAAGGCCGCAGCAGAAGCCGCTGCGCGTGAGGATTTGGTCCACCCCGGACGCTTGCTGTACCTCGAGAACCACACCTTCCGTGGACGGGACCCCGCCATCATTGGCGTTAGGGTCATCGGAGGCCGTGTTCACATTGGCCAGCGCCTCATGCGCCCCGACGGCTCACAGGTCGGACAGGTGAAATCCCTTCGAACGCGGGACAGCGAAGACGTCCGCGAAGCAAACCAGGGCGACGAGGTCGCCTGCGCGATCCAAGGTCCAACAGTCGGACGGCACATCAAGGAGGGCGATGAATTCCTTGTGGACGTGCCGGAATCGCACGCTCGACGCCTCCGGAAAGTGGAGTTGACGGCCGTTGAAGAGGAAATTCTCGAAGAAATCGTGCGCCTGCATCGAAAAGAGAACCATTTCTGGGCCCGTTGAGTGATGCACGGGTGACGTCGCCCGCAAGCACGTTCAAATATGGATGGACAGGCCTACCAGAGTGAATAGGTGATAGGATGCAGGCCGCCGATGCGAACACCGCGAAAATCATCAACACCGTTTCTCAAATTGCAAACGACCTCATGAGCGAGGTTGGTAAGGTCATCATCGGAAAGGAAGAGAACCTCCGACGCGTCAGCGTGGGCATCCTCTCAAACGGCAACATGCTGCTTGAGGACTTCCCAGGTCTTGCAAAGACCCTGCTTGCGAACACCTTCGCCCGGGCCCTTGGATGCAAATTCAAGCGTGTTCAGTTCACGCCCGACCTGCTGCCCTCGGACATCATGGGGACCTACATGTACGATCAGAAATCTGGCGATTTCAAACTCCGCGCTGGGCCCCTGTTCTCCAACATCCTCCTGGCTGACGAGATCAACCGTGCTCCTCCGAAGACCCAAGCGGCCCTGCTTGAGGCCATGGAAGAAAAGCAGGTGACCATCGAAGGCATCACTCACAAACTCCCAGCGCCGTTCGTGGTGCTGGCCACCCAGAACCCCATCGAGCAGGAAGGAACCTACCCGCTCCCCGAGGCTCAAATGGACCGATTCCTGATGAAAATGAGCATGGGCTATCCCGACCGCGCGGAAGAAAAGGCGATCCTCGCCCGTCGAAAGATGCGCGGGAAAGACGACCACGAGGTCGCTCAGGTCACGGAACCCAAGAAGGTCGTCGCCATGCAGCGCGCGCTCGAAGGCGTTCACGTCGACCCGTCCATCCTTGCGTACATCGTCGAAATCGTGCAGCGCACCCGTGAGGACCACCGCGTGGTCAACGGGGCATCGCCTCGTGCATCCCAAGCCCTCTTCAAGACCGGTCGAGCCTCTGCGGCCATCGCTGGACGCACGTACGTGGTCCCTGATGACATCAAGAGCGTCGCGATGCAGGTCATCAGCCACAGGATCGTCATGAAGCCTGAAGCCAAGATTCGAGGCATCACCGGCGGTCACATCGTTCGCAAGATCTTGAGCGAAGTCCCCGTGCCTGTCGTTCAGCCCGTTTGATGCGGATTGAGGCCGGGGTTGATAGGGGAGAGCCGAGGTTTCCTGTCTCGGGAGGGAAGGCATGGACCCCTACAAGATGGTCATCGCGGTCGCCAACCAAAAGGGAGGTTGCGCAAAAACCACCACGGCGGTCAACCTCGCTGCAGCCCTTGCTCGTGGGCATCAAAAAATGGGCTTGCCACCGGCGAAGGTCCTGCTCATTGACTTGGACCCGCAAGGGAACTGCGCCACGTCCTTCGGCATCGAAAAGAAGCGCGTCAAGAAGACGGCCTACGATCTGCTGACCAACGACCTTGGCGAAGAGCTCCCCCTCATGGAGGAGTACCTCATTGGTCCCGAGGACCTCACGGCGTCCATGCGGAACGCGTGGATGCTTCGCAACGAAAAAGGCCGACCGCCGGCGACCCTGACCACCGAGAACCTCTGGCTCTTGCCCAGCGACATCCACCTTTCTGGGGCTGAAATCGAGCTGTCCCACAAGATTGGCCGCGAAACCCGGCTCAAGGAAGCACTCGCGCCCATCATCGACAACTTCGACTACATCATCATCGACACGCCGCCTTCCCTCGGCTTGCTCTCCATCAACGCCCTCAGTGCGGCCAATTGGGTCATGGTCCCCGTGCAAGCCGAGTACTACTCGCTGGAAGGCTTCAGCATGCTGATGAATTCGGTCAAGATGATCCAGCGCAGGATCAACCGGAACCTGAAGATCTTCGGCGTGGTCATGACCATGGTGGACGCCCGCTCAAAGCTCTCCAGGCACGTGTGCGATCAGGTGGCTTTGAGCATCCCGAACAAGCTGTTCAGCACCTCCATTCGTCGCCTGGTCAACGTCGCTGAGGCACCATGGTCGGGAGCGCCCACGGTCTTGCTCAACAAGCCGACCTCCTCCGGGGCAGGCGCCGGTTCACTCGAATACTGGACCCTTGCGAGAGAATTCCATCGACGCGTGCAGGACATGCGCCGCGAATTCGGTGTCCGTGACCCGTCCCGCGTGTCCCTTGAAGCACAAGGCCGCCGCTAAACAGAAAGGGTCGAGAAATCGCATTTCCGCAGGGTCCTCCCTCGCGCGGCTTAAGTAGCGCAGAGAGGGCAGGAACCAACGGGATGCACGATGACAGCGAAGGGAATGACCTCCGTAAGCGTGAGCTACGAAGTACGAAGACAGTTGAACACTTTGCGCTCATTGGGCGGTTACAAGAGCGTGAATGAGGTCCTGCTGGACCTGATCCGTCACCAGCGCATGGCGCGCATGGACGGTAGCCTTGAGCTGCTCCGAGAGCGCGCGAAGGCCACCGCTGACGTTGACGTTGATCACCTCGTCGAGCGGTTGAACCTCGCTCCCTTCAGGGTGTGAGCGCCATGATGAGCTGGAAGCCACCTCAGGTGGCCTTCGAGACACGTCATCTCGTCAAGGCCCTCTTTGATTCGACCACGGCTGAAGCCGAATTGATGAACGTCGCCGCACGTGGTGACGTGGAAATCACCGCCTCCCGCAGCGCTTGGAACGGCGTGTTGTGGCTCATTCAGAGCACGGTGAAGGAAGGAGGACGGCCCCTCTACTCCGGTGAGGAATTGGCCAAGTTGCGAGCGGATTTGCCCGTGCAATGGTCCTGATCAATCGTCCTGGTTCTGCTCGAGCCACTGGTGCCCGTACCACTTCCACTGGTCCATCGTCCATCCATCCGGCAAACCACCCTCGGGCACCGGTGGGGCTTCCCGCTCGGGTTCACCCTCCGGTGGGGCAGATGCCGCATCTGCAACCTCGGGTGCCGCTTCCTCGTCCGCTGAAGTGACGTCGTCGGTCTGAAGCACGACGCCTTCGACCATTGACGTGACTTCCGGCATGTCCTCCACGATCGTCTCATCCGCTGCCTCGGGAGCCGCCGCGTCATCATCGCTCCACAAGTCGTCGTCAAGGCCTCCGCTGGCAGACAGCCCGGCTTTGCCGGTCAGCGCTTCTTCGTTCGCCGAATCGTCGAAGGCAAAGGCGTCGAAGGCCTTCTCTTCAGAGGGACGCTTGGCACGCTTCGTCATGGCACCAAAGAGCACCACCACGACCGAGCAGACCACAAAGACGCCTGCTGCAACCATGCCGACTTCTGTGACCAAGGTCATGTCTAAGCCACCGCTGGACGAGCCGCCTGCAAGGCTCTGGTTCCAGTAGTTGTAGCTCATCCTGTTGCGCTCTGTTTCGTTCAGCGTGGACAGGTACTCCTGATATTCTGTGCTCCTCCAGCCGAGGCACACCTCCCGCAGGTCATCGAAACTGAGCAAACAGTGGTCCTCGATGTCGATGACCAGAGGATTGGTGTCGTTGTAATCGGCGTTGGCGCCGACGCCGTCTCCGTCAAGGTCCATGTGTTCGTCGGGATTGGCGTCCATGCCTTCGCCGACTTCCGAAGCATCCGCCCATCCGTCGCCGTCCAAGTCAGGGCAGCCGTAGTGGGCTTCGCTGACGTACCGCGTGGTGGCCCCAAGTTCTGGCACGAGGGCCCGGAGGGACGTGCCTCCTGCGGTCAGGCAAGCATCGGGCGTGGTGCCGTCTGGGTTGTCACCGTACCCGTCGCCGTCAAAATCCTCCCACTGGGTTCGGTCTGTCGGGAAAGCGTCTGCGCCTTGGGCCACCATCCAATCGGCGTCTGGATCGGACCAGCCGTCCAAGTCCTGGTCTGGACATCCACGTCGATCGTTGGACGAGAATCCGTTGGCATCAGGGCAATCGTCTGGGCGGACGCCGTTTGGTGCATCACCGAAGCCGTCCCGATCCCGATCCGCCCATTGGGTTGGGTCCTCTGGGAAAGCGTCGCCGTCAGGATCGTCTGGGTTGTCGCCCACGCCATCGCCGTCAGCGTCTTCCCACTGATCTGCATCATCAGGGAAGGCGTCTCCATTTGTGCCGTCGGCTTCGTCACCGTAGCCGTCGCCGTCACGGTCTGACCACTGCGTGGGGTCGTTGGGGAAGACGTCACCGCCTGGAAGATCGGTGTTGTCACCGTAGCCGTCACCGTCGCTGTCCGTGGTTTGTCCTGCATCGTCCGGGAAGTCATCCGTTGCATCGGCCACGCCGTCACCGTCCGCATCGAGGTCCAACAGGCGAACGCGCGTGCTGGTTGAGGTGATGCTGACCAAATGGACGGTCCCGTCGTTCTTGCTCACGACGGAGATGACTTTCCCCGTCGCTTGGTGTTCTTGCGACACAGTGAGGGTGCTGTCGAGATGAACGGAACGACCGTTTTGGTGCCCAACCCAGACACCCCCTTGTCCGTCAAGCGAGAGGGACGTCACCGGTGCAGTACCGCTGATCGCTTCCTCGGAGGCCCAGGTGGTGGTGTTCCAGCGCACAACGCGCCCGTTGGAAAGTCCGGCCCACACCTTGTCCCCGTCTTCGAGAAGTTGTGTTGGTGCCCCACCGATGCCTGTCAGGTCTTGGTCTTGAATGCCTTCATCGCTGTGCACACGAAGCCGTGCGTCAAAGCCACCCGTGAGCACCCGGCCGTCGTCGAGGATCAGCAAGGAGCAGATGCCTGCGCTCATGACGCTGGTTCGCACCCCTGAGGGGCCGCCCGTCTCGTGCTCGATGGCTTGACGCAAGCCACCGTTGTGCACAACCCACACGTCCCCGTCATCGTCCCAATCGACGTCGTCGACAGGGTCTGGCAGGTCGATTTCAGTCGTCACTTGGTCGGTATCGAGGTCCAGCACCAAGGCGCCGTTCGCGTGACCAACCGCCAACAAGGAAGCGTCAACGTCCATGCGGGCTGCGTTCACGGTGACGTTCAGATCGACGGCCCTGGTCACCTGATAGGCCCCGCCGTTCCAACGCAGGGCCATGAAGACACCATCGCCATCGAGGGTGAGCACTTCGTCGCCACCGGCTGAATACCACAGCACCACAGGTTCCGGCCCTTGGTGAACCTCTCCTCCATCAATGAGGGAAGCAGACCCCGTCATGGCGAAGGTCCCGAGGACAAACAAGACGGTGAGCAGGACCGCACGAAGCGCTCGCATGGTCCCAGATGGACCTCATGGCCTTGAATGGCTCGTTTCCTCGCTCAGTCCTCATCCGAGGGCTCAAGCCGCTCAACGGGCGTCAATTGGCGGGGCGTCATGGTGGTGACGGGTTGAAGCACGGGCGTTTCCCCGGCGGCGGAAAGCACCGGCATGGCCGGCTTCAGAACGGCCGTGGGGCGAGGCGTCCCGAGCGCATGCAGGGTCCGGACCGGCTGGAGGATGGGCCGATCGCCAAACACTTCCCCACCCGCCTTGACGGGCGTGGCGACGGGCGTTGGAAGCGCAGCTTCCGAGGCCCCGGCCACAGGCGCCTCAAGCATCGCTTCCATTTCGGACTCCGCCACGTCGTCGTGGGCCTCCTCAAGAACGGCGTCCATGGTGACCTCGGAGGTCTCAACTGGCGTGGGTAGGGTGTTGTCTTCCTCGCTGACGGCCGGCTCGACGGCGGGGGGAGCCTCAGAGGATTCGACGTCCACCGCATCGGTTGCGGGTTCAATGGGTACGACGTTGGAGGGCAGTCCTGCCTCTGGCTCAACAGCAGTGACCGGGGCTTGCACGGGTGCCGCTGGAGCGACCACGGGCGTCTTGACCTGCTTGACGGCCCTAACGACCGGCGCTGGCGCCGAGGGAGCCAAGGCACGCGCCGATGAGGTTGGGGCGCGCATGCCTGCGAGGCCCATGCGCGGTTGTTGAGCCTGCGCGGCCTGCGCCATGGGGCCACGGAGCGTTCGTCCAGCCGCCGCTCCAAGCGAATCGGGACGTGCGCCGAGCGTCGAAGCATCGGCCGGAGCCGCGGCCGCGGCACCTTGCCCGGAAATTGAGGCGAGCCACTGCTGACGCTTGTCGATGCGCTGATCTTGACTCTGCAGTTGGCGCATCTCTGCCTCGCGCTCGGCGAGGGTGGCCTCATCGGTGGCGATCTCACCCTCGATTTGTGACGTGATGCTCTCACGCATCCTTTCCTCGGCCATGGTCTTGAACTCGTCCATCTTCTTGGACAAGCCAGAGATCCGGTCTCGGATTTCAGCACGCTTGAGGCCGAGTTGGGCTTCGATTTCTGCCCGGATGCGTGCTTCCTTTCGCCGCACGTCGATGAGGGCCTTGTTGCGCATGATCTCCTCGCGCTTGTCGAGTTGCCGCTCGAGCTGCGTGGCGACCTCGTCCATCTTCCGCTCGCGGAAGGTGGTCAGGCGCTCTTCCATGTCCAACTCGAGTTCGAGGACCGTCTCTTCCTTCAGCAGGTCAAGGTCCGTGTCCCAGGCCAAGCGCTCGTTGCGGAGGCTGGCGTCCACTTCGGACATGATGGCCTTGCGCGCAGCGGCCTCTCGGCTTTGGAATTCGAGTTCAAGCCGCTCGGTCCATTCTTCACGCTTCGCGGCATGCTTGGCTTCCAACTCCTCGCGGAGTTGTGCCTCACGCTCGTACCGGAAGCGAGCAAGGCGGTTTTGAATCTCGGATTCACGTGCCTCACGGTAGCGCTCAAAGTCCTCGTTGGTGCTGGCTTCGAGTTCTTCCTCGACCTGTGAACGCAGGGCATGTTCCACCTCGTCGATGGCCTTGCCGTAACTCAGGTCGAAGCGCTCGCGGAGGCGCGCCTTCCTGTCCGAAAGCCGCTCGGCGAAGCGCTGCTCAAGCTGCTGTTCGACTTCATGGCGCAATTCGTCACGCCGTCGTGCGATGGCCAATTCGACGTCCTCACGCATCCGCTGCTCGAGGTCCTCCGTGTCTTGGCGAAGCCGGACCTCCAGTTCCTGCTGAATTTCGGAGCCGAGATCGGCTTCCAAGCGCTGGCTTCGACGTGCGTATTCCGCTCGAAGTGCGGCTTCCCGGTGGTTGAGGCGTTGTCGGACCTGCTGTTCCAATCGGGTCCGGATGCCGTGCCTCAACTGCTCCTCGCGCTCGGCGAGCACAGCGTCTTGCTCGTCCTTGAGCCGCTCGATTTCCAACGATTCCAATGCCTGGTACCTCGATTCCATCTCTTGGGCGATCTCGTCTTCAAGCACGCGGATGCGGCGGTGGAGGCGTTGATTTTGCTCGAGCTGTAGGCGCTGCTTGGCCACGTCGAGACGATGTTCGTGTTCTTGCTCGAGTTGTTGGCGGAGGTCGTGCTCAATGCGCCCTTTTTCCTCTTCCATGCGGCGATCGGTTTCCACCTCGTAGCGCTGGCGAAGGACGGCCATTTCTCGCTCGAGACGCATCAGGTGCTCGTCGCGGAGACGGCTTTCTTCACGCGCGATGGCTTCTCGGCCTTCTTCGGCCAATTCGGTCTCCATGGCCTCGCGCATCTCACGCTCGACCTGCTGCAGGGTTCGCTCGCGTTCCAACTCGTACCTCATCGCAAGGTTGCTTTGTTGTGCAAGCACACGCTCACGCAGTTCTTGGTGACGAAGGCGGCGCTCACGACGCACCTCGCCGCGAAGCCGCTCTTCTTCGTGATAGCGTGCGCTCACGTGGCCTTCCTGCTCCGCGCTGGTGCTGTGCGCACGGGTGAACTGTCCACGCAAAGCGGAAAGGCTGCGACGGTCGATGCCGTCAGCGTTTGGCCTCGATTCCGCCATGCAAATCCCATCCCAGCAACAGGGTTGCCGATGAGGAGCATCCTCGTCTCTTCATACATAAGGTGACTGCCCGCGAAGGCCGCACTGCGCACCGGTTTGCGAGCGATGAACCGACGCGGAGTGGGTCAGAAATTGACGACGAATCCCGTGTCGCACGCCGGGCAGTTGATCTCGCGCCGCCCTGGACGGCGACGCATGCGCAGACGCCGTTCACATGACGGGCAAGCGACCTCAACCTTCGGCACGGCTGGCGTGACCAGGAATTCGTCCTCGCACGACCCACAACGGAGCAAAGCAGGTCGCTCGTCCACACCGCAGACCAGCACTTTATGGCACGATGGGCAAGCGACCTTTTCCTCACGCCAGGCACGCCGAGTGGCAGGATGATCGATCTTGACGTTGGCTTCGCACAAGGTGCAGGCCATCTCGCCAAGACCCGTGGGGAGCAACCCATTGCAGCGAGGGCACGTCAAACCGGGGGGCGCGAAGGAAGACTCGACTTCCAGCCGCTCGCTCATGCCACGAGCAGGGCCTTCTCCCCTAAGGTCTTCACGACGTGGAACGGAACCGCGAGGCGAAGAGCGACAGGGATTCTCGGGTGTCGCCAAGGATGCCCGAGAAGGTGCCCTTGATGAGGTCCCACCAACCGTCGCTTCCCGCAAGCCGAGCGCCGTTGAGGATGACAACAATCACAGACATCTCGTGCACCAGTACACCAATCCAGAGGTTGTCGTACCAGTTGTTGATGACCGCGAACACGAGGATGACGGTCACACCGATCGAGAAGAGAAGGTTGGCCCAAAGCGTGCGGTTGGCTGAACGTGCAAGCGAAATGAGGGACGTGATGAGCCGCGGATCGTCGCCTGGAATCAGCACGTCCGCGGCCTCGAGGTTCACTTGCTCGCCGGTGCCCACGGCCACACCGACATCGGCCTTGGCCAACGCACCGGCGTCGTTGAAGCCGTCACCGACCATCATCGTCACGTGGGTGCTGCTGCGTTGTTCGACAAAGCGTACCTTGTCTTCGGGGGTCAGTTCGCCGTGCGCTGCGTTGGTGGACATGCCCACACGCTCAGCGAACAAATCGACGGCCGTCTGCAGGTCACCGGACAGGATTTCGACGTTCACGCCGCGGGAGTAGAGGTCTTTCACCACCTCGTCGGATCCGGAGCGCCCGTCGTCATGGACGAAGGTGAACAGCGCGACGCATTGGCTGCCTCGAACAAGCACGCTTGCACCATGGCCTTCTCTGCTCGAGACCACCAAGGCCGCGGCGAGGTCGCCTTCGAGGCTGACGCCCTCAGGGAGGCGGTCTGGGCGGTACAAGCCCACCAACTCGCCCTTCACCTGACCTTCGACTCCGGCGTGCACATCCTTCAACCCCTGCACGGCCGTGGGCTTCAGGTTCTCCTCCTCCAACAGGTCGCCCACAGCGAGGGCGTAGGGGTGTGAGGACGCCACTTCCAGCCCACCCGCCAAGCGAATGGCCGTGTCTCGACGGCGTCCTTTGGCCACGGTGATGGCGCCAATCGTTGGGCGGCCGCTGGTCAGGGTCCCGGTCTTGTCAAGCAAGACGTGGTCGACTTTCGCAAGACGTTCCATGGCATGACCGCCACGAACGATGGCGCCAAGGTGGGCGGCTCGCGCAAGAATGGCGGCGTGCGGCATCGGGGCGGCCAAGAGCAGCGCACAGGGGCAAGCCACCACCCAAAGCAGCAGCATCGTGGTGATGTCTTCAGGGTAGAACACCCGCCAAATGACCACCGAGCCGAAGAGCACGATGGGAACCCAAATCGCAGTGAACCGCTCCACAAGACCCTGCAGACGAGGGGGTTCTTCGCGGAAGGTGTGAACGGCTTCGATAAGGCCAGAGAGGCGGGTTTCATCGCCTGTCGCGGTCACTTCGATTTCCACAGGACCGCGTTGAAGCACGAGGCCAGCGTTGAGTTCGTCGCCAGTCTCAACGTCCACGGGAACGGACTCGCCAGTCAGGGGGGCCATGTCGAGGCTCCCGGTACCCGCCACGATGCGTCCGTCGGCAGGGATGAGCTCTCCCGAGCGAATCTGCAATTTGTCACCGGGTCGCACCAAATCGATGGGGACCTCTTCCCACTCCTCGACCGAGGGGGTTGGGGCCTGCATCGGCGACATGGTCGTCGGAGCGAGGCTGAAACCCATCGGTTGGACGATGCCGTGGGTGTGGGGCTTGTTCGAGCGCCGGGCGGTGCGCGGCAGGCGGTCAAGGCCACCTTGCATGGCTTCCCTCGCTCGAACGAGAGCGTCGCCTTCCAGGTGTTGCGTGAACGCGACGAGGATGACGACGATGAGGGCCTCTTCCCACATTTTTAGCAGGACGGCCCCGATGACGGCCATGGACGTGAGGACTTGGAAGCCAATCTGACGGTTCCGCAGCCCTGCAGTGGCCTCACGAAACATCTCCGCTCCACCGATAATGACCGCCAGTGTTGCGAGCCCCCCAAGCAGAAGTTCCGGTGCGTGGAGCACCTCCATGAGAATGACGAGGGGGAAAAGGACGAACGCGAAGGCGCCGCCCACCAAACGGCGTTGATCCGGTCGGAGCCGGTCGGAGTCGGCCAACCCAAGGGTGGGGGCCGAGCCAAGCAAATCGGTCAGCGCTGCATCCCGATCGGATTCCAAGGTTTCAGGTGCATCAGGAAGCAGTTGGAGGAGCACCCGGTCGTCCCTGGTTACCTCGGCATCAAGCACGCCAGGTTGCCGTCGAAGCAGGCGATCCAATCGGGCCACAGGGACGCCGCTCTTGGTCGCAAGCGAAGCGGCAGAGACGCCCTTCAACTGCTGGTGGGGCACGTTGGGCGCGTGCCCAAGCGAGCGGAGGACGCGAGCGGCTTCCGCCACGGTCCCCACAGAGAGGTCGATCTGCACGCGAACTTCGCCAGCGGTGGGCGATACCTGAGGGGCCCAAACCTGATCCAGATGCTTCAGGGCGCGGGTCGCCTTGGAGGCACAATCCGGGCAATCCATGCCCAGAATGGGCCAGGTGACTTCGTACTGGCCGGTGGCCTCGGTCACGATTTCGGCCTCAAGAACGGAGCCCCCAACGGCCACCTCGGTCGTCGCTGGCACCGGTTCAGCCACCGGCTTGGGCGCTGGCTTGACCGGGGTTGACGTGGTGGTCACCGCGCCATCGACAATGTCGATGAAGACTTCCTCCTCATCGACCATGGATTCGGGAAGAGCCGGTTTCACATCAACCCTCCCACCATGCTCGCCGTCCGCCATCAGCATGCGCGAACCCCTAAGGAGGAGGACACACCTATGTCCAGCATGGCGTGGCTGCCCGAAGGATGGACACCGAAGCTGGTGGCCGTGGACATTGACGGAACCCTGACCGACGCGAACAAGTTGCTTCACGTCGGGGCCGTCGAAGCCCTACGGGCGCTCGAAGCGGCCGGCATCCCGGTCATCATTTGCACCGGGAACACGCGCCCCATCGCCTATGGCCTCTGGCGGTTCATTGGCTTGAGCGGCCCCCTTGTGTGTGAGAACGGCGGGGTGTTGTGGTACCCGAACGGGGAAGTCGTCTTGCGCGCGGAGGGCCGCGAAGCCGAGGACGCCTGCCGTTGGGTGGCGGAGCAGCTCCCGGACATCGACCCGAGTGGCATCGCGACCAACCGATGGAGGGAGTCGGAATGGTGCCTGAAAACCGATGAGGACATGGAAGCCATCCAAGACCTGTTGGCTGCGTCGCAATGGTCGCACCTTACGGTGCTTCGGACAGGCTTCGCAATTCACGTGATGGACCCGTGCCTGTCGAAGGGTCAAGGCCTCTCCGCCGTGCTCGAGTGCCTCAACGTGCCTCCAGGGGACGTCCTCGCGGTCGGCGACGCGCCAAACGATCTCAGCATGTTTGACCTGGTCGGCTGGTCGGTCGCCGTTGGCGGCGCTTTCCCAGAAGTTAAGGCCGTGGCATCGGTGTGTTCGCCGGAACCTCACGGCGCTACCTTCCCCCCGCTGGTCGAGGCGATTCTCACCCGGAAAAAGGCCGAGGGGTGACTTGATAACCGAATGGCACAGCGTTCAGATCACGCGGGGATCGCCCAGCTTGGTCAACGGCGCTGCGTTCAGGTCGCAGTCCTCAACGGTTCGCAGGTTCGAATCCTGCTCCCCGCACTTCTGCTCTCAGATCGTCTGCGCAATCTTGTCTGATGCAAGGATTGGGTTGGGACGGTCGTGTGTTTGGTATGGAAAGAATGGTGACGGAGGCAGGATTCGAACCTGCGAAGCCTTAGCAGAGGATCTTGAGTCCACCCCCTTTGACCGCTCGGGAACTCCGTCGTATGGTTCTCCGCCCCATAAGCCTGAATTTCATTCTTCCTCATCAAAGGACGATTCCTCGAGGGCGACCACACGTTTCGACGTGCGCGAGGAGGAGGCCTGGACACGCACCATCACCAAACTGGCCATGGCCAAGATGAGGGCGAGGGCGCCGAGGCTGGTCCAACCCGCATTGCTGCCTTTTGTCCCCTCCGTGGCTGGACTGACGTCCGCCAGGGGCACAGGCACATCGGCGACGCTTCCGTTGTCAAGCTGAAGGCGAAGGCCAAGATCGCCCACGGCCCATGCCTCGATGCTCCACGTGATGCGCTGACGTTCCCCTGGCTGAAGTTCGACCGCTGTTTCAGCCAAGGTGATCCCTCGGTCGTCGATCAGTCGGACGGCGGTGGTTCCGGCCAGCACGCCGCCGTTGGCCATTTCCAGATCGACGGTGACCACCTCGCCGAGCGTTGGACGGTACGGAGCGGCCACCAAGGAGGCCAGCGCGGGCTGGTACGCAATCCAGCGCATGGTCACCGTGACGGGTTCAGATACGCTCCCTGCGCCGATGGCTGGCCGACCTGCTGCGTCCGTCGCGGTGAACCACACCTGCCACATGTCGCCCTCCATGATCTCAAGCTCCGATGGCCGAAGGTCCACGGTGCCTGCATGCACCGCTGACCCGCCAGCCAGGACCTCAACGTCCAGAGGGCTGAATCCTTCTGTGCCGTCCATGAGGCGCCCCTGACGCAGCAACCTCCAATGGGCCATGACACCGTCTTCCACAGGGCGTTCCACGTCCTGAACGGTCACCTGCAAGGGGACGGCATCGAGGGACGTGCTGTTCACCTGCAGGAATTGAACGGCGGTGACCAGCAAGCGAGGCTCATGCTCATCGATGTTCACAGAAACCCGAGAGGTCAGATTCCCCAACGACCACCCGGTGAGGCTTGCCTCGAGGTGGCCAGTCGTTCGAACGAAGAGGGAGGAAGCCAAGGGGAGGCGCAAGGTCGGCTGCCCGTTGTTGGGGACGTCCATTGACCCGCTGTCGGTTCGTGCTCCATCGGTCACGAACCAATCGAGCCGAACAGCATCAGGCAACCGTTGCGCCGTCTGGTTCGACCCAGCATGTACCACCCGATATTCGATGTTGATGATGTCGTCCCGCTCGGCGAACACGGTCCCGTCCACGTAAGATCCGTAGGGCGGCGTGGTGTCGCTTGCGTCGACCACGTGCAGGTCCACCGATGCATTCGTCCACCATGCCAGCGCGCTGATTCGGCTGAAGCCAAGACCGAGGTCTTGGCCCTCGTCACTCACGTACAGAGCAGGCACATGCGCTATGTCCCCGTGCGTGATGGCCATGTCCCACCGCAAACGGAACGTGACGTCCAAGCGCCACGCCGCCCCCGTCAAAGCATGCACCGTCACCTCTGGCGCACCCAAGAAACAGCCGACATCGGGCCTTGTTTCTCCTGTTCTCGGCACATACGTGACGCGGCATGCCTCCTCGCTTTGCCCAAGCAAGGCCAGTTCGATGGCGTCGAGGGTGGTCAGGCCATTGGCGTCTTGAACGATCACGGAGAAGGTGTGCAGGTGTCCGGGGTACAAACGGCCTCCGTCCGTATCGAGCATGAGGCTGGAGGTCGGCACCGTGGTGGGTCGGCGCGCTTCGAGGCGAAGTTCAGCAGCGAACGGACCTTCGCGTGTACCACCACCAGGGAGGGGGTGACCGGCCACGTCGTAGGCCTCGACCACAAAGCGGGCAAGGCCGAGATCGGCTCCGCTCGGAACGATGTCTGAGGCTTGAATCAACGGCAGGTCAAGGGATTGCTCGGTGCGGCCTGTGGCCAATGGGACCACCATCCGGACCCATTCCTCGAGGTCGCTGACGCCGTCGTTGTTCGCGTCGTCTCGTGCTTCCAACCATGACCAGACGTAAGCAGGACCGTCCAAGCCCTGATCGTCGCTGATGCTCAACACCAGAGCGACGTTCGAATCCGAAGGAAGCACGTGCCCATCGGCCGGTTGACGTCCTCCCGGGTCAAGCACGTCAAGGCCGACAAAGCTTGGAAGGACGTCATCGTAGACCACGTCGACCACCGGAGAGGTGCCACGTTGCTCGCTGGTCGTCGAAGGCGCATCTGCGGGGCCGAAACGGACGATCCTGGCCTCGACGGTCAGCGCTGCTCCACTGGCCAAAATGCCCGAGGGAGGCGTGGTCAAGGTCCCATTGAATCGCCCGTTTTCACCCACACCGACGAGCACGCTGTCCATCCAACTCCCGTTGCGCAACTCGACGCTGATGGACGCATCCCCTGCTGCTGGATGAACGCCAGGGATGCCCTCGAGCCTGAGTTGCCCACGCACATCGAGGCTTCGGTTGGCGCTGACCTCGAAAGGCCACAACGGCTGCGTCCAATCGTGCAAGGCTCGACCGCGGTCGTCGAAGACCTCGAGCGAGAGGACCTCGAGATCGTTCTCGACATCGTTGCCTTGGACCTGCATGGCCTGCACGACGGGTCCGGTTCGTAATCCATCGACGTCCGTGGCCGCCGTCCACCACGACAACTGAGGGACGTCGTCGAAGGACCATGAGGAGGTGAAGGTCCACGAGACCTCGCATGAGACGGCGGTGCACGATGCTGTGCTGGTGGCCTGTATGGCGGCCAAGCCAGCCCCCGCCGGTTGTCGGAATCGAGGGCTTTCTTCCGACAAGCGGTCCACGATGACCTCGCCAAGCGGCTCGGAGGGTGAGGTCCCAAAGGAGAGCGTGATCGATTCAATCGCTGGAACGGCGGCAGAGGCATCCCGAACGTCGGTCCGGTCGTGCTCGGTGACGACCGTGACGTTCGTGCCCGGCGTCCATGCGGTGGAGGGAACGCTCAGGAAAGCATCGTGGAGTTTGGCCCTGGAAGCGAGATCCAAGGTCACGTCCACGGCGCCTTGATCGGTCACGACCCACACCTCAAGCGGATGTTCCGTGGCCGTGCTGCTGGCCCGTCGTGCGTTCAAGGCCTCGTCAACGACGGCCAGGTCCACCGGCACCCGGCGTTCGCTCACCGGGCTGAGCGCCGTCACGTGAAGCGGGACCAGGGCGGTCGTTGACCAAGCGCGGATCGAGGTGCTGCAGCGTTGACCGTACAACGAAGGCGCGTCGGCGTGCCGCTGGCAGGACGCTGTCCCCACAAGGTGAACGTGCGTTGCGTTGGTGCTGGCGTGGGTGGCCGTGCTCACCCCGGCTGGATGAGACAGGCCGATGCCCGGCGCGTCCAATGCGAGCACCATGCTGTAGGGCACCGAGGAGGTCAAACTGGAAGATGCCCCTTCAATCCACCATTGCAAGGCCACGCTTTGGTTCTCAGCGACCGCTGGACCGGGTGAACTGCTGTTCGCGGTCCAGAGCACCGTGCCGCTGTTGTCGTCCATCACCGAAGCCAAGGAAGCCGCGGTGCTGAGCACATCGCCGTACCCCAACGAGACCACGTCGAAGACCTCGTGCGCCTGTGCGTCCAAGCCGGCACGGACGCCTGAAGCAGCGTGTTGGCACACCACTTCTCCGCGTGCTTCGACGAGCTGTGCGGTGGGTGGAAGTTCCATGCTGACGCTTGATTGAAGCTTTACGCTGGTCCATTCCAACCTAAAGGTCTCCACGCCCGATGCGTTGCCGAGCGACGTGACCGCCGCACCAGGCGCGACCACACGCGCCCCTTGACCGATGACGTGCACCGTGGCCTGTTGATGCGGGCACGTTGGCCACGTCGAGAAGGAAAGCATTCTGGATTGGGCGGCCACGTTCTGCATCGAGCCGTCCTGTCCCACCACGAGCCCGCTTGGGAGCGATGCGGCCGCATGCGCCGCATCAAGGTGGACGACGCTACCAAGCGTCAGCCGCTCAAGGATCGGTGAGGCCAAGGAAGAGGTGGTCGACATGTTCACGCGCATGCGAAGCACGGGGGCCTCGCTGGTCGAGAGGCTCACGAACGTGGGCAGGCTCAGACCGGTCCAGCCGTTGACGACCGTCCCGTTCTGATGGAGGAGGTCCACCGTGAGGTTGGTGCCTGGAGGCATGCGTGCATGTCCGTCCAGCATTCCCCACAACGCGCGGCTTGGTGCACTAAACGAGGGCGACGTCCACGAGCCTTCATTCAAAAACAGGTCGACTTCGACACCCGCGTCATCGATGTACCAACCGTCCTTCTCCACCCATGTGTCGGAGAAAAAGACGTACCTGAAACGGACGTCCTGGCCTGAGAGGTTGCTGACGTCGATGGTTTCTGCATCAAAGGTCTGGGACCGGGTGGGGCAACCGCCTGAGTGAATTGACCCGTCGAAGATTCCCTCGTCGTAGAACGGCGAGTAGGGGTTCATCCTCGACAGAGTGTGGTGCGTGTGGCTGTCGTAGGGCGGGTACCACCAGGTGGCTCCATCGTCCACTGAAATTTGCACCGCGCCTCCGTCCCAATCCGTTTCTGTGCACACCCACGAACGGAAGGACAAGCGGGCGCTGCTGTTGTCTGGCAAACTGTAACTCGGCGAGGTCATGTAGGCCAGGCTCTCCGCTGCATAGTCCCCGTCGAGCACAATGCCCGCGCCTTGCTGGCCCGAAGGCCAAGCGCGTGGCCCAGAAGTGGTTCCGTTGGGCAAGGCGCCGACGTCCCAGCCTTGACCTCGCTCCAGCGCGATGGACCAACCACGAGGCACCATCCGCCCTGATTCGAAGGAAGCGTTCCACCATGTTGCGCCGTTGGCGCCCAGGGCTTGCGTCCAGACCCACTCGTTCGTGCTGTTGCTTTGGCTGAGGTTCACCCCTTGACCAAGCACGGGAGTGGTCGTGAAGTTGTCCAGCATGCGCACGGTCGTGTTGCCCGGACCGCCGTAGGTGATGGCCCTCAGGTCATCGATGGCGATGCCTTCCCATCCGTCCACACCTGCGTTTCCATAGCCGACGTTGGCGTCGGTGATGACCCTGAAGGCCAACTGAGCGGAGGAGGCGTTCGCTGAGGTGAAGACCGCGGGAGGAAGGCTGTATCCGATGTCCACCCATTCGCCAGATTCTTGCGTCAGCCAACTTCCTTGCCACAGGACGCCGTTGCCCGGCAGGCCCGGGGCTTGAGAGAGCAAGGTCCAGGACACGCCCCGATCAAGGCTGAGAAGCGTGGTCATGCTGTCTTGCCAGCCGCCTTCCATGTCCCAATGCGCGCGGAAGGCGAGCTCCGTTGGAGACGAGAGGCCGGACAGGTCGGTGTCAAACACCACCCATCCGTCGGCGTTTGGCGCATAAGCACCAGAGAGGTTCCCGTGGAACCACGCACCCCCAGGGTCGCCCTCGTTGTGGACGCTCACCGCGTCGATAAGCCAACCGACGCGCGAAGCGGTATCGTTGGCCGTAGCAAAGCAAAACCGGAGTTGGTACCACGCTTCAGAAGACCCGAGGTGCCCGTCCAAAGGCAACTCATGCAAGGTCCATCCCGGGCCTTCGTCCCCCATCCAGGCCGTGGTGAGCGACGTCGGATCGGGGGTCATGCCCGGCGTGAAGTTCCCGGTGACCTGATCGGGATAACCGCCCGACGGTGACAGGGTGGACCAGGTGTGGGACGCTTCGCTGCGCCATTCCACCCACCGCACGTCGTCGGGTCCGAGGTCGGCAGAGGAGCGGAACCGCACCGCCATGTTGCGGACGACGCGGGGTCCGTCCACCTGCGGGCTGACAAAACAGCCCGCCATCTGGGCGTCGAGCGTCGCGTTTGGTCCGCCCAACAGAAGCGCGCGATGACCGAGGTACGCGCTCGAAGCCAGCGACGCGTTCAGTGCGGTGGTGGAGAGGTTCACCGTGGACCAAGCGCGATCTGCACCCCCGACCGCCAGCCAGCCGTCGGGAGTCAGCACAGGATCCTCGAAATCCTCCACATCGTTGTTCGATGCGGGTGAGGCGAGGGTCAGTCGGCCACCTCGGAGCAATCCTTCCGTACCCTCGTGAAGGCCGCCCGAGAAGCCGATCCTGGTGTCATGCGCGAATTGAGTCCCGTTGAAGCCGTCTTCGCTCCAGACCGTTCCAACCGTGAGCCCGGCGTCGAACACCGTGTGGTTGGCCGGCACGGTCACCGAGGTGACGTTGGCTGACGTGATGCCCCCACCGCCTCCCAAAGGCGCCACCGTCGCGGTGGGACTGCTCACCTCTCGGACGGGCCCGAGGGCAGCCGACGCCATGGGCAGAAGGAGGGGTAAGAGCAGCACCAGCAGCATCCCAAGGGACGCACGTTGCCGATGCTGCGTGGCCTCCATCCGTTGAACGACACCATCGGGTGAACTTGAACGCTCGTTCTTTGCGTGCGGTTTGAGGATTGAAGGTTTCAAGTGGTCTCGTCACGACGAGCAGGTGATGAGTGCAGCAGGTCCCCTCGATGAGGCCGCTGCACGAGAGGTCGAGGAGCAACTCACGACCACCCACCGGCAACAAATCAACCGTCGGATTCCCATTCCCTTGCCTCGTCCAGACTTCTGGAATGCGGTGAGCCGACTCCTCCAATCCATCGATTTGGAACTCCATGAAGCGGTCAGAAAGCACGGGTTCGACCTCCGCGTTCAGAACCTTCAGCGGCGGCAGGCGACCATCCGCCGCGTCGCCAGCGAGTTGGCACGTCGTCGCCTTGTGGCCATGATGCAGCATGCGTCCAGCCAATCCCTGCGCTCGCCGTCCCCGGCGAGCCAACCAAATGAGCTCCCGTCGTTGGATTGGAGCCGCCACGATCCGGCTGAGCGAGAATTCTACACCGCGATGAAGGAACAGATGGACCGCTTCAAGCGAGCCGTGGACTGGGCATCGATGCAAAATGGCCTCCCTGCAGAAGCCGCATCATCACGTCCTGCTTCATCGGATCTTGCTCCTCGCGGAACGACGCAACTCGATGCCTTCACCGAAGGAGAGGGGCTGACGGGCCGGCCGCCCCCTGCGCTGGCCTTCGAAGACCCAGACCCGCCCACCCTCCAAGACCACCGGATGGACGAGGAGGAGCGGTTGATGTCGGAGCGGTTGGACGACTGGCCGGAGGAGGAGTACCTCTTCGACACCCCCGACCCTGCCCCGAACCCTCCCAAAGAAGGTCGACACTCGGCCGCACTGGAACTCGCGCCGGCCCCAACCGCTCAAACCTCACCTGTGGTCGAACCCGAGCCGGAATCAACCTCCACTGGAGGAGCATCGAAGTTGGGCGGTGCGTCAACGCAAGAAGCGCTTGCCCGCGTCCGCATCCTTGCCTCGATGGAGGATCCCATCCTGGGTCCCGACGGTGAAGAGATCGTGCTTTCCTCAGGCGACGTCCATATGCTTACGCCGGACGTCGCGGACATCCTGGTGGCTTCAGGCGTCGCTGAAGCAGCAAACCTCTGACGCCAGTCAATCCAAGGGTTGCTTCGACGTTGACAGCGGTTGCACCATGGTATGACAAAACGGAAGAGCGGCGGAGCCGGGCTCAGTTGACGCTGCGCATCGAAATTTCGATGCTGACCGTGTCGGGGATGTCGATCCGGGCGACGTTGCGAAGCGCGGATTCGTCCTTGCCCGAGGTGATGTCCATCTCAAGCAGGCGCTTGTGAACGCGCATCTCGAAGTGGTCGTAGGTCTCGCTGCCCTCACCGTCGGGTGCTCGGCGGACGGGCACCACAAGGCGGCGTGTGGGCAAAGGGATGGGGCCTCGGAGCTTGACGCCGCCAGAGTCGCAGATCAACTTGATCTGCTGAGCGACATGGTCGATATCCCGGTGATTCTCACCGGTCAACTTGATCATGGTGACCGCAGCCATCGATGACCCTCCTCAGTTCATGCCCTCAGTTGAGGCTCACTTCTTCTCGATTTTGAGGCAGACGCCGGCAGCGACGGTCTTGCCCATGTCGCGGATGGCGAAGCGGGAGAGTTCAGGGAAGCTCTCCATGGCTTCGATGGCCATCGGCTTGGTCGGCTGGAAGCGGATCAGGCAAGCGTCACCGGTCTTCAGGAAGGAGGGGTTGGCCTCCTTGCCGGCCTTGTTCGTCTTCTCAAGGAGTTCTTGGAAGCGCACAGCAACCTGAGCGGTGTGAGCGTGGAACACCGGGGTGTAGCCAACAGAGACAGCCTTGGGGATGTCCATGAGCTGAATCTGCCCGACGAAGGTCTCGTCGTGGCGGACGTAGGTGGGCTCGCTGTCGGAGTAGCCGGCCACGTCACCGCGGCGGATGTCGGTGGCGGCGAGACCACGGACGTTGAAACCGACGTTGTCGCCGGGCTCGGCCTTGTCGACCATGGTGTGGTGCATCTCGATGGACTTGACCTCAGCCGACTTCTGGCTGGGGTTGAACACAACGGTCTTGCCGACGTTCAGGACACCGGTCTCGACCTTACCGACGGGCACGGTACCGATGCCGCCGATCTTGTAGACGTCCTGGATGGGTAGGCGGAGGGCCTTGTCCACAGGCTTGTCGGGCATGGCGGCAGCGTCGATGGCCTCGAAGAGGGTGGGGCCGCTGTACCAGGGGCAGTTGGAGGACTTCTCAAACACGTTGTCGCCGTTGAGGCTGGACGCGGGGATGAAGGGGATGCGGTCGAGCTGACCGCCGAAGCCCGCCATCTTGAGGAGGTTGGACACCTCGGTCTTGGTGGCGTTGTACTTCTCTTCGGCCCAGTCGACACCGGAGATGTCCATCTTGTTGACGTGGACGATGAGTTCCTTCACACCGAGCACACGAGCCAGGAACGCGTGTTCCTTGGTCTGCGCGTTGACACCGTCGTTGGCCGCGCAGAGCAGCACAGCGGTGTCGGCCTGGGAGGCGCCGGTGATCATGTTCTTCACGAAGTCACGGTGACCGGGAGCGTCGATGACGGTCCAGTAGTACTTGGGGGTGAAGAACTCCTTGTGCGCGACGTCGATGGTGATTCCACGCTCGCGCTCTTCCTTGAGCCCGTCCATCACGTAGGCCAGACCGAAACCGGCCTTGCCTTGCTCGGCGGCGAGCTTCTCGTTCTTCTCGATGACGTGTCCTTCGATGTGACCGGAGTCCAGAAGGAGACGACCGACGGTCGTGGACTTTCCGTGATCGACGTGACCGACGAAAACGATGTTACGGTGTGGCTTGCTCTTGTCTTCCCACTGCGATGGCATGGTAATACACTCCTGTGCGAGTCGCCGACTGAACTCCCCTATTTGAACTCCACGCTGCCCCCGAGTGGAGCCTTGCGTTGGAATTCGGGCTTACTTGTACTCCAACACGATGCGGAATTGGTGGACCTTGATGTCGTTCCAGCGGTCGTTGTGGATGCGCATCGTCCACTCGCCGTCACCGTGCGTGGTGTCGGTCATCAAGTAGGAGGACAGGGGGAGGCTCAGGCAGTAATCGTCGCTGTTGCACTCCCCGTCCTCGCGCTGATCGTCACCAATTTCTGAGGAGTTCACCACCTCTTCGTTCTCTTCGTCGAGGACGTAAATCTCGAGGCGGTTGTTGTTCTGCTGTTGGCCACCGCCAACGACCCAATCGTCGTCCTGCTTCGGGTAGCTCAGCTCCGCGATGGCTTTGCGGATGGTGTTGCCGCTGTCCCGGTCATAGACCACCGTGACGTCAAAATCGAGTTGCGCGGGTCCGGAGGAGCTGTTTCCTCCCATCTCGAAATCCGTCCAGGTACCGGCGTAGTTCACGTGCACTTTGACCTCGTCTGTGCTGGTCATGCCCTTGCTGCTCTTGACGGTCAGCACGACTTCGTATTCACCGGGCGCCACGGACGTCCAGTCCACGGTCTCCCCGTCCAAATCGGCGTCGTTCTCTGGATCACCGTCGCCGTCGTCGTCTTCGGACGGCGCAAGGTCCCAGCTCCACTCGGTGATGAAATCGTCAGAGGTGGCGGCTTCAGAATCGCTTGCGTCAAGCGCCACCGTCGTGGTGGCGGAAATGCGGCGATCCGACGTCTCTTTGTCGTCCTCGCAAATCCAGATGAGGATGTAGGAACTCGCCGACACGTCCTCGCCCAAGCAGTCGAATTCGGATGAGGCATCCACGCTGATGGTCGCCGTCGGCGCTTCCGCAGACGCCTCGACCACGTCCACCGCCCGGCTCGCTTCGGCTGAGCGAACACCGTCGGAAATGGTCAGCACGACCGTGAAACTGCCTGCGACCCCAAAGGTCCACTCGGCCGTTCGGCCGGTGGCGTCCACGGTCCCATTGCCGTCGAAATCCCAACGGTAGCTGAGGGAACCGTCGTTGGGCAGAGAGCCCGAGGCATCGAAAGCGACCGTGTCCCCAACGCGAATGTTGTTGGCCGGTGAGAGGGTGAACACGGCGTCGAGGCCCGTCTCCTCACCGCCTTCCGTCACACACCCGGCAAGGCTTGAGGCCACCATCAACAGCATGAGGCTCGCTGCCACCGGCCATCGTCCCATGGTGAAAGGTGCCCACCGCGTCCACAAGAACCCTGTGCCCTGCTGCGGCATCAAAACGAGAAGAGGGAAGTTTGTCGGCTGCCGCGCATCAGGTCTTGGGCCGTCCAGCCAAAGGCCTCCGTGATGCGCCCGAGTGCGGCGGCGAGGCGCTCTGCATAGAAGCGCCCGTCGTATCCCTGAACGCCACCTTGATCCTGCTCCTCCAGCCACGCCCCCACCTGCATGGGGCGCTGACTCGCATCGGTGACCACGAAGGAGACCTTCATGCCCGACGTGAAAGGGAGGCCCAATTCGATGCGCTGCTTGGCTGCCCGGACCTGCGCCATGCTGTCCGGATTCGCGTACGAAGACGCGAAATCGACCGTGCCGTCCTTCCGCACCTTCCCCTTGCAGGACTTGGCCAGGATCAGGCGATCGGCCTCGACCTGTTGGCTTTTCAGGGCTCCAACCTGCTCGAGCGCATACGCCACCAAAGCCTCGCCTTCGTCCGCCAAAGCATGCTCCATCACGGTGTGCATGCTCTCAACCAGGTAGGCGAAGGAATCGGTCCGCTGGGTCTCGTAGCCACGGATGAGCATGTCTTCCTTTGGCCACACCACCTGTCCGACGTAGCGCTTCTTGGCGCCGTGAGAGAAGAACACAGAGAGGCCCTTCTCAAACTCCAGCACGGCCGCGTCACGGCTGTACCGCTCGGCCAAATCGAGGCCGAAGGCCACCATCGCGTCCTTGGCCTTCTCCCACTGCTCGACGATGGCCTCGGCCTCGACGTCCCCGTCTTCTGCATCCTTTCTTGCTTGAGCTGGGACCGCACCTGGCACATCACCCTCAATGGGCGACTTGACGAAGATGGAGTCCGTATCGGAATAGACGACGGGATGGCCCTGCTCTTCCAAATCGGCGATGACGGCCTTGATGTTGTGCCTCGCCCAAGCGGTGATGGACGAGCCCAAATCGCGGTGGGTGAACCGGTAGAACCCCGAAGCAAACACTCCGTAGAAGGAGTTCATGAGGATCTTCACCGCGTACTGCATGTCGTCGTGGAACGCCCGCTCCGCCTCAGTCTCCGCATCACGCATGCCCGCCTTGTGCAGTTCACGTTGCGCCATCAGGTCGCGTAGCAGGAAGGGCACCAAGCCGGTTCGATGCTCGTCGCCCCAGAACCGCACGCCTGTCGGTGCGGTGTGGAGCTCGGCCTCATCCACGGGTTGCTCTGGGTGCGCGGGGTCCACCCGTGTGGTGTAGCAGATGTTGTGACCAATCATGATGCTGGGGTACATGCTCTTGAAGTCCAACACGGCAATCCAAGGGTGCAAACCTGCTTCCACGTCGTGCACGTATCCTCCCGTGATTTGCCCTTCCTTCGGCTCGGCGCTGCCGGTCATCGGCACGGCGATACCGGTCCGATCCGCACGCCGAATCACCAAGGAATCGATGAGTTGGCTGGTGCTTCCGTTGCTGGCGGTCTCGAATGGGACCTTGGCCACCGCGGCCACAGCCTCCTTTCTGCGCACGATCTGCAGGGCGTGCAGGATGTCCAACGGCAGGGCTGCGTCTCGACGGCAATACTCGAGCACCACATCGGGTCGTGCCGCCCATTCCTCGTCCATCCGTGAGGCGTCCACGTCCATCTTTTGCCGCTCTGCGTCTTCGGGAAACAACAACGCGCTGACGAAGGCCAAAGTCTCGCGCTGTGGCCGCAGGGCCATCCTGGCTTGCCACCACGCGTCCATGACGCATCGGCCACCAAGCGTCCACGCCCGGGTGCTGGCGCGCTTTGGGATGACCGATTCCCGCTGCCGACGAAGGTCCGACGCGTCCTGAGGGGTGCGACCCCAGCCGAACATGGCCAGGCGTCGTGCTGCGTCTTTGCGTCCGCCGAGGGCTTCCACACGCTCCGCGATGCGTGGCAAATCGAAGTTGTCAATGTTGTATCCCGTGATGATGTCGGGGTCGTGTTCGAGCACCAACCGCGTCATGCCCTCCAGCAATTCGGATTCATCGTCGCGCCAGGTGTGCACGCTGCGGTCTCCGGTCGCAAGGTCCTCGACCACGGCAGCCGCGCACAGGATCCGGTTGTCGGCGATGCTGGTTTCGAGGTCAAAGGAGAGCATCCGGAACGGGACGGGAAAGGCCTCGGTCGGCTGAAGGTCCTCGAGCACGCACTGCAAGGTGAGGTCCACGCCGTACACACCACCACCGCCAGCGGCCCGCACCGCTGACTCGGCCGCTTCGCCGTCCGAGCGGCGAGCCACAACGTCACCTGCGACGGCCACGTGCATGCCAAGGTCAGCCTCCAACAGGAGGCGGTTGGTGAAGGGGATGTCCGCGGCAAAAAGCGACCATGCGCCTTCCAACGCACGACGGAGTTCGGGCACCATGAAGGGCTGGTGCACCTCGACGCGCCAGACCGGCTTCCATCCGAGGTCGGTCCAGCGGAGTTCAGGACCGCTGACTTCGCGGACCTGTTCGCGTGCCTTGAGCCGGGCCGCTGCCTCAACCAGCGCCTCGGGAACGTCGAGCCCGCTCGACCACCGCCCGATCGGCGCGACCTCGATGTGGGGGCGCAGCCCGTGCACGAGCACGCACACGCTTTCTCCACTAGCGGCGCGGCCAAAGAGCTCCACCACCGTCGAGCCAGTGGCCCCTTCCCCGATGGACCGGTAGCGCGAACTGATGACGCCGATGCGGCCTTCCCAGCGTTCGGAGGCCATCATGTCCTCCTCCACCGGGGCCTCCTTCAGCCCTTCGCACCGGCCATCCTCACCCTTCAGGGGGACGCGCAAAGTCTTGATACCCCGCCGATTCCACAACGGTTGGAGGGTCTGGCGTGAAGGACATCGACTGGGATGCACTGACCTTCTCCCTGACCCCCACCGATTGGATGTACGTGGCCGAGGTCAAGGCCGGTGAGCCATGGATGCCGGGCTCGCTTCGGCCCTTTGCGGACTTCTCGATTTCGCCTGCTGCTGGCGTGCTCAACTACGGCCAGGGTCTTTTTGAGGGCATGAAGGCCTACCGCACTGAAGCTGACCGCATCGTGTTCTTCCGCCCGGAAGAAAACGCTCGCCGCATGCAGGCCGGTGCGGACCGGCTCCGCATGCCGCCTGTCCCCGAATCCCTCTTCGTGGACGCCGTTGAACAGGTGGTCCACGCCAACCGGGACTGGGTGCCTCCCAGCGGGCGAGGCGCCTTGTACGTGCGACCCATTTTGTTCGGGTCCGGTCCCGTGTTGGGGGTTGCTCCAGCGCCGTCATACACCTTCATGATCTACTGCACCCCGGTTGGCCCATACTTCAAGGGAGGCATGAACGCGATTTCGCTGGTCATTTCTGAGGATCATCACCGCGCCGCTCCAGGAGGCTCTGGTGGCGTAAAGGCCATCGGGAATTACGCGCCCGGCATGATGCCATCCTACGCGGCAAAGGCCGCCGGATACTCGGAAGTCATCTACTTGGACGCCGAAACACACACCTGCATCGAAGAAGTCGGTGCTGCGAATTTCTTCTGCGTGAAGGACGGCGTGCTCAGCACCCCCTCGCTCACGGGCACCATCCTGCCGGGCATCACGCGCGCCTCGATCATCGAGCTCGCACGTCATCGCGGCCTTGAGGTTCGCGAGGAACGGGTCACCGCGGAATACGCCTTGGCGGCCGACGAGGCCTTCTGTTGTGGCACCGCCGCGGTGATTTCACCCATTGGCTCCATCACGCAGGGGGAGCGGACGGTGACCTTTGGCGACGGCTCGCCTGGCTCGGTCACCATGGACCTCTACGCGCACCTGACCGGTCTGCAAGCCGAGCAGGAAGAAGACCTGTTCGGATGGCTCCACGAAGTGCCGGACCTCGATTGATTCAAGCCATCATCGGCTTGGCGGAGGTCAAATCGCTCATGATTTGAGCGAATTCAGCGCGGATAACCGCGATGTCATCGCGGAGCTTCGCGATCGCATCCTCGATTTCCTGTCGACGCGCCGCCTGACGCTCTTTGCGAGCGGCACGGCGCTCTACGAGCAACTTGTCCAGCGCACGGCTTTGTGCCTTGAAGTTGGAGCGGGCGGCCGTCATGCGCTCTTGAAGGCCGCTCAAGTCAGCGTCATCGGAGCCGGCCGCGATGGCTGCGGATTCGAAAGTCGCTTGGCGACGCTTGTCTTCAATGTGCCAATCTGGCGTGGACTTCAGGCCCTGCTTGAGACCGATCAGGGCGAACGCCTTGATCCACCACTTGGAGGGGTCGAAATGGTACCAGCGGTGGCCGTTGCGGTAATCGGCCTGGAAGGTGTGGTGGAAGTTATGGTAGCCTTCACCGAAGGTCAAGAAGGCGAGGATGGGTGAATCCTTGCTGCTGTTGGCGTCTCCGTAGGGTTGTGTGCCCCAAATGTGGGCTGCGGAGTTGATGAGGAAGGTTCCGTGGTGGGTGAAGACCGTGCGGGCCAGACCGGCCCACACGAAGCCGCCGACGGCTCCGGGCACGCCGCTGATCAGGCCACCGACAAGGGCGGGAAGGAACATCCCAATGCCGACAGAGAGGAGAAGGTAGTACTTGTGCTGGAAACGGAGGATTGGGTCTTCTTGCAAGTCCTTGACCTGTGAAAGGTCATGGATGCGCTCGCCACCTTCGTCGATCATCACCCACAGGATGTGGGACCACCAAAACCCGCGGGTGGCGGAATAGGGGTCCTCGGGCTTGTCGGTGTGACGGTGGTGAATGCGGTGGTCCGCACACCAGTTGAGCGCGCTGTTCTCGAAGGCACCCGCCCCAAAGAGGGCGTAGAACAGACGCAAGGGCCACGAGGCTTCGTGGCTGCGGTGGCTGAACAAGCGGTGGTAGCCAACGGTGATGCTCAGCCCACAAGCGAAGTACCAGATGACGAAGAGGAAAGGCTCCACCCACGTCACACCAAAATGCGTGGCGTGCCACCACAGCCCAGCGATGGAAGCGATGGGCGTCAGGATGAGGAAGAGGGTGTTGACGACGTTGATGGTGTCGTTTCCGTTGCCAGCCATAGTGTGGTGGCGCACACCGCGATTCAAAGCCGTTCCCATTCAAGCAGGGGGCAGGAAGCGGGTCCTTCACCGCTTGAAAGAGCGGCGACGGGAGGCGTTTCCTCGCGATTTCCCTTGCTTTGCGGGTCGTGGCCCGCCTTGCGTTCGGGTCGTCGCCGGCTTGGTCGCAGCCTCGTGTTCCTTCTTGCGCTGTTCCCGCCACGTGGTGCCGATGATCTGCATGATCTCTTCTTTGGAGGAGGCTCCGGCATCGGCCTCCGCGCCCGAGCGGCTCACGATGAGCCGACCCTCGCGGGCGTGGGGGTCGCTTGGGCGAGCGGCGTTCGCCTCGCGCTTGATCTTACGAAGCCCCACCGCGCGCGCGGCGGTGTACAGGCCTTCCAGGTCGGGTTTCTTGACGGCGGCATCCTTGGCCACGCGACGGCCTGAACGACGCGAACGGCGGACGTCAAAGTACGACGGCCAAAGGGTCAGGCGGTCCGGATCATGGTCCATGTGCCCGCCTCATGCTCCTGTGCTTCAGGTCCGTTGGACCCGGTTCAGGGGCCTCACTCGACGAGCACGCCGTTGATGACCCCGTCCTTACCGGGCCGGGAAGTGATGCGCACGCGACCCTTGTCGGTCTCGATGATGGCGCCCTTCACGAGGATGTTCCGACGCACGTAGTTGGGGTCGGATTCGTTCTCGACGACGCTCATAATGGTCCCCATGTTGGTGGTGCCCTTCGCAGGGTCAGCGATGGCCACACGGTTTTCGGCCATCACGCGGACCATGGTGTTGCCACCGGCCTTCCGGTAGATCTTGCGCTTGGGTTCGCCGACGAGCGCGAATTGCTTCTCGCTCGAGATTTCGGTCTTGCGCTTGCCGCGAGCTTGAACACGGCGACCGCCGCTGGTCTTGCGTCGAGAAATGCCGTGCCACTGTGCCATGAAAGGTACACCTCGCAGGCTGCCGACCGACACGGCGTATATGAAGCCCTCCCTCAAACACAACGCAGGTCCAAACGCGACAGAACGGCGTCATCGGCGTCCCTCAAGACGGCCACAACGGCCTGGCCGGGATATAAGCGCCCAACACCTGACGGCGTCCCTGTGAAGACAACATCTCCAGCGGTCAGAGGCGCCCATCCTCGAAGATCATCCAGCAGCGCCGCTGGAGGGATGGACATCGCGTCCACCCGCGCGGATTGGCGGACCTTGCCGTCGATGCGCAACTCGAGGTGGAGCCCGGAGGTGCTCAAGCCGGTGACGTCCTTCGCCCAAGGCGCGAAGCCTCCGATTCGTGCCGCTCCCCGGAAGGCCTTGCCGCGCGCCCAAGGCAGGCCTTCGGGCCGGGCCTCGCGCTGCGCCGCGCGGTCGGTCAAGTCCAGGCCAACGGCGATGTGCGACACCGCCCATGATTCATCGAGGCGAAGCACAAGTTCCACTTCGTGGTGGATTTCCCCGTCGTGCCCACTGACGTCGATGGTCTCCTCAGAAGACAGGCACCCGTCGGGTTTGGTGAAGAAAATTGGACGTTCCTGGCGAGGGTTACCAAGTTCATCCGCGTGGGCTGCGTAGGTCCTGATGGCGCACCACATGGCCATGAACGGCCGACATGGAGGCGATTTTTGGACCCTCGCACGGCAACGGTCATAGCGGCCCGCGGCCAGCCGCGCGCATGGTCAAGGATTGGAGCATTCGGAAGCGGCGCCCAATTCGACGCAAAGCCATCGCGCCCTTGCTGAAGGACCTCGAAGAAGCACTGGGCATCGACCTTCAGGTGGACGGGGCCTTCCTCGAAGCCGCGGAGTTCGGCCCATGGAAGCTGGTGTTCGTCGACAAAACCCCGAAGGCCGTTGACGTTGAGCACCCCGACGGCCATCGCGTCGTGGCCTTGACCCTCCGCGGCCTCATGGATCACGCCGATGCAGGTCATTGGGTCGAAGTGGACCACGGTGCCATTCGCTTTCTGATGAACGGCGCCGACTGCATGGCCGCGGGCATCTCGGGCGCTGACGAAGCCATCGAGGCAGGAGATTTGGTCTGGATTCGAGATGAAGTCCACCAGCGCCCGCTCGCCTTGGGCTGGGCGCTCGATTCCGGGCCGAGCATGGTCGACGCGACCGGGGGGAAGGCGGTGAAAACCATCCACTGGGTCGGCGACGAACTTTGGGACATGGAATGAGCCTCTGCCCCACAGCGCCAAATAGGAACGGCACGACCGCTCCTCCATGCGCAACGTGCTGTTGGTGGCCTTGATGCTCATGTTCGTCAGCGTGGCCACGGCCGGAGGAACCGGTGGACAAGACGAGGGGCCAAACACCGCCGAAACACCCTTTTCTGCCTACGAAGCCACGTCACCTTCCGTCGACGGCGAGACGTGGACGCTGAGCTTGACCCTCGATGAGAGCGCGGTGGACAACGGCACCACCCTGCAACTGACGACGCAAATTTGCACCAACGATGGCGTCTGCGACCCTCCGGTGAACCAAGAAGCAACGGTGTCTGACGACGGAGCCGTGTACACGATTTCGGTGACGCCCCCTGAAGACCACACCTACGTCAATTGGCGGGCAAAAGTGTCCTACACCGACGGTGACGATGAGTTCCACCCCTTCGGTGACTGGTACAGGACCTGGTCGAGCTGCTACTACAACGACGGCAGCTGGGGCGGGCCCGCCTCCACCGACGACGGTTGCGTCGAGGACGAGGAAAGTCCGGGGGCAGGATTCGCCCTGAGTCTGGTCGCTCTGACCGTGGCCGCGGCCGTCGGAAGCCGCTCACGCCGGAGTTGATTGGTGCTCGACCACCCGTTCGAGGCAACGACGAACCTCAAGGGTCCAATCCACCAGAAGCACCTCGGCCTTGTCGCGGGCGGATGAAAGCATGCCTTCGCGCATGCCGGGAAGCATCAAATCGCTGTCCACGAGCGGCAAGTGTTGGCCGGTCCACATGAGCCGAGTCCCGTCTTCTTCCAGGTGAAGCACGACGCTTGGGGCGTCGTAGGACGCCTCAGAACGGACGCCTTCGAGTGCCTGAAGCGCATGGCACGCAGCGTCGAACACTTCACCCAAGGCCTCCTCGGGCGCAGGCCCGTAGGCGTCAAGGAAGCCAAGCTCCGTGGCGTTCTGTTCGATCAGGTGATCGAGGCCACGGCCAAGGCCACGTTCGCTCAAGCCCCGCGCCCCCGAGACAAACCCCAACGGGACGAGAGGGCGTGAGCCACGGCTTGGTGATCGTGTCCACCGTTCGAATTGGGGGCATGAACGTGGATGGGTTCCCCGCGGCTCGTCGCCTCGGCCAGTCGAATGTTGCGACGGATGGGTGGTTCGACCACCACGTCGCCCAAATGCTCGCGGAGCAAAGCGGCCACCTGCTGGTTCAGCAAGGTCGGAGCGTGCATCGTCATCAACACGCCGTCAATCCCGAGCCCTGGATTTAGGCGGCGGCGGACCTGTTCGACCGTGGACAAGAGCATGGCCAAGCCTTCGAGGGCGAAATATTCGGTTTGCACGGGCACCAGCACGCCGTCTGCAGCACAGAGGGCGTTAATGGCCAACACACCAAGGTTCGGTGGCGTGTCGATGAGCACCAGATCGTAGTGCGGCAGGAGCGGCGCGATGCCTTCTGCCAAGCGTGATTCGCGGCCCAGGTCCGACAGTATCGCGTCTTCGACGGAGACGAGACGTCGGTCGCCGACCACCACGTGCAGGGTCGGTATCCGCGTCGCGTAGCGGCAGTCTGCGGCACGTTCAGGAGTCAGGAGGAGGTCGCGGGTCGTCAGTTCAACCCTCGACTTGTCGATGCCCAAACCGGTGGCGCAGTTGCCCTGAGCGTCTAAATCCACCACGAGCACGCGCTGGCCAGAAGCCGCCAAACTCGCGGCGAGGTTGATCACCGTGGTGGTTTTTCCAACCCCGCCCTTCTGGTTGGTGACCGCGACCACGCGCGCAAGCCCCTCGGTCGAGGGTTGCATCGGAGGAAGCGCGAGCGGTGCTCTGATTTTCGCAGGCCCAACCTCGTCGGTCGAACGTGCGGCACGCGTCGCTTCGGGGAGCTCTTCGAACTCCGCCTCGCCGACGGTCACCTGCCGGGCACGTTCTCCCATCGGAGCGTCATGCACGCAGCGGAGGCTTTGGAGGTGACGGCCCATGCAGGCCCGCAACGAAGGTTCGGTGGCCAGCCGCGTCACGCCGGCCGCTCGATGAGGGAGGTGGCCAGGACCCTCCCGCTGGTGGCGTCCACCGCAACGCTGAGCGTCGATTCCCATCCTTGGGCTTCCCAAGTGCGGACGTAATCGTAGGTGGTGGCGCCTGCCTCACCGTCGACCAGCTCGCTGATGAGGCCGGTCAGTCCATCGTCAGGGACCGCAACCAGCACCCCGCGGCGCAGCCCGTCGTTGTGATCGCCGTTGGCGTCGAACAGCCCTTTGCTTCCCACAAACTCCAGGAACCGCCCTTCGACGAGCAGCACCTCTTCGACCTCACCCATCGACAACACGGCGGGTGCCGATTCGCGGTTCCAGACGATGCCGAGGTCCTGGGACTCTTTGTTCACGAAGGAGCATGTTCCGTTTTCGCCGGCTCCGACGTCGAGCCGCACCCAACCGTGCGCATCGTCGGTGCCAACCCATGACAGGTTCCACGCGTCCACGTCACCTCCGGAATCGCCCACTGCGCGCCAAATGTATCCCTCATCGTCCAGCGCAGCGTTCGCACCGGAGGCCGAGGAGCCCACAGCACGCAGGCAAGCAACGGCCTCTTCTAGGGTGGTGGTGGCGGCTGAGGCCCCGTCCGGGACATGGCTGGCGTTGCGCATCCAGGTCACCAGCGATTCGTCCGGTGCACCAAGCTCGCTTGGGCTCGGACGACCGACGTACGTCGTGCCGAGGTCCAGACGGTCTTCCCCACGTGAGAGCGACGTGCGCTCGAAAGTGTGGGTCAAACGGAACTCTCCGTCGGGGAGGACCGCATCACCGAGTTGTTGCGAGAGGGTTGAACAATCCTGCTGTCCGGCGTTGTCCGAGGACAAGCGGACGTCGACGGTCTGCCGGCTGGCCCAAGGGTTGTCCGCTTCCACCCACATCGAGAGCGTCGCGCTTCCGAGGCAATAGGTGGTCAAATCCGGTTGAGTCGCGACAATGCGCCACATGCGCTTGCCGGCAAAGTCCTCAGCGCCGATCACCGACCAGTCCCAACCAAGGCCGGTTCCAGTGGCGCCTTTTTCGATGGGCACCGTACCGACCAAGGATTGCAGTTCCACCGGCTGCGTGAGCATGGCGATGCCGGGTGCAAAGACTTCGAACGAGCCGAGCAGCCCTCCGACGCCGTAGGTGGTCGTCGAGCCACGCACGACGCCCTCGAGATCAACCTCCCAATCCGCGTTCGAGCGCAGGTTCACGCGGTCTCCAATCTCGGTCCACGAAGTCAACGTGAGGTCCGCGGTTCCAGAGGCGGAGGCAGAACTGCTGGAACAATCGCTGGAGCCAGGGACGATGGAACGCAAGTGCCGCTTTACGACCAACTCATCGAGGTCGTAGGTGGCCTCTTGCTGCACGGCCAACCACTCTGCACCGTGCGCTCCACGCACGCTGACGGTCCCGAGGAGCCGATCGTCTGATCCCTGCGATGCGATGTCGAGCATGGTGCCTTGGTGCACCGCGACGTCCCCGGTTCCGGAGAAGGAGACCTCAAGGCGGCAAATGTCGTCTTCGATGTCCAGTTGTTCAATGACCGGTTCAACGAAACCTTCGGTCGCGGTCAGTTCTCCGCCAACCAGCACGAAGCCCATGCGATCACCGTAGCGCAGCGCATCTACGGTGACCGGTTGGAGTTGTTGACCAAACCAGTAGGAGCCGCCGGCGCCAAGCAGCAGGAGCACGAGGACCACCGCCGCAGCCTTTGGCGTCTTGACCATGTCCAGAAGCGTGGTGGGATTCGAAGGCTTGGCGCCTGGACGAGGAACGACCGGGGGCGTTTCGAGGGCAACCTCGGGCTCGTCATCGACCGGAATGGCATCAAGCACCTCGGCTTCCAGGACCTCCTCTTCTTCGGGCGTCGTGGGAAGGGGGACAGCGACGTCCACCGGAGCAGGTTCGGCCTCGATGAAGATGGGTTCTGGCTCCGGTTCCGGTTTTGATGCTGGTTCGAGCGAAATGACTTCTTCAGCGGCCTCCTCAGTCTGCTCGGCATCGGGAAGGCCAACGCTTGCACGGTCAAGGCCTGCCTCAAGCAGGCGCTCCACCAAATCCGCTTTCCGCCCGCTCGTGGGCAGGTCATGAAGCACGCACAAGGCCTTGAGTTTGGCGACCGTCAGGCGAGATGCATCCGTCAACGCTTGCCGCCCTCCGATGGACTTCTCGCAGTTGACCGTTTTCAAGCCTGAGGGTTGATGGACGCCAAAGCAGCCTCATCCTCTCCCATTTTGCTCCGGCGGCGCAGCAGCCAACGGCCACCCAGCACCAAGCCGGCCACGACCAGCACCATGGCGAGCACAGGGAGAAGGAGCGCCAACACCGTGCACACAAGGCACGCCCCAGCCTCGACCGTGGACACGATGGGGTTGCCCAATCCGCCTGTGGAGGCGGTCGAGAGCGCGCGGATGCCGACGGTGCTCACCTGCACAGTCCCGCTGGTGGTGCCACCGACGATGATGCTCGTGGACCACCGCAACACAGGGTCCAGTTCCCCCAACGAGGACGACATCAAGACCATCCCCCCGATCACCGCTGCGGGTGAAGCGATGGCGTCCAACAGGTTGTCTAGCCAAGGGATGTAGTAGGCAAGGAGTTCGCAGACTACGGCGGCGCCGAGGACGGTCAAACCAAGATCTGAGGCCATCCATGCTTGCATGTCTGAGCCCGCGAAAGCGGTGGGATTCAGTTCAAGCCGTGTGGCAAGGCCGTACAAGAACGGCGGGATAAACACACGAAATCCGCTGGCTGCGGCCAGACCGATGCCGAGGGCGAGCGCGACGTAGAGGTCGACGCCGCTCATGCGTCACGCCTCATGCGGCACGAAGCCTGCACCGTCGGGGTTGGGGACGTAGATGGTCTGGTCGAAGTCACCGTCTGGCATGCGTCGGTACACGTACCCGTTGCCGGCGTCGAGCCAGGCGGTGCCGTCCTCATCTTGTTGAAGCACAGCAGGGCCATCATCGGCTGCAGGAGCATCGGCAGCCTTGGGTGGACCGCTCGGCCCAGCGGATGGGGGCCCACTTGGGCCTGCGGCTGGCGGACCTGCAGGGCCGGCCGCCGCAAGCACTGTGGACTCCACAGATGCCTCCTTGGGCTGCTTCATCGCCCGAACCTCGTTCCCGTGGCGTTGGGCGCCGACGAAGGACAAGGCAGCCAAAACGATGGCCGTCAAGCCAAACAGACCCGCAATGGCCTGATTTGGCCACACGCGGCCGTCGATTTCGATGGTTCCCGCACCGGCCTGATCGGCGTTTGTGCCGTCGATATCAAGGAATTTCACAATGAGGCAGTATTGCCCAGGATCGATGCGGAAGCGGAATTCTTCCACCGAGCCGGCCGTCACCCGACCCAACGACGACGCAAATCCGTGGTCGGAGCTCCCGTTTCTCGCTTCGGCTTGGCCGTCGGACAAGGCGGCGTTGTCCGTGCAGTCGGGCGTGCTGATCATGAACACCACCAGTTCGGAGTGCGTGGGCGGCGGCTGGTCGATGGTGATGTCCACACGAACCGGGACGTCGGTGATGTCGTCGCCCGGAATGGGCATGCCCCAAATGAGGCCCACGTCCTTGGTGGCTTGAGCCCCTCCAATGGACGTCTGATAGTCGGCGGAGAACGGCATCGGGAAGAGCGCAAATCCGAACAGGATCACGGCAATGCCAAGGAACATGAACACGTTCCAGCGTGAGCGCTTCAGCGCCTCTTCGCGTTGTTCGAGGGTCATCTCTTCCAGAATGTCGTCCCTGTCCTCGTCCACCAGCACTTCAGTGGGGACCGGTGCGACCTCGTCGGATGCGTCCGCGTGCTCAACATCGTCCATGCTGCTGCGCTGGTTCACCGACCACTTGAAATCCTCGGCCGAAGATGTTGTTCCATGGACGATGGGGTGAAAAAGGAGGCTGTGCCGCCCCGGCGCATGGACCTCCGCCTCGCTGTGCTGTCCAGGGGCCCCCGGCTCTACAGCACGCGCCGATTGGTGGAGGAGGCGCAAGAGCGCGGACTCGATGTCGCAATCATCGATCCACTCACTTGTTCGATGTTCGTGGACGAAGGACGCGTCGAAGTGCTCGTGAACGGTGAACCCTTCGAGCACGAAGCGGTCATTCCTCGCATCGGGCACTCCATTACCGGACACGGCACAGCCCTGCTGCGCCATCTGGACCAGCTTGGCGTGTGGTCCTCAAACAGCGCCGCTGGTATCCTGCAGAGCAGGGACAAACTGCGTGCAA
Source organism: Candidatus Poseidoniales archaeon (assembly GCA_038150305.1). Taxonomy (GTDB): domain Archaea; phylum Thermoplasmatota; class Poseidoniia; order Poseidoniales; family Poseidoniaceae; genus MGIIa-L3. Next base: position 33,721 of record JAYOTG010000002.1, on the reverse strand, counting down.
GCCAAATCTTGGCCCGGAACCGGATTCCGATTCCTCGGACCATGAACGTCAGGGACGTGCGCGACGTGGAACACGCCATCGAAGCCGTCGGTGGTCTGCCCGTGGTGGTCAAAGTCACAAAGGGCACCCAAGGACAAGGCGTCTTCCTCCGCCACACGGCCTACGAGGCGAAGAGCCTCGTCCAGGGCCTCTTGCACGCCCGCCGGGACGTCCTGATTCAGGAATACGTCGCGGAGAGCCACGGGCGTGACGTCCGCGTCATCGTCGTCGGCGACGAAGTGGTGGCTGCCATGCGACGACGTGCACGCGGCCGCGAATTCCGTTCAAATTTCCACCTCAACGGCACCGTGGAATCGCTCGACTTGCCGGAGGAGTTCGCCGATGTAGCCCGACGCGCAGCGCGCGTGCTCGGGTTGAACGTCGCGGGCGTTGATTTGCTGGAAGGCAACGACGGGCCGATGGTGCTCGAGGTGAACTCAAGCCCCGGCCTTCAGGGCATCGAGATGGCCAGCGGCGTGAACGTGGCCGGCGCCATCGTGGACCACGCCATTCGGGAGGCCGGTTTTGGCGACGTCGAAATCGACGGGCTGCTCCGCATGCTGCCCGATGAGGGCGTGGTGACGCTTCAGGTTCGTCGCCACCCTGGCTTAATCGGTCGAAGCCTCGATGACGTGTTTCAAGGTGAAATTGAGACCTTCGCGATCGCGCGCAATTCCCACATGATCTGGAACCCCGAGGCCGACACTCGCCTCCGATTCGACGACCTCGTCCTCTGCACCGGCCCCCGCACAAGTTTGCGCAGCACCGTGCGGGCGGCCGTGGAGCGCTGCTCGGAGACACCGAACGACAGCGCACTCGGAACGGGCCCGGATGAAGCGGCCGTCTGAGGCCGAACGTTCAAGGCCAACCCACCGCATGGCCCAACGCCTTCGGGCATGGGATGCACGCCGCTCCGGCGGCAGGCGGTGACGCCAAATGGACGCGGGACCTTCACGACAACGACGGGCACTTCGACCCAGTCAGCGTCGCTTGGACGAGGGACAGCACGTCGATTTGCCGCCTCGGCTTCAGCACCTTGCCCGTCTGCCGTGGCTTGAGTGCTACCTCCAACAATTGCGCACGGAGGGCAAGTCCGAGAACACCCGGAAGACCTACCTCACCTCCATCCGACCCCTGCTGGACACCACCCTACCCGGTGAGACCGCGCCAGATGACGTCGACGCACTCTGCGTTGCAGAGGTGGCAGAGCGCGTTGAGCCCCTCAACGGGCGCGTGGACCGTTGGGTGCACAGCCTGTCCGACCTGAAGCCCTCATCGTTCAACACGAAACTGGCGGCGGCCCGGCACCTCCTCAACTGGCTCGGCCATCGCTGGCCGGAGCACTTGGTTCGAGCCCGAACGGGCCGCCGTTTGCCACGAACGCTCACCCGCCGAGAACTCAGCGACGTGCTGGAGGCCGCACGATGGCACGAGGATCCCCTCGCTCGCGTGGTGGTCACCATGATGCTCGACACCGGTCTGCGCGTCAGTGAAATCTGTGACCTTGACCTTGACGCGGTCGACGTCGACGACCAATCGGCGATGGTTCGCTCGGGGAAGGGCGACAAGGACCGCCTGGTCCTGTTCACGGAACGTACCTTGCACGAACTGGAACTGTGGCTCGAGCAGCGGGCCTTGCGCACAGAGGAGACCTCAGGCCCCGTGCTGGTCAACCAGAAGGGGGCACGCCTGACGCCAAGGGGCGTTCAGCGTTTGATGGAGGGACTTTCAGTGGCTGCCGGCTTGCCGCGTGGCCGGCTCACACCGCACGTCTTGCGCCACAATTTCGCGACTGGGCTGCTGGAGCGTGGCGCTGATTTGGTGAGCATCCAGCGCTTGCTGGGTCACGCCAGCATCGCCACCACGCGTGTGTACCTCGAGATTGGTGACCAGACCCTTCGAGAGGTCTACCACCGGGCGCAGGCCGCGCGTGCAAGCATGCCCACCGGCGTGGATGAGTCAACGCTTGAGGACGTCACGCCTTCCGCAAGCGTGGCCGGTGTGGAGCAGGCGTAATCAGGTTCCAGCACCGCGCTTCCGTTTGGCAACCCGCTCTGGCCCAACCCACGACCTCGAAGGCGAGACGTCCTGACCGGCGTGGTTGGGCAGCGGGCAGAATTTTCCGGCCCGACACCGCGAACAATTCTCCTTTGGCGGAAGCTCGACGGCCTTCCGGAGGCGACCGTACTTCCGACGAGGCATGGCCGTGTTTGGCCGCACGGGCGCTAAGTGCTTCCGTCACTTCTTCCGGGACTTGAGGATGTCCTGCAGGGAGGGCGTCTTCAGCGTCTTGCCTTTGCGCCCTTCCTCCTTGGCCGAGAGCACCTTTCGGTCGGTGCGTCCGGCGGTCTTGACGGCCTTCTTCACGGACTGCTTCACCGCGGCCTTGGCCGCAGTTTTGGTGGCCTTCTTCGCGGTTTTTGCCGCCGTGGCGGAAGCCTTCTTCGTGACCTTCTTGGCGGTCTCTTTCGCCTTGGCGCCTGCCTCCTGTGCCACGCCTTTGAGGACACGAGCCGCGGTCGGCGTGCTGATGCCTGCTGCAGTCAGGCCGTCTCGGCCGGCCTTGCGGATCTTGGCCACGGTGGTCAGGCCCGCGTCCTTGAGTTTCTTCGCCGTTGCTGCGCCCACGCCGGGCAGGTCCGTCAGGTCCTTGCCGCTGTCCTTTCCTGCCATGTCAGGTTCACCGGGCGGAGGATGAACTCAGACGTTGAAGAACTTGTCTGATGAAACAAATCACCGGTGGACCCTTCAACTGAGCGAGGCGTGCTCATGCCGTATGCCGAACACCTTGCGCTTGGCCGCCCAAGTGGTGCGGGCTGGACCGCACCATTCGGTGGACGCCGAGGGGCGGCTTCGACCGACGCGAGGCGAAAAAGGCCCAGACGTGGTCTACCTTGGTGACGTGGCGACCACGTTGATCCACGGCCTGCAGGAAGCGGCCACCTTGACCATGACCCGCCCGCCAAAATTCGACGAGCAGCGGTGGGAACTCGAGGTTAAAGCGGGCGACATGACCGTCCATATTCGCTCACGCCCGTACTGGGGCTTCGGCCTGCTTACCAAGGGCTACCTGAACGTCATTGAATTCAGTGGCTCGGAAGCGCTTCGTGACCGTACCGTCTTCGACTTGGCCGCCGCGTTGGGACGGGTGCCATGGGAATTTTCCTGGCCGGCGGCAGCGGACCGCATCCTCCGCAGTCTCGACCTTGACCGCTCAAGCCACGCCGAGGCGTGGAAGGGCGCCGTTCAGCGTGGACGTGATGGACTGCGAGACGACATCCGCGCCATGGAGGAACGCCGAGAAACGGTGGCAAAACGCCTCCATGCGTGGTTGGACGATGTGGACGACGAGTCCACGGCCACGCTTCGCCAGCACCGCCTGATGGAAGCCGATGAAGACATCGAGCAAGCCCGGAGGGCCTTGAGCGAAGACCACGCGCCGGGCGTTGAGCGAGCGCTGGCTCGAGCCGAGGCGGCGCTGATCGAGGTGGACCCCGTGGACGACAGCCCCTTCGCCAGCGATCGTGAGGGGGCGGTTTCGGTGCTGACCACGGACGATGACCTCGACGTGGTGGACCTGACGTAAGCCGCGTCGCGTTCATAAGGAGAAGGCGATTCGGAGGGCTGAGCACCATGGCGAAGAAGAACGACGGCGGTGGCATTCAGCAAGCCGCGGGTCTCATCCGGTACTTCGATGAAGAGTCGGAGCATGCTTGGCGCATCACCAAGTTGCAGGTGTACGCTGCCTGCATCGTCCTGGCCGGTTTCTTCTACATGGTCAACATGGGCGTCGTGCAGGCCATCTGGCGCGCCATCGCCTGATTCAGAGGTTCTGAATCAGCACCACGCGGCCGTCAACCTCGGCCATCTTTCGTGCCACGTCAAGCGCCGTGGACATGTCGGTGCACCCACCAAGGCTCATCGGCGCGCCGTTTTCGTGCACCACGATACGGTGACGTGCGGCGGCAAGCGCGCTTGGGTCCGCGCGTTCAAACATCCAGGAGTCGCCCTCGATGCGGATGAGCGCTTCGATCGGTGTTGCGGGCCCCATGGCCTTCCCATGCTCCTGTGTCCGAGCGATCAGGGGCGAAAGATCCCGTACAGGCCATCGTTTTGCCGTGGCTCTGGCGTTCAATTTCCGGTTGTTTTCAACGCCACAGCGAAACGCTCGAGCCACGCAAATCCCATCCGGGTCGTCCGGAGACGCCCCGTGCCTTCCTGCCCCTTCCGCTCATAAGCGGCTCGGTGGGAATGAAAGGTTCAGGCCCGTTTTTCCTGACCCTCAGGCCACCACCGAAGAAGGGCCCAAGCGGTCCACGAACCCAAGCACATCGAAGCCGCAACCAGAGGAACCGCCGGCAAGACAACCAGCAACAGCAGGGGCGTCACGCTCCACGCCCTGCGCCCCATCGTCCACGTGGCTTGGGCTTGTGCGTCCAAGCCAAGACGGAGCGAAAGCAGCGCGAGAATCCCCGCCGCGCCCAGCACTGTTGCTGCCCGGAGGACCACACCGATGACCGCCCACGTCCCGAATCCGCCATAGCGGGGCAGCAGGACGAGCATCGCAACCACGCTGAACACCATGCTCAGGCTCAACCAAAGCGCGAGGCCTTGCGGAGCGGACATTGAGGGTCGGGGGAAGGCACGCGGAGCCAGGGCGAGGGCCGCAGACGCGGCCAACAATCCGGGACCACGGGCGGCTTGCAGCCCGGGATCGGCCTCGGCCATGGGCAGGAACAGCACCAGGGCCAACACCGATGCCGCACCGGCAAGGGCCAAGGACACCTGAGGTCGCCAATGCATCCATGCTGCGCCCAAGGCCAGCACCGTGAGGCAAAGGAACGCATCCCAACCGTCTGCAGCGACGGTGGGGCTGCTGGGCGCGGACGTGATGTGTTCAACCCCGCCCTCGAGCCCGAGCATCGCGATGAGCGCCAGAGGCAAGACGACTTCCGCGCGTTGCCACGCCCCATCCTCGTGTCGGGCAAGCGCGGCCATCCAAAGCGGAACGGCCATGCCGATGAGCACCAGACCGTCACCGGACACCACGGCGGCCAGTCGCTCGAGCAACGATGCGTCCGCACCCAGCCTCGCCGCAAAATGAGGCCAAGAAGCGGGATTGAAGGCAGCGACGAGGCGAGCACCAAAGGCCCATGTCCAACCGACGACCGGCAGCCATCGACGAAGGTCGTCCAGCCTCCCGTTGCTCAACGGTCGAGGCCACGCCCAGGTCAGAAGACCGAGCACGAGCATCATGAGGGCGATTTGTGGCGTGCCCTCCATGCGCAGCACGGTGCGGGTGCGCCCCTTCAATCAGCCGCCAGAAGGGAAGGCTTGAACCCGAATGCGCGAAGGCGGAACCGGTTGCGATGGTTTGGAGGGAGGCGACCTCACGTGAAGATTTGGCCGCCACGCCGCTTGCTCGACTCGCCACCTCACTCGGCGCCGACCTCGATGCATGGTTGGACGTGGTCGAACACCCGCTCCCGGAGACCCTTCGCATCACGCCCCACCGCCAAGATGCGGCGTGGACCGTCGACCAAATCAAGGCCATCGGCGGCGAACGGATGCCTTGGATCAGCCTTCATCAGGCCTTCACCATGCCCTTCCCGCGCGGTCATGCCGAAGGCGAGGCGCGGGCCTTGCTGTCCCATTTGCACCAATCCGGCCGCATCACGCGCCAGGAGGCCGCGTCCATGCTCCCCGTGGAGGTGTTGCCCATGGACGACGTCGACGTCGTGGTCGATCTCTGCGCTGCTCCGGGCTCCAAGACCACCCAAGTGGCCGAGCGCCATCCACTGACCACGGTGATCGCCAACGAACCGGTCTCCGGGCGCGTGAACACCCTCGTGTCCAACCGAGGCCGCGTTTCGCTTGCCAACGTGCTCGTCGTGCAACACGACGGCCGCCATTTTCCACGAACGCCCGCTCCTGGTGTTGACGCGGTCATCGCTGACCTGCCCTGTACGGGGTCGGCCACCATGAGGAAAAACCGCGAAGTGTGGTGGTCGTGGAAGCCTTCGTCAGGCCGGGACATGCACCGACTGCAGGTGGACATCGCCCGTCGCGCGGCCAGTTTGGTGCGACCCGGTGGTCATGTGGTCGTCTCCACCTGTTCTTTGGACCCTGTGGAAAACGAGGCCGTCATCGCTGAAACGCTGCGTCAATGTCCTTGGATGGAAGCCGTACCGATTCCGGCTGGCCGGCTCGAAGGCTTGCGGTTGCGGGAAGGGTTGACCAGCTGGACCTTGTTGAGCGACGACGGGACCGAGATGCCACACGACAAGGTGCACGCCCAGCACGCTTCACCGAAGGAAGCCGCCTTGCGGGACGCACTCCGGCTGACGCGCCGACTTCATCCCGAAGACAACGACACCGGGGGCTTCTACGTGGCCCTGCTCCGTCATCGGCCTGAGGCGACCCCTGAAGGCGTGGCCAAGACCTTGGTGCCAAAGCGCCCGGGCCTGTCCCCCTACGTGCGTGATTTGCCCGGCCCAAGCCGGCACGACGTGCATGCCGTGGAGGCCGAGGTGTCCGGACCGCTGACCACCAAACACCACCTTGGCGAAGCCTTGGCATGGTGGCGGCGCGGAAAGCGCCTTGCTGTGTCTCCGGTCAGCATGCGGGAGCGGTTGTGGGCGCCTGAAACGCCCGACGGCCGCGGCGGCAGGTTCCCCGGAGGATCCTTCCATCCCCTGAAGGCCATTCATGTGGGATTGCCCACCTTTGCGGAAAACCGTGGCTTGTGGCGGGTGCGTCAGGAGGGGCTTTCGGTCATCGCACACCATGGCAGCCCCGCCGGGGTGAAGGTCGGCTTGCCCTTGATTGAACGCCTGCTGGCCGGTGAAGCCCTGGAGCTTGACGAGGTGCCTGATGGCGTCGAGCGAGGCTCGACCCTGTTCCTCGTGGACCATCCCACGGGACGGGCCGTCATCCCCGTGTGGGTTCAGGCCAAAGTGACCCTGATGCTCGATGACGTGGAAGGACGTATGTTGGCCCTTCGCCTCTTTGGCCGACCTCTGACGGAGGAAGAGGAGTGAAGCGCCTCCCGTTGCCGTTGGCACTGCTCCTCCTTGGGGTGCTGCTCGCTCCGAACGCCGCCGCGAGCGAGGCGCCACTCGCCGAGGAACTGGACGCTCCGATCGTCGAGTGGTTCCATGGCGAGGGCGAGGACGCTGCGCTGGAAGCGCTGGAACAACGGGCATCGGCAGGCGAAATCCGCTTGCTCCATTGGCGCCTGGATGCAGATCAGACCGGTTCGGATTTCCCGAACGACGACGCACGCTTGCGTGCCGATGCCCTCGGCATTGCCGAGGGGCCGGCCGTGGCCGTGAACGGACAGGTCCTTGCCGACCTTCAAGACGACACCCTCGAATCCGTCCTAAGCGAGGCGTCGTACCGTCGCCTCATCGCGTTTGACGGGACCCTGAGCCTGGTGGAGGCCGAAGGTGAAGCAGCCGTCTTGATTCGAGGCACCGTCGAACCCCTGGAGAACCTCAGCGAGCACGTCATTGTCTTGGTCACGCTGACCGAAGACGGTGCAGTGGACGCGAGCGGTCGCGCCGCAACCCATCTCGTGCGCGACATGCGCCCCGAGGTGGCCTTCGCCCGTGACGTTGGAAATGCTTCAGAGGTGCTTTGGACGATGACGCCGGATCACCTCGAAGCCGCCGGCGTGGATTTGTCCACACAATCCCTCGGGTACCACCTCAGCCTCATCGTTGTCGAGCATGGCGTTGTGCTGCAAGCGCACACCCAACCGCTCCCAAATCCGACGTCCGGCACGGACCGAAGCACTGCGCTGACCGTGCTTCCCCTGATGGGGGTGGTCTTGGTCGTGCTCGGGCTGGTCCTGCGAGGTGAGATGAAGACCGATGAGGCCCTTCCCTCCATCGGCGCCGTACCGTGGACCGGGGAAGGGAAGGTCCGTGTCATCGTTCAAGCTGGCACAGCGCCGTGCACCGTGACCGGTGTGGATGCCGAGCCACCCTGGAAGGTGGCCGGACGCAGCATGCACCGTGAGGTCGAGGCCGGTCAAGTGGACGTCATCGAGGTTCGGCCCAGCCGCGGCAAGGAGGAGCCTCTGCGCCTTCGCTTGTCCATCGAGGTGGAAGAGCAAGGCGGCTGGGTGCAGACCTTGGACGTTGAGCGCGAAGATGCGGCGTCGAAGCGTTCATGACGTCCCGCGTCCGAGCGGGACCGATGCACGACCTCGACGCGACGGACAGGGCCATCCTCGGAGCCCTCCTCGAGGATGCACGGTACAGCCAGCGCGAGATTGCCAAGCAGGTCGGCGTCGCGCAAGGCACGGTCACCAATCGGCTCCGTCGCCTCGAAGAAGCGGGCATCATCGTTGGACATCAGGTTCGGCTGGATGCAGAACGGCTGGGTTGGGAAATGACGGTCATCGCAGGACTGCGCATCGCCAAAGGGAAGATGATGGACGTGCAGCGCACCATCGCCAAGGACCCACGGGTCTTCGCCGTGTACGACGTCACCGGCGATTACGATTCCATGGTGCTGGCTCGCGTGAAGAACCGAGCGGACCTTGACGATCTCACCAAAACCGTGCTGACCAGCGACCACGTCACGCGTTCTTACACCCACGTGGTGCTGAACACCGTCAAGGAGGAAGGCGTGGCGCTACCGCCCGTCCAGTCCGAGGACGTCGATGAGTCCTGAAAGGCCCTCAACGGTCCTTGTTTCAGGCTTCAAACACCGCATGAGGACACGCCTGGTCTCTTCCTCCACCTTCACGTCGAAGGCTTCGAGGCGACGGCGGAAGGTGGTCTGAAGCCGCCCCCCGGTTCGGTCCCAATCCATCAAGAGATGCAAGGCAGGACCGCCGTCAGCGCCCCGCGTGCCGTAGGTTTCCACCAGATGAGCGATGCGACGGGCAACGTCCCATCCCCGGTTGACGACCTCGATCGGCCCGGTCAGGCCCAAAGCCCGCAACGCGGTCACGTCCCTCGGCCCCTCCACCAGGATTGGGCGACCCGTGTCCTCCTGGTCCTCGCGCAGACCCATCAGGGCCTCCCGCGCTTCCTCGTGGCGAGGATGAAGCGGGACCCTCGGGCTTCGCATGGGCTTGGATGCATAGCCCCGCTCATCAAGAATGTGCGTTGTCCTCGTCGTGTGCACTGGCCTGCGAAGCGAGGCTTGCAAGCACCGCATCAACGCCGAGCCCCTCGATCCTGACGCGCTTCTGGCGTGACGCTTGTCCTTCGACGATGGTCACCGACGATGCGGGGCAACCGAGCCAAGCGGCGAGTTGTGCGCACAAGGCCCGGTTGGCTTGGCCGGCTTGAGCACGAGCCGCCAAGCGAACCACGATACGGTTCCTCCACGCATCGAAACCCGCAAGGGAGGCGCTGGATGCTCCTGGTTGAACCTGCAAGGCCACGATCACCGCACCGTCGAGGGTGGCCTGCATGGCACCCTCCATGGACATGCTTCGGCGAGGTCACAAGCGGCGCATGAACCGTCCGACCGCGAAGGGAAATTTCCGACCTAATCGAGGGGCGCGGAGGACGATGTTCAAAACGAGGTTCAAAGGCTCGCATTCCTGCATCCAACAACGCTTAAGGAAGGCCCTCCCGAGGCTGCGCACGAGGGCGTCCAATGGCTGCTCAAGACACACTGTTTTCGGTGCTCTATGACAAGTTCCTGTTCTGGGCCATCATCGTTGGGGTGGTCACCTTTGGGGTGATGTTCTTTTTCATGGCTCGTTTCCGTGCAGGACTCACGCCAGACGAATCCAAGACCCTTTGGAAGATTGAACCCGGCACCTTCCCTCTGGAGAGCAGCAACCACGACACGGACCGGAAATTGGAGATCGCCTTCTACGTGATTCCTACCATCCTGGTCGCCTGGCTGACCTTCCTTGCGACCGCGTCCACGGCCGACGTCTGGGGCAGCATCCCCGACGACGAGAACCGGTTCGACATCACCGTCAACGGCTACCAATGGTACTGGGAGTTCGTCTACGAGGACCCGCTCACGTGGGAAGACGAGCACACCGGCATGGACGTTGAGGTTCGCACCAGCGAAGGTGACGTGGTCCTCCACGCCATGGGCCTCAACCCGCACACCGCCGTGGTCAGCATGGACGGCATGAAGACGGAGCACGCCTTCAACGGCAGCGACATGATCACCGTCGAGGACTTCTTCTTCGACGCAGGCCTCCACTACAAGGTCGAAATTCTCGACGAGGAAAGCACCGTTTTGCACACGTGGGAACACATCCCCGTCGGTCACATCTTCCGCACCCCTGTGGAGCCGCTCATCATCCCGTGTTCCACGGTGGACTCCGCCAGCGACGACTCGGACATGCCCGAAGACGGCGTGGTCTTCACCATGCACTCCCGCCCCATCGACGACAGCGACCCCCGCTATGTGGGCGTACAGCACTCCTTCTGGCTGCCCGAGTTCGGCGTGAAGGAAGACCTCGTGCCCGGCCTCGAGCAGGGCACCACCATGTACGTCTTCCCCGACGACGCCGGCACCTTCCCCATCCGCTGTGCGGAGTACTGCGGCCTGCAGCACTCCCAGATGGTGGGCGAAGTGAAGGTCGTCGCCGAAGAGGGCAAGACCTGTGATGCCGATGTTGGCATCAAGAAGGCCGACGTTGGAGGTGAGGCCTGATGCGCACTCGCGCCGTTGCCATGCTCCTTGTTGTGCTGGCCGCCTTGGCCTTCACGCCCAGCTTCGAAGCCATGCCCGCTGGCATCGGCAGCGCCGGTGACGGCGGCTGTTCATGCCACGGTGGCGCGAACGCCGACACGACGGTGGTCGTGACCGGTTTGCCTGAGACGTTCAACGCGAGCGAGACCTACACGTTCACCGTCACCGTCGTGAACGACGATCTGCCTCGCTCCGAGCCCGACGCCGGACGCATGGGCGGCTACCGCATCCTCGTCACAGAAGGCGCCGTGAGCGCCGTTCCAGAATCCGCCGGTCAGATCATGGACGCCGGATTGACGCACACCGCTGAAGCGAACACGGTGCGGACCTGGGACTTCGAGTGGACCGCGCCCGGCGACGACGAAGCCACGGCTGAGTTCACCATCTACGGCAACGCGGTCTCCGGCGGCGACGGCCCCGGTGGGGACGAATGGAACGTCGTGAACCTGCTCGTGCCCGGCATCAACGCCGGCGCGATGGCACCGAGCGCTCCTCCGCTGATCATCCTCATGACGGCGTTGTTGCTTGCCGTTGGCCTGATTGTGCTCGGCACGATGTGGGTCTTCTACCGACGCAGCCCTGAGACCTTCACCATGGGCGCTTTCTGGGCCTACCTGAAGCCATGGTTGACCACGACGGACCACAAGGAAGTCGGTGTCATGTACTTCCTCTACGGTTTCCTGTTCTTCTTGGTCGGTGGTTTGCTGGCGCTGCTGTTCCGCATCCAGTTGTCCGTCCCCGAGAACGATTTCCTCACCTACGATCAGTACAACTCCTTCTTCACGCTGCACGGCACGACGATGATTTTCCTCGCCGCGATGCCGATGATTGCAGGCTTCATGAATTACGTTCTGCCCTTGCAGATCGGCGCCAAGGACCTCGCCTTCCCTCGCATCAACGCCCTTGGCCTGTGGATGCTGGTCTTCTCGACGCCCCTCATCTACACGGGCATCTGGACCGGTGAAGGCGCCGACATCACCTGGGTGATGTATCCGCCGTATTCCTCGCTGAGCGAATTCGGCGAATACGGCAACAACCCAGGCACCACCGCGTTCATCGCGGGCATGGTCATGCTCGGCGCTTCAAGCACCCTGAGCGGTGTGAACTTCATCACCACCGTGTTCACCATGCGCGCTCCCGGCGTGACCTGGTGGCGCATTCCGCTGTTTTCGTGGTCGGTCTTCGTGTCGGTGTTCATGCTCTTCGTGTCGCTTCCGGCCTTCATCGTCGGTGTGGCCTTCCTGCTCTTCGACCACACGATTGGGACGACCTTCTACACCTTCGGCGGCGACCCAATCCTGTTCCAGCACCTGTTCTGGTTCTTCGGTCACCCCGAGGTGTACGTGGTCATCGTGCCGGCCTTCGGTATCGTGTCCGAGGTCCTCGCAACCAGCGCGCGTCGGTCCGTCTTCGGCTACAAGTCGATGGTCATCGCCATGGCGGGCATTGGCGTGGTTGGTTTCGTCGTCTGGGGCCACCACATGCTGACCTCTGGCATGTCGCCCGCGTGGCGCGCGGCCTTCATGATCACCACCATGTTGGTGGCGATCCCGACCGGTGCGAAGATCTTCAACTGGCTGATGACGCTCTACCAGGGCAGCCTGGTCATGCGCACGCACACCTTGTGGGCGCTTGGCTTCCTCATCACCTTCACCTTGGGTGGCATTTCGGGGATGTTCTTCCCCGTCTCCGGTCTTGACGTCCACTTCCACGACACCTACTTCGTGGTCGCTCACTTCCACTACGTCTTCATCGGTGGCACCGTGTTTGCGCTCTTTGCCGGCGTCTACTACTGGTTCCCCAAGGTGACCGGCCGCAAGATGGACGAGCGCCTCGGCCTCTACCACTTCCTCATCGGTTTCGCGTCCTACAACGCAGCCTTCTGGCCCATGCACGCCCTCGGCATGATGGGCATGCCGCGCCGCACGCACTCGTACCTCGAAGAGACCGGCTTTGCCTCCTACAACTTGGCCGTGTCCACCTTCGCCTTCATCTTCGGCCTGAGCCAGTTGATCCTCGTCTGGAACATCATCTACTCCGCCCGCCGAGGCGAGAAGGTCGGCAAAGACCCGTGGGGCGGTTGGTCGCTTGAGTGGACCACGTCCTCGCCACCGCCGACCCCCTCCTTCCACGACATCCCCACGCAGGGTGATGCCAACGAAGGTCACGAGCACGGCGAGAAGAAGAAGGGCGTTGGCAAGCGCCTCTGGGAAGGCTCCGGCACGGAGGTGACCCAATGAGCGGAGGAGGTCATGCACACGTCGAGAACGCGATTTGGATGCGTTCGCTCCTGATGGCGGGCATCTTCCTGACCATTGGTGTGGTCGCCTATGGCGTCCTCGTCGGTGGCATCGCTGGCTTTGGCGAAGATCAGGGCCTCAACGGCGACTACCACGACGCCAAGGACGCGTACTACGCGGCCAAGGAATCCGGCGTGACCGGTGAAGCCTATGACGAGCTCCACCATGAGTACGTTGACACACACCTGAACTACCTCACCTTCGCGGTGGCCGGCAACACCATCCTCGTGATGATGATCGTCTATGCGGTCTTCATCGGGTTCGGTGGCTTCGTCAACTCCCTCAAGCCGGACGCGGACCACGACGACCACGGCCACCACGGTTCGTCCTCACCGATCGTGCTCGCTTTCGGCGTGATGCTGTTTATGATCGGCTTCCCCCGGTTTGCTCACGGTGCAGAAGGGATGCTGTACGGCCTCGAGTTCGAACTCATGGACATGGCCATGTCCACCACGGGCCTCGTGTTCGTGGTGCTTGGCATCGCCAACTGGTGGCAAGAGGACCTGCCTTTCGACGGCCATGGCGAGCAAATCGCCACCGCAACCGACGACATGGTGCCTTTCCGTGGCCAGCACATCCGAAAGGTCGGCATCTGGGTCTTCCTGATGTCCGAAGTGATGGTCTTCGCCTCCTTCTTCTCGTCCTACCTTCGCATGCGCACAGGGTGGTGCACAGACTGGGCCATCAAGTCGGGCGTCGAAGCCTGTGCAGGCGTTGAGGAAGGCTCTGTTGTGACCGCTTCAGACCTCATCCGTGGTGATCTGGCCACCCTCGCGCCAGGTGCCATCAACACCTTCGCGCTCATCATCTCGTCCTACACGATCGTGCTCGCCCTCAAGGCCGCGAAGAACACCAACTGGGAAGTCTCGTCGAACCCCCTCATGGCGAAGTTGATGCCCACCCGTAAGGCTGCGGTGCGCAACTACCTCATTGCGACCTTGGCCCTCGGTTCCCTGTTCATCGTGCTGAAGCTCATCGAGTGGAGCCACCTCATCGCTGAGGGCTTCACCCTCGCCACGCAGCAGGGTTCCATCTTCTACATCGCCACCGGCGCCCACGGACTTCACGTCTTCATCGGGCTGTTGGTGATGCTCTACCTCGTGTTCAAGGCCGATACCGTTGGCTTTGACGAAGAGAACGGTCAGGGCATCGAGTACTTCGGTCTGTACTGGCACTTTGTTGACCTGGCGTGGGTGGTCATCTTCCCCGCCTTCTATCTGTATTGAGGTGAATGGACATGGGAGAACACGCATCCAAAATCGAGCAGTGGGTTAAGAAGAGTCCAATCCCCATGGACATCTACGCCTTGAACTTCTGGATCCTGATGATTTTCACCTTGGCCGAAGTGGCCGCGGTGTTCCTCGTTCCTGAAGAACAGAAGTACATCGTCTGGAGCATCCTCATCGGCGTTGGGATCATCAAGGGCTACGGCATTGCTGCCTTCTTCATGCACCTTGCGGGCGACCCAAGGCCCTACCTGTGGAGCTTCGTCTTCCCGTTCATCTTCGTGGTGCTGATGCTGTGGGGCATTGGCCTGTCGAACCCGTCCGGCATCACCGGCTTGCCGGCTTGGTGCACGCCCTTTTCAGGGTCCTACGCAACCAGCACTCCCTGAGGGGACTGCTTTGCGTCGTTGCTTGGTCGCTGCTCTGCTGGTGACCACGCTCTTGCTGCCCGTTCAAGCGGCAGCCTACAACGGACTGGTGCTCTCGCGCGGTTCTGTGGGTGAGGTCGACCTCGTCGATCAGCACGGAGAAAACGTGAGTTTGGACGGCTTGGGCGAGGAGATTCTCGTCGTTGCCTTCGTGTTCACGCACTGCCCTGACGCTTGTCCGGTCATCACGCACACCATGAAAGCGGTCCAAGCCGGGCTTGACGACGACCTCGCGAAGCACGTCGGCTTTGTGTCGATCACCGTGGACCCGGTGAGGGACACGCCAGAACGCCTGCTTGCGTTCACCGAGTACCACGGCGTGGATTGGCCGCACCTGACCGCCGACAACGCGACCTTGGAGGACGTCTGGGCCCGCTTTGGCGTGAACGTGGCGTCCGAAGTTATCGAAGCTCACGGCAGCGAAGTCGACTTTGCCTTGGAGGCCGCCACGGTGACGGTGGTCAACCCGAACGGGAACGCCTCCGAGCACCTCGTGCGACCGACCGGATGGAACCTGACGGTGGAGCACGCCGATGCCGCGGGATGGAACATCACGGCCAAAGACGGACAGTACGGTCACATGATCACGGGCGTCGAGGGCGTTGCCTCGCCTGAGGATTGGTCGTGGTGGTGGGCCCTCCAACGCTGGAACAGCACGTCGAGTGCGTGGGAGGAGAGCCCGGTTGGCCTCGACGACATCGACGTGCTCACGCACCCACATCTTGCCCTCACGGACTCGCGACGCAACCTCAGCGACCTGCCGGCACCGACCGGTCGCTCGTCCATGCACCTGCTCTTCGACGAAGGCAACGCCACCAGCCACGTGCTCAACGCGACCTCGGCCCACCTGATGACGCATGGCGCCCTTGTCAATGCGGACATGGGTCTGAACGTCAGCCTGAATCCGCAATGGGGCCACATGCTCCAAAGCATCGACGGCTCCGCTGCACCCGCCGATTGGTCGTGGTCCTGGCGCCTTGCGTTCTGGAACGGCACGATGTGGGAGGAGTCCATGGTGGGCATGGACGACCTGACCGATACCATGCACATCGCTTGGGCGCCGTCCACGGTGAACCTGAGCGACATCCCCGCCCCTGGCGATTCCGGCATGCAAGGCCAAGGCGATGCGACGACCTGCAACGGCCACGGCTGGATCATGGGCAGCGGCTCGTCCGCGCACTGCATGTGCGACGAGGGTTACAGCTGGCGGGAAGGCGACCGCCTGAGTTGCGTCAGCGACGACGGCGAGGTGCTCGTGGGCCACGCCACGGTCACCTACATCCTCGACGGCAAGCGCAAACCTCGCGTGCAGTGGAACGGGGACGGATGGACAACGGAAGCGTTCACCGAAGACCTCGTTGAACTGGCACAAGCTGAGGGCGTCATTCCTCGGCCAGAACGGTCGAATTCCAGTCCAAGTCCAGGCGTGGCCGCTGGCCTTGTCGCCATGCTTGGCGCCGCCCTGCTCCTCGAGCGGCGCCGTTCATAGGGGAGAGGCTTGTCGGGCAACACAAGCGTGGATCGCATAGCCAGGTAGTGCGCCGGCCTTGAAAGCCGGTGTCGAACGACACGGGGGTTCGAATCCCTCTCCACGCGCCTGCACCTTCGTTCAGGCGGGGAACCTTCTCAAACCACGACACGCTCTCACGTCCATGCGAAGGGCCCTGCTCGGTGTGCTGCTGATGCTTTCGCTGAGCCTTGCCGGTTGCCTCGCACCGTCCTCCGCAGGATGGGGGGACGGCGGCGTCAGCGTCTCCACGGACGGCATGAACGCCACCGTGGTGAGCGACCTGACCCCGAGTCAGACCACCGTGGACGAGGTGATGCTGGCCGGTTGCGACACCGAGGGCATGATCGGCGATGCGGCGAACCAAACCGGCCTCATCACCATCGAAGGGCACCTTGCCGCGTCGACGCTGTACACGAGCCACGGCGAAGACATGCGAGGGCTCGCAAGTGGCGTCACCGCCGCGGTCATCCTCGAAGCGATGAGTTACGGCAGCGCCGAAGCGGTCCCGAACGGACAAGGCGCGCGCATTCCCGTCAGGGACTGGACTGAGCCGCTGTACCCGAGCACCGGATCTGGTCAGAGCACCTCGCAGCGCTCCGTCAACGTCGAGGACGTTGACAGCGACAGCAACGAACCGTGGTTCGTGCTCGGCCTCATCCCTGGCTCGGAGCATGTTGCGTACGGCTTTGGGGCCATGGATGACGTGCACCAGCCCATCCGCATTGAAGGCTACATGGTCGTGAGCCTCGATGGAACCCGCACTGCTCCCGGCCTTACCTCCGGAGCGAGGTCCCAATCTGGGAGCCCATGCCTGCTCGACGTGGACAGCTCGAACAAAGGCACGTACTACGTGATCGTGCACAGCATCACCCTGCCGGGCGCCTCCGTCACCATGGACGGCGACGCGGACGACGAATGGGTGATGGGCGACGTGCCCCTGCTCGGTCGTAGCGGCTATGTGGTCTACTTCCTTGCGGTGGCCGTTGGCGGTGGGGCGGCCCTCTACGTCGTCTCCTCACAGCGCGTCAAAGGCGTCGCCGCCTCGCAAGCCAAGGTTTTGCTCGGCAAGGAGAACATGGCGAAAGCAGAGACGGCGCGCAAGGCGCCGAAGCGAAAGGCGCCGGAACCTGCGCGTGCTGCGCCTGAGCCGAAGAGAGAAAAGAAGCCGAAGAAGAAGGAAGACTCCAGCATTGGTGGTTTTGACCTCGATGCGGCCTTGTCCACCCAAGGATCCTCGGCATCGTCGAAGCCTGAACGCTCATCGCGCGGCGGCTCAAGCGTCGTGGTCACGGAGGAAGCCTCCAACATGGCCACGCAAACCAAGGCCGCCTCGTCTGTCTCGTCCTCGGCGTCTAGCCCGCCTTGGGAGGCGCCGGCGTCCACCACAGAACGACGCAGCGGGGGCGTGACGCCCATGGGTGGTGCACCCACGCGCAGCGGACCGCCCCAGCGCAGCGCGCCTCCTCAACGCAGCGAGCCCGCGGCAGAGCAGCCCACCGTTCGACGCCGTCGCGCCGTGCGCAAGGCGGCACCTGAGCCAGAACCAGAGCCTGAGCCCGCCCCAGCGCCGGCTGAGGAAGAGGAGTTCTCGGACTTCTCATTCTGAGTCCCAAGCCACCGTCGGCGCGCCTCGCGCAACGATTTGTGCCGGGTGCCACGCCAAAGTGGCCGGAAGTTGGAGGATCGGCTCCCCATCGGCTTGGATGTAGGTGGGGAGGTCGAGCGGAAGGTCGCTGGCCACACCTCGCGCATCGACCGGCCTGAGGTTGACGCGACGAACGCGGTGGGACGTGATGCCCCAGATGCCGACGTGCTTGCCTTTCTTCACGGAACCCATCAGGTTCAGCATCCGCCAGCGGCTCAGCCGTGGCGCGAGGACCAGCACCGCCTCCTCGTGGTTCGGAGCCATGCCTGGGCAGACGCGGTATCCGCCGCCAAAGGTCTCACCCGTGCACGCGGCGAGGAGGGTGAGGTCCACCGTTTCAGCCGGTCCATCGTCCATCTGGAGTTCCACGTGACGGCGACGCCACACGGGAATGGTGGTGACGCCAAGCCAAGTGTACTTGATGGGACCGTGGAGCCACTTTGCACGACGGAGTTTGGCTCTGCTGATCGAAGAGCTGATCCCGGCATCGGTCTCGAGGAAGGTCCAGCGCACGATACGGCCCTCTTCTTCGGCCGGTCCGTCCCATGGGTTGGCCTGAACGGGGTATTCGGCCGATTCAGGTGGAGCAGGATGGGCCTCGAGACGCCACGCACCGCTGGGGCGGTCAACGCCTTCCTTCAGGAGGCGGAGGGCCCCCTCGAGGTCGTCGCGCGGGATGCCGTGCGTGATGGCGAAATCGTTGCCGGAACCGAAGGGAATCTGACCGAGCACCGCGCCAGAACCACGCAAACCGCTGGCGACCTCGTGCACGACACCGTCGCCACCCACGGCCACCACCAGATCGCCTTGGCTGACGTGTCCGGCGGTCACGAGGTGGTGGGCATGTCGGGCCGCATCGCCGGGCCCTCCGGTGACGAAGGCCTCGACGGTCCATCCGTCGTCTTCCATCCGACGACGCACGTCAGGCCATGCTTTGCCGCAGCGGCCGTCGCGGCTCGCGGGATTCACGATCACGTGCACCCGAGCCATGCTGGGGGAGTGGACGCGGAGAGGATGAAGGTTCGCGCCCAAAGGCGAGGGCTCATGTGGGAGAAGCCAGAGCCACAACCGTCGCGATGTGGTCTGAAGGCGAGGCTGAATTCATGCGGCGGGCCCTTGAGGTCGCTGAGCGAGGTCAGGGTCGCGTCAGCCCGAACCCACCCGTGGGTTGCGTGCTGGTGAAGGACGGTGTGGCCATCGCTGAAGGGTGGCACGACCATCTTGGCGGCCTCCACGCTGAACAGATGGCCATCCATGACGCCGAAGCGCGCGGTGTGCCCACCAACGGGGCCACAGCCTACGTCACCCTCGAACCGTGCAATCACTTCGGAAGGACGCCCCCGTGCACGGAATCGCTCCTCTGGGCGGGCATCCAGCGGGTGGTCGTCGCCCATCCTGACCCCAACCCAAACGTGCGCGGTCGAGGAACGGACGTGCTGCGTGAGGCGGGCCTCGAGGTCGAGGTTGGCCTGCTGCAGCCTGAGGCGGCGATGCAGATGCGCTCCTTCCTCCATTGGTGCCATCATCGACGCCCATGGGTGACGGTGAAGGTGGCCGTGGACGCGAAGGGCTCGGTGGACGACCGCTCGGGGGCGGCCGGTCGGTTCACGTCTGAAGGCTGCCTCGATGAGGTCCACCGCCTACGCCAGCGCTGTGATGCGATTTTGGTCGGCTCAGAGACCGTGCTCCGGGACAATCCATCGTTGACCGTGCGTCGCGTGGAGCACGAGCGACAACCGATGCGCGTCGTCCTCGACGGCCGCGGGCGCATTGAGCAGCACGCGACCGTGCTGACCGACGGCGGCGCCACGATGCACCTGACCGGCGATGTGGAGCTTGAACGGCTCTTGGACCAATTGGGCGACCAGGAGATGCAGCGCTTGCTCATTGAAGGCGGACCAAGCACGGTGCATCGTTTCCTGCAGGCCGGGCTGGTCGACGAAGTCCTCCTCGTGCACAGCACGGTGGAACATGTCGATCCCGTCCCTTCTGGACTTGATGACGACGCGTTCCGCTCGGCCGGTCTCGAACAGCATGAACCCCAGGCGTGGGGCGAAGAACGCGTTGACGTGTGGCTTCGCGCCTGAGCCTTAGCGTGACAGGCGGAGCGCACAGGCCTCCAGCGACTCACCGTCGGTGCGCAGGCTGCGGATGTAGGCAGGGACGCTCGCGGTTGAGGTCTCAAGGTCGACAAGGTCACCAACCCATTCGACCTCAGTGGTCGGGGGAGCAGCCTGCTCGTCGACCTCATGCGCGGTCCAAACGGAGCACTGCGAGCCGTCCTCGTCCGCCACTTGACGGTACCAGGGCGCGTCGAAGGGTTCTCTCGAGAGGTTGTGCCGTTCTGAATAAAGAACGATGCAATCTGCATGAACGGTTGTCCAACCGGCATCCTTCAGCCACTCAAGGGCGACCTCGTCCTCCGCGCCGGGTTGGAACCACACCAGCGGAGGCGTCTCGAACGGCGTCATGAGCAGGCGCCGCACCTGTGCTCTCGCCCGCTCTGGAGCCAGAAAAAGCACCGCTACCTCGAGCGGTGTCCCTGCTTCAACCGAGCCGCGGATGGGCACGCCGTCGATGCAGGCGCCCGCATCACGAGGATGAACGGGAACGACACGCCAGCCGCGCCTGCGTAACTCGGGAACTGCGGTGTGCGACGTGCGTTCTGCGTTCAGACCCGCCCCAAAGACGTGAATGGACGTCACGCCGAGCAGGGCGGGGATGAGGTCCTGAGAAGCATCCATGTCATCGCCTCAGGGTTGGAGCCGTGCCTTCGTCCACGTGCCGTCGTTGTGCGTCAATCGGATGCGGTCATGGAGGCGCGCGGGCCGACCGGCCCAGTACTCGATCTCGTGCGCATGAAAGCGGAAGCCGCCCCAATGCGGTGGGCAAGGCACGTCCGCCTCCTGGAAGCGGGCATGCACCTCGGCATGCTTGGCCTCGAGCGCGTCCCTGTCCTCGATGGGCGAAGATTGGTCGGACACCCACGCACCGATTTGCGAGGACCGTGGGCGGGTCGCGAAATAGGCCTCAACCTCCCCGCGCTCCAGCGGCGTCACGTGGCCCGTCAGACGTGTTGAGCGGTCCATGTCGGGCCACCAGAAGGTGAGCGAGGCCCGGGCATCGGCGTGGAGTTGGTTGGCCTTGTCCGAGGTCAAGTTGGTGAAGAAGCGAACCGTGGTGCCGTCCACGCCCTTGCAGAGCACCATGCGCGACCGTGGGGCACCATCGGGCCCAAGGGTGGCCAGGCACATCGCGGTGGGGTCGCTCAAGCCGGCCTGTTCGGCGTCGTGAATCCACGCCGTGAGCAGCTCGAGCGGCGCCTGTGGGTCGACCGCGGCAGGGTCCAACTCGCCGTCGTACTCCTCACGGAGGTGGTCCATGCGCTCATGTCCGAATCGGCAGGCCTTGAACCCCTGTTCATCCAACGCTGAGGAACAGGCGTTCAAGTATGCACCCCGAAACATCACATCATGGCTTCCGTGCTCGTGGTGGGTGCCAGCAGCGACGTGGCCCACCGGTTGATCCCAGACCTTCTGGCCGCAGGTCACACCGTCACCGGGCTGGCGAGGGACGCATCCCGCCTTGCTGCGTTCGAACACGAACGCTTCCATGCCGTGATTGGTGACGCCCTCGACCAGACCGTGCTTCAAGACGCGGTGGCTCAAGCCTCAGCCGAGGAGCCCGTGTCCATGGTCGCCCACCTCGTGGGCTCCATCGTCATTCGACCGCCCCACGCCATGAAAATGGATCAGTTCAACGAGGTCATCGCCACCAACCTTGGCAGTGCCTTCCTCACCTTGTCCGTCTGCGGCAAGGCCATGATGCGGTCCGGCGGCGGGCGGATGGTCTTCACCTCAAGCGTGGCCGCTGGGCTTGGCTTGGTGAACCACGAGGCCATCGCGGCCGCCAAGGGCGGCCTCGAAGCCATGGTCCGCTCCGCAGCGGCCACCTACGCCAAGCGTGGCCTGCGCATCAACGCCGTCGCACCTTCACTGACCGAGACCCGGTTGGCCGAACCCATGCTGCGTTCAGAGGCTGCGCGTGCCGCGTCCGAGGCCATGGTGCCCATCGGCAGGATCGGCCAACCCGAAGAGGTGGCCACGACGATGGCATGGCTGCTTGAGGGTGCGCCTGACAACCTGACCGGTGAGGTGCTCCACGTTGACGGTGGCATGGGCCGCGTACGCGCCATGGGGTGAAGGCATGAACGTGGGCGTCGTCGGTGGCGGATTGGCCGGATTGGCCACCGCGAGCGCACTCCACGCTGCAGGCCATTCGGTCACCGTTTACGAGGCCGCAGCACACATCGGTGGCCGCATGGGAACCGTCACGATGGAGGATCATCCTGTGGACGTCGGTTTCCACGTGTTGCACACCGCATACCCCGCACTGCGTCGATGGGTGGACCTCGACGCGCTCGATGCCGTCGCGATGGACCCGAGCACCGAGGTCATCCTGCCGAGACAAGGAAAGCGCCTCCTGCTTGGTGATGCCTTGCGGCGCCCGAGCACCCTCTTGCCCACCTTGCGCAGCGTAGGCCCCTTCAACGCGCTTCGCTTGCTGCGCTGGCGTCAGCGCGCGCTTGGTCGTGACATCGAAGCCCCGCTCGACCGCCCCTCACAACCCATCGACGCCGGGCTCGCGAACCAGGGCTTCAGCAAGGCCTTGCGCCAGCGCGTCCTCCAGCCGCTCTTTGCCGGCATCACCCTCGACCCTGAGCGCAACGAGCGCGAAGCCTTCGCGACCTTCACTTGGGGTGCGATGGCCAAGGGGAACATGGTGATGCCCAAGGACGGCATCGTTGCTGTTCCCCGCCAACTCGCGTCTCACTTGCCGCCTGCGTCCCTGCGCACAGGCGTCGCGGTCGAGGCCGTCGACGCCACTGGCGTGACGGTGGACGGTGAGCGCCTTGAGCACGACAAAGTCGTTCTCGCCGTGCCCCAGCACGTGGCCGCTCAGTTGCTGGACATCACGACCGATTCAAGCGAGCGGCGCACGACCACGATGGTCTACGCCACCGATGCCGCCCCGCTCCGGGCAGCGCGCTTGCTGCTGAACGGGGAATACGATCCAACCGCTTCACCGGTGCTCCACGTGCACGTTCCGACCCTTTTGCACCCGCGCGCAGACGGTCAGCACCTCGTGGTCGCCACCTTGCTCGGAGAGGGTGACCACACGGCCGAGGACGTTCAGGAACGCCTGTTGTCGTGGTTCCCGGAGGCCTCCACTTGGCGCTTTGTCGGTCGAACCGACGTGCGTCATGCCCTGCCCACCATTCCCACCCATCACGTTGGACGCGACCACCTGCCGGTGGACGTTGACGGCGTGCTCCTTGCGGGAGATCACACCACGCACCCGTCGGTGCAAGGCACGTTGCGCAGCGCCGAACGCGTGCTCGAAGCGCTGGGTGTACCGCTCCCGCAGGGACCGCAGGATTTGCAACGTCCTGCAGCGGTGGAGGTGACGGCATGACCTGGCACAACGTGATGAAAGCGAACTGGAAGAAGGACCGCACGGCGATGAAGGTCGTCAAAGGGAAGATGGTGATGATCGGACGCAAGCACGGCGAATACTTCGCCACGCAAGCCCTCTGCCGTCACATGCGCTGGCCGTTGGCCTGGGGCGCGAAAATCACCGACGACGGCTGCGTACGCTGCCCGCTCCACCAGACCACGCACAAAATCGAGGACGGTTCCTTGGTGGAGTGGTCGCCCTTCCCGCTGGTCCCGGCGTACGGCAAACTGGTTGGGAGCATGGTGAAGCCGAAAGACCTCGGCGTCTACGCGACGAAAATCGAGGACGGACGCCTTTGGGTGGACCTGCCTTAATCGCGGACGTCCCAGGCCCAGACGGTCACCTTTCCACGCGGGCCCTCTTCGGTTCCGACCGCGTGGACGTGCTCGCTGCGACGCAAGGCACGCTGCAGTTCATGCACGCGCACCTCACGCCCTGCCGCTTTCAGCGCCTCGATGATGGCGGGCGTGCTCATGGGCCCTTGCTCCTGCAGGAGCAGGTGCAACCAGGTCACCGCTTCGCGCGTGGCGCGACGCTCCTCCGACCATCGCCCACCGCGCACAGGATGTGCTGCGCACGGGCCTCCTTGACGCTATGGCTCGCCTCCGGCGAAGGATGAAGGGTGATGCCGGCAAGGCAGGACCATGGTCGAAAGTGAAACGATGGACGATGCCGCCATCGCGGCGATGATGGCGCGCATTGACGCCGTCCCAATGATGCACACCATCGCCATCGAGATCCAGCGGATGGAGCAGGGCTTGTGTGTGGCCAAGGTGCCCCGTCGTCTGGAGTGGGACGGCATCTACGAGACCTTTCACGGCGGCATGCTCGGGGTGATCGCGGACTCGGTCACCTGTTGGGCCATCCTCACGTCGATCGGTGCGGACGAAAAGGTCGCGACGACCGACTTCAACATCCGATTCCTGCGCCCATGCCACACCGACGTGGTGTGCACCGCTCGGACCGTTCGAGCAGGACGAACGATGTGCGTCGCCGACGCCGAAATCCACGACCTGAACGGAAAACTCGTGGCCATCGCTCAGGTGTCCTACGCACGGCTCGCGTGAGGCCACACAGGACTTCTTGAGCCATTGACCCCGGTTTGCCTCTATGCCGGAAGGGCCAGAGATCCACCGTGCTGCGGACCGGTTGCGCAAGGCCCTGGTCGGTAAGACGCTGCTCGAGGTGCACGCCGAGCATCCCGCCATTGCAGGACGGCTTGACGGTTGGGTCGGTCGCGAGGTGGAATCGGTGGACGCGCGCAGCAAAGCGATGCTCATCCGCGTGGGCGATCATGTGCTGTACAGCCACAACCAGCTCTACGGACGGTGGACGGTCAACCGGGTGACAACGGCACCTCCTGAGTGGAACCGGGCGCTTCGCGTGGCCTTCGTGAACGAAGCGCACGCGTGCCGGCTGTGGTCCGCCAGCGACGTGGTGCTGCTGGAAGCCTGGGAGGTGGAGGGGCATCCCTACATCGCTCAACTCGGACCGGACGTGGCCGACCTGCGCACCACCGTGGCGGAGGTCCGCGTGCACCTCGAGGAAGCGCGCTTCCAGCGGCGTGGACTCGCGGGACTGCTGCTCGATCAGCGCTTCCTCGCCGGCGTGGGCAATTACCTGCGCAGCGAGATCCTGTTCGAAGCCGGCTTGGACCCGTCACGGCGGGTGGGCCAGTTGAACGACGCAGAGAAGGACGCGCTGGCCGAGGCCGCAGTGACCATCACGCACCGGGCCTACCACCAGAAGGGCGTCACCGTGGACATGGCGACCTTCCAAACGATGCGGGACAACGGCGTGGCACGGCGCAGCGCGCGGCATTACGTCTTCCACCGCGACGGCATGGCCTGCCACCGCTGCCAATCGACGATTGTGCACGGGCGGGTCGGTGGGCGACGGTTGGACGTCTGTCCCGCCTGCCAAACCTGAGCTACATCATTGTGGGTTGCAAACCTTCGACAGCAGCATCAAGATGCGTGTGATGCGCGACTTTGACGAGACAACATCAGCAGCTTTCATCATCAACAGCAGTTGAGACATGGTTCGCCCTTCCTTGTGCGCTTGAACGTATTCCAACGCATCGAACAGTTCATCTGGATGTGGAGGAAATCGTATCCCCTTGCTGCCTGTACTGAAGTGCTGGATGGAATGCCATTCAGCCACGGATTCATTCCCGCCTTCAATCCGGGACCTGACGTGGGCAAAATAGGCCCGAATTTGGTTTTGGGTGGGTTCATCGTACCCGAATTTTTCAACCATGATCTCCTGAAGACAGTAGTGTTCCAGTCCATTGGCCGTGGCGATATCGTTTACGCAGAATCCCTCAAGGAAACTCTGCTTCTCATCGTACTCAACACCCCCAACATCACTGGGTTCATCCTCAGGTTGTGGTCCATCTGGTGGATTGGTTTGACGAACGTCTTCGGTTTTAGAGGCCACCTGATGCGGGGGGTCTTGTAATTGGAATTCGACGATGGTTTTCTCGGGCCATCTGGAGGCAACCTTGTCTCCGAGGCAGTGAGCAATCAGTTCTTCCAAAGAGCTGCTTGATTCAAGCCCCAACGCCTCGTTGAGCACAGGGCGGCCTTCGTATCCTTCCTCGATGAGGAAGTCGGAGAGACGAATACCAAGTTGGCTCCCCTTGATCCACAACGGCGCTTCTGGGATGTTGGCTTGGAAGAAATCTTCCGCCGCCCGGCGCTGTGAAACCTGTTGAATCGATGGTAAAGCATCGATTTCTTCCGGCTGTGATGCATGGGCAGCGACCTCTGTTTTCCTTTTTTGCTCCATCACAGAACTATGTTCATCGGAAAGCAATTTCCTGCAGATGGAGGGAAAACTGAATCTCCTGGAGATGCCAATGGCTGTCCGCACGTCAATTCTGCTCGTGAGCTCAAACTCCTTCATGGCCCAAGCGAAGAACTCCTCACGGATTTCACCAAAACTGGAATCCGTAGCCACCAGGTCCTGTAAGTACGCGGTCGCAGTCGCCCTGCGTTGTTGTTTGAGTTCTCTGGTCCCATACTCATCACTTTCGACCTCGAATGACCCAACTGCACTGCGCTTGACGCGTGAATGGCAGGAAGGACATCGGAACCAACCCGCATAGGTGCTTGGCACCCCGACGTCCAGGCCACATGGGCAAGAATACGCCACCTTGTCCCGCTGCTCCTGAGTCGGTCGTGGACTTTCCTTCAACGCATCACGGAGCGTGCGAAAACCAAATCGAATGCGGCCCAGAAGGGTCGGCTCAACTGGCAGCTCTTCCGATTGGTCAGTCCTGACGACGCGTGTTGGCAACTGATCGAGGTTGCGTTGGGTTCGAAATTCAGCATCGAGGGTTGGGAAATAGCCCCACCCCTCACTTCCCCGCTTTCCGGTGATCAGCAGCCATACCAAAAGGGACGACACCGGTTCGGCGATGACGCTCCATCGCTTTCTGAGGGAGGCAAGGCTGGTTGAACCAAGCACCTTGGCCATCACGTGTTCTCGACCATGATTGCATTCCAAACACATCATGGTCAAGTTCGACTCATCATTGGTGCCGCCCAGGATGATTGGATGAACGTGTTCAACTGTGAACGACGTAGGTGGCGCAACCTCTTCACACGTCGGGCACCGGACCTCATTCGGCTGCTTGGCGCGAAATGCATTGTAGGATGTCCTGTTGACTGGTGGTTCCTTCCCGGTCATCAGCCGTTCCAAGCGACCAAGGTCCGCTGCATAGTGCTCCCTAAGGTCGGCTCCAAGCATCAAATCACGTCCGTTGACCCTTCAGTACTTTTCAACATCCAATAACGGCCTACATCAATAGAAATACCGGCGATGCGCTTTGAAGCGGACAGTTGGCGGCCACGCGCTTGAAGTCCCAGAGGCCAACGCTGCACCATGACGGCGCTGAGCGCGGCCCTGCAGGGCTTTGGGCTGAGCCTGGGCCTCATCGTCGCGCTTGGGCCGCAGAACGCCTTCGTCATCCGTCAAGGCCTGCTGCGTTCCCACGTCTTTGCCGTCTGCTTGGTCTGCACCTTGGCGGACATCCTGCTCATTTCGCTGGGCACGCTCGGCGTCGGTTCAGTCTTGGCCGGCATAGAGGGTTTTCACGCGCCGATGACCCTCGCCGCCGTGGCCTTCTTGGTGGCCTATGGCGCCCTCCGTTGGCGCTCCTCCATGGACCCAGAAGGACTCGAGCTCGAAGGGACTGCGCCCGCACCACTGGCTCAGACGCTGTTGGCGGCCTTGGCCTTCACCTTCCTCAACCCGCTGGTCTACCTCGACACACTCGTGCTCATCGGCGGCTACGCGCTGCGCTTCGATGCAGGGGGGCGGCTTGCCTTCACGGCGGGCGCTTCGTTGGCGTCCGTGCTCTTCTTCTTCGCCTTGGGCTACGGTTCCAGTGCGATGGCGAAGGTGTTCGCGCGCCCAGAGGCGTGGCGATGGATCGACCGCGGCATCGCGGTCATGATGTTCGGCTTTGCTGCAGGCCTGCTGCTGCCGCTGATGTGAGGCCTCAATCGTCGTGCGTGCCGAGGAAGTACTGCCCGATGTCTGGGTCGGTCAGGATGTGCTGCGCCGTGCCTGTCAGCACGACCTTTCCGTTGGCCATGATGTAGCCGCGGTCCGAACGGGCAAGGCTCAGGCGCGCGTTCTGTTCGACGATGAGGACCGTGATGCCCTGCTCACGCAGGGCGTCGATGCGCTCGATGATCTGCTGCTGATAAAGCGGGGACAGCGCCGCGGTGGGTTCGTCGAGCAGCAGGAAGGACGGGTCTGCAATCAGCGCGCGGGAAATGGCGAGCATCTGCCGCTCACCGCCCGACAACGACGCGGCCAGGTCGTGTTCTCGGCTGCGCAGGTCGGGAAACATGTCCAGCGCACGCTCGATGCGCTGATTGAGCAGAGGACCGGGCAGGCTGTTGCCGCCCATCTGCAGGTTTTCTTCCACCGACAGAGACGGGAAGACGTTGTTCACCTGAGGCACGTAGGCGATGCCCTTCGAGACGAGTTGGTCGCTTCGCAGGCCCTCGATGGGCTCGCCACGGTAGAGCACTTGGCCGCCGTAGTGCTTCGCAATGCCAAAGATGGTCTTGATGAAGGTGGATTTGCCGCAGCCGTTGGGCCCGATGATGGTCACGAATTCGCCCTCGTCGACGTGCAGGTCAATGCCATAGAGGATCTGCACGGCACCGTAGCCTCCCTCGAGGCCGGTGACCTCCAACACGCGGCTCATTCCTCCTCACCTCCAGCATCACCCGCAGAACCGAGGTAGGCTTCCACCACCGCCCGGTTGCTTCGCACCTCGTCGGGCGTGCCCTGCATGAGCACCTCGCCCTCGTTCATGACCACGATGCGGTCGACGCCTTGGCGCAAGATGAAGTCCATGTTATGCTCGATGACGAGGATGGAAATGCCCGTTTCATCGACCAAGCGACGGAGGTTGGCGAAGATCTTCATCGCCAGCGGGCCGGCCACGCCGGCCACGGGCTCGTCCAGCAGCAGCAAACCGGGCTCGCCCATCATCGAGCGACCGATGTCCACCAGCTTGCTTTGACCGCCCGAGAGCTCGCTTGCGAGGTTGTGCGCCATGTGCGGCACTTCGAGTTCATCGAGCACGTCGTAGGCGCGCGCAAGCCGAGCCTGCTCTGCGGCGTGCTTGCGACCCTTCCACAGCACGTCAAGCGGGCGGAATTGCTTGCGAGGGGGCACGAGGAGGTTCTCGATGACCGTCATCTCGCGCCACAGGCGCGTGTGTTGGAAGGTTCGAGTCATCCCAAGGCGCTGAATCTGTTCCGGACGCAT
Source organism: Candidatus Poseidoniales archaeon (assembly GCA_038150305.1). Taxonomy (GTDB): domain Archaea; phylum Thermoplasmatota; class Poseidoniia; order Poseidoniales; family Poseidoniaceae; genus MGIIa-L3. The sequence continues at coordinate 4,577 of JAYOTG010000002.1, read as the reverse complement.
GGTGGAGGCGTCGTTCCCGAACACCTCGACGCGCCCACGCGTTTGATCGAGCAAGCCGCTGATGCAGTTGAAGGTCGTCGATTTCCCACAGCCGTTCGGGCCGATCAGGCCGACCATTTCGCCCTTGGCCACCTCAAAGGAGACGTCCTTGACCGCAACGAGGCCACCGAACTCCATGCGGAGGCCGTCCACCTTCAGGGACACGCTCATTCGTCCACCTCCGCTGATGCAGCACCCGGCCGGTCCGGACGGAAGGGGACTTCTGGAAGCAAGCCCTTGGCGTTGAACTTCAGCGAGAACACGATGAGAAGACCGACGAGCACCTCCTTGACGAAGCCCATCTTCGGAGTGACGCCGCCGAGCACCTCAGGGAAGACCTCGGTGATGGAATGATGGCCTTCGCCTCCCAGCAACACGCCAAGGATGAGCATGGTCAAGCCGAGCAGGCCGAGCGTTTCCGCGGCTTTGCTGGACCGGAAGAAGGCCATCACTGCCGCCAAAACAAGCAGCACCACGGCCGGCTGGAAGGGCGTAAGCACCGACCATTGGAAGAGGACGTCAATGCTGTCGGCCACGCCATGCAAGGGCAAGTCGGAGGAGCCCTGAGCCGCGACGAGGACGTTGAAGAAGAACTCCATGAGCGCGATGATCATCGCTCCGATGATCATGCCCCGGTTGTTGGCTGCTCCGCCGATGATGAAGGCCGCCCAGACGAGGAAGGTGGAGCGGGCCGGCGACATGAAACTGGGTTGGAACCCGCCAAGTTTCCACGCCCACAGGGCTCCAGCCAGCGCGGCGATGGCGCCACCGACGGCGAGGCTCATCGCCTTGTGCCGCATGATGTCGTGACCGTGGTGTTGAGCGACGTCCTCGTCTTCCCGGATGGCCCGCAACACGCGCCCCCACGGCGAGCGGTACAGGGTCGAGAGCACGAACCAGGTCAGCGCTGCGGCAGCGATGCCGAGCAGGGCCAGGAGCAGCATGTAGGGGGCCGGCTTCGTGAAGCCCAGCCACTCGCCGACGATGGAAGCGGCACTCGTGATGGTTGGATCAAGCGAACAGGCCACAGGCGACATGACCTCACCCGCCGAGGTGAGTTGGGGTTCACGCCCGCAGAACCACCACACGTTGAGCGGTTTCGGGTACTGCCCAATGCCGATGGCCGAGGCGTTCGCACCGACCCGGAGAAGCGGCTCGCCGCTCAGCAGGAGCCGAACGACCTCGCCCATCGAGATGGTGATGATGGCGAAGTAATCGCTGCGCAGGCGCGCCGTCGGGCCGGCCATCAACCATCCCGCGGCCGCGCCGACGATCATCGCCATCAGCACGGCAGGGAAGATCGGCCAATCGTAGCCGAAGTATTCCTCCGGCGCCGTCAGGATGCCGACGAGAATGGCACCGATGCTGGCGAAGAAAATCACACCGAAGTTCAGCAGGCCGGTCATTCCGGTGTGGAGGTTCAGGGAGAAGGCGAGCAAGAGGAAAATCGCGAAGGTGGTCAACACGTTGCTGACCTGCAGCGACTTGTAGAAGCCCCAATCGTCGCGTCCATCCAACGGCAACCAGAGGATGATGAGGAGGAGGACGGCAGAAAACAGGAGGAAGGCGCGTGTTGAACCCCGTTCGGTGGTCCTGGCCTCCGACCATTCCGTGAGGCGGGAGGACGCGCCTTTCAAGAGGTCCTGCAGACCGTCAAGTGAGCCGTTGAGCGGCATCGCGCCACCGCCGGCTGCGGGCATCAATCCGGTGAGGCGTCCAAGCCCTTGACGCAACGCCTCAGAACACGCGGTGGTGAAGCGCCCAAGGCGGCCGGTGAAGCTGGCCCACGTCCGCGTGAGGGAAGGGAAGGGGTCTTCGTCGAGGCGCCCCGCGTTGAGAAGGTAGGCTTCACGCAAGGCGTAGGCCCACACGAGCAGCGGAATCAGGGGCCACATCACGTCGCCCAGCAGGCCAAAGGTGCTGAGCACGGCCTGTTCGGTGCCCACAAGGCTCAGCCACGCCTCGGAGGTGGCGGCGTCCATGCCGCTTGGGGCCACGGCATCACGTCCAGCCCAGGAGTGCTCGCGCATGAAGGAAGAGACGGCGTGGACCGCCCATGCCAAGCCGGTCAACCCCGCCATGGCGACCGCTCGCGCGTTCTGGCGCAGCTGCACGTGGTGAAGGCCAACCCATCCGAACAGGACCGCGAGCACGGCGGCAGCACGTGGGTTGGGCTCCGTTCGGTTGGTGGCGTTCGAACGGAGGCGTTCAATGCGCCAACGCTCCCAACCGTCGCCAAGTCCCTTGGGGAGGACAAGCAGGATGGCGATGATGATCAGGTAAGGGGTCACGCCCGCCATCGCGGCGTAGTTCGTGCGCTCCAGAGGGTTCCCAATGGCGATGAGCACGGGAGAAGACACCGCGCGAACGAACCCGATGACCAAGGCGGCCACGATGGTCCCGCTGATCGAGCCAATGGTGCCGAGCACGATGACGGCGAAGGCCGGAAGCAGCAAGGTGAAACCGGTTTGTGGGGAGAAGGTGACGTACAACCCGAAAACGGTCCCGCCCACGCCGGTGATGCCCGCCGACAGGAAGGCGCTCATCATCTGCACGCGTTCGACGTTGATGCCGCACGAGGCGGCCAGTTCGGGGTTGTCCGCCACCGCGCGCATGCGACGGCCAAGACGGGTGCGCGTGAGGAGCAGGAGGAGCATGATGACGGTCCCAAAGGTCACAATGGGCATGATGGCGTTGTTGAACGCGTAGGAGGCCTCACGCACTTCGCTGACCACCTGCAGATCGCCTGCCCCGAGGTCGATGCGGAAGACGCGGGAGGGCAGCGTCCACGCTTGCCCGCTGCCGTCCATCCAATCGGCGTCGGGCACGAAGCGCTTCGAATCCGATGCAAAGCGGAGGTAGAGCAAGCCTCGAAGGACGAGCGCAACGCCAAGCGAAGCGATCATCATCACGTCAGCCGACGCTTTGCGGTCCCTGAAGCCCTTGAACACGAGGCGATCGACGACCACCCCGGCGAAACCGGACACGAGGAAACCAAGGATGAGCGCGTACAGGAAGACGGTCCATGAGAGGACGCCGTCTTGTGGAGCGGTGACGAGGGGTTGCACGTGCTCCATCCAACCGAGGACGACGCCGGCATACATCCCGACCATGAAGAACTCCGACTGTGCGAAGTTGCCGTAGCGCTGAACCGCGTAGGTGAGGGTGCAACCGACCGCGATGGCCAGGTAGGTGGCCGACCACGTGAGGGTGTCCATCCCGAGCGAAGCGAGGTCGAGGTTGACCGTCGTGCTGAGCCCTTGACCCCGAAGCAGGATCTCCAAGCTGAACAGGACGTGAATCAGCAAGAGGATGGGCGAGAGCGCGATGATGCCCACCCGCAGGCGGGAAGGAGGCAGGTCATCGAAGACGACCTTGACCACCGCGAAACCGGTGCAAATCAGTTGAACGGTTTGCAGAAGCCAGACGAGGTCGCCTGGGAGGTTTCCAAACAGGAGCACGTCGAGCAGGTTGAGGCTCCCTGCCCCGTGAAGCAGGCCAAGGACGGCGTCAAGCGCCACCAGGGCCGTGATCACCAACCGCTTGGTGCCACGGGGAAGGGTCTGCCATCGAGCGAGGGGAGACGTTGACATCGCTCCTCGCTCCCGCTCTCAACGTTCCTCGAACGGTGGACGTCACGGCAGGCCGAGGCCCGCCGTGACGCCCTGTCCGCCGCACGTTCGTGCGAAGGAAAGCCGATCGACTTCAGGCCGACTGGACGCCGCCTTCGGCGGTCCAGTACTTGTTGCAGGCGAAGCCAGCGTCGGCATCTGCAGAGTCACCGGAGTAGGTGCAGATGTTGTAGCCGGCACCACCAACGTCCCCGTTGTCGAGGAAGTTGAGCAGGCCAGAGGAGCCTTCGTAGTTGGTGCCGACGGACTCGATGCCGTCGGTCATGCTGCCGTCGGTCTGGGACGCCTTACCAATGATCATGGTCGCGTCGTAGGCCGTCAGGACGTACTGCTTGATGCTGCCGACCTCGGCCGCGTTCGCGTCGTAGCGGGCGTCGAAGTCACCGTAGGTCGCGCCAGCACGGGGCGAGGTGACGGTGACGTTGGTCAGGCCGCTGTCGTTGCCCGCGTACTTCTCGTAGAGACCGACACCAGCGGGGCCGTCACCGGAGAAGATGTGACCGGTGTAGTTCGCCTCGTGGAGCGCCTCAATGATGAGGGCGGCGTCGTTGATGTAGCTGGAGAGGAAGACGGCGGAGCAGCCCGCGTCAGCGATGGCCTGAGCGGAGGCAGCGAAGTCCGTCGCGGTCTCTTCGTAGCCGATCTTGCCGGCGGAGCACATCGGCATGGTCTCGTTCCAAGCGGTCTCGACCGCGTCGGCGAGGCCGGAGCCGTAGTCGTTGGTCATGTGGAGGATGGCGAGGTCGGTCGCACCGGCCTCGGACATCATGTCCGCGGCCGCTGGGCCCTGAATCGCGTCGCTCGGCACGATGCGGTAGAACAGCGGGTAGTCCGCGTCGCTGGAGAGCGACGGGTTGGTGGAGGCGTAGGAGATCATGGGGATCCCGGCCGCCGAGAGGATGGCGT
>JAYOTG010000001.1:0-172278 GCA_038150305.1 Candidatus Poseidoniales archaeon | reverse complement strand
AAGAAGTACTTCGTGCTGATGGAAAACGGAAAGGATACGAGCCAAGTGTTCGCGAGCAAGCAACCGCGTGGCGCGGCCCTCAAGGCTGCAACGCGCGGACACACGGACATTCGCCTGCGCGAGCGCGGGACGAAGCGTGTGCACGTGTTCACGGGCTCGATTGCGATGGTCGACAAGCCCGCAAACGGCCCCGCTTGGCTGCCTGACAAGATCAAGAAGGCCAACGTCAAGAAGCAGGGCATCGAGCACCTCGACTGAGGTCCTCATCCGCGTTTCTGCGCCATAACCCTCAGGGTCGGCCGCCCTCCTCGCGCTGCGGCGCGAGGACGGGCCCCATTTCCACACCTCATATGTACTCGTGCCCTTTCGGCCGTCCATGGCCGAACTCTACATGGCGCGAACGTGCCGGCATGGCGTCCTTCGCGTGGTCGGTGGCGAACCATGGCACCACGACGGTGACGTACTCATCACCCCCGCCAACAACAGGCTCTCCGGCCGTGAAGGCATGGACGCCCGCATTCATGCTGAGGCTGGCGAAGAAATGACCCAGGCCACCCGACAAATCTGCCTGGATCAGCGCAAGATCAACGCGCCTCCGTGTGCGGTGACCACCAATGTTGTGACGAGTCCCTTCGCCCTCAGCGACCGCTACAAGCACGTGATTCACGCCGTCGGGCCGGATTGCCGCCGTCCCAACCAAGACGAGCGCCGACGAGAACTGTTGCCAGAAACCTACGCCAACATCTTCGAAACGATCAGCGAAATGGGTGACGTCCGTCGAATCGTCTCCCCTCCCATCTCCATGGGCGTGTTTGCTTATCCGCACCGAGAAGGTGCGAAGTTGACCCTCGACATCATCCTCGGTAAGCTGGACGGTGAGGAGGACCCCGGCTTCAACGAGTACATTCTCGTGGTCAAGGATCGAAACTTCATCATGAACATGCGGACGGTGTATCGCGAAAACGAAGACCAATTCCCCGGTATGGACACCACGACGGCCTGAGGTGCTCACGTGGTGGTTCTGGCCGACCTTGTCGAGGCCAGCCTTGCAGGTCGGGCGTCCTACGACCGAGCCGTCTTGATTGGCACCAATTCCCGAACGCTGCTCTCGGCCCTAGAACGCCTCCCAGCCTCGATGCCAAGGGCTGTGTTGACCAGCCAGCGCACGGTGATGGAAGCCGTGCAGGCTTCAGGTCAACCCTGCACCTTGCTCGAGCAACGGCTCACATCACAGCGCCTCGGTCTCCTGACGCACCTTCACGACCTGATCCTGCAAACCGTCGGGGAGCATCTTGCTTCACGTGAGGAGCGCTATCTGGTCGTTCTTGCCGATCCCATCGAGGGCGTCTTGGACGTGGACACGGGCTCCCTTGACTCGCACAGTTTGGTCACGCTCGCAGAGGAAGCCGAGGTGGACCTCGACGTCCTGACGGCGGCCATCGGCTTGGCGCGTACCATCGCGGACCGTGGTCGTGAGGGCCATGCCATCGGTGCGCTGTTCGGCATCGGTAGCCTACCGTCGATGCGTCGACATTCGAAGGCGCTGGTCCTCAACCCGTTCAAGGGTCACCCCGTGGCGCGACGTGACATCCTTCGTGAGGAGACCCACGAGACCATCCTCGAGTTTGCCTGGCTCGACGGAGCGATCCTGTTCAACCGAGCCGGCGTGGCAAGCGATGCAGGACGGTACATCCAGGTGACGACTGACGTCCCCCTCCACTCAGGAGAAGGAGGTCGGCATTTGGCCGCCAAGGCCCTGTCGATTCAAGCCGCTGCGCTCGCGATTTGTGTCTCGAGCGGGGGGCGGATCAGCGTGTACTGGCGTGGCCGAACACGGTACAGCATTCAGGTCAGTTGATGCCTTCCATGCGGGTCACGGCCTCGGCCATGCTCAATTCACCTCGAGCAACCTCAAGGGCGAGCGAGGACGGGAGCGTCAGGCGTCCATCCGTCCATTCACGGCTCCGACGTTGCACGTCACGCACCATACCGTCCCACCGTGGGTCGTCTGGAACAAGGCCCATGGCACGGCCTTGAAGGCGATGAATTCGGCGGGCGGCTCCAACGTGATCGTGCCTGGCCAAGCCCTTGGACGTCCTCCGTTCGTCGACCAGTTCGATGGCATGGCTGGTGTCGACAAGGTCCCTGAGGATTTTGTTGCGAACGCCTGGGTCGCCGTCACCCACGCGCACCAGCACGGGACGGTCGTCGTGAGCCTGGCTCAAGGCGTCAACAAGGTGACCCACGTCGTCGGGCCGGTCCAGTTGCTTGGCCCCTTCCTCACGTCCATCAACGGACCACACCACGCCCGGGCGTGGCCCTGGATCGATACCGACCACGACCCTGCGCTGACGCGTGCCCTCAACGCTCCCTCGCAGTGCCTTGGACAAATCGGCCTCGAGGTGGTCCGCTCGGAGGCCGGTGGCGCCGTCCTCCGCCTCGTGCACGGTGGTCAACACCACCTTCACGTCGGGGGGCACGTCCTCGCCAGATTCGAGGTGGCACGGACGATGCCCTCGTTCTCGAAGCAGCACCAGCACCCGGTGCACCCACGTGAAATCAGCGCTTCTCACGCCGATTCGTGCCACGCTCCGGCCACACGGCTCAGGGATTTGAAGCACGTCCTGTCACCCTGAATCTTCGGACATCATCAAAAACCCATGACAGCGTTCTGCGGACATGGGCACGGGAAGCGCGTACGAGCGTGAACTCCTCCATGTGTTGGCAGGTTCAGCCGATGGCGTCGACGCCGTCACCCGTTCGTGCACGCCTGAAGAACGCGTGCGCATGCGTTCCATCATCGAAGCTCCTTTCCTGGTCGTTCGAGCCCCCGGGAGCGGTACCGAAGGCACGGGAGATTTGCTGGTCCTTCGAGGTGATGCGGCCTTCCCCATCGAGGTGAAGTGCAGCAAAGATAGCAAGTTGTACCTCTCGGGGAGGACGCTGGATCAGCACGATGCGCTGGTGGCCACCGGTGAGCGAACCGGGCTGATGCCCCTCTATGCGTATCGGCTCAAGGGGACCCGTGGGGATTCATGGCGCATCTTCCGCGTGAAGACCTCGCACGTCAGCGGCCACATGGAACGCTTGGTGGCGCATGTGCCGCTGTTGCCGTTAACGGCCCGAGGGCGCCCTCACCTCGATTGGGATCAAGGCCTTCCGTTGAACCGCTTCGTGCACTTGCTCAGCACCTTTGCGGCGAGGAAGCCTTCGACCATCTCCAGCGGATTGACCACTGGTGCAGCGCTTGAGGGAGGGACAACCATGGACGTCGTGGCCTCGTTGATGCGTGCCCGCACCGTGTGATGCTCAACAGAATGAGAGGGTACCTAGTGCTCAGAGCAGGTAGGGCAGAGCGATCATCAGCACAAGCATGCCAAAGAAGCCCAGCGAGGTCAGTCCCGTGGCTTTTGACGCCATATGGGCGGTGCGCAGGCCGCTGATGGTCCAGAGGTTGAGGCGCTTGCCGAGGCGTGCCAGACCGTCGAGGAAGCCGTGCGTCACGTCCCTGAACATGTGGCCGCCGTCGAAGGGAACCATGGGGATCAGGTTGGTGAATCCAAGCAGGAGGTTGACCCAAATGAGCCAGAAAAAGAGGTTGACGAGGATCAGCATGCCGTCAACGCCGAGGGCGCTCGCCACGATGCCATCGCCTTCCTCAAGGAAACCCTCCTCCACCGGATGCATCGCCACCCCTTGGAGCTCGAAGGGCACGAAGATGAGCCGGAGGGCGTGAATCGGCGTTGCAACAAGGCGTTGGGCGAGGCCCGCTTCGACGTTGGGCGAGAGTGGGCCGGCAAGGCGGTCGATGCCGATTGTGCCGTCGGCCACCTGCTGCACGCCCAGGAAGGCATCGCCAGATTCGATGCCGTTGGCGTCGAGTTGTGCTTCAGTCCAGCCGTCCTCCGCGTAATGTTCCCGCTTGTCGCTGAGCCAGGCTTCAGCGGTCCTGGTTTCTCCTTCGAGGTTGACTAGCGTGAGGGTGACCGTTTCGCCGGCCTCCAGCGTGGACAACGCTTCGGTGAATGAGGTGTCGTCCACGATGGCCATGTCGTCGATGGCCACGATGCGGTCCCAGGGTTCGAGGCCTGCTTCCTCTGCACCGGTGCCCATGACGACGCCACGGATGTGCACGCCTTCCTCGGCCGCAGCAAATTGGCTGGCGAGGCCACCCAGAAGCAACAGGAGGATCATGGCCGCGAAGATGTTGGTCGCCGGTCCTGCAGCAAACATGCGCAAGCGTTCCCGTCGTGGCGCTTGCAGGAGTTCCTCGGATTGCGGCTCGGCAAAGGCACCGAGCGGCAGCGGGCCGAGTTGGAGCAGACCAAAGGCGCGAACGCGCATGCCGTGGCCGCGTGCGAGCAAGCCGTGACCGAACTCGTGAATGACCAAGGCGACAATGAAGGCCAAGGCGCCCCAGCCGAGGGGGATCACGGGGTTCAATCCAGGGATCGCCACCAGTTCAGAGGGCGGTGGCGGGTCGGTGGTGGTGCCTTGGGTGACGGTCAGCACGAAGCTGAGCACCACCAGCACCCCGGCCAACAGCATGGTGCTGACGCACACCCAGGTGGCCACCTCGCCGTAGGCCCGCCAGAATTTCCTCGGCTTGGCCACTTTCTCCAGCACGCCCAGCCCGCGTGAGGTGCGCACCATCAGCACGAACCCTAGCGCGCGTGATGCGTTCCACCGGTCAAGCGTGCCGTTGGCTTCCCAACGGCGCAGCATCGCCCACCAGAGCAGGAAGGCGAAGAGCAACCACCGCCAACCAAAGTCGACGGTGCCCCATGTGCTGGTCACATCTTGGGCTGTCCCTGCTCTGCTATGAAGCCCTGTGCCGCGTCGGTCGCTTCCTTCAAGAGGGGTGAAGGGGACCAACATGCATGGCCCTCGAACCACGTCGCGTTGAGCGGTGGTTGCGGGACGCCTACCCGACGCAAGAGGTCCACGACCGCGTCGAATGGCACGCTGAAGGAAGCATGACGCAGTGTTTTGTCCGCCTCGACGACCGCGTGGTGCTCATCCACCTCGTCGGCGAAGGCGACCGCACCGTGCTCAAAGGGCGCCTTGAGATCCCGCTCGACCTCTGGAAGCCGGGATCCACCCAAGCCACACCTTCGCCACGTGCCGGCATCCGATTCCGTCACCGTACCAACGAGGTCACCTTTAGCAACCGCGCAGGTCGAGCGCCCGAATACGGACGCAACTTGGTGGAGCGTTGGCTCACTGAAATGCGTGCCGACATGACGCAACCACGCACCCAGACCCAGCAACTTTCCGGACTGCGAGCGAGCCTCACCCGCGTCGCGAAGCAACTTGAAACGGCCACCTTGGAGCCTGCAAAGAAGGAGCTGCACGAAATCAGCGCCACCCTCGAACGTTGCGAGGCAGACCTCGGCCGGGCGCTGGGCGAGTGATCACTCCTCTTCGCTCAAGGCGAGCAGCATCAGGTCCATCGCTCGCTCCCGTTTTGCTTCCTCGCGTTCCGGTGACCGTGAGAAAATCCTGTGCACCACGGGATCAACCACCAGCGGCAAGGCGAGGATGACGCCGACCACCGCGATCAGGCCGATGTACGACGAGTTTGGCACATACACCGCTCCTGGGCCGCTTGAGGACAAGGCCAGTTTCAGGGTTCCAAGCCACGGGATTTCGGCCCCAGCACGTCCGATGACCCAGTCGGTGCGGATGGCTTCCACCACGCCGCCTTGACCGTGAACGCCGGCTGAGCCGTTGGTGGCGCTCGGGCCTTGATCGACCGAACATCGGTTGGCGTCGCCCAAGGTGAGCAAGCCTTCGTGGGTCGGTTGCCACTCGTGCACCACAAGGTGCGCTTCGGCGTTCCCGTGTGCGGGGCGCTTGCAATCGTAGTAGCCGGCTTCAACGCCATCGAATTGAATGCTCACGGTGCTCTGGTTGCGCACAGGTGTTCCTGGAACGTCCCACGTCAAGACACAGGTTCCCATGCCGCCATCACCGTCGCGGAGGGTCGGTTCCCACACGCCGCCGTTCGGGCAGGCAAGATCGTCGCTGGGCTCTTCCGCGTGGGATTCATCCACGGTGTGGCCGGCTTCAGCAAGGGCGGCGCGGTCTGGGCTCTCGGTGGCGTTGGCCACCACGCGGAGGATGGCGCGATGGATGATGGGCGTGCCGAGTTCGCCGTTCTTTTCGTAGATGACCACGTCGCCTTCCATCCCGTGCGTGGCGTAGCCGAAATTCGGATGGTCAGAAGAGGTTGCTTCGGCGAAGGTGACGATGCCTGCAGGGTCACGTCCGTGCACGAGGATGAGGTCGCCGGCGTCGATGCTCCCGACTTCGCCCGATTCATCGTGGACCATCGAGGAGGATTCCACCACCACAAGGGGTGGCATGGTGCCGGTGTGGAGGAACAAACCTCCGATCAGAAGGGCGATCATCGCCACGGCGATGCCCACCTCACGAGCGAGTTTCGTGAGGGACATCGTTTCGGGGGCCGCCTCCTCTACCACAAAGTGAGGTCACCGGCGCCCGTCTTCAAGGAAACGCTTCCAGCGCTCCGCCCAGCCCGCACCAAGGGCAGCGGCCGCTTCGTCACCTTCCGCTCGACGCCGTCTTCGCTCGGCGATGCTTGACGTGGCCATGATCTCCTCGAGGCTGGCGACGTGACCTCGAAGGCGAAGAAATGGCGGAACGGCGATCAACAGCACGAGGGATGCGATGACCAGGACGCTGATGGCCAAGCCCGTCATGGCTTCCCAATCTGGCAAGGGCCGCAACGCGATGAGGTGGAAGGCCGCGGCACCAAAGGCCACAGTTCCCCCACCCGAGGCGGTCGCTGTGATGGCCAAATGCTGGCCGTGGGCGCGGTCCCAAAGGCGCTGGACGAGGGTCATCAAATCCACATGGCCACTTCATCAAAAAGCGATTGCGGTAGGAGGTTGTTCATCCCGTGGAACCACGTGCTTGATATGGAATACAAACCGTGCTAGCCTTGGGCCCGTAGGGCCCATGAGGGTTCATCATGCGCAAGGCCGTGTTTCTCACGCTCCTCTTTTTGCTCTCGTTGGCCACACCGTTGGCCAACGCAGCGACCACGGAGACCCAATTCAAGGACGGGTCAACGTCCTACACCCACACCTTCAGCAGCGCGGGTGAAGGCAGCGCTGGATACATCACCCTGCCCTACGGTGCTGAGGTGACTGGAGCACGGTTCAACCTCGTAGGTGAGGCCTCTCAAACGACGTACACGAACTTCACCACGGACAGCCACTTTGGCGGTGCAGGGAGCGGCAGCTGGTCCGGATCTCCGCCTTCGCCGTACACCAGCGGCAGCCGCAGCAACGTGCACGTGGACAACACCGACGTCACCCTGCGGCCCGAGCCCTCGACCACTTCCGGAAGCCTGACCACGAGCAGCGCCATCAGCAGCACCGGCACGGCCACGCACAACACCACGGGCGGCTTTGTCGCCATGGGCGATCAGGGCTACACCGGCGTCTTGTCGAGATTCACTTCGGTCAGCGCTTCTTCATCGGCGGCATGGTCCTACGCCGGTGTCAACGTCGTGGTGGAGGACGAAATCCACCAGTTCCGCTACACGACCTCCTCCCTCTACAACACCCCGACCGTGCAGCGGTTCAACGCCACGACCGGGTCCTACATCGGCACCGCTTCCTTCAGCACCGGGTCGTGTTCTTCGACCTCGGTTCAGTACAACGTCTACGATGCGACCATGGATTCGAGTGGCTCGGTCTGGTTGGCTCATTATTCGAGTTACCTCATGTCGAAGTGGACGGTCAGTGAAACGTCCTGGTCGTGTCGGAGTTCCTACAGCTTCGGCTACCCCTACTACATCACTGGCGTGGACTTCGACGAGAGCACCAACAAGCTCTGGGCCACCTATTACGACACCAGTTCGTACCCGAGTTACAACCAGTACCTGATGGAACTCAACCCTGCTTCGCCCACGTCCATCAACGGCACCTGGAGCCTCGGCTCATCCGTCGACTTCAACCACAAAGGTTCGTCGAACAATCCGCTTTCCGGTCTTGACGTCAATTTCCCACGGGTGACGGTGAACGAATACAACGTCCAGGGAAGCCGACACCACCACTACTCCTTCGTTGGCAGCCTGCTCAACAAAGAAGGGTATCAGGACCTTCCCGGCGGCGGCCATTACGGTCTGGCGGAATACGACGAAGGGAAGGTCATGTGGACCTGCTACCACGTGTCGTACTGCAGCGGGTACGCCCGTCAATTCCAGATGGGTGGTGACGGTGTCCTGACCGATGAACGGACGCCAAGCGGCACCTCGGCCACCGTGCAGGGCGCCACCACGACCATCTCCAATGCCGTCTCTTCGCTGAAGCTTGCCGGACTCTTCGCGCTGATGCCAAGCGGCACCTCGGTCACGGTGGAGGTCTCCAACGACGGCGGCACCACGTGGCTGACCGCGACGCCAGGCCAAACGGTCAACTTCGCCTCAGCCGGCACGCAAATCACGTGGCGAGCGACGCTCAGCGGTACCGCTCAAGCGACCCCGATCCTCGACGGCGTGGTCATCGAATACGTCAACCAATACGTGAGGAACGGCTACATCTACGGCTACCAGTACACCGGAGGAACCACCACGGTGGTCGCCGCCACGGTGCATTGGAACGGTACGACGCCCACTGGAACTTCCATTCGTGTGAACTTGGCTTCGGGTTCCTCCTCCACGTCGTGCAACGCGGGAAGCCTCAACGTGCAGCAGTTCACCCAATCAGGGCAATCGAAAACGCTGACGTCAAGTTCCTACTACCAGTGCTTCCGCATCGAACTCTCGTCCACCTCTGTGCTGCGCTCACCGACGCTTGAGGACCTCCACATCCAGTTCCATTCCAACGTTCCAGAAAACGTCGAACTCAAGATCGATGGCTCGAAGATTTGGGACCGTCAGGGCGCTTTGTTTGGTGCCGCCACGGCTCAGAGCCAAGACCCGTCCTCCAGTTTCCTGAAGCGGTTCAACGACAACATCCCCGACACCGGTGCAGGTTTCGTGGACCTTGAGGTGGCGTTGGTCTCCTCAAAGCCTGGACGCCTGATCCTCTCTTCGTTTGAGGTAACCTACACCATGCAGACGGTGAACCTCGCCATCCAAATTCCCGAAGGCGAAGTCCTCCATGCGCGGGCAGAGCCCTACGAGGTCGTGACCCGGCACATCATCGGTGAAAACGCCAACGGCCTGCAGGAAGCGAGTTTGACCCTCCTTACCAGCCGGGCCTCAGCGAACCCAACCCTGACCTGGAACCCAGGCGACGTCTTCCCTGCGCCCAACGATCCTGAAGATTACATCGAGCTCGATCCGTCGTCCTACTCGGTGCTCAACAACGGCATCCTCGAAGTGCACTGGTTGTTCACCGTGACCGACCAGATGCCGGACATGGGTCAATTTGACGGACAAGAGGTCATTGGGGGCGTCGGTTTCCGAACGAATTGCCTCGACGACTCCGGTTCTGCGGGATACAGCCCTGCGCTGTTGCAGGCCGACGGCCAACTCCTCGCCAACCGCTCGTACGGCCTTGGTTACCTCAAGGTCAGGGACAACGACGGTGAGCTGACCCGTGACGACGTTCCAGACCAAGGCTGGGTCTCCGCCGGTGAGCAGCTGCATTTCACCGGTGCGATGTGGTTCAAGGACACCGAGGATGCGCCGCTCGACAGCGCGTTCGACGTTCGCGTCGCTCGCAACAACTACGTCGAAGCGACCGCACGGGACACGTCGAACAACAACGGGACCTTCTTCATCAGCATCGACGTGCCAAACCTGGACATCCCTGAAGGCATCACCTACCAAGTGCAGACCTACAACGAAAAGGACCCGACGCACGTGTTGACACCGAATTCCGACTGGTCGCGCACCTTCCGTGTCGACGGTACTGCGCCCCAGCGCACCCTCATTGCGCCCGCGGAAGAGGCGTACGAAGCTGCGTCCACCCAGCAGGCCGTTCGCGTCCTCGTCAACGACGAGGTCGGCGTGCCGATGGAGCTGACCCTGAACTACTGGGTCGAGCAAGACCACGATCTCAACCGAAACGGCGAGGCCGATCCTTCCGAATACGCCACCAAGCAAGTCTACAACGACACGGAGGCTGACAAGAAGTGGTTTGCGACGACCATCGATCACAGCCGCAACCCCAACATGGGGCGCGTGTCCTATTTCTGGAGCGGCGGCGACCAAGCCGGCAACCCGCTGTACTACGAAGTGACGGGCCTGGACGATGAAATCCTGCAGCTCCAAGGCGAGCACGGCTTCAGTTACGACGATGCCACCTTCCGCACCAGGAAGGATTCTTCGGCCATCTTCACCGGCCTTGAGTGGCTCGGTCATGAGGACAACGCACCGGTCTACGCCGGCCTGACCCAGAGCATCACGCTCGGGTTCATCGACGCCAACACCGCCATCGATTTCGAGCACATCAGCCTCGTGTTCGACTTTGAAGGGCCAAACCCCTCGCGCGACGCGCAGCGGATTTCCTACTCAGGTCTCAACGACACCTTCTGGTCGGAGAGCCCCTTCATCGCCATCTTGCCGACCAGCACGATGGTCGAGACGACCAACGAATCAGGTCTTCCGTGGATCATCGTGACCTTCCACATCAAGTTTGGATGGGACTGGCCTGACGAGGAGATGGGCGACGTTGCGCTGCTGTACAAGGAGCGGGCCTCGGACAGCGACAGCAGGATCCTCCTGCTGGAGCACACCTTCCGTGTTGAAAACGACCTCGTGCTTGCCTCGGATTCCTTCGCGGTCAACGACGTCAGTGAACCCCGCACCGGCCCCGTCGCCGACGGCACCCGCGTGCGCAAGGACGACCGCTTGGCCTTCACCGGCCGCGTCGTGTACGAAGGCTCGGACATCGCGGCGCCTCGGGATCTTGGTATCCTGGTCGATGTGTTCGACGGTGAGAAGACCTGGTCCGACGGTTCGCTGACCGAGAACGGCGGCTACGAGGTCGAAGTGCCGCTTTCGTCGGCCACGACGCTCCAATCTTCGCCCACTCGGACCTGCCTGATTTCCATCACGAACATTCCCGGCCGTGGTGAAGACATGACCGGCACCCTCGTGTCCACCACGCTGCGCGTGTTGGTCGATGACGCCGCACCTCGTGTCACCCGCCGCGTGGCACCGCTCAACGTCATCGACGTCTCCGCCGAGAACGACCTCAGCTCGGTGCCGGTGGAATTCCTTGGTTCGGAAGACGCTGACCTGACGGGCTCGGTGCAGTACGTGCACTGGGTGATGCGCGACGAAACGCGAACCGTCACCATCGGAGCAGGGTCCAGTCCTCTGGGCATGAGGCAAGACGGCATGATCGTGACCTGGACGGGCAGCGTGGACCTGACCGCAGGCGGGACAATCGTTCCGCGCGAAGGTGACTTCGTGGGCTTCTTTGTCTCGGGCTACGATGCTGCCGGCAACGACTTCCCGGTCGTGTCCAACTCCGAAGCGAGCCCGATTCCCGAGCTTGCTGAGGACGACACCGACTTCGAGCGTCAATGGGTGCGCTTGGGCGCCGTGGGTGCAGAACTCCGCGTGGCGTCCATCGCGCTGTCCGACGACCACGTCGCGCCTCGCTCATCAGTGACCATCACCGTAGGCATCCAGAACGTGGGCGGAGCGACGAACACGTCGTTCAACGTCCACTTCTACGCAGGCGATGCTGAGGAGCCTTTCGCCAGGAGTACGATTTCTGGGCTTGGCGCTGATGAGACCGTTGAACTCATCCAAACTTGGAACGCCGAAGAGGTCGACCGCATCCGTGTGGTCGTCGACGAGGAGAACCTTGTGCTGGAAGCCAACGATGACGACAACGAGGCCGAGCACGGGCTCGAAGTGGCGTATGCTGCTGGGTTTGGCTGGAAGGATTCCTACCGCGAGAACCCCCTGGCTTGGCTCTTCTCCATTGTCGGCCTCCTGCTTGTTGCGGTCGTGGCCACCGTCGCACAACGCACGGCCATCGACCACGGTGAGGGCGCCTTCTACGACGAGGAAGAAGAGGCTTGGGACGAGGACGGCGACGACGACGATGAGTACGACGACGTCGACGGCTGATTCACGCTTGTTCGTCCTCAGCGATGGCCAGGATGGCGCTTGGCTGGACGGGCCCGAAATTGTGTGAATCCTCCGATCCAAGCGGATCGGGCTGATCCCCTTCGAGGAAGAGCCGCCCGTCTTCGGTGAGGTGACGCACGCGCTTCACCACCCGCACACTGGGCTTCAATGGGTGCTGAGCGAGGACCACTGTCCCGGCAGGCACGGCCTCTTCGGGCCCTCTTTTTCGAAATGGAACAATCTGCTGATCGTTGTAGGTCGGCCACATGCTGTGACCGTGGATGCGCACGTGGACTGTTGCGTCCATGCAGCGGCCTCAGGAGGCGCGAATCCAGGGGACGTCTCGGCCCTTGACGGCCCAGAACATGGCGTGGATTTCCTCGACGGCGTCCATGAGTTCCTGCGCATGGACCGCGGAGACCTCAACCTTGCAGGCCGAGCAGAGCTTTGCGGCCTTCCAGAACACGTCGTGCAGGTCAGGGTTGGCTTCGAGGTGCTGGGGCTTGAAGAAGTCCGTCCAGAGCACCAAGAGTTCCTTCTTGCACTTCTGCGCTTCCTCTTCCTTGATGGCGGCGTAGCGGGACATCGTGTTGAGGTAGGCCGCCATGGCAGCAGCGTCAGAGGTGTCGGGGCAGGCGTGACCAAGCATCTTGTTGGTCATCGATTGGACGGCCTCGGCCGCCACGCGTGCGCTCGCAGGGTCGTACACGCCGCAGGGTCCGTCACAGTGGGCTTCGGCATCGATCACAGGGGTCGTCATGGTAGGAACACGAGGCACCGCCCTATCAACCTGTTTCCGGTCCTACGCGCCCGTTCCACTTGGTCGCAAGGGCTAAGTGGGCCGCGTCCAGCGGAAGGCTGCACAAGGGCGTGTAGATCAGTTGGAAGATCGCTTCGTTCGCAACGAAGAGGCCGCGAGTTCAAATCTCGCCACGTCCATTTCTCTCCACCAATTTGCGTAGAGCGAAATGGCCGTGCTGCCACGGCCTTCATCGACGCGTATTGCAAGTCCGTTGGCTCGCCACGTCCACCTCTCCTCATTCACCGCGCACCTGCATTTGTGTCCGAACGAATCGGTGACCTCAAGGCTCTCGGGCCGCGGGAGAGGACGAGGCGGGGGCATGACGACGGTCTTCGACGCGCTGCATCCCGCCCTCAAGGCGGCGGTTGATGGCCGCGGTTGGAGCCCAACGCCGGTTCAGGACCTTGCATTGCCGGCCCTCGCCAAGGGCGACGAGGGCGTGGTGGTGGCCCCCACCGGTTCGGGCAAAACCATGGCGGCCGTGCTTCCTTTGCTGCACCGCTGCCTCAACGAGGCTTGGGAGCCCCTGGCCATCCTCTACATCACGCCGCTGCGTGCGTTGAACCGCGACGTCGATCGTCGCCTCATCGACCTCGCTGAATCCGTTGGACTTCGGGTCGGCCTGCGGCACGGGGACACCTCGCAATCGGAGCGACAACGTCAGGTGAAGCGCCCACCGCACCTGCTGGTCACGACGCCCGAGACCTTCCAGTTGATGTTCACCGGTCATCGGCTTCGGGCCTTGCTGCGCACCGTTCAGGCCGTGGTGGTCGACGAAGTGCACGACCTCGCCGCGAGCGAGCGTGGCTGGCAGCTCTCCGTTGGACTGTCGCGCTTGGACCATTTGTGCGGGCGGCGCGTGCAGCGCATCGGGCTCTCCGCCACGGTCGGCAACCCGGCTGACGTGGCCGAGTGGCTTGCTCCCGGTCGCGGCAAAGCGATGGTGGCTGTGGCTCCCCGGGAGACGGAACTGACGGTTGAGTCCGAACCACCTGAAGCCGAGGACGAGATTGGAGCGGTGGAACACGCGCTCTCCACGCGTGCCCACGCCACCTTCCGTCGCCTCATCCGACAAGTCGAACAGACGCCGCAAGCGCTGGTGTTCGTGAACAGCCGGTCCGACGCTGAAACCGTTGGACAGCGCCTGCAAACGATGGCGCCACACCTCCGCATCGGCGTGCACCATGGAAGCCTGGCCCAAGACACGCGGCAGGCGATGGAGGACAACCTCCGCTCGGGTGAACTCGATGCCTTGGTGTGCACGTCGAGCCTAGAGTTGGGCATTGACGTTGGCAGCGTTCAACGCGTGATTCAGGTCAACTCGCCTCGCTCGGTGGACCGCATGCTGCAGCGTGTCGGGCGCGCAGATCACCGACTTGGAGGACTTGGACGCGGCCACCTGCTGGTCTGGGACGTGGACGAGTTGAGCGAAGCGGCAGTCACGGCACGCCGTGCCATGGAAGCCGCCATCGAACCGGTGACGTGGCGGACGCGCCCTTGGAGCATCGCGGCCAATCAGCTCGTGCTGATGGCCCATGCCCACAAAGCGGTCCCCTTGCATGAGGCCACGTCTGTGTTGGCGGACGTTCCACAATTCCCCGATTGGACCCAAGAGGATACCCTCAACGTGCTGCGGGTCCTCGAAGACGGCTGGTTGGTCCGCGTGGTGGAGGATCCCACCAAGGTCCCGTGGTGGCGCTGGCCGGCTCCCGTGTGGGCCGAATCCGTTCAGATGTTGGAAAAGAAGGGCCACGCTGTGCCCGAGCGGCCGGAGTGGAACACCCCCGATGAGGAGCTTCCCGATGACGTGCTCGCGTTGAAAGCTCCCGTACCCAAGCGCTACGCCAAGGGATGGTACGGCACTGCGGGCCGGACCAGAACATGGGTCAGCAATCATCTCTCCATGATTCCGGACAAGCATGCCTACCGCGTTCGTGATGCGGTCACGCGCCGCACGATTGGTTCGGTGGACGAAGCCTTCGTCTTGACCCTGAACGACAGCGGCGAGGAGGACGACGGCCGCATCGCACGCTTCGTCATGGCCGGGATGACGTGGCGCATCGTCGATGCGGACCCGGAGCAGAGTGAACTCCTCGTGATTCCCACCAAGGACGTGGCACAGGCGCCCACGTGGCTCGGGGAACTTCCGCCGGTGCCGCAGGAGGTCGGTCGGGACATCGGTCGCCTGCGTCGTGCGGTGGCGGCTGACCTTGACCTCCCCTTGCCGGCGCACGAGTCGTCGTCCGCGCTGGACGTGCTCGGCCTTGGACAGGACGGGCCGGATTTGGCGGCCCATCCGCTTGACGCCACCTGCCGCAGCCTGTTGGCCGAGGCGATCATCGCCCACGTGGAAGCCACGGGGGATTTGCCGACCGAGCGGCGCATGACCGTTGAGCAGCGCGACGATGCTGTGGTCCTGAATTCATGCCATGGGACGCTCATCAACGAGGCGCTTGGGCAGTTCTTGCTGGCGATGGCGAGCACCAAAACCGGCTCTTGGGGCCGACTGGTCATTGAAGCCACCCGCATCTCGATCCAGGCCACCGGCATCGGTCCTGAGGACGTGATTGAATGGTTGAACGACACGCCGCCCGAGGCCTTGGTTGGCCTGCTGTCGGTGACCCTTCCAAATTCGAGGCAGGTGCGCTGGCGATTCGCTGAGGTGGCGAAGACCTTCGGCATCCTCAGGCACGGCGTTGACCCGCGCAAGATCAACCTCCAATCCTTGATTGGACGGTACCGCGGGACCGTCGTGATGGAGGAGGTGCTGGGCAAGTTGTTCCATGAGCGCATGGACGTCGAGGGAGCCGCTCACGTCCTCGAAGCGATTCACGCGGGACACATCAACGTCCGGCACACCGCAGCGGGTCGTCTTGGCTTGTCCAATCGGGCCCGCAAGGACCTGCTTCTGCCCCAGTGGGACAACGAAGCGGTGCGGGAGCGCCTCCGCCTCCGTCTGATGAACGAACGGGCGGCCTTGTGTTGCCTGAATTGTGGGCAAGTGCGGCGCTTCCGCGTGGCGCGGCACCCTGAGATCGCTGACATCGGCCGGTGCCGAGCGTGCGGCGGACGGATGCTGGCTTGTGCAAGGGAGGGCATGTTGTCGATGCTCGAAGGATGGGTCAAGAGCGAGGACGAGAAAGACCGTGGTCGCATGGAGAAGAACGCGCAAATCGTCGCCAACCGAGGCATGGAGGCCGTGCTGGCCCTGATGGGCAGAGGCGTCGGCGAAGCAACCGCACAACGAATCCTCAGAAAGGTCCGACGCGGTGACATGGACCGGCTCCTGGAGGCCGTGCACGAAGCCGAAATCGAATACGCCAGGACCCGACGGTTCTGGTCTTGATCACGCCCGAGGATCCTTCGGACCTTCGGTGCGCTGGAGTTCGACACCATGGTGCTCGAGGTAACCTACGCCATTCTCGCCAGCGAAGCCTCCGTCGACGATGACCACGCGGCCAATCCCGGCGTGGTGGATGAGTTTGGAGCACATCATGCACGGTTCACCGGTCACGATGAGCCACGCACCTTTGGTGGGCACACCGTTGGCTGCAGCGTTGCAGATGAGGTTCATCTCCGCGTGGTGGCAGCCAATCTCCACGCGGGTACCGCTCACCACGTCTTCGGCGTCGCGCAAGCACACTTCGCCACCGCACAGACGGCCGCCGCCGCGAGGACCACCGTTGTAGCCGTCCATGAGGACCACGTTGCGTTCAGGGTCCACCAGCAAGGCACCGAACTGCCGTCGCGGGCAGTTTGAGGCCTTGGCGAGGGCAAGGCATTGCTCGATGCGGATGGCCAGATGCTTGTCCTTCATGGCCGTCCCCTGTGTTGGGGTTGCGTCGGCTGACTTCACCCTTGCGAAGGCAGGAGGCTCAAGTCATCGTCACCGTCCAAGCCAAGTTCAGCCAGCACGTTGCCCGCGAGGTAGAGCGAGCCCACGACGAGGGTCGGCATCGGTGCTGCCTGCATGTGGCGCACGGTGTCGTGAACCGATTGGAAGGTGTGGACGCCGTTCAAACTGGACCATGCCAACTCCGCCAGTTCACCCGGTGGTACGCCCGGCATTCGCCCGCCCTCAGGCGCGACGAGCATGACGTGGTCGGGGTGGCTCAAACGGCACCGTTCAAGCAGCGGGGCCACCATGGCAGGCAGGTTGTCCTGAGGTGAGGTGCCGAAGAGCAGACGCCAAGCTCCCGCCCCGATGCACTGCTGGAATTCCTTCCACAACCCAGGCATTGCTCGAGCCAACCCAGAGGGGTTGTGTGCCGCATCGATCAACAGCGGGCCACAGGCCGAGTCTGCTTCCTCCACCCACTGCCCACGGGCAGGCCATCGTATGCGGGTGGCCAGCGCTTCGAGCCCCTCTGTGGGCCACCCGAGCAGCTGGCAGGCGGCATGCGCCAAGTGCGAGGCTTCCTCGCGGACATTGGTGTTTTCAGGGACAGGGGCGACGATGACCTCGCTTGCAGGTCCAGGTTCGTCGAGGTCGTAAGACCCCGCACGCTGCGCCGTGTGTCGTGCAGCGTCAAGCACCAGATTGTCCTCTGGGTCACGAATGAGAAGCGGTTTGCCTGGGCGGGCGATGGCGGCCTTTTCCACCATGATCTCGCTCCGCGTGCTGCCAAGCAGGCTCGCATGTTCCACGCTGACCGACGTCACCACGGCGAGGTCTGCCCTGGTGGCCCGCGTGGCGTCAAGGCGGCCGCCGAGGCCGGTTTCTTGCACCATCACGTCGGCCTTCACAAGGTCGCACACGGCCCATGCGATCAGCATGGTCGTCTCAAAGTACGTCGGCTCCACGCCGAGGGCCTCCGCGCAGGTTTTCACTCGGAGAAGCGCCTCATCGAAGCGTTCAGCGCTCACAGGCCTTCCGTTGACGCGCACGCGTTCTTCGATACGCGCCACGTGGGGCGAGGTGAACAGCACGGTGGTTTGCCCCATGTCCTGTGCTTTGGCGGCCATGATGGCACACAGGGTCCCTTTTCCGTTCGAACCGGCCACGTGAAGCACGGTCGAGGTTCGCAGGTCTGGGCGATCGAGGGCGACCAAGAGCCGACGGGTGGTGTCAAGCCCCAGCGCCATGCCGAAGGCTCGGCGCGCCTCCAGCCAAGCGCGCGCTTCATCCACGGCCCGGGGGAGGGGCGAGGGGACATCATCATGGCGCTGCTCGCACCGATGCGGTCAAATGTGCCCCCTCCCACGAAACGGCATGCCATCCTCGGAGGCGGCGTCCACCGACCGCGGCGAATGGGCGTCCATGCTGGGCATGGCGGGGATGTTTGTTGGCACCATTCTCTTGGGTCTGGTCATCCGCCCCTTCTACGACGCCAATCAACTCCAAGCTTTCGGAGAATCCGGGTCGACCCAAGTCAGATACGTCATGCTGGAACTCCTGATGATTTTCATCTTCACTGCGGCCATTCTCTTTCTCGTTCGTATGGGCGCGCAGTGGGTCATCAAGTACGGCGTGATGGGCATCCTCGCCCTCGCGCTGATGTACACGACGGTTCCTTTGGCGCATGTCTTGCTGGTGGACGACCCTGGCGTTCTTCCCTTCGCGAGCGAAGAAGAATCCCGTCCGGAAGGGCACATCGTCGGCGACTTCGGCCCAGACCATGCGGTCTTTGTTGATCTGGAGTACAACGACGGCAATTGGACGAACATCATCACTTCGGTGCAGTCTGGCGATTGGGCCAACGGCACCACGTCATGGACGGCCACGCATCCACACTCGCCCTCGGACGATACGGCCCTGAACGGCGATTTGGTCCGGGCCACGCACCATCCCGTCGAGGACGGGGAAATGACGCTGTTCAACGGGGCATACGTATGGAGCATCAACGATGACGGAAGCCAAAACAACGGCTTCTCTTGCTTTGAACTCAGGCCACTCTCGGATGACCCTTCCCAGCTTGAACCGTTTGAGCTCGTCGGATGCGCCGCTGCCGTCATGACGGGCGACGATCTGTACATCATCGACGGCGTGGACGTGCTCTGGCGCTACGTGGCCGTCGAGGAAGCGGGCGTGATCGCCTACAGGCAGCAAGCGGCGTGGCAACTTCCAGATGATCTGAACCTGAATCGCGGCTTCGTGTACAGTGAACTTCTCGGTCCAGACCACTGGATGGTCGTCAGCGAAACCTACGCTGCCGTGATTGAACTGCAAGACACGTCCATTGGGTTCGATGATCAAGACAACCCACGGTCTGTGGCCGAACTGACGGTGAGCGTTGACCGTTCAGCCGACGATGCGGATGCCTTCACCACCGCGCACGTCAGCCCGTCGCCTTGGCACCTGCCCGATGAGGCACCCGATGAGCGTCTGGTTTGGCTCGGCGACGAAGCCGGAGCCGTTCAAGCATGGACGTGGAACACCACCTGGACCGCCGGTGACGCTGCACCCGAAGAGGAGGGACGTCTTCGCTTGGACGACGTTGGCGGCGCAGTGAAGGACATCGTGATCAGCGACGTTGACGGCAAAGGAGGCGTTGAAGTCTGGGTCTTGACCGACGAGGTCCTCAGCATGTACATCGACGCTTCCCTCATCAAGCTCTTCGTGATCGATGGCGTGGCTGAAATCACGCACGTTGCCGTCATCGGCGGCGAAGCGTGGCGTGTTGCCCTTGTGGAGGAGGGCGACATCAGCACGGGCGTCTTCACCGGCGACATGTTCCTCCGCGGTGATATCGTCTTTGACGGCCTTGCGACGCTCATTGGCTTGGTCGTCGGTGTGGTGATGATGGTGCTCCTCGTCGTCCATTCTGAGTGGTACGTGGTCAACACCGTCGGGGTCTTGGTCGGCGCCGGCGTCATCACCATGCTCGGTGTGACCTTCGTGCCGCCGCTGGTCATCGTGTTCATGATTGCGGCAGCCGTGTACGACGCGTGGGCCGTGTACCGCAGCAGGCACATGCTTGAACTCGCTGACACGATGATCGGCCTGCGCTTGCCGATCCTTCTGGTCGCACCTCAGAAGCGCGACTATTCCTTCATTGAGGACAGCGAGGGCTACGGCGAAGGACAATTCTCCGAGGACCGTCCTGAGCCAGCATCGAAGGCGGCCAAACCGGCCGAATCCTCGAGCACCGCCAGCACCGGCGGAAGGGATGCGATGTTCATGGGCCTCGGCGACGTTATTTTCCCCGGCATGCTGGTGCTCTCTGCCGTCCAATACATCGGTGGTGTTGAGGGCCTGATGGTCGGCCTGGCCACCCTCATTGGTGGATTGGCGGGCTATGCATTCCTGATGCGGGCCGTCTCGACGGGCCGCGCGCAGGCCGGTTTGCCCTTGCTCAACGGCGGTTCCATCCTCGGCTACGTGATTGGCGGGTTGCTCTTCGTTGGAAGTGGCCTCTTCGCCTTTGGCGTCTCCTTGTGATGGCGAAGCCTGATGAGGACGGTCCCTCGCTCGTCGGCTTGGAGGCACCACCATGCTGGACATCGCGCTCTTCCGCGACGCACCGGAGCGCATCCGTGCGGACCACGATCGGCGCGGCCTTCCGCACGACGCCATTGACGAGGTCATTCGGCTTGACGGCGCATGGCGCGACTTGCTCAAGGCCACCGATGTGCTGCGGGCTGAGCGCAACCAAGCCGCCCGTGCGATTGGGGCGGCCAAGAAGGCTGGCGATCAAGAGGAAATGCAGCGCGTGCTCGCCGAGGTGGCCTCCATTGGCGAGCGCATCACCTCGATGGAAAAGGAGGTCGACGAGGCCTTGGCTGCCCGCGACGCGGTGCGCATGAGCATCCCGAACCTGCTTCATGACGCGGTGCCGAGCGGCGCCGATGAATCGGGCAACACCGTGCACTCGGTCCATGGCGAGAAGCCGACCTTTGCCTTCGAGCCACGCACGCACAACGACCTCATCGAAATGAACCGCTGGGTCGACCTCGAGCGTGCGGCCAAGGTCACCGGGAGCCGCTTCTACTACCTCAAGGGCGACCTTGCGCGCATGGAAATGGCGCTCTCCGCCTACGCGGTCGATTTCCTCCGCGAGCGCGGTTACACCTTCGTGCAGCCTCCGGTGATGATGAACAGGACCGCCTACGAGGGCGTGACCGATCTTGGTGACTTTGAGACCGTGATGTACGGCATCGAGCCCGACGGCTACTACATGACGGCCACAAGCGAGCATCCGCTCACGGCGATGTACATGGGCGAGACCGTGCCGGAAGAGCACCTTCCGTTGCGTCTCGTCGGCGTGTCCGACTGTTTCCGTCGGGAGGTTGGGGCCCATGGCCAGTCCGACCGCGGCATCTGGCGCGTGCACCAATTCCGCAAGGTGGAGCAGATTGTGATCAGCGATGCCGAGGGCTCGTGGGACCTTCACGAGGAACTGCTTCAGAACTGCATCGACCTGTGGGATGCCCTCGGGCTCCACTACGAAGTGGTCAACATCTGCACCGGAGACATGGGCACCGTGGCCAGCCGCAAGTACGACCTCGAAGCGTGGTTGCCTGGTGCCAAGGCGTACAAGGAGGTCGTGTCCTGCTCCAACTGCACGGACTATCAGGCCAACCGCCTGCAGATCCGCACCGGCGTGCCCGGCCACGCCAACCAGCCCATCGCCCACACATTGAATTCCACGGCCGTGGCCACCAGCCGCGCGCTGGTCGCCATCATGGAGCAGAACCAACTCGAAGACGGGCGCGTGCGGGTGCCCGACGTGCTGCAGCCCTACATGGGCGGTCAGGACGTGCTCGAATCTTGCGCCTTCTGAGCGGTTTCACCCGCGAGCGCCAGGTCCGAACCTTCCACGTTCCACGTCAGGGCCATGCCTGCCGCAAAGCCGAGCGGACCGAGCAGGAGGCAGAAGAGCAACACGGGAAAGGACACGGCCCTTGGCCGACCCGCCACCAGCATGCGGCGCCAAATGTGGCGCCCGGCAAGCGTGTCCAGCGCGAGGATGTGGATCCACGCGAGCACCACCATGTCCGGGTCTTCGAACAACTCCACCACGACCGCAGGGGTTGGCATTTGGGTGCCGAGGGTCATGAGCAGGTCGGGCAAAACCGGCAGCGCAAGCACAAGGTAGGGCACGAGCAGCGGCAAGAAGGTCAGCTTCAGGTCCCCGATGTAGCGCTTGGTGAGGTCATGATCCGGGAGGAACCACATCATGCCCCACACGGGAACGATCAGCGCGTTGGCCAGCCAGAACATCGCCTCGGCGAGCGGGGTCATGCTGACGCCTCGTTGAGGGAGCGCATGAGGGTGGCGGCTTCGTCAAGCACGGAGGTGTTCGACCAGTAGGTCTTGGAGGTCCACACGAGGTGGCCTTCACCGTCCAGCACCTGCAGCGTTGGCGTGACGGGGCCTTGGAACGCGTCCACAAGATCAACAGCGGTCGCTTCGCCGGTATCGGCGTTGATCACGGTATCGCCGTCGCTGGGCAGCAACAAAGGCCAGGTGGCCTCGGTGCTGGTGTTGGCCGTACCGTAACGGTCGATGACCTCGTCAGCGTCTTCGAACGAAGGATAGCGGTGGACGCTGACGACGCGCAAATCGGTGTAGTTGCCCTCCTCACGAGCGGTCGCGATCATTTCCGTCCAATCGTGGCAGCCGCTGCATCCGGCCGCGACCCAGACGAGCAGCGTGGCGTTTCCGTCTGCGCTGGCCACGACGTCGAGGACGGCGCTTTCGTCCACGCTGCGTCCTGCAGTAGGGGCCACGATGGTCATCCGTTCAGGGGTCTCATCGCTGGGCGTCGTGGGTTCCATCGGTTCGCCAAGCATGGGTTCTGGCGCCACGCATCCTGCAAGGGAGGTGGTCAGCAACAGCACAACAAGCAGGAGCGCGCGCATACTGTTTCCCTCATCTCGGTGGCTTTGAACCGGTGTTCAGGGCTCAGGCCTCTTCGGCTGCGCCGAGCTTGGCCTTCGCCATCGCCGCTTCGACGTGCAGGAAGCGGCGGTAGAAGGCGGGCAGGATGACCAGGCTTGCGAGCAGGGCGAGGGTGATGGCGACCACGAAGGCCTGTCCGAACAAACGAAGCGGAAGGAGGCTCGAGAGGTTGAGCACGCTGAATCCACCGGCGGTGGTCAGGGCGGCACCAAACATCGCTCGACCGGTCGTCGAGATGGAGCGTTCCACCCACATCTGTTCGGTGGCGAAGGGGTCGTGTTCGGCTTCCTCCTCCATGCGGATGGAAATGTGCACCGCGTAATCCACGCCCAGACCAAGGGCGAGGGCCCCAATGGTGACCGTTTGCGGGTTGATGTCGTAACCCGTGAAACCCATGATGCCGTACACCCAGGCGACGACCATCATCAGCGGGACCCAGGAGACCACGCCGCGCGAGAGGCCGCGAACGAAGTTCCGCTGGCGAGTGGTGTGGATGCCGACGAGCATGACGAGGATGACGCCAGCGACGATGCCCGTCGAGAGGATGGAGGCGGAGGCCACGTCGGCGGTGGTTTGCGCGTTGACGAGGCTTCGGCCGGCCAGCGCCAGTTCCTGCGCGCCTTGCAGGCCTTCCTCGGCGTCGTCCAAGGCTTCCGCGGTGTTCTCGGCGAACGCCACGACTTCGTCCCACGCGGCGGTTTCCGCTTGGAAAGAAATCACCGTCTGCAGCCCATCGGCCGCGAGGGTGGCCGCGGTAACCTCTCGGCCGGTCTGATTGTTCAGGGCCCAGGTGGACAGGGCCTCCCATGCACCGTCAGCCCCAGCGTCCACGTCGTTGAGCAATCCGTCGAGATCCGGATCTTGGGCACGCTGTGCGTCCAAGGTGGACCAGAGGCCCGAGATGGAGGACGTGCCGTCCGTGGCTTCCACCACGGCGAGGGCCGCGTTCCACGCAACCCTGCCTTCATCGCTGAACACGGTGCCTTCAACCACGACGTAGATCGGCGCTGGGCTCTGTGCAAATTCGTCCGAAAGCAGGATGAAATCGGAGACGACCGGGACTTCAGGGTTGAGTTGTTCCCGTTCGTCGAAAGCGACTTCGAGTTGCATGAAGCCGATGCCCATGGGCAAGAGCAGCAGCACCGCGATGCCCGCCACTTTGAGCGGGTCGTCGGACAAGCGAGCCAACGCCTTTGACCAGCGGCCAGGCTCGGTCTTGACCGCCTTTTCGAGCGCCATGCGCTTGGGCGGCAGGGTCAACATCAGGGCCGGAAGGGCCGAGATGCTCAGCAGGTAGATCATCAGCAAGCCGATGGCGATGACGGTTCCGAAGACCTGCAAGAACACGAGGGAAGAGAGCCGGAACGAAAGGAAGCCGATGACGTCGGTGAAGATCGCGATGGCCAGGGCCACCGAGGTCATGATGGCGCCGTGTCGCACGGCACGCCGTCGCAACTCGAGGTCAAGATCGCGCACCGTTTCCGCGTCCGGGGGAGCACCGTCCCGGTATTCTTCCCGAATGCGGGCCACGACGTGCAACCCATAATCCACACCGATGGCCAACAACAGGACCGGAATGGAGTTCATGGCCGCGTTGAAGGTCATCTCAATGCCCGCAAACTGCAGCCAGCCGGACAAGCCGTAGGTGGCACCAATGGCCAGCACGGCCAGGACCATCACGTAGGCCGTATCGCGCACGCTTCGGAAGTTGAACCAGAGGATGATGCAGAGCAAGACGAAGGCCGAGGAGGTCAGGATGCCAATCTCTGCACCGAGGCTGGCGTTGGCCCCTTCGGTGAACTGAGCGAAGGTGAAGGTCCGCACGACCTCGCCGTCTTGCTTGAGGAGCTCGTCCTCAAGCGCAACAACATGCTCCATGATGATCGCGTTCACCTCATCTGAGGTGTCAACGTCCCATGCGGCAGGCTCGCCGTCGATGACCAACGTGATGAGCACAGGACCATCGCTCTCCCACGGGGATGCGCGGTCCTCGCTGGGCAGGCAAGACAGGATGAGGTCACGGAAATCGACGCTCTGGAGGCCAAGCACGGGGCCAAGCGCGCCGCTGGTCATGCCCACGGCCGGGCCAACCTCTGCTGCACGTGTTGGATGGAGGCCGGGAAGAGCCGCCACACGTCCCATCAGCCCGTTAATCTCGTCGGTCAGGTTGGCGCCCGAATCCATGCGAGTCAGCCACGCAGCGGCGTCAGCCGAACTCCAGTTGAGAAGCCGGTCCGCCGTCACGGCTTCGACGCTCGGTACGTCCGCCGCCGCCGTCATCAGGCCGCCAAGGGCGGCAGAGAGGTTCGCGTCGTCGCTGGTCTCCACCGCAAGGACGGCAGCGGAAAGGTTGGTCAACCACGCCTCAGCGATGGCTTCGTCCTGCAGGGCCATCCACTGCATGGCGTGTCCTGCCGGCCCGCTGTTGGCTTGTGTCCCAAACAAGGGCACGTGGTTCGGGGCAAGGTCCGGCTGCGCAAGCAGAGCAGCTTCGTGACGCGCCAAACGTTCCCAGGTGGCATCGTCCTCCAGGTCCCCAGATTCGATGGTCTCAATCAAGCGGACGAAATCAACGGTTGCACGGTATTCGTCCTCAATTTCGTAGAGCAGGTCGACGCTTGGATCGTCGGGAAAGAATCCGTCCTCGCTGTTGTCAAACACGAGGTGCTGCGCACCCGACGACAGGGCCATGATGACCACGAACACGCAGGCGAGGGTGGCTTTGGGCCGATGGGTGGACACTTCGGTCAAACGTCGCAACAGCGCAAACATACACCGACGCGAAGGTTTGCGCTTTTCAAGCGACGTTTTCTATCAGGCGCGGTGAGGTGGTTCACTTCACCCCTGAGCCTCTTCCGACTCGGGTGATGCTTCAAAGGCTGGGAGTTGGCTGGAGAGCAACTTCAGAAGGCCAACGGTGGCAAAGAGCATGGCGGCCACCAAGGCGATCATCGAGCCGCTGCCGGTGTTGAGTTCCGCAGACAAAAACAAGCCCAGCAAGGTCGAGGTCAAACCGAAGGCTTGGGTCCACATCATGCAGCCACGGAAGCTTTTGCCGACCAATTGTCCTGTGGCCGCAGGTGTGACCAGCAAGGCCGTCACCAGAAGGGCCCCAATCACCTGCACCATGCTCACCACCACCCAAGCAACGGTGAGGCTGAACCACAAGCCGATGAGATGGACCGGGAGGCCTTGCACACGTGCGGCCACGCTGTCGACGGTGATGGCCAGCAGGCCACGGTGGAAGACGGCCAACCCAGCGAGCGCAATCACACAGATGGTCACGATGAGGTCGAGGCTGTTGGTGTCAATCAGGACGAGACTCCCGAACAAGTACCCCTCGATGTCCGTGGTGATGCCTTGTCCGAACAGGCGGAGCACCACCAGTCCAAAGGCCAGCATGCCGGTCAGGAAGATGGCGATGGAGGTGTCTCCCGCGACGATGTCTCTGCTCTGCAATTCATAGATCACGATGGACGCCACGCTGCTGAACAACAAGGCGTACCACAACGGAGCCACAGAGCCGAGGGTCACCCCCACAGCCACGCCACCGAACGAGACGTGAGCCAAGCCGTCGCCGATGAGCGAAAGGTTGCGCAGCATGAGGTAACTGCCGAACAGGCCTGCGACGACGGTCACAAGCACCGAAGCAATGAGCGCGCGTTGGAGCATTTCCATCTCAAAAAAGGCAGGGAAGACCTCTCCGGGCATCAACACGCCAAGCGTTTCCAACACGGGAAACCTCGGATGGTTCAACAGATGGTGAAGACCGGTCCCAAGTCCCATCATGCTCCCTCCTTGGCGTCTTTGTCCCATGAGCTGGTGGGGTAGGTCGCCTCAATGGACAACGATTCGACCTGCAGAACGGCCGGGGCACTCGTGTGATCGTCGTCGAACTGAACGTTGCCGTCGATGCAAATGGCGCAATGGGTGCATTGGTGGATGGCCGTTTGGTCGTGCGTGACCATCAGCAGGGTCTTGCCTTCCTCCCTGCACAGCCGATCGAGAAGCCTCAGGAAGTCGTCGCGTGATGCACGATCGACGCCCGCCAAGGGTTCGTCGAGGATGAGCACGTCGGCCTCCGTGGCGAGGCCTCGGGCAACGACAGCGCGCTGCTTTTGGCCGCCGGACAAGCGGTTCACGTCACGTTCAGCCACGTCTTCCAGACCGACCAATTGGATGGCCTTCTCAACGCGCTCTCGCTGTTCCTGGCGTCCGATTCCAACAAGATTGAGCGCTCCGGTGATGAAGAAACTGAGTGCCCCGAGAAACACAGTATCGATCATCTCCAACACAAGAGACCTACCGAGCGGGTCTACGTCCGTCGGTTTCAGGGCACCAAGGGCCACCAATTCACGCACGGAAATCCGCAGGTTCGTTGGGAGTTGAGCAGCAGCTTGAGACACCCATGCGAGGCGGCCTTGGGACGCCTTTGACCCGGGTGGAGCGCCGTACACCTTGACGCTGCCAGCCGTAGGCTCCAATTCACCGATGATGGTCATGAGCAGCGTTGACTTGCCGCTCCCGTTTGGGCCTGACAGACCAACAAAGTCTCCCTCATGGATGTCCAGATTGACGCCTTCGAGGACCACGGCCCCTCCGCGTTGGACCTTCAGGTCCTTTACGGAGATGATTGGCTCGCCTTTGCTCATGGCTCCACCTTCAGACCGCGACCGTCCGGGGGTGTATTTGGCCCTGCTTGCAGGAATCAGCACCCGAGCCCGGACTTGAGGTTGTCCAGGTTCTTTTGCATGAGCGTGAGGTAGTTGTCCTCGCTGCTCTTAGGCGCCATTTCCATGGTGTACAGGGTCAGCACCGTGACGCCGTTGGCCTCGTCAACGATTGAAGCGACGGCGTCCTCGTCGGTGTATTCCTCGATGAAGAAGTACTCAATGCCCTTGTCTTCGATCTTATCGATGACCTTCTCGATGTCGGCCGCAGAAGGCTCGCCTTCTGGGTCAAGGCCGTGCACGGTCACAAATTCGAGGTCGTAGCGTTCAGCCATGTAGGTGTACGCGTTGTGGTTGGCCGCGACCTCATCGAGGGCACACCCGCTAAGCGCGGTGAATCCTTGGTCCAATTCAACAAGCTCAGCCATGTAGGCTTCGGCGTTGGCGGTAAAGGTGTTTTCACCCTCGGGGAAGGCTTCGATCATCGCGTCACGGACCACCTTGACCTGGGCGTGGAAGGCAAGGGGGTCGAGCCAGCTGTGCGGGTCGAAGCGCGCTTCTTCATCGCCATGGTCATCGTGGTCGTCGTCGCCATGCTCGTCGTGGTCGTCGTCACCATGCTCGTCGTGGTCGTCGTCACCGTGGTCATCGTGGCCTTCGCCCTTGAGCAGGTGCATGGTGACGTCGTGTGGCAGAGCGAAGCCGTAGTCGCCTCCGGCCTCGATGTGCAGCGTGATCATGCCGTGCTCGACGTGAGTCTCGTTGCCATGGTCGTCGTCTGATTCGTGCTCATCGTGCTCAGGGAAGGAGAGGCGGTGGGCCACGTGCTCCGCATGGATTTCGGGGCCTTCGTCGCCGTGGTCGTCATGGTCGTCGTCGCCGTGGTCGGCGTCGCTGTGGTCATCATGGTCGTCCTCGCCATGGTCATGGTGGGCGTGAGCGCCACCCATCTTCAGCACGACAAGGTCGAAGGTTTCGATGTCCGTGGCTTCGAATTCGAGGACGTGCTCGCCTTCTTCCAGGCCGTAGATGTGAATCATCGTCTCCGCAGGACAAGCCTCCGGGCTGTCGATGCTTTCCTCAGCCATGTGATGGTCGTGACCTTCGTGGTGGTCGTGCTCTTCATGCTCTTCTTCGTCGTGATGTGGTTCAGCGATCATCGTGTGGTTCACGGTGGAGGGCGCCCAAGCGATGTGTTCGGTCTCGTTCAGCATCACGTCATCGATGCCGACCTGGCTGACCTCCCAGTGGTTCCCGGTCTC
Source organism: Candidatus Poseidoniales archaeon (assembly GCA_038150305.1). Classification (GTDB taxonomy): domain Archaea; phylum Thermoplasmatota; class Poseidoniia; order Poseidoniales; family Poseidoniaceae; genus MGIIa-L3. The sequence goes on along the minus strand of JAYOTG010000001.1, from coordinate 143,630 downwards.
GTTCCACAGGTGGAGGGACCAGTACCACGAGGCGTCGGCTTCGACACCGCCAATGCTGGTGACCATGTGTCCAAAGGTTGGGTCAAGCGTCGCGTTCAGGGTGATGTTGTTGTCGCCAAGGGTGCGGTAGGTCAGGTTCCAACCCGACCAGTTCTCGTTCGCGCCCTCGTGTTCGAGGGTGACGGACGTGTTGTCGGGGTAATGGATCACGACCACGTGGTGGTCTTCTTCGTGCTCCTCGTGCTCTTCTTCCTCGGCGGTGAGGTTCGTCGCTTCGTAGGGGCCTTCGTTGAGGTGCTCGCACAGGTCGGCGATGAGGATCGCCTCGAATTCCAAAGCGATGTCGCCGTCTGGCATGGCATGGGTGGACACGGCCTTCGGGGCAGAGAAGCCCATCGAGTCAAGCGTGGCGTCAACCCAGTTTTCCAGACCGAGTCCGTGGTAGAGGAAGAGGTCTGCCGAACTGAGCGTCACCACGTCGGCCGGGGTGGGCTCGTAGTCGTGGACGGGGATGTTGGACGGACTGAGGAGTTGCACGTCAACAAGGTCACCACCAACGGCTTCAGCGAGTTGCTGGACGTGATACGTGGAGACCATGACGGTGCCAAGCCCGTCATCTTCGTCGGCGTTGCCGAGGCATCCGGCAAGGCTTGAGGCGATCAGCATCAGGGCAAGGAGCAGAGGCTTTGTCGTCTGCAGGTTCATGGCCATTGGGCTGGATATTAGATATTTAATGAGTATTATTATTCAGCGGCGCTCGCTGATTTCCTCAAGGAGTGCGTTTCGGAACTCATCGAAGGGCACGCCCTTGTGCTCTTCACGGTCCGGACCAAGGTAGGTCACGGTCCGCCCTTCCACTTCGGACTCGCCGAGGATGAGCAGGTAGGCCGGGCGCATCTTGCGGTGTGTGCGCAACTTCTTGCCGATGGTGTCGTCGCTGTCGTCCACCTGAACACGGACGCCGGCCTCGCGCAGGTCAGCCGCGAGTTCGGCCGCGTAGGCGGCGTGCTTCTCGGAAATGGTCAGCATGTGGACCTGCGTGGGCGAGAGCCATGTGGGGAACATGCCAGCGAAGTGCTCGATGAGCACGCCGACGAAGCGCTCCATCGACCCGAAAGGTGCGCGATGAATCATCACCGGGCGGTGCATCTCGCCGTCGCTTCCCTTGTAGGTCAAGTCGAAGCGCTCGGGCAGGTTGTAGTCCACCTGAACGGTGCCGAGTTGCCATTCGCGTCCGATGACGTCCTTGACCACGAAGTCGATCTTGGGTCCGTAGAAGGCGGCTTCACCGGGCTCCTCGGTCCAGGCCACGCCGAGGCTTTCCGCTGCGTCACGGCAGGCTTGCTCGGCCTTGTCCCAGCGGGCGGGGTCGCCAACGTACTTCGTGGAGTCGGGGTCGCGAAGGCCCACGCGAACGCGGTAGTCCTCCATGCCGAGCGTGCCGAAGATGATCTGCACCAGTTCGATGCAGCCCAGCACTTCCTGCGCGATTTGGTCCTCGGTCACGAACAGGTGCGCATCGTCTTGGGTGAAGCCACGCACCCGGGTCATGCCCGAGATTTCGCCCGACTGTTCCCAGCGGTACACCGTGCCAAATTCGGCCAAGCGCAGCGGCAAATCGCGGTAGGAGCGGGCTTGTGAGGCGTAGATCTTCACGTGGTGCGGGCAGTTCATCGGCTTGAGCAGGTAGCCTTCGATGTCGCCGGCGGACATCATGTTCGACAACTCGCCGCAGGTGCAGCCCTCATCGGAGAGCCGCTTCATCAGGTCGCGTTCGACCAAGGGCGGGTACTGGCTGTCCTGGTAGTAGGGGAAGTGGCCCGACGTGCGGTAGAGGTCGAGCTTGCCGATGTTCGGCGTGAACACTTGGCTGTAGCCCTGCCTTCGCAGGTGGTGGCTGATGAAGTCCTGGAGTTCTTGGCGGATGACGGCGCCGCGCGGCGTCCAGAGGATGAGGCCTTGGCCGACCTCTTCGTCCACGTGGAAGAGCCGCAATTCCTTGCCCAACTTGCGATGGTCGCGCTTCTTCGCTTCCTCGAGGCGTGCGAGGGTCGCCTTCAGCGCCTCCTTCGAGGGCTCGACCAGGCCGTAGATGCGGACGAGTTGTTCGCGGTCTTGGTCACCACGCCAGTAGGCGGTGGACACCGAGGTCAAGCGCACGTGCATGAGCGTCGCCGTGGTGGGCACGTGCGGGCCAAGGCAGAGGTCGTACCAGTCGCCTTGGCGGTAGATGGTCGAGCCGTCGCCGTCCTCGAGTTTGTCGTCGATGATTTCGATCTTGTACGGGTTGTGGGCGAAGTGCTCGCGCAGGTCGTCCTCGTCCAGCTCCACGCGTTCCACCGTGTGGTTGCGGCGGGCGATCTCGTGCATTTTCTTCTGAATCGCCTTGAGGTCGCCTTCACCAATCGGCTCCATGGCGAAATCGTAGTAGAAGCCGCGATCGATGGCGGGGCCGATGGTCGGCTTGGCGTCGGGGTAGAGCGCGGTGACCGCTTGGGCCAACAGGTGGGCGGCCGAGTGGCGGAGGATGTGCATGCCCGCGTCGCTGTCCCCAGCGATACCGGTGACGTTGCAGTCCTCATGAAGCGCGGTGGACAGGTCGCGCTCGACACCGTTGACCGTCGCCGCCACGCAGCCGTGCTTGCGGCCAAGGGCGTCGGTGACAACTTCACCTGCGGTGATGCCTGCCGCGTACTCGTTGACGGTGCCGTCGGGCAACGTGACGTGGACCATCGCCATGGTACTCCCTCGGCTTTGGGGTCGGGCTCGACCACTTGAACCGTCCGTCGCTGAACGGCTCACCACGCGATATCGTCGTCGTCCGCGAGGTCCACGGTTGGTCGAGCGACAAGGTCGACCTTCGGGGCCGAAGCGCGAGGTTCACGCCCTTCCACGTGCATGACGTCCGCGGCCTTCGCTTGCGTGCCGCCCGTGTAGTTGACCGGTGTTGGCGAGGGCGCCGGCTCCGGAGGCGTCTCCGCTTTTTGCTCGGCCACCGGGGCTTTTGGGGCCGCCTGCATCTCCGCGATGCCTGCAGCGAACAGGTCCTCCACCCGTGGTGTGGTGTCGTCGGGATGGCGTCGCTCCATGTTCTATGCAGAGCGCAGGAGCGCGATGAAGATGGCGCTGGTTCCGAGCGGACCTTGATGAGGTCCCCACCGTTCCGCTGACCATGCGCATCGGTCTGGTCGTCAATCCTGACGCCGGCTTGGGCGGCCGTCTCGCCTTCAAGGGCAGCGACGGGCGAGCGGCCGAAGCGCGCGCAGCGGGCGCAGAGGATCGCGCCGGTCCGAGGATGAATGAGGCGCTGCGCGCCTTTGCCGACCTCTTGGCCTCGCCGCTGAACCGCACCAAACTGAATCCCACCTTTGTCGGCTGGACCGGGCGCATGGGCGATGCCTGGCTCGCCGATGGCGCGTCCTTCGATGCGATTGGGACCACGCCCGACACGACCAGCGCCGCCTCAACCGCCGAGTTGGTTGGCGAGCTGCTTTCAGCGGGTGTCGATGCGGTGCTCTATGCGGGCGGCGACGGCACGACCCGCGACATCGTCGAGGCCCTCGGCCGGCTCGGTGAGGAAGCGGCCACGACCCCGCTCATCGGCGTGCCCGGTGGCGTCAAGATGCACAGCGGTTGCTTTGCGACCACGCCGACGGCTGCCGCCGAGGTGTTGATGGCCTTCGCCCAAGGCGATTTGCGGACGGCCCTGACTGAAGTGATGGACCTCGACGAAGAGGTCTACCTGAAGGGGGAATGGCGCGTTCGGATGTACGGTGAAGCGTGGACGCCGGCCAGCCCACGCTTCATGCAGGGCGCCAAGGAACAGGTCGAGCGTGAGTCCGAAGAAGACACCATCGAAGGCATGGCCGAGCACGTCCGCCTGCTGATGGAAGAGGAGGACCTCATGGTCGTCTGGGGCAGCGGCGGCACGCTGCGGACCATTGGGCGGCATCTCGATCTCGACCTGACGCTGCTCGGCATCGACGTGGTGCACGCCGGAAAGGTGCATGCGGACCTCGATGAGGCCGCGTTGCTCGACGTGATTCGGGCCCATGAAGGGCCGCGGGTGCTCCTGCTCTCACCCATGGGCGGCCAAGGCTTCCTCATTGGGCGAGGGAACCTGCAGCTGTCGCCCGATGTTCTGCTGGCCATCGGCCTTGATCATCTGCTGGCGGTGGCCACGCCGTCGAAATTGCTCGGTTTGTCGTCGCTGCGTATCGATACGGGCTCCGCTGACCTCGACGCCACCTTCCTTGAGCGTCGCTTCGTGAAGGTGCTGCAGGGCTTCAGAACCACACGGGTCATGCGCGTGCACGGTGCCTGATAGTGACCTTCTTGTCCCCTCTTGTCGCCATTCAGGCCATGAAGAACAGCGGTGTCTGTCCAAAGTGCCAGAGCACGGACATCAAAATCAACAGCCCTGGCTCGTGGGGGAACCTGACGGCGGGCAATTTCTACCGTTGCAAATCCTGTGGATTCACAGAAATCTGGTCGGACAAGGGTCACCAGCGTGACATGAAGATCCTCATCGGTGTCAGCATTGGGGGGAGCATCATTGCGCTCGGCATGCTCGCCTACTTTGTGTTGAACGGCTGATCATTCGTCTTCGATCACGGTCGGTGCCTTGAGCGCCATGTCTACGCTTGGCAGGTCCTCCAGCTGCGCCGCAGTGTTGTCTGAAATTTGCATGTCTTCTAGGCGACGCGCTTGCGGGAGCACACGGCCTTCCCAGCTGCTGACGGCTTTGTTGTACGCGTCCGTCGCCTTGCCGAGGTCTTTTCCGACCTTGGCAAAATGGGCTGACCATGTCGCCATGCGGCCGTAGAACTCTCGCGCGGTGCCGACGATTTCCTCGGCTTGTCGGGCAAATTGCACCTGCTGCCACGTGAGCGCCACCGTGCGCAGTAGGGCGATGAGCGAGGCCGGTGAAGCGATGACGACGCGCCGGTCCATCGCCCATTCGTGCAGACCAGGGTCGCGGTCAAAGGCCGCTGAAATGAGCGCCTCGGACGGCACGAACATCACCACGAATTGTGCCCTGTCTCCGAAACTGCTCCAGTATTCCTTGCGGGTCAGTTCCGTGACGCGCCCACGCAGGGCCTTCGCGTGCTGATCCATCAAGGCCTCACGGTGCGGGCCTTCCTCGACCTCCAAGGCCTCAAGGTAGTGCTTGGCGGTCGCTTTTGCGTCAATGGGGATGACGCCCTCCCCAGGCAAGTGGACGATGACGTCTGGCCGGCCCGTGTCCGTGCTGGCCTGTTCCTCAAAATCGGCATGGGCGTTCATTCCTGCGAGTTCGAGGATGTTCCGGAGGGCCACTTCTCCCCAGTCGCCGCGAACGGCAGAGGATCGCCTCAGTGCCGTGGACAGGTTGCTGGCTTCCGTCCCGAGACGAGAAGCGAGCGCGCCCACCTCCTGCATTTGCCGCTCAACCCCTGCGATGGCGCCGATGCGCTTCTCCTCAAGCGCTTGGGTGGCTTCCCCGAGGGTGGCAAGGGATTCTTCGATGGGTTTCACGAGCCCTTCCATTTCGGTGATCTGGGCTTTTGCTTCCTTCTCAGCCTCACTCTGCAATCGCTTGAAGCGTTCCTCAGCGATGTCGAGGAAGTCCTTCCGCTGCTGTTCGGCCAAGCGGCTGCTCAGGGCCGTCATGCGGTCCTCAAGGACCTGTTCTTGCCCGGCTGCTGCAGCCATCATCGCCTCCAATTGCGCGATTTTGGCACCGTCTTCCGCTCGCGCCTCCGCAGCTTTCCGGCCCGCCATGGTCCACGCCAATCCACCCACAAGGGCGGCCAATCCAACGGCGATGAGGGCGGTTTCGACGGCGCTCATGCAACCGCATCGGCGTCGAGGGTTCTTGAACGCTCAGGGCAGAGGTTGGCCGCTGGCGGCAAGGATGAGCCCAAGGAAGGGTGGACTTGGTCGTCCCGGTCGTGATTTGAATTCGGGGTGGTACTGCACCGCCACAAAGTAAGGATGGTCAGGCAATTCCAGGATTTCACAACGCTGGCCGGTCTCGTCTTTGCCGACAAAGGTCAGGCCTGCGGCCTCAAGGCGCTCAATCAGTTCGGGGTTGACCTCGTAGCGGTGGCGGTGGCGTTCATCGACGCTCTCCGAGCCACCGTAGAGGCGCTTGACCTTGCAATCGTCAACTTGGAACAGGGTTGGGCGGCTGCCGAGCCGCATGGTGCCGCCCAAATGGGTCGTGGAAATCTCGGGCATGAAGATCACTGCGGGGTTGGGGCAGTCTTCGTCGAATTCCGTGGAGGTGGAGCCTTCCATGCCGAGCACGTTGCGTGCAAATTCGATGGCCGCCACTTGCAGTCCGAGGCAGATGCCGAAGTAGGGCACGCCGTTGGTTCGTGCATAATTGGCGGCGAGGATCTTCCCTTCGACACCACGGTGCCCGAACCCGCCCGGGACGAGGATGCCGTTTGCGGCGCGCAGTCGCTTCCATGCGTCTGCATGGACGTCATCTGGCACCCCGTGCTCGAGTTCACCGGCCTCCAGCCAATCGATGGTCAGCTTGCGATCAGCGGCCATGGCTGCGTGCTGAAGCGCCTTGATGACCGACAGATAGGCGTCCGACAGATCGGTGTACTTGCCCACCATGGCGATGGTGACGTTCTCTTCGAGCGCATCCAGGTGGTGGGCCATCCTGCGCCAGTCGTCGAGGAGTCCGTTCGGTTGCACTTTCAGGCCAAGGGTGGCGCAGAGCCCCTGCGCTTCGAGCATCAGGGGGACGTGGTAGATGTTTGGCACGTCATGGGTCGAGATGACGGCCGCCTCGGGCACGTGACAAAAGGCGGCCAGTTTCGCCCGCGTCTCTGGGTTGAGCGGCGCGGAGGACCGGCACACGAGGATGTCGGGGGTGATGCCCAGCCCCATGAGTTCCTTGACCGTGTGTTGGGTGGGCTTGGTCTTCTGTTCACCCACCGGCCCCATCACTGGAACGAGGGAGACGTGCACGAAGGTCACGTTGTCTCGGCCAACGCGGAATTGGAACTGCCTGAGGGCCTCGACGTAAGGGGCAGATTCGATGTCGCCGACGGTGCCGCCCAATTCGATGATGCACACCTCCGGCTCGAGGCCGGAGTCGTCGCTGGGCTGATGCGCGACGGTCTCGATCCAATCCATGACCGCGTCCGTGATGTGCGGGATGACCTGGACGGTTTTGCCGAGGTAATCGCCGCGCCGTTCCGCTTCGATGACCTTCGAGTACACCTTTCCAGTGGTCAGGTTGTTGTCACGTCCGAGGTTCAAATCGAGGAAGCGCTCGTAATTTCCAAGGTCGAGATCGACTTCCCCACCGTCGTCGAGCACGAAGACTTCGCCGTGTTCGAACGGACTCATCGTTCCTGCGTCCGAGTTCAGATAGGGGTCGATTTTGATGGAGGTGACCCGAAGGCCACAGGCTTTCATCAATACGCCAATGCTGCTCGCCGTGACGCCTTTGCCGAGTCCGCTGAGGACGCCACCTGAGACAACGATGTATCGCATGGCCCCCAACGGGATGAGAATCCGTTGCCCGCCCTCTATGAGCGTTGCGTGATGGAATCCGGGGGCCTACATCAGGATGGGCAACACGGCTGCGATGACCATCAGCGCCGGCGTGATGATGGCTTCTGTGGTCGAGCGAACGGCGCACATCACCGACAATTCGGTGCCGCGGTGCATGCTGGCCGAGACGCCAATGTCGTCTTCACCGGTCATCATGAGGTTCGAGCACGGCACGCTGCCATCGAGTCCTTCTGCGGCCAGATCAGCGCTTGGTCGCGGTTGCACCTTCCCGAGCGCGTACACGGGATCCCCAACACGCAAGCAGTGCATCGTCCATCGACGCGGACGGTTGATGCCCGTCATGGAGCCCACGCTCACGATGTTGCCGACCTGCCAATCAAAGATGGCCGGGCCGAAGTTGAACGTCGAGCGTCCACCGCCAAACAAGGACGCCATCCGAGAGCCCTTGCCCTGTGAGGCTGCGGCCCACGAGCGGTCAAGCCACGTGGCTGGGTCAACATACAGGCCACCGGTTCCGTCATGGATGAGGAAGGGCGTGGACCCCTTGTCGTCGGCTTCATGCCACCACTTGGTGACTTTTTCGTCCCCGCTGCCACGGGTTTCCCAGACCTCCTGCAGCCACTTGTAGGCGACCACGCCGTCCACGGTGTGCTGCTGAAGGTGTTGGCCGGTCATCGATTTGATGGCCGCTTTGGCCACGCCGCTGGTCAGGGCGGTGATGGCCGTGCTTGAGCCAGGCACGTGCTGCGTGCCGACGGTGACCCGCAGGGAACCGGAGGCGGCGGGGCGTACTTCCCCGACGACCTCGGCCATCCCGACCGCCACCGAGCGAACGGGAGAGGTCGGGGTGTCGATGATGCTGTGCAGCCGCTTCCAGCGTCCCCATGAAGCCCAGAAGACCAAGCCGCTGAACAAGGCGAGCCCTCCTTGCATGATGAAGCGTCCAATGGTCCCGTACGCGCGGTCTGAGTAGATGCCGAGCATGGTGACCGCCGCCACAAAGCCGAAGCCCCAGACGGAATACATGGTGAAGGTCGCCAAGTGGAGTTTCCCGAGGTTGTTGGGGTGCTCGGGCAGCAACGCCTCAGGGTTGTCTGCCGCATACGGCATGCTGCGGTTCCAAGCTTCCACTCCGGGCGGGTCGAAGACCCAGTCGTGTTGGTCCCCTTGCCATTCTGGGGCCACCGCGTAGCGCAGGCCTTCCTGGTCTTGGTGGAGGCGAGGGTGCGGGTCATGCGCGCGCTGAAGTTTCCTGAGCATGCGCGCACCGGGCGGCGAGGTGGATCCCATCAGGACCAGCGAGGCGATGGCCAGCGTGGCAAAAGAGGTGGTGAACGCGGTCATTCGACCGATGGGGCGATGCGCCTGTTCACCGCGAACGCCAACCCCGAGCACCTCCTCCTCTCCGGTCTCATGGTTGACGAACACGAGCAGTTCCACGTTTTCGCCGGCCTGAATGGTGTAGTCTGAGCAGCCGGGCGTTGGGTAGCCGTGCGGCGCACTGGGGTTGGTCAACTCCAACGTGTCACCGTTTGGCAGATTGAAGGTTGAACGTGGGTTGAGGACGTACAAACTCCAAGACTCGTCACCGTCTTCGTTGGTTGTGCACGTCACTTCTGCGTACGTCTTCGTGGTCGTGGCCGTGGTACGAACCCAGTGCCCTTCGTCGCCTTGTCGGCCTTCGCGCAACACGGTGGGCGCGTCGTCAGGTTGCTCCCCACCGGGGTCAGCGACCACCGGCAGCTCGGCCGGGGGCGGAGCATCGACCAAGGTGCCTGCCATGATGAAGGTCGGCACAGCGATGGCCAGCATGAGCAGGCCGATGCCCATGGCGATCCATCCAGCCAGGCCCATCGGCGCACCGAAGACAAAGGTGCCTTGATGCAGATCTTGACGCGGGTCGCCCATGTGGTGGCCTGAGCGCTTTTTGGTTTCACGGTTTGGACGAATCTTCGTCGAACATCAAGACCACTTTGCCGCAGTCTCCACGTCCGGCCAGGTCCATGCCTTGCTTGAATTCGGCCACGGGGAGGGTGTGCGTGACGATGCGCTCGACGTCGATGGCTCCTGCCTCAAGCAGCGCGTGCATGCGGTCCCAGGTGCCCCACATCTTGCGGCCGTTGATGCCCTTGAGGTGGAGGTAGCGGAACACAACCTCGTTCATCGGCACCTCCGGCATCGAGCTGCCGTACACCGAAAGCACGTTCACGAAGCCGCCCATGCGTGTGGACCGGATGGCGTTGGCCAGGGCGGCTTGTGCGCCAGAGAACTCGCACGCGTTGTCCACGCCCCGTCCATCGGTCGCCGCCAGGATCTCAGCGACCACGTCGTGGTCCTTCCCGAGCACAAGGTCTGCCCCGAGCTGTTCGGCGAGGTCCATGCGGAAGCGGTTGTCCCAATCCACGGCGATGACTTTGGCGGCGCCCATCGCCTTGGCCGCGTTGACGGCGAACAAGCCGATGGGGCCGAGCCCGTGCACGGCGACGGTCGCCCCCTCGATGGGGCCTCCGGTCAGCGTGTGGATCGCGTTGCCGAGCGGGTCCTGAATCGAGGCGTGTTCGGGCTTCAGCCCTCGAGGACCGGGCCGTGCCGTCACCGCTGGCCCGACGCAGTAGGGCGCAAAAGCGCCGTGGGCGTGGCCGCCAAAGATGGTCCCGTTTTCACACACGTGGGCGTTTCCTTCCTCGCACCGGGGACACGCCCAACACGCAAGATGACACTCGATGGCGACCATGTCACCGACCTGACGGTCCACCACGCCTGGCCCGATGGCAGCAATCTCTCCGCATGTCTCGTGTCCGGTGACCGTTCCAAGAGGGACGTTTTCTCGACTCCACTCGTCCCATTGCCAGATGTGCAGGTCCGTGCCGCAGATGCTGGTCGCCCGGGTGCGGATCAACACCTCACCTTCGCCAGGCACAGGGACCGGGTGCTCCATGAGGTCGAAGCCATCGGTTTCGTCGCGGACTTTTGTCCACGCCAGCATGGTGCCCTCCGCTTGCACAAGCAAGGCTTAGGCCCACGACCCTTGAGGTTTGACCTGCAAGGTTCAGGCTGAAATCCAGGAGTACCGGCGAGCGCCTTCAAGGTCGCTTTCTTCTTCTTCCGAGCGGACGAACTCTTCGTTGGGCGGCACGACGGAGGCCTCGCGAACCCCCTTGTGGAGTTCTTCGTAGACCACGGCGTCGATGGCCACGCGGCCGGCCAAGCGCTCGAAGAGGTTCCAGCGGGACACCACTTCGCGCCAGTTCGGGCTGACGACGCCTTCGAAGACCTTGGCCTTGGCTCCTGATCCGTATCCGCACAACCCGAAACGGACGCCGTCGAGGTCCGTGTTGTCCTCAAGATCAGATTCGAACGTCGACATCAGGGCAAGGAAGATGCTTCCAGTGTACTGGTTGCCAATCAGGCTGCTAGCGCGCTGCCCTTTCTCGATGCGGTCGCGGTGGAAGGTCACGTACGCCTCGGTCTTGGAGATGGCACGACGGTACTGGTCCATCGCCTTCTCCCATGCCGCGTCGTCTTGATCGTCCTCGCGCTCGGGTGGTGCGCCGACGATGGCTTCCACGTCGTCCCACATCGCCGTTCCTTCCCGGTCACGATGGAACACGGCGGGGAACATGCGCTTCGCTTGGAAGGCATACGGCAGATGCATGATGATGCGTTCCCACTGTTCGGTGAAGCGTTGGTCCTCGTCGTGGGTGTAACGGCCCGTCCGAGCGGCTCGCCGTTGGAAATCCAGGAAGGCGTCGCGGACGGCGTTCTGGTAGCAGCGGTTGGAGTACTGCCCGTCGAACACGGGTTCGTCACGGTGGATGCTGATGCGCTCTTCACCGTGCGCGAAGATGCCAAGCCTGCGCAGGGCTGAGCCGGGCAGGTGACGGACCATGCGGTCAAGGATGCCTTCTTTCAGGTTCGCGCCGGTCTCTCGCGCAAGATCGAGCACGTCGCCCATGACAGCGCGCAGACTCATTTCGCGGCGTGGCTTGAAGAAGTCGTGCGCGGGGCTGGTTGAGATGCCCCAGCAATCCGGAATGACGAGCAAGCGTGGGTTTCGACGGATAAGCAGGGCGCCACCTCCGGCGCCTTGCGTGTATTCCCCGGGCGACCCGAGTTCGTACTTCGCGTTGTCCGCATAGACGACGATACCGATTCGCTCGTCGTCATCGGTGCTCCGAGCGCACCAGTCCAAGGTGGTGTGAAGGGCGTCAACGGCGCCGATGCACGCGAAGGTCATGTCGACCACGTCGCAGTTTTGGAAGCAATCCTCGCCATAACGCGAGGCGTAACGTTGTGTGAGCATGTCAACAATGTACGTCGCGGTTGGCTTAGCTCCATCGAGCGCGGATTCGGTGCCAAGGTAGAGCCGGCCGATGCCCCTTGGGTCGAGGCCGTTGCGGTCGATCAGCCGCATCACGGCCATCGCGCCCATGGTCGCCGTGTCCTCATGAACGTCGGGAATGGCCATCGCGGAAAGGCCCAGTCCCTTGTTCAGCTTGTCGTAATCCGCCTCGCGGAGTTCAGCGAACTCCCGCATGTCGAGGTACAAGCGAGGAACGTGAATGGCAAGGTCGTCAATACCGACGGTAAAGGAATCTCCCTCGGAAGTCACATGCCCCGGGCTGTCGGACGGCATATGAACGCTCGTGTTGAGGCAAAGCGGTGCAGGCCGGTTCGCCGAGATGGCCCCATCAGGCGTCCTGCTCGCCCATCGCGTCGAGTTGAGCCTGGATGTCGTCTGGAATTTGGGCCTCGAGGCGCGCCCAGAGCACGTCGTCGATCCGCAACACAGCGCATGCGGCTTCAGTGGCACCGCTCACGGTGGGTCGAATCACGCTGAGCGGCTCTAGCACCCCTGCCGCCCCGAGGTCGGCGGGGACGTGCTGCTCAAGGTGCAAGCCGATGCGCTCGGCTCCATCCGCGGCATCAGCTTGGGCAGCGGTCACGTCGAGCAGCGCGTCGATGGGATCCAAACCAGCGTTTTCTGCCAAGGCGCGTGGAATGACTTCCAAGGCGTCGGCAAAAGCCTCGATGGCCATTTGCTCTCGCCCCGGTGTGGCTTCAGCAAAGCGCCTGAGGTGACGTGCAAGGTGAACATGACTCGCACCGCCTCCGACCAACAAACGTCGATCCTTGCGAAGCTGTGCCGCGACGCCCAAGGCGTCATCGAAACAGCGGGAGGTTTCCTCAACGATTTCGTCGCCGCTGCCTCGTGCGATGAGCGTCGCTGCATGACCTTCCCCTCGCACGGTCCAGTGATGAAGGTCCCCGAGCATGTGCGAGCGGCTTTCGAGCACATGTCCACAAGCGTCCGCGTGTAGCACATCCACGTGGTGGAGCACCGTTGCGCCGGTGGCGAGGGCGAGCACGTCCAGGTCGTTCCCCGGCACCCTGCGGAAGGCTTGGATGCCAAGGTCAAGCAAGCGCCGGTGCGCTTCGTCGTCAATGGCACCTGAAACGGCCAGGACGTCCACACCAGCGGCCGCGACCGCCTCGACGTCGTCCAGCAAGCGTTCGACTTCACGGCGGCGGAGGGCGTCCAGGACGTCGGGGGTGGTGGCTTGGAAGGTCACGTCTCCACGCATCTTTCGCCGCTCCAGCCCGCCATCGAGCAGCGCGATGGTGCCGTTTTCCACGAGTTTCACCATGTCTGGGTGCGCACGCCGCTTCTGGAGCACGAGCCCTTCGACGATCTCCGAATCGGTGGCGGGGCGGCCCACGGCCATGACCGTTGAGACCCGCGTTGGGTCCACCTCAAGGACGCCGTCCACGGTTCGCTCGACGCACAACGCGGCTTCCATGGCCAATTCAGCGAGCCGATCCTGAACGGCGTGGCTCGCTTTGCCAGCCAGGCTGGAGCGTACGGCCGTGGTCAGGTCCTCTTCGCTGCCCTCGAAGGCGAGCCCCTCGAGGTGGGCCATGGCTTCGCTTTCCGCCATGCGATAGCCACGAACGATGGTGCTCGGGTGGACCCCTTGGAGCACGAGGTGCCAGGCGTTGCGGAGCAATTCCGCGGCGATGACCACCGCGGACGTGGTGCCGTCACGCGCGGCGCGGTCCTGTGCGGACGAGGCGTCGATGAGCATGCGCGCCACCGGATGTTCCACGCGCGCCGTTTCGAGGACCGTCACGCCGTCGTTCGTGACGAGGGTGCGTCCCTCGTCGTCGAGCAGGAGTTTGTCCAAGCCCTTCGGACCAAGGGTGCTGCGCACCGCACCCGAGAGCGCCATCGCGGCCGCGATGTTCTTTCGAAGCGCCACACGGCCGGTCGTGCGCTCGGTGTCTTCGAGCACCGGAGCCTCGGCCATGGCGCAACCACCGGGGGGCACGTCTTCAACCGTGCGTCGGCTCAGTCTTCGTCGACGACTTCGAAATCGGCGTCCACCACGGCGTCTTCGACGCTGATGCTGCCGTCTTCTTCGCCGCCCTCCGTGGCCGCTTCTGCTGCCGCGGCTTCGTAGAGCTTGGCGGAGATGCCGTGCATGGCCTGCTCGATCTCTCCGACCTTGGCCTGAACGCTGGCTTCATCGAGGTCCTCGATGTCCTTGGGGCGACCTTCGTCGTCCTGGACCATCGCTTCGAGTTCATCAAGGTGGGCGCGAACGCCCGAGGTGTCGTCGTCGGACAGCTTGTCGGCCGCTTCGTCGAGGGTTCGGCGGGTTTGGTAGACAATTTGGTCCGCAGTGTTGCGCAACTCGACCTTGGCCTTGCGGGATTTGTCGGCTTCTGCGAACTCCTCTGCCTCGGCAATCTTGGCCTTGATCTCATCCTCGCTGAGCGAGGTCTGGGACTCGATCTGAATGGATTGTTCCTTGCCGGTGCCGAGGTCTTTGGCGCTGACGTTGACGATGCCGTTGGCGTCGATGTCGAAGGTGACCTCGATTTGCGGCATGCCGCGAGGGGCAGGAGGCAGGCCAACCAAGTGGAATTGGCCCAGCGTCACGTTGTCCTTCGCGAATTCGCGCTCGCCTTGGAGCACGTGAATCTCCACCGCCGGCTGGTTGTCCGTCGCGGTCGAGAAGGTCTCGGAGCGGCGGGTGGGGATGGTGGTGTTGCGCTCGATCATCGTCGTGGTCACGCCGCCGAGGGTTTCGATGCCGAGGGTCAGTGGGGTCACGTCGAGCAGCAGCACGTCGGAAACGCCCTGGTCTCCGGCGATGATGCCGGCTTGGAGGGCAGCACCAAGGGCGACGGCTTCGTCAGGGTTGATGCCCTTGTAGGGCGACTTGCCGGTCTCCTTCTCGATGGCTTCCTGGACGGCTGGGATGCGTGTCGAGCCACCCACGAGGATGACCTTGTCGATGTCACCGGCCTTGAGGCCGGCGTCCTTGATGGCTTGACGGGTCGGGGCCATCGTCTTCTCAACGAGTCCCGAGGTCAACTGCTCGAAGGTGCTCCGCGCGAGGCTGATGTCAAGGTGCTCCGGGTTGCCGTCGCGCATGGTGATGAACGGCAGACTAATCTGCGTTTGTTGGGTTCCGGAAAGCTCGATTTTGGCCTTCTCCGCGGCTTCCTTGAGGCGGGTCATGGCCTGAGAGTCGCCGGACAGGTCAATGCCGGTGCTCTTCTTGAATTCGGCCAGCAGCCATTCGATCACGGTCTCGTCAAAGTCGTCGCCGCCGAGCATGTTGTTGCCGGCGGTGGCCTTGACCTCGATTTGCGGCTGGCCGTCGACGTCGTAAATCTCCAGCACGGAGACGTCGAAGGTACCGCCGCCAAGGTCGTACACGAGGATGGTCTGATCGACGTCCTTGTCCACGCCGTAGGCCAAGGCGGCAGCGGTGGGCTCGTTGATGATGCGGAGCACTTCGAGGCCGGCAATGCGCCCGGCGTCCCGGGTGGCCTTGCGCTGTGCGTCGGTGAAGTAGGCCGGGCAGGTGATGACGGCCTTGGTGACGTCGTGACCGAGGTAGGCTTCTGCGTCCGCTTTGAGCTTCTGCAGAATGAAGGCGCTGACCTCTTGCGGCGTGTAGGACGCTTCGTCCACGTCCGTGGACCAATCCGTGCCCATGTGGCGCTTGACGGAGATCATCGTGCGGTCAGGGTTGGTGACCGCTTGGCGCTTCGCGGTCACGCCGACCAAGCGCTCGCCACCGTCCTTCGCAAACGCGACCACAGAGGGCGTGGTGCGTGCACCTTCGGCGTTTGTGATGACCACGGCTTCACCGTTTTCGATGGTCGCGACGCAGCTGTTTGTGGTTCCAAGATCGATGCCAATGACGTTGCTCATGTGTGTTCCTCCAAGTGTGTTCAAAGAATGGGAATGCCGCCGTCGTCGTCTTCGTCGTCATCATCGTCGGCCAAATCGATGGCGATGCTGCCGTCCTCAACCACGGGTTGCTCGTCGTCGTAGGCCTCGTCGATGTCCGCCTCCGCGGGCGCATCCTCCAACGGCACCAAACGGAGCGTGATGTCGAGGATGCCGTTGTTGAGGGTCCAATCCACCACGTCTTCGCAGCGGTGCGGCAGCGCGACGCGCGCCACGGGCGTGATTTGGGTGCGTCGGAGCACCTCGATTTGCTGACCACGCTCGACCAGAGCCAGTTCAACTTGATCCTCGGTAAGGTCGGCCTTGCGGGCCACGTCAAGGGTGATGATCATGTTCCAATCTTCAAGGAACACGTCGCTGGGTGGCAATTCGATGTCGGGATTTGCGTCCAGCGCCTCGTCGTCCACTTCCACCTGCTTTGCGTCCACGGTCACGTCAAGACCGAGGCCACGCATGAGGTCCTCAAGCCCGCCACCGTTCTGGAACAGGCGGCCCAGTTCCTCCATGTCGAGGTTGAAACGCACGTCGCCGTTGGCCTTCTCGAGATCGAGGCCCATGTTCTCAAGGTGGTTCCGGAACAGGTCCATCATGCGTTCGAGATCGTCACGATTGAACTCGATGCCAAAGGTGGCTAACATCTGCAGAAGTTGCTCCATGAGCCGTTCTTCCCAGTCGTCGCCGCTCGTCATGACCTCGCCCCATTAGTGAACCTTAGGTTTCATAGTCGCGTCAGCGGCGGGGTATTTCAAGGTATGGCGAATCGAGCCACGGCCGTAAGGTCAAGTTCATGGGTTGAACCTGAGGTGAGCTGTTCGATGACCATCGCGGCCGTTCAGCACGATGCCCTCCAACGCCTCCACGCGCTCCGTGCCCGTCAAGGGTCGAGCGGAACCCCGGGGCTCGACGACGCAACGATTTCTCGTTTCCTCGAATCGGACGAGCGCCTGCTCCAGGCCATCGATGAAGCCGAGCAGCGTCTCGACGTCCTGGTGGAAGAGCTCGGTGAAAGCGCGGTGTTCCGCGACGAGGGCGACCTCGTTCGGGACCTCCAATCCGGGTTTGTCAATTTCTACGCCGCCCCCACCGTGAACCCGTACGTGGCGCTGGCTGCTCGTGGTCCGTGGATCGTGACCGCCCATGGCGCGGTGTTGCACGACAACGGTGGATACGGCATGTTGGGCGCGGGGCACGGGCCTCAGGACGTCATCGACGCGATGGCCGGCAACCACGTGATGGCCAACGTCATGACCCCGTCGTTCAGCCAGCACCGCTTCATCCAGCGGCTGCGCCGGGAGATTGGACACAGCCGCGAGGACGGCTGCCCCTTCGACCGCTTCATCTGCATGAATTCCGGGTCAGAAGGCATGACTGTGGGCATGCGCATTTGCGACGTGAATGCCCTTCACATGACCGGGCCAGGGGGACGACACGAAGGAAAGCCCACCCGAATGCTGGCCATCGAGCGCGCTTTCCACGGGCGCACCGACCGACCCGCTCAGATCTCACACTCCTGCAAAGACGGCTACGACAAGAACCTAAACACCTTCCAAGGCCGAGAGAACCTCGCGCTGATTCCCGCCAACGATATCGCTGCCCTCCAGGCGGCCTTCGCACAGGCGGATGCAGACGGTGTGTTCATCGAACTGCTTGCCATTGAGCCCGTGCAAGGCGAGGGGGCACCCGGCGTCTGTGTGGAGCGGGCCTTCTACGACGAGGCCCGTCGTTTGACCAAAGAACACGGCAGCATGCTGGTCATCGATTCCGTCCAAGCCGGCATCCGTGGTCAGGGCTGCCTCAGCATCGTCGATTACGAAGGCTTCCAAGACGCCGAAGCACCTGACATGGAAGCATGGTCGAAGGCGATCAACGCCGGCCAGTTCCCGCTCTCGGTGGTTGGCATGACCGCCGAGGTGGCCGACAAGTACGTCACCGGCATCTACGGCAACACGATGACCACCAATCCCCGTGCCCTCGAGACCGCCATCGCCGTGCTCGACCGCATCACTCCTGAGTTGCGGGACAACATCCGCGCGCGTGGTGCTGAGTTGGTCGCTGGACTCGAGGAGGTCATGGCCGACCATCCCGACGCCGTGTTGTCCGTTCGCGGCACGGGTCTGCTCGTTTGTGCAGAGCTGGACCCGGAGCGTTTCCCCGTCGTTGGGGACGAGAAAGTGGAGATGTGGTGCCGCCGTCACGGCCTTGGCATCATCCACGGCGGTCACAACGCTCTTCGATACACGCCTCACTTCGGTTTGACCAGCGAGGAAGTTGGCCTCGTCGTCGACATGACCAGGAAGGTCATCGAGCACTTCAGCGCCGCGTGATGCGGCGTGGTGTTCACTCGCCCGTGATCAGGTGGTGCAGGGTTCGAACGTGCACGCCCGTCGCCCCGTGCTTGACCGTGGCGTTGGTCTTGGCGCCCCAGTACGTGCCTGCGATGTCCATGTGCGCCCAAGGAATCTGCTCCTTGTCGTCACCCTTGCCGCGGCTGGGGACGAATTGCTTCAGGAAGGCGGCTGCGGTGTTGGCGCCGCCCCATCGACCGGCCCCGAGGTTGCGGGTGTCGGCGATCTTGGAATCGGTCATTTCCTTCTCGAAGGCGGGGAGCAGCGGCATCGGCCAGGCCAATTCGCCCACCGCGTTGCCCGCTTCGTGAATACGAGCGCGCAGGTCGTCGTCGTTGGACCAGAGGCCCGTGGCTTCGTGACCGAGGGCCACGACGCACGCACCGGTGAGGGTCGCGAGGTCGATGATGTACTCCGGGTCGTACTCTCCGGCCTTCCAAAGCCCATCAGAGAGGACAAGGCGTCCCTCGGCGTCGGTGTTGAGCACCTCAATGGTCTTGCCAGAGTAGGTACGAATCACGTCACCTGGGCGCTGAGCGTTGGCGGCAGGCATGTTTTCGGCCATGCAGGCGATGCCCGTGACCTTGCCTTCCCAGCCGGTCTCGACGAGGGCCTGCATCAGCCCAAAGACGACCGAAGAGCCGCCCATGTCGTACTTCATTTCGTCCATGGAGGGGCTTGGCTTGATCGAGATGCCACCGGTGTCGAAGGTGATGCCCTTGCCAACGATGACGGGGGCCCGACCGCCTTGTTCGGCGTTGAGCTCGAAGATGACCATGCAGGGCTTGCGGGAGGACCCCATGCCGACGGCCACCAAGCCGCCCATGCCGCGTTCAAGGGCTTCCTCGTAGGTGATGACGGACACGTTGAGCCGGTCGGAGGTCTCGGCGAACTCCATCGCTTGACGTGCGTAGGCCATCGGGTAGAGGTCGTTGGGGGGGCAGTTCCCGAGGTCACGAGAGCGGTGGACACCCTTCACGACACCGGACATGCGCTTGACGATGGCTGCGAGCGGTTCGGTGTCTTCGTCTTCGCAGGCGAAGCGAACGACGGCCTCGCTGTCGTCTTCGTCGTCCTCATCGTCCTTTGTGATGTAGACGTCGTAGCTGTAGTCACGGAGCATCATGCCCTCGGCCATCGCTGCAAGGTCGTGCATGTCGCCGTTTTCAGCCGCGACGGTGAACTCCTTGCCGTGGCTGGGCTTCATGGCGGCCGTGACCTTGGCGCCGGTGTCGCGCCAAACGTCACGGCTGAGGTCCTTCGCTTTGCCAAGACCCACGAGCAGAGCACGTCCTTCTCCGGTTCCGACCAGCGCGAGGATTTCGCCCTTCTTGCCCTTGAAGTCGCCGTCGCTGAGCGCGTTGGCGATCTGCGCCTTGAGCGCGGATGGCACGCCAGTGAGGCTGGCGTCGGCGACGTCGTCGCCTTGCGTGAGGGGCAGAATGAGGGTGCCGTGCAGCGTGTTGCTCGGGCTGATTTCGATGCGCATGTGGATTCCCAGTCGTGGACCGAGGGGTGGCACTTCAACCCTCGGTCGCATCTTCGGCGCGGCCTTCGCGGCCGCTCCGACGCTCGGCCACGATGGCCGCGAGCAGGGAGACCACGAGCAGCGGTGCCGTGGCGATCGGCATGGACTCACCGCCCGCCGCGCCGGATTCATCGACGGCTTCGGCCGGGACGCTTTCGTTCACCCATGTTGATGCGTCGATGACGCGCTTCTGATAGTTCAGGTTCCACGATCCTCCTGGGCTGAGAAGGGTGGACTCAAACGCCAGGTCCACGGTCTTCGAGGTGGTGGCGTTGACGTTGAACAGGGAGGACGCCCACGCGACGCTCCCGTCCTCAAGCCGGTATTCGAGGGAGGCGTTGGTGGTGCTCGCGTAGCCGTGGTTCGTCACGTCAAGGGAAACACTGTCCTCGCTGACTTCGAGTGAGGCGACGTCAAGTCTTGCCCTCCAGTACCAGACGTTGTTGATCAGGAAGCGCATGACGTCAAGTTCCTCGGCTAGTCGACTGTGCAAGGATTCGAAACTCCCCGGCACGAATTGTTCGTCGTCGGTTTCGAAGGTAAAGGTCGGGAAGCCCATCACGCCATACCCGTAATCGCGGCTGGTGCCGCAGTTCGGATAGAGGCCTTGGTTGGCGTTCTGGATGGGGATGTCCGAGACGGTGGCGTGGACGTCTTCCCGGATGCCCCAGAACAACTCCCAGTCGGGGGGCTGGTCGGCCCACTTGCCCCACGGGTAGAGCATGATCCACACGCCCGTGTGCATGGTGACGTAGAGGTCGGCATCGGTGACGTAGGCGTTCATGTAGTCTGAATTGTGCATGGTTTCGGACTCGCTGAAGGCGCTGCTGCCAGGTTGCGTGGTTGGGCACGTGTTCCAATAGTGGTCGTAATTCCGGTTCAGATCGACTTGATTGATGTTCCATCGTGTGTCGATGTCGTTGCCGTCGGGGTTGAGCATGATGAGGATGTGCAACTCCGTGTTTTGCAAGACATCGATGGCTTCCTGATTGCCGGCCTCCCACTCGTTGATGTAGAATTTCGCCGTGAGGTAGGCCAGCGCCGTACCGAGGTATTCGTTGCCGTGGTGTCCGCCGTCGATGTAGATGATTTCTTTCGCCGTTCCATTCGGTTTGGTGTCCATCGACCAATCCGACAGGCGAACGACCCAGAGGGTCCGCCCGAGTTCAGAATCACCAACATCCATCAGGTCAACGATGTCAGGATGATCGTCGGCCCATCCGTTGACCTCCAAGGTCAGCGCCGCCCACGTCATGTGCACGTGGTTGTCGATGGGCTCGC
Source organism: Candidatus Poseidoniales archaeon (assembly GCA_038150305.1). GTDB lineage: Archaea > Thermoplasmatota > Poseidoniia > Poseidoniales > Poseidoniaceae > MGIIa-L3. Next base: position 122,686 of record JAYOTG010000001.1, on the reverse strand, counting down.
CAGGCCACGCTTCTTCAGCGACGACCTCGGGCCACTGCGCTTGAACCGTTCCAGCCGCCAACGGTGCGAGGAGCACCATGACCAGCAGCAAAGCACGGCCGCGCATGGAACGCCGACGGGCTTGGGTCTGATGACCCTTCCCACCTTCACCAGTCGGACGTGAAGGCGTTGGGGTTGGCGATGCGCTCCGATTCACGCGTCCAGATCATCGCCGCATCTCCGGCGTAGACGTCCGCGTACGGGTCGACCTCTTCGGTGTCGAGGCTGCGCTGCATGTAGGCCTCCACACGCTCGCGGAGGTCGGGCTTGAACTTCCAGTAGTGGATCCTCCACTCGCGTCCGTCCCACAGGGTGGTTTCTTCGGACTCAGTCGTCAGAAGGTCCCAATCTTGGAACATGTAGAACAGGTTGCGGTCGTTTGGCTCGAGCGCGTTGTCGATGATCCGGTTGTAGAACCCAAAGAAGCCCAGCGCGTGCTCGGCCATGCCGCGTGCGACCTCGACGTCCATGTCGGTGTCGATGTGCTGTTGGATGGCACGCGTGAGGTCTCTCAGGGTCATGCTCATGTCCGTCCCACCTCGCCGCGAATTCTACTCCGCAACGGTACTGTATATTGTTCGACACCCTATATCAACCCTCTTCCGGACATCGGCCTTTCGTTGCCGGAAGCCCCCTCGGGCGAACGCTCTTGATGACCGACCCTGCCCGCCAACCATGGACGATGGCCTGCCCACCTTCCTCGGTTTGCCCGAGGACGGCGAAGCAGCACCGGACGTCGTGGTCCTCCCGCTCCCGTACGAATTGACCACGTCCTATGGCCAAGGCACGGCGGAGGGTCCAATGGCGTGCCTGGAGGCCAGCGCCCAAGTCGAAGTGCACGAGGTCATGCTTGGCGAGGACCTGCCCGCAGGCCTCGTGTTTCGGACCGAAAAGCCGTGGTCCTCTGAGGCTGGTTCGCTCCTCGGTCAACTGGACGACATGGAAGCCTTCCTTCGACCGTGGTGCGCCGGGGACGTGTTTCCGATGGCCCTCGGAGGCGAACACGGCATCCTCCCTCCACTGCTTGCGGCGTTGCGCGATCACCCAGCGGTGGAAGGCGATCTCGGTCGTTTGACCGTGGTGCAAATCGACGCACACGCTGACCTCCGAAGCCAGCTCGATGGAGAGCCCTTCTCCCACGCGAGCGCCGCCGCGCGTGCCCTCGACCTCGGCGTCGGCCGCCTGCTTCAGGTGGGCGTTCGCGCGCACAGCCTCGAGGAACAGCAGCGCATTGACGACGACGCACGCATCACGACGTGGTTTGCTCGGGACGTCATGGCGCCATGCGGGGGCGAAGCGAACTGGGCGTCGTTCATCGAGGTGCTGAAGGGCCTGGAAGGGCCCGTCCATCTGACCTTTGACATCGATGGCTTGGACGGTACCTTGGTGCCTGCGACCGGTACGCCGGTGCCTGGTGGCCTGACGTTTTGGCACGCCGTTCAGGCCATTGAGGCGGTGTTCGCGGCACCCAAGGCGACCGTCATCAGCGCGGACGTGAACGAGATTGCACGCCAAGAGGGCAGCCCTTTGACCCAGTTCACGGCCGCGATGGTGGCCACGAAAATCGTCGGAGCCCACGTTTCAGCACGCCGAGCAGGCCGTTGGGAGAAGGCCGCAGCCGGGCATGCGGGGGACCGGGCTCCGATGAACCGTCATACCTTCACCCAAGGTGTTCCGAACTGATGGATTCAAATCCAATTTGACGGTCCGGCGCGCGTTGACGTCCAAGGATGCCCTCGCCGCCCACGGCCAACACGTCGTGCTCGACCTCACAGGATACGCTTCGCCGGGCCCCGACGAAGCGGCGTGGGTCCTCTCCGTGTTGGAAGATGCTGTGGCGCGTTCGGGAGCCCGAAACGTCCACGCGCATGCCGAGGTGTTCGACGGTTCACTCTCTCCACCCGGCTTCGCCGCAGTGGTCCTCTTGGACGAGAGCCACCTCAGCGCGCATTGCTACGCCGACCGCGGTTGGTTGGCCATCGATTGCTTCACCTGTGGGGGGACCGATGCTGAAGGCCTCGTCGACGATGTCCTCAACTCCTTCATGGCTGACATGCCCAGTCTCGTGGTCCGGCAACGCGTGGTGTTGGATCGGTTCCTGCATCCTAAGGAGGCGTAAGCATGTCCGTCCGTGCCTTTGTTGAGGAGCACTACCAGCACTTCAACGCTGGCGCTCTTCGGGACACGGCACGGAGCCTGACGGCCTTTTTGGAAGAAGGCGGCGTTCTCGTGCTGACCCTTGCCGGCGCCATGAGCACGGCGGGCCTAGGCCGCAGCATCGCGCCAATGATCCGTGCCGGTCACATCGGGGCCATCTCATGCACGGGTGCCAACCTCGAGGAAGACCTGTTCCGTTTGGTGGCCTTGGACCACTACGAATCGGTCCCGGATTGGCGCGGCCTTTCCGCGGAAGACGAAGCCGCGCTGCTTGCGCGTGGCATGAACCGGGTGACCGACGTCTGCATTCCGGAAGAAGAGGCCTTCAGGCGTGTTGAACACCACTTGCTCAAGCGGTGGCAAGCGGCAGAGGTTGACCAGGCACGGCACCTTCCCCACGAGTACCTGTACGGGCTGCTGAACGACGGCGTCCTGGACGACTCCTTCCAATCCGACCCCGGCACCTCCTGGTTGCGGGCTGCGGCCAAGGATGACCTGATGCTGGTCGTTCCCGGTTGGGAGGATTCCACGTTGGCCAACATCATGGCCTCTCACGTCCTCTCTGGGTCCCTCAAGAGCACCGACGTCGTCCGAAGTGGCGTGGACTACATGCTCCGCTTTGCGACATGGTACCGCGCCCAAACCCGACCCGTGGGCTTCCTCCAAGTGGGTGGCGGTATCGCGGGTGACTTTCCCATCTGCACCGTGCCCATGTTGCGCCAAGACCTGGGTGAAGACGTCCCGCACTGGTCGTGGTTTGCGCAGATCAGCGAATCCACACCTTCCTTTGGTGGCTACTCCGGAGCCCCTCCAAACGAGAAAATCACCTGGGGCAAACTGCTTCCAGAAACCCCACGTTTTGTCATCGAATCCGATGCAACGCTGGTGCTCCCGCTCCTTTTGGGATACGTCCTCGATGCCTAACATCATCCCCCAACCCTCTTGAGGGAGCCGGCTAAGGTCGAATCATGCAACGGCGTGCCCTGCTGATGCTTCTGCTCCTGGTGGTGGCGGTCCTCCCGGTCAACGCTGAGGAACCTGCGTCCAGTCCAGCCTTGCACGTGGACTGGGGCCACGAGGCGGACGACCACGCTTACCGCTTGGTCATGGGCGACGATGCATCCTACGACATCGAGGTCAATCTGGTCCACTCGCGCAACGGCAACCCGCTCGACACCAACCTGACCACGACATGGTCGGTGGAGGACGGCCGGTCGGTCGCGACCTTGGTCGTGAACCAATCGCTGGCGTGGAACGACACGGTGGACCTCGTGGTGGATGTCGTGGGCATGGACGGCGTTCCAGTGGACTGGCCCACCGTGGAGCGAACGGTGCAGGTCGGTCGCTGGAACCAGCCCCTCGCCGACCACGAAATCACCACTTCATCGAATTGGACCTTGGACCAGAGCACCGTGAACGACGGCGCTCCGCAGCGTTTCTTCCTCGAATTTGACGGCCATGGCTGGCAAGAGCGCGTGGGTGAAATGCTGACGGCGTGGGAACTTGGAGACGGCCGTTTGGTGATGCTCGAGACCGCCGACAACTCGACCATTGACCTCGACCTCGTCCTGGACCGGGTGTGGCGGAACGAATCCAGCACGGCCGGCGTCCTCCAAGCCAGCGTTTTCGATGCCTCGGGCTTTGGCACATTGACGCTCATCGACGACATTGACGGAGCGCGAACAGAAGTTGCCGCTACCGTCAGCGATGCGACCCTGAACCGCTCGGTGATCAACGGCCTCGTGAGCGAACGTCTCCGCATCGAGGCGAACGGCTCACTGGATGTTCACACCATCGATGCCAACGAGAGCGAAGGGTCGCTCGACATCGACGGAACCGTTGCGGTGCTCGTGCTTGAACTGTGGGACGAAGACGGTGTGCGTCGGCTCGACCACCAGCAGATCGAGGCCACGGCCGACTTCACGCTCATCGAGGACGGGACCCGCATGGACCTCGACCTCGAAGCCTTCCAATCCCTGCAGCGTTGGGAAGACGGCGCCCGCGTGGACCAACTCGAACGCATCCGTGGTTCGGGAACCTTTGGTTTCGTCGAGCAGGATGAAAACGCGACGGTGGCCATCAACGGGACCGTTCACGACTTTCACCAGTGGAGCGAGGACGGAGAGGTCGTGGCCGACCGCCTCCACGTGGACGGGGTTTTGACCGGCGACGCGGAGGGCACGTTCGGGATCCTCCGCGACATCGAAACAACGCTGGACGCAGAAAACGCCTCAGGCGTTGTCCATCGGGTGCACATCATCCATCAGGAAGAATGGTTCAACTTCACCGGCCTCAACGGAGGCTCCTTCTTTGGCAATCAGGGCCTTGGCGCCCACCACAACGAATCGTGGTCCTACGACGTGGTGGACATCGACCACGACAACCGCACCATCCGCGTGATTTGGCAGCAGTCCGGTCCTGACCCGTCCGAAGGCGATGAGAAGCCTGAGCGCTCGCCAATTCCACGCGAGCCTGAGGCTCCCGAGCCCGTGGAAGGGCTCGGCAACGTGACCGTCGGTCGTGAAACCGGATTGATGCCCATTCCTGCGGCCCCCGGCGACCGTTTCCTGTTGGCTGAGCAAGCCGGCATGGAGCTCGTCGTGGACGTGCTGGCCTACAGCACCGACGACGCCGACGGACGGACCTTCGAGACCGTGCAGTGGTCCGGGACCTACAACGAATTCGATGGCACAGCACACGGACACCTCGTGGCCGTAGGTCCGCTCAAAGGGCTCTCCACCTCCGTGACCCGGAGCCTCGAGGTGCCTTACGGTGAAGGCGAGGAGACCGCTTGGCTGAACGAGTCACAGACCTTGGCCAGGGTGTTGTCGCCTTCGGTCGTGACCGCAGAGGGCAACACGCCTCCGGTCTTCCTCGGCTTGAGCCAACCGAACGGATTGGCTGCCGCGGAGGGCGCACGAAGCAGCCTGCTCGTCGCCGAGGTCGTGGACGTGGATTGGAACCTTGAGCGGGTCGAGGTCGACTTGACCGCGCTCGGCTTGGGCGTGCGGGTGCTCAACGATCGTGGCCAAGACGGCGACCAAGCCGTCGACGACGACCGCTGGACCACCACGCTCACGGTGCTCGACATCACCACAGGCGTGTTCAGCGCCCCTGTGACGGTGGTTGACGCGTTCACCTCAACGACCTACGACAACGCGACGGTGCAGATCGACAACCCTGCACCTCGAATCATCAGCATCGACCTGGTGCCCGACCGCGTGCAGCGCGGCGGCGCGGTGATTGTGGAGGCCAACGTGGTCGACCAACATGGCGTGGCCTCCGTGGCCGTCGACCTCAGCGGCCTGTCTGGCGGTGCGCTGGTGCCCCTGGCTCAGGTGAGCGGCACCACCACATGGAGCGGTGCATTCACCCTCCCCTCAGGCGTGCAACCGGGTTGGATGACACTGCCTTGGGCGGTTGAAGACCAAGAAGGCGCGTCGGCGGTGGTCACACGCACCGTCCTCGTCGGCGCGTCAGGCGGCTTGGTCGGTCCTTTCCTCGAACCGGACGATGCTGACCTCGGCTGGTCACGGTTGCTCGTGTTGAACGATGCCCCGGACATCGTGGCAGAGGCCCTTGTGGTCGATGAAGGAAGCCGAGGCGACCCGTGCGTCCCCTACACCGTGCAGGTGACCGACCAAGACGGCATCAACGCCGTCCAAATCAATCGAGGGACGCTAACGCCGCTTGGCGAACAAGCAGGCTGGGCCTCGATGAGGAACGACGGCCTCGGCCCAGACGAGGCAGCAGGCGACGACGTCTGGTCCGCATGCCTTGACGTCCGCACGGGCACCCCTCTCGGGGCCCATGAGCTGCTCATTCGCGCATCGGACACGTACGGGGAAGTCGCCCCTACGGTCTCAACCGTCATGCGGCTCGACGCCGGAGGAGACGGTGGTGGAGGCGGCCAGAACGACGAGATTTCACCCGTGCTGTTGTGGGGTGGTTTGGGCCTCCTCGTGGTGGTGGTCGTTGGCTTGCTCGTCGGTTTGTCACGCCGCGAAGGCGCCGGCGGTGACCGGTTTGGGGACCGCTGAAGGCGCATTCGCACCTGCTCCGACAACCGTTTATACTCGGCCCCGGTGGGACGGATGCACACGCGAGCGTAGTGTAGTGGTTATCACCTGGCGTTGCCAACGCTAGAACCCGGGTTCGAGTCCCGGCGCTCGCACTCCAGTACCCTGTTTTTGCACCGGTAGGTTGAATCCAACGACCCCCGTCATCTTGCCATGGACGAACGCCAAATCTTCGTGGGCAAAAAGCCCGTTCACCTCTACGTGCGCGCCGTGGTCATGGCCATGGAATCAGGTGACCGCGTGGTCCGACTGACCGCACGGGGTTCCGCCATCGGGAACGCGGTGGACACGGCGGAATTGTGCCGCCGTCGTCACGGCTCGATCGCTGCGGGCCTGCCCGAAACCGTGCACGTGCGCTCGGTGGACATCGCCACGGAAATGACCGAACGCCGCGACGGCGGCGGTCAGCGCGGCGTGAGCGTCATTCACATCGTCCTCGAAGGCGAAGGCGACGTGCCCGCTCAGGACGAAGAAGAGTGAGCCTCGCGGATCGCCTCAAGGCGCCGCGTGATCTCGTCGGCGGTCGCTTCGTACAGGGACAACGGCCCGCCAACCGGGTCGTCAAGCCCCCAGTCTTCGGTAATGGGCAGCGCTGGACAAGAGACTCCACAGCCCATCGAGATGATCATGTCAGCAGCCTTCGCGTCCACGGCCTCGATGCCTTTTGGATGCAAGCCTGACGCGTCGATGCCGCGATTGTTCAGGACCGTGAGCGCATGTTCCGCCACGGCCGAGGCCGGATGGGTGCCCGCACTCGAGGCCTCGAACCCCATCGAACGAGCGATGGCTTCCGCCAATTGGGAGCGACAGGAGTTGCCCACACAGACAAAGGCAAGGTGCATGGAAGGACACCTCCTTCACACCATTTGAAGGGCTCTGTTGTGGGCAAAACACGGGCGCTTGGGTTGAGCGTGAATTGAAAAGACCCCCCTCGATGGAACGCCATGGCAGGCTCCCCTGTGTCCACCCACACGCCAAGCGATGGCCCCGCTCCCGACGGGCCCTCGCCTCAGGAACAGCGCCAGATGGAACAGGCTTACGCGCAAATGAAGCGCAAGATGGCCATGCAGTCCCTCGGGAAGCGCATCAAACACAAGATCATGGTGCTCTCGGGGAAAGGCGGCGTTGGGAAGTCCACCGTCTCCACCGGATTGGCCCTCTCCTTGGCTCAGCAAGGGCACAAGGTGGGCATCCTCGACATCGACATCACCGGTCCAAACGTGCCCAAAATGATGGGACTTGACGGCCGACGCCTCCACGTCGAAGAAGGGCGCATCCATCCCGCCCAAGGCCACCTCGGCGTGAAGGTCATCTCGATGGCTTTCCTGCTGGACGACGACGACACCCCCGTGGTGTGGCGCGGCCCCATCAAGCTCGGCGCGATTCAGCAGTTCATTGGCGACGTGGAGTGGGGCGACCTCGATTACCTCGTCATCGATTTCCCGCCGGGCACGTCTGACGAGCCGCTGACGGTGGCGCAGTCCCTGCCGGACATTGACGGCATGGTCATCGTGACCACGCCGCAGGACGTGGCCCTGCTCGACAGCCGCAAGTCCATCGGCTTCGCGGAGTCGCTCAAGGTCCCGGTGCTTGGCGTGGTCGAGAACATGAGCGGGTACACCCTGCATGGACGCGCGCCCGCGGGCACCGAGGTTCAGATCGCGGGACCCGGCGGTCGAACCCACAGCGCCACCGCCGACGATGACGGTGCCTTCCAAGTGACCCTCGACCTGTTCAAGCAAGGCGGTGGCGCGGCGACCGCCGAAGAATTCGGCATCCCCTTCCTCGGCGCGTTGCCCTTTGACCCCGGTTTCGTGCGCGGGGGAGACGATGGGGTGCACCGCATCGTCAGCGACCCTGAAGGCGCCGCGTCCGTCGCTTTCGCTGACGTGGTTGCGGCCATTCAAGCCCAGATCGGTCAGTCCGGTGGAACGGGCCTCGAAATCGTGTGAGGTGAGCCTTCGTGAGCGAAGCGATGCCGACCCTGACCCGCCTTGAGCGCCGCCAGGTGGACCTCCACCTGACCTATGATGACGGTTCGGAATTCACCGTCTCGTACGACGACCTCCGCCACGCTTGCCCTTGCGCAAAGTGCGCCCCATCCCGAAACGACGACGAGACGAGCAAGACGCTCCGCCGTCAAGTGGAAGCCTTGCCTCCGACCAAACCAACGGTCCGGACGGTCGGCAATTACGCGCTCACCTTCGATTGGGAAGACTCAGGCTGCAGCTCCGGCATTTACCGCTTTGAGCGCTTGTGGGCCCTCGCCAACCGCCAGGACCCGGACGGCGGCAAGCCCTACGTCCACGGAGCGTGGTGAGCCGGTGTTCGAGCCAGAGGCTCGTCTGCACCTCGGCGCGGAAGCCGAGGTGACCGCGGGCACATGGCTTGGACTTCCAGCGGTCATGAAGCAGCGTCGAGCCCGAGGATGGCGCCATCCTGACCTCGACGAGCGCCTTGGGCGCCAACGCATGCTGGCCGAGGCTCGAATCCTCCTGCGCCTCCATCGCTCGGGTTTGCCCGTTCCAGCGCTGCTGGACGCGGACGTGGATGAAGATCGTCTTGTGCTGGAGCACGTCGAGGGACGCCCGCTCATCGAGGTGCTCCGTGATGCATCGGTTTCCGATGTCGAGCCCTTGTTGCACGCGGTCGGAGGAGCGGTTCGTCACCTTCACGCACAGGCGGTGACGCATGGCGACCTGTCCACGAACAACATCATGATCCGCGAGGATGGAAGTGTGGTGCTCATCGATTTCGGTCTTGCGTCCATCGAGTACGACCTCGAGCGCTACGGCATCGACCTTCACGTGTTGGACGAGGTGCTCGGTGCCAGTCACCCAGACCGTCCAGGTGCCATGGCCGCCCTCGAAGCGGGATACCTTGACTCCGAGCATGCAGGACAGACCGAAGCACCGGGCGGGATGGTCCCGTCAGCGGCGGACGTTTTGGACCGCTTGTCTCAGGTCCGAAGCCGTGTACGCTACCACGGTTGAGGCTCATTCTTCCTCAGTGCGCCGTCCGCGCGCTTCCTGTTGAATCTGAACCACGTAGGCGAAGGTCAACGCGAGCATGACCATCAGACCGACTTGAAGCACGGCATTTGAGTACGGCTGGAGCACCACTTCTCGGCTGTAAATCCGGACCGACGTCTCATCGGACGCGCTTCGTTCCAGGTAGATGATGTGCTCCTCAAGCACCGTTGGTGACCACTGGTCTCGCGTGTCAGCGGTCAAGACCTCCGTAAGGTTGGTGGAGAGGTCGTGAAGATGGATTTCGCTGTCGAGGTATTTGGTTTCGGGGTTGATCGGATTGAGGTGGTCCCATCCGGTGTAGGCGAGCACGTCCGCGCCAAGGGCAGGGTCGGCGGCAGAGTACTTGCCGTCCCCGATGAGATGCATGGTGCCCAGCGCGCGCTCGTAGAGCACCAGGCGGTCCACGGTGCTGACGTTCACCACGGCCACAAGATGCGTTTGGCTCAGTTCAAGATCGATGACGGTCCCGTTGTCCACGTCTGTGGGAAGGCCCCAGCCGGCCATTTCGGCTTCTTGCTCGGGTGTAGCACTGGCGTTGAGCGGGACGGTCAACGCCCCGCTGGTCCCCAAGCGAGCCATGCGGACGTCGAGCGGCTGGTCTTCCGTGGTCCACGCCAACTCCGCCCCGTTGGTGACCAGCGCGATCACGCCTGACGCCTGAGCAGGCAGCACCGCGTCTTCACCAAGCATCGTCCACCCGTGAAGGGTGCCGTTGATGACCGCCAGCACCACGGTTCCCTGAGGTCCGTCGGCGAGGGTCAGGATGGACGGTTTGGCTTCAATCGGTGTCTCCATGGTGACCGTTTGTGGGGCGTCGGTCCGGACGGTCCGGATCACCGACGCATTGGCCATCACCACGTGTCTCCCGTCAAGCGCGACCAAGTCGCCCTCCGTCATGTTTGGTTGCGCGACCTCGATGACCACGTCGGGGGTTGACAAGTCGTTCAGAACCACCGTATGCACGCCGCTTCGGTTGTCCATGGTCGCCACCCAACCGTCCGCGGCTGCGGCCCCCTCGGGGGCTTCAATGCCGCTGGCCGGCAACGCTTGGTGCGTCAAATCGTAGGTCACGACCAAGAGGACCAGGAACAGCACCACGCCGAGTCCCAACCGTGATTCGCGGGCCCCTGGCGTGCGGAACCGCTTGAGCTGTGTTTTGACGGGCGCAACAAGGGCGCCAAGCGCGACCTTTGGCTGCGTCAACAGCGAGGCGAGGCGCGCGTTCATGGTTCGCTCGTCGCCGATGCGCCAGACGAAGCCCACAGTTCGCTCGGTCATGGCTACTGCTCCTGCCGCGATGAGCAGGCCTCCGACGATGTCGGAAATCCAGTGGATGCCGAGGTACAGGATGGTGAACGCGGTGATCACGGTGTAGAGCAATACCGTGTGGCGGTACCGTGTCCAGCGACGGTCTTCGTCGTACCGAAGCAGGCACAGCCACACGACAAAGGGGATGCCGATGTGCAGGCTGGGCATCCCGTTGGTGAAGGGATCGATGCGGCGGAACCAATCCGCGATTTCAGGGGTCAAATCGTAGGCGATGGTCTCCATGCCTGGGATGACGTCTCCTGTCACGCGGACGTTGAAGAAGAGGTAGAAGGGCACGGCCAAAATGTAGACCCACGCGATCGACAGCACGATGCGGTCGGCCATCCAGCGGTCGTCAAAGTACGCGACATAGAAGACAGAAACGTAGCAGATGAACATGAATCCAGCCACGTAGAAGTGGGTCAAGGCGATGGACAACCACCTGGCTTCGAACGCCTCCTGTATCCGCAACACCAAGTCGCCTTCAATGGCGTAAATCCACGCCGTCATGTCGAGGTTGGTGTTGGCCATCAGGATTCGATCCACCTGATCGAGGAAGTCCTTGGCGTTGTAGATCATGAACAGCAGGAGGACGTGCACCCAATACCGGCGGATGAAATCCACGAAGCCCGAGAGCGTTAAGCGGCTCCATGGCGGTGCATAGACGGGAAGAAGCACCACGCCCAGCGCGAGCGCGCTGATCATCCACGTCAGGTAGACGCCTTCCACGCCCTTGCCTTCAGGTGAACGCCTTGAACGTTCGGCGTGCTTGGCGCCGTCGGTGCGCTCTTGAGGGGGCGGTGCGTGGGGGCAGCATGGCCGAAGACGTGCTGCTTGTCGAACATCTCCCCGTCGCTCCAGATTCCGACGATGAAGGCGTCATCGCTCTGGTCACCATCAACCGGCCAGACAAACTGAACGCCCTCAATCAGGACGTGATGAGCGCCATCAAGGCCTACGCGAAAGAGGTTGAAACGCAGGGCCACGTTCGCTGCGTCATTTTCACCGGAGCCGCACCGGGCCCTGCACCGGAAGGTCGTCGTCCCAAACCAAACGCCTTCGTGGCCGGGGCCGACATCTCGGAGTTTGCAGGCAAGAGCGGCGAGGAGATTTACCCCATCTTTGCCGACAACGGGTGGGAAGCCATCTGGGGCATCAGCAAGCCGACCATTGCCATGATCGACGGCTTCGCCCTTGGCGGTGGATGCGAGGTGGCGGTCGCCTGTGACCTTCGCGTCGCCAGCGACCGTTCGAGCTTCGGCACCCCCGAAATCAACCTCGGTCTCATGCCCGGCGGTGGGGGGACCCAGCGTTTGGCCCGCTTGGTGGGTCTTGGTCGAGCCATGGAACTGGTGTTTACCGGCGAGATGATCGACGCAAGGGAAGCCCACCGCATCGGATTGGTGAACCACGTGGTGCCTGCTGAGGACGTCATGGAGCGCACGCTGGCGCTCGCCCGCACCATCGGCAGCAAGTCCGCGGCGACGATGAAGGTGGCCAAAGCCACGATGCGCGCCAGCATGGAAACATCGCTGAGCGACGGGTTGATTGTCGAGCTGGACGCCTTCTCAGCCCTGTTCGACAGCGCCGACACCGCCATCGGTGTCGAGGCTTTCTTGAGCCGTGAAACGCCCAAGTGGACGCATGAATGAGGCGACCTGAGGCCCCGCAGGACCTCAGGTCGCGGCCACGGGACGCCAAGTCCCGACCTGAACGCGCGCCTCAGCGCAGGTTCAGTTTCGCCCGAACGTCGTCGGGCAAGTGATGGAGGTGCCGCTTGTGCTTCCGAAGGAACCACGTTGGCGCTTGCATCTTCCATGCACCGTTGACCCAGCTCCGATCGAGGCGGGCGTCGCGGAGGTCCGCAAGCATCCGTGCCGTAGCCTCCTTTCGAGCCGCGTCGTTCGCGCAGCAGGGGCGCGGGGCATGGGACACGGTCGGCGTCCGGTGCCGGCGCTTGTTGGCGTTCATGCGCTTCCCGAGGGATCCGCCTTTGCTGGAGGCTTTGACCCGCTCGGAGTAGGTCATCTCGTGCTGTGGTTCCTTGGCACCACGGGCCATGTCGTCGCGTCGTGAACGGCGCGCGCGCCGTTCCTTCTTTCCAATTCTGCTTCCCATAATCTGTTCTTCTCCTATGCCGGTGGCCAAAGCTGGCTCGTGGCCAGCAGGCTCGATCCGGCATCGGAGGGTCAGATGGGCTGTGCCATGGTAGAGGCTAGCCGCGAGAGGCTTTAAACATGTAGCTTTCATGTTGAATCATGTCTTGTTGGCCGCCCAACGCTTGCACGTGGACGGAGCGGATGGACAGACTGCAGCAAGGTGAGTGCCAAGCCTCAGCGCTTCACAAAAAGAAGCTTTCCTGGCGACAGTTAGTCGTCGCTGGGCGCGAGCGCGGCCAGGGCATCTGAACGCGCTTCGATGGGATCTGGGAGCGGGGGAAGGTCGCCGAGGGGCGGCAATTCACCAGGAGCGGGGAGGGGTGGCAGTTCGGGGAGCGGCTCCGGCTCGTTCGTCGTGCTGCTGAAGCCTTCGTCGAGCGGAACACGGAGTTTGATCACGCGGGCCTCGTCCAGGCGAACGAAGGTCGCGCCGTAGGGTCGGCCTGGCTCTGGATGCTCCGGCAGGTCGTAGACGTGGAGGCCATGGTTTGGCGTGCGAAGCAGGGCCACGAGGTCCTCGCGTGCTTCGGCTTCTTCCCACATGCGCACCGTTGCGGCACGGATTTCCGCCATGCGGCCTCTGCGTCGTGCTTCGATGCGCTCGCGAACCGCCGCATGGCGCTCACGGCGCTCCTCGACGGTCACGGCGATATCGGCGTCTTCAACGGAATCGGCGGTCACCTCAACCACAAATTCCTGAGCGACGTGAGCTTCTTCCACCTCCACCTCGATGACCGGGCCGTGAGCCTCCTCCGCTTCGGCTTCCTGAGCGGCGAGGGCTTCAGCTTGTGCGGCCTTCGCGGCCGCGACCTTCATGCGCTTGCGTTCCGCCATGGTGGCCGGCGATTCAGCGCGAACAGGTGCCGGTGTTTCGGAGGCCTCGTCCGATGCAGATTCCGAGACGGCTTCTGGAGCGGCTGAGGCCCCCGCGGCTTTGGCGGGCTGAACCACGGCCTGCGGGCGCGGCGAGCCGCCAAGGCGGACCCACGCCAAGCCAAGGACGCCGAGGGCACCGACGGTGCCCCATTGCGCCTCTTCGACCAATTCTCCGGCCAAAAGGAGGTAACTGGCCAACACCCCGAGGAACAGAAGCCCCACGAGTATGCGGAGTGTCCTCATGTGCCTCAACCCTCAGTGTTGGCTTGTGCTTATGACGCTGATGCCGCTCACTCGGCAGGGCCGAGTTGGGTCAGCAGATCCTTCAACGCGCGGGTTCGGTGGCTGAAGTTCCCTTTCAGATCCATGTCCACGGCTGCGAAGGTGCGACCGTGTGTGGACACCTCACCCTGCACGCCGATTTCGGTGGGCTCGCCCGCGAGGTCAAGGTCCCTAGGAATGAACACCGGATCGAATCCGAATCCGCCCTCACCGTCCACGGCGGGAGCGATGCGACCGACGCACGAGCCCTCGCCGATGAAGACGCCCTCAGGCGTCATCAAGGCGGCCACGGCCTTGAATTCTGCACGGCGCAAGCCCGCCTCCACATGGAGATCTTCGCTGTGCAGGTGATCCAGCAGGCGGAGCAGGCCATGGTTGCCCAAGGTACTGAGCGCGTAGGACGAGTAGACGCCAGGAAACCCGTCCAGGGCTTCGACGAACAGGCCAGCGTCTTCGACCAACAACCAATCGTTTGGGTTGGGGAGGTGGGCATTGGCTTGCTCAAGTTTTGAGCGAGCAACGGTGTCCAAATCCTCGGCTTGAGGCTCAACAATGCCGTCCACGGAAAGGTGCACGACCTCATGTCCGAGGGGCGCCAAGTGGTGCACAGCTTCGGCAAGTTTTCCTTCGTTCCCGGTTAGGAAGTGGATGCGGGCCATGCTGGGCCATCAAAGCCTCCACCTTCAACAAAGCGGCACGAGGCTTGATGCTTGGTCGGTTCATCGCAGAGGCATGGTCGCCCCCGTGATCCTCGTGGCGGTGGGTGGTGCATGCGGCGCCGTGCTTCGATGGAGCGTCGCGCCTTCACCCGACGCAGAAGGGGTGCCTTGGGGCACGCTCGGTGTGAACCTTCTCGGCTCGCTCCTGCTTGGCGCCATGACCGTCCTCCTGGCCGAAGCGGTGCTCAGCAGGGAACAGGCCCTTGCCTTGGGGACCGGCCTGCTCGGTGCCTTCACGACGATGTCCACGTTCGCGGTCGAGGTGCTGCGCTTGGTTGACGGCGGTGAGCGTGTCCTGGCCTTCGGATACGTGTTCACCACGCTCCTGGGTTGTCCACTCTTGGCATGGTGCGGTTGGTCCGTGGCCGAAGCGCTGACCGCGTGATCATCGCGGGGACAACACCTGAACGTCGTCCACATGATCCACGGCAAGGACCGCGGCCTTGCCCCGTTCAATGGCGCCCTCATCGAGGTTCGAGGAGCACACCAGCACCACCGTCGTGGCCTGCACCAGCAGGTGGAGGGTCAGGTCCTCGGGCGCCTCCCCCGTCGCTTCCTCCCATGCGCCGTGCACAGCGCGTTCGATCAGGTGGCCGTTTGGCAGGGGTGGAGCGTCCTCTTGATCGTCCTCTGGGTCGACGTGAACGGTCAGGTCTTGCAACAACGGTATGGCGTCCATCACGCGGTCGACAGCGCGGTGCGCAATTTCGTGGCCCTGCGTCACGGAAAGGGTTGGGCGAACTTGCACGTGGGCTTCCGCAAAGATGCGTCCACCCACGGTCTTGGTCTTCAACAGATGCAGGTCTTCGACGCCTCCCGTGTCAAGGATCAATTCGCGCATGGTGGTGTAGGTGTCGGCGTCGACACCCGCCTCGGAGAGTTCCAACCCCGCTTCCCAAACAATCCGGAGACCGGCCCTGATCAGCAACAAACCGACCACCAGAGCGGCGATGAGGTCCCCGGAAGAGAACCCGTAAATCGAGGCGAACAGACCGACAAAGACCGCGACGCTGGAGAGGGCATCGGTGCGGTGGTGCACCGCGTTAGCACGGAGCAGCGCATGGTCGTGCTTGCGTGCCACCCGCATGGTCGCGCGGTAGAGGCCTTCTTTGGCGAAGATGGTGATGCCGGCCACCACCAGCGCGGGTTGCTCAGGCGACACCCACGTCTGGCTTTGCAAGCGCTCCGCCGCTTCGAGCACCAGCATCACGCCGACGACCACGATGAGCAGGCCCACGGCGAGCGAGGCCAAGGTCTCGAAGCGGCGGTGGCCGTACGGATGGTTCTCGTCGGCTTCGGCTGCTCCGAGGCGGACTGCCATGTAGACCACGGCATCGGAGACGAGGTCGGTCAGCGAATGGAGAGCGTCCGCCAACAGGGCAACGCTGCCGAAGATGACGCCTCCCACGGCTTGGAGGGAGGTCAAGACGAGGTTGACGAAGCCCCCAGCCAGCGTGATGCGTCGCGCTGCGCGGTCTTCGTCCATACGGTCATCCTCACTCGATGATGGAAAGCATGCGCTCAAGCGCCATGAGGGCGCCCTCTTGAACGGCGTGCGGAACCACGACTTGGTTCGCGTGCTCCCCGGCCTCGAGGCGCTCAAGGACATCGAGGAGGTAGGCGGGGTGGATCATGTACATGGTGGAGCATGGGCACACCTCCGCGTCCAAGCACTCGATGTGCTTGTCCGGATGCTCTTTGGCCATTCGCGCGACCATGTTGATCTCGGTCCCAACAGCAATGCTCGAGCCGGCGGGCTGAGCGTCGATGAAGCGCTTGATGTACTCGGTTGACCCGTCGGCGTCAGCCGCCTCAACGGTGGCCCGAGGGCACTCGGGGTGAACGACCACCACGCCGTCAGGATGACGCGTTCTGAATTCGGCGATTTGCTCCGCTGTGAAGCGCTTGTGAACGCTGCAAAAGCCGTGCCAGAGGACGATTCGCGCCTCGTTCAGATCGCCCGTTGCGCCCATTTCTGGAATCCACACGGGCATGCGGTCTTCTTCCAACCCCATCTTCAGGCCGGTGTTTCGACCGAGGTGCTGGTCGGGGAAGAAGAGGACTGCGCCACCTTCTCCTGCACGCTCGAAGGCCCATTCCAAGACGCCACGGGCGTTGGAAGAGGTGCACACGACACCGCCGTGGCGGCCGACGAAATCCTTCAGCGCGGCGCTGCTGTTCATGTATGTCACAGGCACGAGGAAGGCATCGCCTTCACCGGCGGGCGCGGTCGGATTTTGACGTTCCGCAGGGTCCGCCCATCCGCCTTGCTCCAGCATGGCGGGCCAATCGCGTTCCACTTCGCCGAGGGTGGCCATGTCCGCCATCGAACACCCGGCCCGCAGGGTGGGCATCAGCACCGCTTGCTCGTCCCGCGTCAGCACGTCGGCAGATTCCGCCATGAAGTGGACGCCGCAGAACACGATGGTCGTCGCGTCGGAATCCGCCGCTTTCCGGCTGAGCATGAACGAGTCCCCGATGTAATCGGCGTGTTCGACGATCCCATCACGCTGGTAGTGGTGGCCGAGGATGAGCACCTTGTCGCCAAGGCGAGCGCGAACGGCCCGGATGGCCGCAGCGATGTCCTCCTCTTCAGGAGACTTCGTCGTGTCCATGTAGTCGACGACGCACATTGGGAGCGTGGTGGCCATCTTCCTCATGTGGTCCAGCCCTGCTTTCCTTTTCAACCGATGCGCTGAGGGGGATGGGCCTTTTCGCCCTCGTCAAGGCCGTGGCGGCCTCAGGTGCGCTCATATGGGTCCGCCGCCACAGCGGAAGCATGTCCGACCGTCAACTCCTCGTCGACGCCAAGGACATCGGCAAGCGGTACGGGGATTTCGTGGCCCTGCACCCGCTGGACGTCAGGGTCCACGAGGGCGAGTTCTTCGGCGTCTTTGGGCCAAACGGGGCAGGCAAATCCACCTTCATCAAACTCCTCACGGGGCAACTCCGCCCCAGCATCGGGCGCATCGAGGTGCTGGGCATTGACGCGGTTGCGGACCCGCAGCACCTCAAGGCCAACATCGGCATCGTGCCTGAATCGGAATCGCCGCCGTCCTTCCTCACGCCGCCCGAGTTCCTCACCTTCGTGGCCAAGCTGCGTGGTTTGGAGGACGTGGACGGCAAGGTGGACCACTGGTTGTCGTGGTTTGGCCTCGAGGAAAAGCGCGACACGATGTGCAAAGATTTGTCCAAGGGTCAGCGTCAGAAGGTCATGCTCGCTTCGGCCTTCATCCATGCGCCAAAGTTGCTCTTCCTCGACGAGCCGTTCGCCAACCTCGATCCGATTTACCAACGCAAGTGCCGCGAATGGCTGCTCGAACACGTGGCCGGCGGCGGGACGATTTTCCTCTGCTCCCACGTGCTTGAATCGGCTGAACGTCTCTGCAACCGGATGGCCATCATCAACGAAGGCAAGGTCCTGGCCGCCGGTGCCATCGACGACCTGAAACTCGACGGAGAGAGCCTCGAAGACGTCTTCATTCGCCTTGTTGGGCACACCATCGAGGAAGCGGAACACCTCGCGGGAACCAGCACTGAGGAGGAATGAACGTGGGCGCAAGCGTTCGTTCCCGCGATTGGGACGAGGTCGTGGACGCCCTTGGCCACCTTCGCGCAGCGCTGCCGCCTGGCGACGGCTCAACGCATGTTCCCGGGCTGCACCTCAACGAACCGCGTCGCGGCTGGGCGGCCTTCCGGACCACGTTCCGAGCCATGTTCCTCGAAGAATGGCGCGAAACGGTGGATTTCGCCCAAGCGCGCCAAATCATCCTCTTTCCCCTGCTCTTGACGCTCATCACTGCGGTGACGACCATCGGGCTGCAGTTCTTGGTCGGCACCGGCGCGGCCCAGGTGTCGGACATCGACGAGCGCACCTTCAGCTGGGACCAACTGCGCATCGGCGTTCACCTGCCCCTGTTGATGTTCTCCTTGGGCATGGGCACCTTCGCGTTCAAGGGCCAAGAGGCCATCATGCAGCGCACGGGCTCGAAAAACAGGCTGCTGGCCGCCCCAGCCCTGCAACCCTTGACGATGTCCGCGGCTCACTTCACGTACTTCGTGAAGGACCTGATCTACTACGTGCTGCTCATCCTCACGCCCATCGTTGCCGGCATGAGCCTTGGCTTGGTGCTCGATGAAAGTGGCCTCATTCAGACGCCGCTCGAATGGTCCTCGGTGTTCTGGACCTGGGCCGCCATGGCCACCACCTTGGCGGAGGGGTTGGCGTTGGCCTTCCTCGGTTCCGTGCTGTGGCTCCGTGGTCGGCCGTTCACCTGGCTGGGCCCGGTGGTCGCGGTGGGCGTCGGGCTGTCGGCAGGATTGGGGCTCCTTCCGTGGGACGCAGCCCTGGTCGGTCTCGCCGTGCAGCGCGACCACGCCCTCCTGCCGCTTCTTGGAGGCTTGGTGGGTGCCGGCGTGCTCGGTGCCATCGCGAGTTCCCTGCTCGTCGATGATTTCGAGGTCAAGGTCACGTCGCGCAAGGACCTGCTGAATCCAATGATGCGCCGCCTGCGCTTCCTTGGCAACGGACCGCTCCGCTTGTTGGTGGCCAAGGAATTCGTGGACCTCATCCGTTCTGGGACGATGAAGAAAATGACCGTGTCGTATTCGGTGCCTCTTTTGGTGCTGCTCGGGATGGCGTGGTTGATCGATTTCGCTGAGGCCCCGATCCCCATCAATTTGCTCTCCTATGCGCCGTTTTTGGGCTTCTTTGGGTTCAATTTCTACTCGTGGTTGACCATCCTCGACGATCCCGATTTCATGAACGGCCTTCCCCTTCGCGTCCCTCAATTGCTTCGTGCCAAGGTGGTCGTCTACTTCCTCGCCACGTCGTGGATTTCGCTGATTTTCTTCGTCCTCATGGCGTGGCGGCTCGACGAATGGGCGGCACTGCCGACGGGCCTGGCGGTCATGTTTGCAAATTCGATCTACATCGTCGCCCTGACGGCCTTCCTGATGGGGCTGCGTCCAAACAAAGCCATCTTTGACGGACGCATCATGTTCTGGTTCTGGCTGGGCACGGTACTGCCTTTGCTGGGCTTGTTCTTGTTGTCGTTCACCCAGGGTGACGTGGACCTGTACGGCAACTGGTGGGAGCGTGTCAGCGAAGACGGACTGAGCGCCACCGCCACCGCCTACGACGTTGAGATGGTGCGTGGCGGTTACCTTGGCATCCTGTCGATTTCAGGCGGCCTCTTGGTGGGTTCCGCGGTGCTGTGGGCGCTCATCGACGTGCGCTGGGGAAAGAAGCCCTTCGAGAACTGAGCCGGTCGCGCCCTTCATGTCCCCTCGCCTGCACGGCCGGGCATGGTCCGTGTGTTGGCCGTCTGTGGCCTGCCCGCTTGTGGCAAGGGGGAATTTGCAGACGTCGCTGCTTCGCTCTCGCTCCCCGTTCGCTCCATGGGCGACATGGTGCGAGAGGAGGTCGTGCGCCAAGGACTCGAGGGCGACCCGCGTGTCTTTGGGCGAATCGCGGTTGAACTGCGGGCGAAGCACGGCGACGACGTGCTCGCCGTCCGCCTTGCCGACGCGATTGACGGCATGGAAGACCGCCCTGCCTTGTTGGTGATCGACGGCCTTCGTGGCGTTGCTGAACGCGAGGTGTTCGCGGCCCGTTGGGGTGAAGCGTTCCGGGTGGTCGCCATTCATGCCGACGCTGAGGTCCGTTTCCGCCGCAGTCAAGCGCGCGCCCGTGCCGAGGACGGCTCCCTCGAAGA
This sequence comes from Candidatus Poseidoniales archaeon, assembly GCA_038150305.1. Lineage (GTDB taxonomy): Archaea > Thermoplasmatota > Poseidoniia > Poseidoniales > Poseidoniaceae > MGIIa-L3. The sequence continues at coordinate 102,318 of JAYOTG010000001.1, read as the reverse complement.
TTTCCAAGCCCGCGACGTTCGGGAGCTTGGTTGGGGCGTCGGCCAGCTGATGGATGAAGCCGACCACGTGCTGCACAACCGCGACCCGCTGAGCGCCTTTCGCGCCGAGGCCCGAGCCCTGCTGGTCGACTTGGGTGCCTGACGCCCAAATCTCCCATCTGTTCGGGGTGCGGCGGCGTCGTGAAGCGACCAAAGGTTATAGTCGGGCCGCGGGTGTGGGAAAACCGATTGGACGGGCGTGACCATGGCGAGAAAAGGGGGGAAAGGAGGCCAACGTGGTCGTGCTGCCCAGCGCGCCATGTACGATGAACTGGACAAGTACCCCGTCATGCCCCCGCACGCCTTCGCCCGCATCGTACGCGATAAGCGTACGCTGAACATCATCTACCAGATCATCGAGCCTCCGATGACCAAGAAGGAACAGGAGCAGCTTGACGAGATCATGGACATCTTCATCCGCTCGCTGCAGTCGAACATCGAGGAAATTGACACGCAGCCCGAAGCCTACCTCCGGGCGGCGATGGACAAGGTGATCAAGTCCTACGGGATGAAAATCAGCAAGAAGTCGAAGTCGAAGATTTTCTACTACATCCGCCGTGACCTGATCGGCTATGGAAAGATGGACGTGCTGATGAACGACGTCAACGTGGAGGACATCTCCCTGGACGGCACCGGCGTGCCCATTTTCGCCTACCACCGCAAGTTCGAGTCGGTGGAAACCACCTGCGTGTGGAACACGGACGACGAACTCGAATCGTACGTGATCAAACTCGCCCAGCGCTGTGGCAAGCACATCTCCGTCGCCGACCCCCTGCTCGACGCGACGCTGATGGACGGCTCCCGTATCGTCATGAAACTTGGCCGTGAGGTGTCCACCCGTGGCTCTTCGTTCTGTATTCGGCGCTTCAAGGACGACCCCTTCTCGCCGGCCGACATCGTGGCCTTCCGCACCATGTCCTCGCTGATGGTCGCTTACCTGTGGATCGCCTTCCAGAACGAAGTCCCCATGCTTTTCGTCGGCGGTACGGCATCCGGGAAAACCACGACCCTCAACGCCATGTGCATCTTCATTCCATGGCAGATGAAGATCGTCTCCATCGAGTCCACCCGTGAGGTGAACATTCCCCAGCCCAACTGGGTCCCTGGTTTGACCCGGCAAGGGTTTGGTGGTGAATCGACGGAAGGTGTCATCGGAGAGTTCGAACTGCTCAAGGCCGCGCTTCGTGAACGTCCAGAATACATCATTGTGGGTGAGATCCGTGGTGCGGAAGCCTACGTGTTGTTCCAGGCCATGGCCACGGGCCACTGCGCCTACTCGACCGTGCACGCCGACTCCGTGCCTTCGCTCGTGCACCGGCTTGAGAACAAGCCCATTGACATCCCGCGTGTGTTGCTCCCCGCGCTCGAAGCGTGCTCGATTCAAATCCAGACGAGGATCAACGGAAACCGTGTTCGCCGCACCAAGCAGGTCGTCGAAATCGTCGGCATCGACCCCAACTCGTTGGAAGTCATCACCAACGAGGTGTTCCGCTGGGACGTGTCTTCCGACGACTTCATCTTTAGCGGAAAGTCCTACGTTTTGGAGAAGATCATGGTCAAGATCAACTACAGCCAAGAGGAAATGCGCCGTGAACTCCGCACACGCAAGCGCATCCTCGAATGGATGGTGCTGAACGACATTCGAAAGGCCGACCAAGTGTCTCAAATCGTGACGGAATACTACGTCCGTCCCCAGGAGGTCCTCGCTCGGGTCGACGGACTCAGGTGAGGTGGAACGACGATGGAGCTCTCCCTCTGGCAGCAGTTCTGCAACCGCCTGCTTGGGCGGATGCTGAAGAAGCGCGCCCGAGCCAACAAGGAACTCTCGGACAACATCGTCAAGGGCAAACTGGACATCATGCCTGAGGTCTACATCGCGCAGACCATCCTGATCACCCTCGCGGTCAGCGCCATCTGCGCCCTCATCTTGGCCGCGGTGTTCTTCCCTGAAATCGGCGCCATCGCGCTCTATGAGGGGCTGATGGACCCCGCCATTGACGACAAGTGCTTCGAATGGGTGTACTGGAACAAGGATTTGCTTGACGATTCGTTGCCCTACCAGGGTTGCCCCTACTACCGCACCCGGGTCTTCCCCTTCTTCGCGAAGGCCGCCATTGGGGGCGTGTTTGGCGTCATCGCGCCCTTCGTGACCTGGAAGGTGGCCGGCGGCAGCGCGGCCTCCGCCGCCAAGAAGCGCGGTGACAAGATCGAGAAGTACCTCCCTTACGCCGCCTCCTACACCGCCGCGATGAGCGCCGCCAACGCCACCCCGGGCAAGATTTTCCGCTCCCTCGCGATGAACAAGGACATCTACGGTGACGTCGCTGACGACGCTGCGATGATTTATCGCGACATTACGCTGATGGGCTACGACCTCATCACGGCCATGAAAATGGCCGTGGACCGTGCTGCATCGCCATGGTTGACGGAATTCTTCCAAGGGATGATTGGCACCCTGACCGCCGGTGGTCAGCTGAAGCTCTTCTTCCTGAACCGAGCCGAGCACTACATGCGCGAAAACAGGACGCGGCTCCACAAGTTCTTGGAAAGCATCGCCTTGCTTGCTGAGTCCTACATTGTGGTCGCCGTAGCCATGCCGCTCTTCCTCATTGTGATGCTCGTCATCATGTTCTGGGTGTCGGGCTCGGGCGCCCAAATGTCTGAGGGCATGCTTTACGGCATCGTCCTCGGCTTCATCCCGCTCATCCACGTGGCCTACGCCTTCTTGGTGTGGTCGAGCAGCAAAGAGCAAGAAATGTGAGGGGGTGAATTCATGGCGAAGAAGAAGAAAATCGTCGTGGACCTCGACCTTCCGAAGGACGATCCCACGCAACGGAACTTCCTCATCATCCTCTTTTTCTCGATCATGCTGGGCACCGCCTCGGGTCTGTTTTGGATCACCAACTCCGGCTTCTTGCCGACCGCCAACGGCGAGCCCATGTTCACCAACTTGGCGTGTTCGACCATGACCGGGGACCAAGCCTTCAACGGCCCTGCAACACCAACCTATGCGATGAACGAAAGTTGCTCCATCCTCAAAGACAACCCCGAGGTCGTCGTCTGGGAGGAGAACGAGGGTTGGGAAAACGTTGAGCGCGCTGGTGCGTCGTTTGACATGCCCGGCATCGACCGCACGTTCGTTGACCAGGGCGTCGTCATCACCCAACCGGTCACGGTGACCTGCACGTTGAGCGCTGCTGAGCCAACGCCTTACACGGTCGCCATCCGTGACAAGTACAAGATGACCATCGCCTACAGCCAGGGCGTTGCGGGCGAGCCGGGCGACGATTGCAGCCTGTATGTGGACGACCTTGAGCCGGGGGAGCGCTACGAATTCGGGTTCTGGGTGGACGATCGAGATCAGGTGTTGTCCAACGTCAAGTTCCGTTTTGAGGCCCAGTACTACGACGGCATTCCTGACAACATGAACAACAAGTCCCTCTGGCTTGGTCCCACCTTGGGCGACACCCAACTTCGACCGATGATCTTCCTGAACTTCTTCGGTCTGACCTTCTTCCTCTACATCTTCCCAGCTTCGTACTATGCTGAGCGCGTCGCCCTCAAGCGCAACGAGAAGGAGGACAAGTTCCCTGATTTCCTCCGCGACCTTGCAGAATACTGGAAGGGTGGCTTGTCGATGACCGTCGCCGTTCAAACGCTGGCGACCTCCGAATACGGCGCCTTGAACGACGAGGTCCGGAAGATGTCCAGCCAGCTGTCCTGGGGCGTCAAGTTCGGGGACGTCATCAACATCTTCGCGGAGCGCGTCGGCACCCCGCTGGTGAAGCGGGCGATTTCACTGATCTCAGAAGCCGACCGCGCGGGTGGAAAAATTTCGGACATCCTCATCACGGCCGCCAACGACAGCCGTGAGATCAAGTTCCTCGAAGCCGAACGTCAACGGGCCATCGGCTCGTACATCGCCGTCATTTGGACGTCGTACGGCGTGTTCCTCGGCGTGATCGTCGTGCTGGCCAAGGTGTTCATTCCCGCGATTGCGGACTCCAACGCCGGCGGTGGCGACGGTGGCGACTCGGGCGGTCAGAACATCGGAAACATGCAGATTCGAGCCATCGACCCGCTGTTCTTCCTGACGATTTTCTACTACGGCGTGACCATGCAAGCGATGGGCAACGGTGCGATGGCAGGACTGATGGCGACAGGTCGAATCACGAGCGGCTTCAAGCACTCTGGCATGATGATCGTCCTGGCCATCCTTGTGTTCAACTTCATCGCCTTCTCACCAGATCTGATCGGCGTGACGGTCCTCGACGGCCTCAACCAATCCGCCGGCCCGTACAGTCCAACACGGCTTAACTGGGTGTGAGTCATGCGCCCCGAGGACGACCAGGCCCAAGTGCACATCCTCGAGATGCTCACGTTGTTCTGGATGTTCTTCATGTCCGCGACCTTTCTGATTCAGATTCAGGTTCCCGATGCACCCTCCGTCGCCTTGGACGCAGGCCTCGAACACGCGGGCGTGGACGCGTTCACCGCGGCCTTGGCCACGCCGTCCGAGGCGGACGCCGAGAGCCGCCTCCACGACCACCTCGAGGCGCAAGACCTCGACGCTGCTTGCGCCCTGCTGCAAGACCGCTTGACCGATGGACACGACGGGAATTGCTGGATTGCGGCGGACCGGGCGCCGGCGTCTCCGCATGGTGATACCGCCACGCCGCTCGGTGGAACCGTGGCCGTGCACCAGCTGCTGGTGACCGACGGTACCGTGTGGACCCTCACGCTGGACGTGTGGCACCGTGGAGGTGGCGTCTGATGCGTCATGGTGAACGGCAATCCGACGATCACGGTCAGATGCTGCTGGCCACGGGCATGGTGCTCCTGCTGTCCCTGATGTCGATGGCCATCTTCTCGATCAAGGTCGCCGGCATGGCGATGCCGCACGAGCCGGCCTCCGACGGCGCGTTGCGGACAACCGCGCAGGTTGACGAGGTGCTCCCGGGTCTGGTGACCGCACGTGCCGAGATGTGGATGGAAGCGGGCGACATCGAAGAAGAGGAAGCCGTGCGCCTGGCCATGGAGAGCGCCGTCCGCGACATGCTCCATCACGGTGAGGTGCGTGGCGTTGAGGTCAAGCTCATGGAAGCGACCGTGACGCCCGATGCGACCACGGCGGGGCTCATCGATGTCACCGTGGACCTTGGCGTGTCGGACACCGACGTCCGCATCGAAATCCCGTTGGCGTTCACGGTCGACCTGCGGTGATCACGCCTGAAGGGCGTTCCACGCAAGGTCAAGATGATGCAAGATGCGCTTCACCTCGTCTTGGCGGTCCACGTCGATGACGGGCCAGCCCGCAACTTTCGCGCGGTCGACGAGCCCGTCCTGAATCGTGCGGATGCGGTCAAGGGACGCAATGTAGCGGTCCGCGCGGCGCCACGAGGCCTCCTCGCGTTCACGCAGCATCGCCTCGTGCCGAGCCTCGTCGTCCACGCGCAGCACGACGCCAACCGCCACGCCACCGTCCTGGCGCCAGGCTTGGAGCAAGCGGTCCATCGGAACGACGTGCACGCCTTCGAGCAGCAGGTCAACCCCTTCGCGGCGTGCGCGTTCGACGGTGGCCCGAACGCCTTGTTCCAGTTCATCGCAGGTCTCCAACCAGTCGAGGACCGCATCGCCCGTCCCGCCGAGGCTGAAGGAGGAGCGGTGGAGTGCGGGGCGCGTTCGCTCGGCGTCGGTGGTGCGCAGCACTTCGCGGATGGCGTCGGTGGAAACGCATCGCGTGAAGTCTCGATCGAGCAAGATGCGTCGCGCGGTGCTCGACTTGCCGGTGCCGGAGGACCCCGCGATAACGAGCAAGCGTGGAGTACGCGTCGCCGTGGCGAGGATCGTCGCTTCGGCGAGGCCCACGCGCTCGACCATGCCTCTGCTTCGTGCATGCGACACATCATGATTCCCGCCAAATCGCTCGTTGTCCCGCGCCGTTCGACTTTTCATGCGTCGCTCGGTGGGGGGTGCATGGACGAGACTTCGATGTGGATTGGCGGCGCCTGGACCGGCGCTTCAGACGGCGCAACCGGCGAGGTGCTCGACCCTTCGAGCGGCGAGGTCATCGCCAACGTTCCCAAGGCCACCTTGGCCGATGTGGACGCGGCCGTGGCCGCAAGCCGCGCGGCCTTCGAGGACCGCTCGTGGGCCGCCATGGACCCTGCTCAGCGCGGACGTATCCTGCAGAAGATGGCCACGGTGACCTATGCGGAAGCGAAGAACCTCGCCACCATTGAGAGCCGCAACAACGGGAAGACCTTCCGTGAGGCCCTCTCTGAAATCCGCTACGGTGCGTGGACCCTCGAGTACTTCGCAGGCGCTTCGGACAAGATCGAAGGCTCGACGATTCCCGTGCCCGGCAACCGCCTCAACTACAGCCTCCGCCAACCTTTGGGCGTGACCGCGCACATCGTGCCCTGGAACTTCCCTCTGCAGCTCGCTTTGCGGTCCATCGCTCCTGCCTTGGCCGCAGGATGCACGGTCATTGCCAAGCCGGCCTCATGGACGCCGCTCTCGCTCCTCGCGTGGGCCAAGGCCATCGACGAGGCGGAGACCGGGCTGCCCTCGGGCGTGCTTCAGGTCATCACCGGCTCTGGCGGCCTCATCGGCGATGCGCTGGCCGGCCACGCCGGTGTGGACGGCATCGTCCTGACCGGCGGCGTGCCCACCGGCAAGGCCGTGATGGCCAAGGCCAGCGAGCGCTTGACGCCCGTCACCCTCGAGCTCGGTGGCAAGGGCGCTCACCTCGTGTTCCCCGACGCCGACCTTCGCACCGCCGCCAAGGCGGTGTGTTTTGGCATCTTCATGAACGCCGGCCAGATGTGCTGGGCCGGTTCCCGTCTCATCGTGCACGAGGACGTCCACGACGACCTCGTCGAGGCCATCGTCGCCGAGATCGGCAAGTGGCCGGTCGGCCCAGGCCTCTCCGAAGGCGTGCGCATGGGCTCGCTGGTGCACACCTCCCACCGCGACGAGGTGCTCGAGAAGCTCAACGCCGGCCTCGCCATGGGCGGCGAAGTGGTGCTTGGCGGCGCCGCCTTGACCGACGACCATCCTGGTGGTGCCTTCATGCAACCCACCGTGGTGACGGGCGTGACCGAGGACAACCTCCTCTTCACCGAGGAATTGTTCGGACCCGTGCTCGCCGTGACCACCTTCTCCGAAGAATCGGAAGCCCTTCGTCTGGCCAACGCCACGGAATTCGGCCTCCTCAACGGCGTCTGGACCCAGCACCTCGGCCGCGCGCACCGTCTTGCCCGCGACCTGCAGTGCGGCATGGTCAGCATCAACGAGTACCCCATCACCTTCCCGCAAACGGCCTTCACCGGGTGGAAGATGTCGGGCATCGGTGTGGAGCAGAGCCTTGACGCCCTCCGCTTCTACACCCGCGTCAAGAACGTCAACGTGAAAATCTGAGGTGAGCCGATGACCGTTGAGCGTACGTCCCCGCAACCTGGCGTGGTCATGCTTCGTCTGACCGGAGCCACCGCAAGCGCCTCCTTCTCCCGGGATTCCATGCCCGTCATCGCCAAGGCGATCGACGAGGTGTTGAACGACGCCGAGGTCCACGCTTTGGTCATTACCGGGGAGGGTCGCTTCTTCTCTGCCGGCGCAGACATCGATGCCTTCGCCGCTTCCATCGAAGCGGGTGAAGCGCCTGCATTGATTCGCGACTTGACCGGCCACCTCCATCCGCTCTTGCTGCGCATGCGGACCTCGTCCACCGTCTGCGTGGCCGCCATCAACGGCGCTGCCGCGGGCGGTGGCCTCGGCCTCGCCTTGGCGTGCGACGCACGCGTGGCGTCCACCGACGCGCGCTTTGCCGCGTCCTATGCCGGCATGGGCCTCTCGCCGGACGGTGGATCGACGTGGCTCTTGCCGCGTTTGGTCGGCACGCAAGTGGCCCGCCGCTTCTTCTTCGACAACACGATTTGGTCGGCCAAGGAGGCCCATGAGTACGGCGCGGTGGATTACCTCGTGCCGGCCGAGAGCCTGATCGACACGGCGGTGGGCGTTGCGGTCGCATGGAGCGGCTGGAGCGAGCACGTCCGTGAGGCCACCAAGCACCTCCTTCACGTGGAGACCGACAACGACCTTGCCACCCATCTTGATCACGAGCGCACGCTCATCGAAGCGGCCGGCACGACGAAGGCGTTCGAGGAAGGCGTGGCCGCTTTCCTCGCCCGGCGCCGTCCAAAATCGGACTGAGCGGTACCGCCATCACTTCACATCGGGCAGCCCGCAAGGTTCTGGCGAGCCGCTGGACCAATCGTAGATGCCCATACCCGTTTTCTTGCCGAGCCGTCCTGCTGCCACGAGGGCCTCAAGCAAGGGATGCGGCGCATAGGCGTCGTCGTTGAAGGAGGCTTGCAGGTTCAGCAAGATGTCACGGCGGACGTCAAGACCGACCAGGTCGGTCAGCGCGAGCGGTCCCATTGGATGGCGGTAGCCCAGCGTCATCGCGGTGTCGATGTCCTTCGCGCTGGCCACGCCATCGGCCAGCATGCGGATCGCTTCGTTGCCCAAAACCACGCCGAGGCGGCTGGTGGCGAAGCCGGGCACGTCGTTGACGAGGATGGCCGTCTTGCCCATGGCTGCGCCTGCGTCCAAGGCCAGCGCGACCGTGGATTCGCTGGTGCCCTCATGCTTCACGACTTCGAGCAGGGACATGATGGGGACGGGATTGAAGAAATGCATCCCGATGAGCCGCTCTGGATGCTTCAGCACCGATGCGATGGTGCCGATGGAGAGGCTCGAGGTGTTGGTGCCCAACACGGCCTCGGGCCGCGCCAAGGCTTCGACCTGCTGGAAGATGAATTGCTTCAGGTCCATGATTTCCGGCACCGCCTCGACGACGAGATCGGCCGTGGCCACGGCTTCGCCGAGGTCGCTGACCGCATGCAGGTGGCTAGACCACGCCGCCTTCTGTTCCCCCGTGGTCTTGCCACGGGCGATGCCCTTGTCCCAAAAGGCGCTGATGCGCTCCATGCCCGCGGCAAGGCCGTCGGGGTGGGCGTCATGCAGGTGGGTGCGCCACCCCGCTTGGGCGCACACTTGCGCGATGCCTGCGCCCATGGTTCCGGCTCCGATGACGGCGACGGTGGAGATCTCCATGCCCTTGCGGGTCATGCGACGCCCCATCAGGCCTTCGTTGCCCGCTGAGCGAGGCTGACACCGCTCAGGATGAGCACCAGCGCGAGCACCAGGCTCCACCCAAGTTGCTCGCCAAGCAGCAGGTAGCCGCTCAGGATGCCAAAGATTGGAACGAGGTAGATGTAGGTCGAGGTCCGGCTCGGCCCGATGCGTTTGACGCCCTCAGCAAACCACACGTAGGCCACCACGGTGGAGAGCAGCGCAAGGAACACGATCGACACGAGGCTCCACAGGTTGACCGCCGGCCAACCGTTGCTGGCCACCTCATACCCCGACCACGGCGTGAGGAAAAGCAGCCCAACCGCCGAGGACCAGACCGTGATGTGCAGCGGGCTCATCGGGCCATCGTTCTCGGTTTCTTCGACGTCCATCGCTCGCCGCATCAGCAGGCTGGCGGTCGCCCACGCCAGCGCGGAAGCCGCGATGAAGGCGTTGCCCAACCACCGCTCAGCCACGGGCAAATCGACGTTTGGTGAGGCCACAAAGAGGACGACGATGCCCATGAGGCCGAGCGCCACGCCTCCAGCGAGTTCTTTGGTCATCGCGTGGCCGAGCACGAGCACCGCCAAGGTGCTCGTGAAGAGGGGATTCAGGGTGATCACCAGCGAAGCATCCCCTGCCGCCGTCCACCCCATGCCGTACATGAACAGCACTTGGTAGAGGAAGGTGGAGAAGGCTCCGATCCAGAACAAACGCCGCCACTGCGGCCACGTCGGAATGGACCAGCCCTCGTACACCTTGAGCCAGACGAGGAAGGTGGGGACGGCGATGAGGTAGCGCAGCCATGCGCCGAACACCGGCCAGTCGTTCATCTCGGTGGCCACGACGCGACCGGCGGTCCACGCAACGCCCCAGAAGGCAGCGACGAGCCAGAGTTTGACGTGCAAACCGAGGTGGTTCATTCGAAGCGCTCCAGACCAAGCTGGAGCACGCGGGCCCGTGGAAGCCCGATCTCCGGCAGCCCGGCGGCGGGAGCGTGCTTCTTTAGCCCCTCGATGCGAGAAACGTAGACGCCGTACGATGCGATGTCGTCAGGACGGAACGGGGTTGAGAGCCCCATGTCTTCCAAAGCCTCGCAGGCTTCGGCGCTGTAGATGGGATACACGCGTGCCACGAAGTGAGCCCACCGGGAGATGCGAACCGCATCGACGCCGTCCAGCGTCATGAGGTGCTCAAAGAGCCCCACATCGGGGTAGCGTGCGCTGCGCAGGGCCATTTCGACCTCCATGGCAATGTCGTCCGGCCAGGCAAAGGGCGTCGCGTCGGCCCACGCGTCTGCGCGTTCGACGGTGCTCAGGATGTTGCTCTCTTCAGCGGCATAGAGGACTTCGCCGTAGGCCGCGTCGTCCTCCATGTCGTCCACCAAGGCTGGAAGCGCCTCGTAGAGGCGCTCGCAGCGCTCGGCGTTGACGCCGTACAGCTCGACCGGAATCATCGTGATTCCACCTTGGCGTTGGCTCAGGCGGACGCGCCGATGCCCGTCGCACGCTGGCGTGCGGAGAGGGGCTTCTCGCTGATCCACTGCTGCTCGAAGATGTCGGGCAGAGCTGCCTCGTCCTCAGGCGTGGGGAGCACGGTGCGGAGGTACGCCTCCCAAGCCGCGTCGTCGCCCTCAAAGAGGGTGCCTTCCACCGTGTAGCGGCCCTTGGCGAAGGCACCGATGTCGCGGTTGAAGTTCTCGTGAGGCACGTACAGGTCCGCAGCACCCTCTGGGAGGTAGCCGCACAGGGCCTTGACCGCGTCCACGATCTCTTGGTGGTAGTGGCCACGGGCCTCTTCGTTGAGGTGGTCGCGGTCGAGGGGCACGCCCTCTTCCTGCTTCTTGCGCTCGTCCCAGCGGCCCTTGATGCCCCAGACGTACGCCCACTCAGCGGACGAGGACTCGTCCACGCCGAAGAGGTCGTGTGCCGTGGAGACCCACTTGTTGATGTAGCGCTGGAGCATGTCCAAAGGCACCACGCCAGCGGTGATGATGCGGCGCAGCCCGTTGGACCCGGTGCCAAGGTGGAAGGATTCCTCCTTCAGCATCGGGCCCATGGAGGCCGCCAGCGGCTTGAAGCCGGACGTGGACAGCATGCCGAGCTGGAACTTGCCGTCGCGGTCGACGAACATCGTGTAGCAGAAGAAGTCGAGCCAATGCGGCATGGGGCGGTTGAAGGCACCAAGCAGGCGGTCGCCGTCCTGGGCGTTGCGCTCGAGAAGCTTCTGCGCCTCGCGTCGTCCTTGCTGACCGAAGTAGGTCATCAGGAGGTAGGCCATCTGCCAACCGTGGCGCTGTTCTTCGGCCATGATGCGGGCCGCAGCGTAGCGGTCGTACTCGGTGGGAGCACTGGCCAAGAGGTGGCGCTGTTGTTCGACGGAGGCGAATTCGGTGTCGCCCTGAACTGTGATCATGGTGATCATCGCGTCGCGCATGTTCTGCTGGGGCACCTGCATGGCGCGCTCCCACTTGGGGCGGCCGGCCAAGTCACCGAATTCGATGACGTCGCCTGCGCGGTCCCAGTCAAAAAGCACGTCGAGGTTGAAGTCGCCGAGCCAAGCGCGCTCAAAACCGACGCGGTCTTGCCAGTCTTCGAAGTTTGCAATCCAGTCGTCCCACGTCTCTGGTAGGTTGTCCATGGCACCATGAGGGCGGGCCCCTCCTTGGGGTCATGGCGAACATGTTCGTATGGACATGTTCGGTGGGCTCACCGCTGCTTGCGGATCTCTTCCGCGAAAGTGCTCATGACGGCCGCTTCCATCCGGTGCATCTGAGCCGACAGCGTCGACTTGGCCACGCCGAGGAGGCGCGCCATTTCGGTGATGCTGGTGCGTCGTGGCACGTCGTAGTACCCCTCCCGCAGAGCGAGTTCGAACACCTGCCTTTGCTTGGGGGTGAGCAATTCCGTGCTGCTGCTCCGGGTGGAGAGCAAACGGTGGGGCAACCCGTCCTCGCGGAAGCGTTGAATCAGGTTCTTCGCTTTGATTTGGGTGCATTCGATGGTCCACTCCACCCAGCCGTCCCGAACTTCGAAGGGGGTGTTGGGGATCACGCCAACGTCGATCAGCGGTCGGAGAAAGCCTCCGCCTCCCGCGCTGATGTCCACCGACGGGTGCCGTTGGTCCAGCTCCCGCAAGGCTTCGATCTTCGGATGGGCATCGATCGAGGTGTACAGCGAGGGGCCGCCGGAGATTCTGGCTGTTCCACGCCCACGCCCGAGCGGCATGTGCTTCTCAATGCGAAGCACCTCGGTGGGGTTTGCACGCGTGACGTCGCCCGCCCAATGGCCGTCAGGAAGCCGAACTTCGATGCGAAGCCGGTGGTTGCCCATGCCGTTGGACCCGAACATGTTCGGTTAAGGCTGCCGTTGGCGCCACGCGCTCAGCCAAGCAGGTCGGGGTGCTCCTCGATGTATCGGATGGTGATGTCCCGGGCGATGAAGTCCTCTTCGTCCATGATGCGGCGATGCAGCGGGATGAGGTGCTCCACCCCGGTGATGACGGTCTCGTCCAAGGCCGTCCGCATGCGGCGGACCGCGTCCTCACGGTCGTGGCCCCACGTGAGGAGTTTGGCCAGCAAGGAATCGAAGCATCCCGGCATTTCGTAGCCTGGATGTGCGTGGGTGTCGCAACGGATGCCGAATCCTGAGGGAAAGTGGCAGTCCCAGAGCCGGCCGGGAGAGGGGATGAATTGCTTCGGATCCTCTGCGTTGAGGCGGCATTGAATGGCGTGGCCGCGCCACGTGATGTCCTCTTGCGCCAGCGGCAAGGCTTCGCCTTGGGCCACACGGATGCCGAGTTCGACCAAGTTGTATCCCGTGATCAGTTCGGTGACCGTGTGCTCGACCTGAACGCGAGGGTTTACCTCGAGGAAGTAGAAGTCCCCGTTGGCGTCGCGCAGAAATTCGAAGGTCGCCAAGCCCTTGTAGCCCACAGATTCTGCTCCGGCGCACACCAGTGCTCCGATTTCGGCGCGCTTCTCATCGGTCAACCAAGGCCCTTCTTCGACCAATTTCTGGTGGCGGCGTTGGATGGAGCAGAAGCGCTCGCCGAAGTGAATGGCTTTCTCGCCGTCGGCCAACACCTGGAATTCGACGTGCTGGGCGCCCTGAATGTACTTCTCGACGAAGACGCGGTCGTCGCCAAAGGCTGATTTCGCGCGGCTCTGGCACAACCGAAGCGCGCCTTCGAACTCGTCGGCGGCGTTGACGATCTGCATGCCGATGCCGCCGCCGCCCGCGGCCGCCTTGATGATGACCGGGTATCCGATGTCGTCGGCAAGAGCCGCGGCCACGCTTGCTTCGCTGATGGGCTCGCTGCTGCCTTTGGCGGTGGGAAGGCCCGCCGCCTCCATGGCGGCGCGCGCCTCGATCTTGTCCCCAAGCAGGGTGATGACCTCCGCAGCCGGTCCGATGAAGGTGATGCCCTCCTCTTCCAAGCGATGGACGAAGGCGGCGTTCTCGGCCAGAAAACCGTATCCAGGGTGAACCGCATCGCACTCGAGGTCCTTGGCCGCCTGCACGACAGCCTCGATGTCGAGGTAACTGTCGAGGGGGTTGGTCCGGACGATTTCAAGCGCCACGTCTGCGAGTCGGACGGGCAGCGACAAGCGGTCTTCGCGGCCGTGGATGATGGCCGCTTCGATGCCGAGGTCGCGTAGGGTTCGGAGGATGCGCAGCGCAATCTCGCCGCGGTTGGCAATGAGCACCCGCTTGAAGGCCATGGAACATGGGAGGAACATACCGTCTATGATGCCCACGGTCGTTGGCCCGCGTTCGTGGGGCCGCAGCAGGCTCAGTAGACGTCGCGGAGGTAGCGCTTCTCGTCCTTCATCATCGTCTTCTCGATGAAATGGGTGGCGTCCGCTTCGGACATGCCGCCGTGTTCCATCGCGATTTCGATGAGCGCGCGGTGCACGTCTTTGGCCATGCGGGACTTGTCGCCACAGATGTAGAAGTACGCACCGTTGTCAAACCATTCCCAAATTTCTGCGCCGTGTTCTTTGAGCCGGTGCTGGACGTAGATCTTTTCCTCTTGGTCACGGGACCAAGCCGTCGTGAACCTGTACAGGTCGCCGCTGTCCATCCAGCCTTCGATCTGTTCCTTGTAGTAATACTCGGTGTGTTGCGATTGGTCGCCAAAGAAAAGCCAGTTTCGACCCTTCGACTTGTCGTGGACACGTTGTTCCATGAAGGCTCGGAAGGGCGCGATGCCGGTGCCGGGCCCAACCATGATGATGTCAACGTCACCGTCTTCTGGAAGGAGGAAGCTCTTGGTCGGGGACATGAAGACGTTGATTGGTGCGCCGCTGGTGTCGATTTCATCGGCCATGTAGAGCGTGCACAGACCGCCTCGCTTGCGTCCGTGGTACTCGAAACGAACGATGCCCACGGTGAGTTCGACCAGCCCTGGATGCGCGTCGGGCGACGACGAGATGCTGTAGAGGCGAGGCTTGACCTTTCCAGCGAGCGCGAGGAATTCCTCGGGGGTGTACTTGAGGTCGAATTCGCGCATGATGTCCACGTAATCGCGCGTCCAGAGGTAATCTGCAATCGATTCCTTCGAGGCGTTGATGGTTTCGACGCGTGAGCGCGCATCCTCTCGCGGCTTGCTGGCGGCCGGTGCGTCGGGTTCAGGCCCAGTTCGCTCGCGCTGAACGAAGGACAAACTCACGCGGAGCCCGCTCGGCTTGACGCGTTCCAACAAATCGGAGACAAAGTTCGAGCTCGCCATATGGACTTCGAAGTCCTTCTTCAGCGCGTCACGAAGGGTGCGGTCGCCGGCGTGGGTGGTCACGGGATGCTCCGGGTCCCAACCCTGCAGCTCGATCATCTCGTCGACGATGTGCGGGGGGTTCTCCGCGATGACGCCAAGGGCATCCCCTGCCCTGTAGGTCATCCCCGAATCGCCGAGTTGGAAGGCGATGTGACGTGTTTCTTTGCGCGAGCCTTCGCCGTTCAGGATGTAGTTGTCCACAATCTTCGACGGGTAGGGGTTCTTCAGCGACCACGTTTCGCTCATCTGACTCACCGACGCAAGCGTCGGTTCGGTCTCGGAAAGGGTCCTTATCATCCTTGTCAAACGCCGACCTCGACCTCGCCGATGGGTCCATGTGGGCTTGGCGTTCTCGGTGGTCACATGGCCCCACGCGTTGAGTTGCTTGGGACCGGGAACGCCTTCCTCCCCAGAGGCCGCCTTCACTCGATGGCGCTGTTGGACGGGCGGCACCTGATCGATGCGTCCCCCACGGCCCTCGTCGCCTTGCGACGTGCGGGACGTTCACCCGCTGACCTGCGCACGATCCTCATCACCCACCTGCATGGAGACCACGTGTTCGGTTTGCCCTTCCTGCTCCTTGAGCGGAAGTACATCTCGGACCGGGAGGGTGCGCTTCCGCTCCGCATTGTGTGCGCGCCAGGGGCCTTCGACCGCGTTCGGCACCTGTGCCACCTTGCCTACCCCGGCAGCCTTGACGCCATGTTGGGTGAGGTGGAGGTCGTCGAGGCTGCGGAAGGGCGCCTCGAAGGAGGTTGGTCGTACGTTCGCTTCGAGGTCCATCATGACGATGCAGTCGATCCACACGGCTTCCGCTTCGCGCACGACGACGGGGCTGAATGGCTGCACAGCGGGGACAGCGGACCCTGCGCCACGCTCGAGTCGGAAATCGGCGGTGTCGGTTTGGCCGTGGTCGAGATGGGTGTGCCCGACTGGGTGGACACCGATCATCATCACACCCCCAAGGATGTCGTTGCATTGGCCAACCGCCATCCAGAGGTCAGGTTTGTCATCACCCACACCTTTGCCGACGATGAGGGGCCCGGCCCTGACATCGTCTCTGCACCGATGCCCGACATGCCAAGCAACGTCCATCTCGCGCGCGACGGTGAGGCATGGTCGTGGACGGGCGGAACGTGGGTCGCTCATCTGAAAGATTCCGCCCAAAACCCGGTTGGATGAGGCCCTCCAATTGGGGGCATATAAACGGTCAAATGATGGGCTGATGTTGGTTTCATTTTCCTCCCGGTGGGCAGGCTTATGAGGGGGACTCGGACTCACGTGAGACATGCTGTGCGTGGCCTCCGCGATTCCCGGGGAACACGCTATGAAGGGGTGCTCCCAATGAGTGGGAACATCTTCGACAAGGCCCTCGGCAGGGCCACGTTGTTCCGCAACAAGGAGCATCTTCGCCACAGCCATCAGCCCACCACCTTGCCCCATAGGGACAGGGAAATTGAGCAACTGACCTTCAACCTCGTTGAAGCGCTCAACGGACAAATTCCCTCCAACATGATCCTGTATGGCGTAACGGGAGCCGGGAAGACGGCCGTGACCTCCTTTGTCTGCAACCAACTCGTGGAGAAGGGACGACAGGTCGATCGAGACGTGTTTGCCATCACCGTCAACTGCCGACAAATCGACACCCAGTACCGCGTCTTGACGCACCTTGGAAACTCCATGCTGGAAGCCCATGAGGTCGATGAAATCCCCTTCACGGGCTGGCCGACCGACCGGGTGCTTGGCGAACTCGTTCGTCGTATGGAGAAGCGAGCGGGCGTCTACATCCTCGTCCTGGACGAAATCGACCACCTCGTTCGCAAGGCTGGCGACGATCTCCTCTACAACCTCACCAACCTCAACAGTTCCCTGAAGTCGGCTCGATGCTGCGTCATCGGCATCTCAAACGACCTGAAGTTCACGGATTTCCTTGATCCTCGTGTCCGGTCCCGCCTCGGTCAGCAGGACGTCGTGTTCAACCCCTACGATGCGGATCAACTCCGCGACATCCTCGTTCAGCGCTCCTCGAGCGCCCTCCATCCAGAGGCCTTGGAAGACGGCGTGATTGGCCTGTGCGCCGCCCTTGCCGCGCAAGAGCATGGCGATGCCCGTTGCGCGTTGGATCTGCTCCGCGTCTCGGCAGAAAAGGCGGAGCATGAAGGCACCAACACGGTGGCCATCCGCCACGTTCGAACGGCACAATCCCAGATCGAAGCGGACCAAATCACTCCCGTCGTTCGTTCGCTGCCGACGCAACAGAAACTCGTCCTTTCTGCGGTGCTGCTCACCGAGCGCACCGGTGCCCGAGGTGTGCAGACTGGTGAGGTGTACGACGTCTACGATCAGGCCTGCCACCATGTGGGCAAAACGCCCCTCACCGCCCGACGGGTTTCCATGCTCATCTCAAACCTCGACATGCTTGGCCTCATCACCGCCCGCACCGTCAGCCGCGGTCGCTACGGGAGGACGAAGGAGATCCATTCGAGCCTCCCCCCGAACGTCGATGCCGCGGCCATCATCCAAGCTTCTGAGCCTGATTTGGAACCCATCTTCTCGTCCAAGTACCGTCATCAGAGCAGGCTGTGAGCCACGTCGTTGACTGCGACGCCGTTATAACAAGAGGGCAGGTGGCGAGCGACATGACCGAGACGTCCAGCGAAGGCCGCGGCCTCGTCCAGATGGTCATCGAACCCTCCTCCTCGACCGCCCGTTGGTTCGTCGGCCTCGGGGCTTGGGGCCTGCTCCTCGCCTTCCTCAACCTCGTTGGCATGGCGCATCCTACCCAACGCATTTCGTGGGCTGGCGTGCTCAGCATGGGCCGACTGAACGAAGCCTTCGAAGCCCACGCCACCGCGCCCGCTTTCGTCGCCAGCGATCTTGTGTTCATCGCCCTCTGCGGCGGCCTTGTCGCCCTCGGCTTCCGGTCCATCGCCAACGAAGACGGGAGCGTTGCTGGGTTCTTCCGCAGCCTCGTGGACAACTCCACCTGGCGCGCCCTTGGTTCGGCTTCCGATGGCCTGACCCACACCGTTGGGGCATGGTGCCTTCTGATCGGGTTCCTGTTTTACGTGGCTCGCGGCATCATGCACACCAACTGGTTTGACCCAGGCGTGTACGCGGTCAGCGCGGTGCTCGTGGCCTTCGGGTTTGCCTTGCGTGCCCTCGCCATGAGCGAATCTGAAGCGTGACTAGCGACGCCGGTGGCCGTTTCGGCCAGTGAGCGCATCCCATCCTCCGAGCATCAGTCCACGCCACAGCGCCCAGGACCAGCTCAGTACCAGCATCCTGAGCGCGTACGACTGGCGTGAAAGCAACCAGGTGAGGCGTTTCCTGCGTCGCACATCCGAAAGGACTTCTCGCGTGACGGCACCGAGTGCACTGAACCACATGGTCGCTTCCGAAAGGAGCACCGCGCCCGCCCAGAACAGGGCGGCGATCGCGAATGGTGCCGCGAGGTCAGGCGGCAGGATGCCGACCGTGCCCTTCTGCGCCCACCACACCACGGCCGGACCCAGCGCAGCAAGGAAGCTCGCCCACGACGCCAAGCGGAGCGGCATCATGGCCAACACCAGAAGCGGCGTGCCAAGGAAATCAAACCGCATGCCCTTTCTGGCCCGTCGAGGCCATCGACGCGCAATACGAACATGGGCGCGAGCATCCCTGCGTCGCTTTGCGGCAAAGCGCTGACGCCCTTCCTCGGGAACGTGGCGCACCATGGCCTCGGGTGTGTAGACGATGGTACCGCCTGCTGCGACCATGTTGAGGCTGACCTCCATGTCTTCGGCATGGTACCAGGCAGGATCGAAACCACCGACCTCGTGCAGCGCGTCCGCCTTGAACATGGAACATGGTCCGTTGGCGAGGCTCGTTCGCCGCGGACGGCTTCGGTACTTCCGTTCGATTTCGATGGAGCGCAATCGAGAGACAAGATCGTCTCCTTCTTCGAAGATGGTGCGGCCTGTGACCGCCATGACGTCTTCGTTTTCGAGGCCATTCCGCGCGGCCATGAGTGCTTCAATCCAATCCGGCATGGGCCGAACGTCAATGTCCGTGATGGCGATCCAGGTCCCCCTCGCTGCTTGAGCAGCAGCGTTTCGGGCGGCCGCCAAGCCTTCGGCTGGGCGACGAAGAACGCGGACGGGGACCTCGCCGTCTGGGTCATGGAAGGCCTGGAGGCGTTCGTCAGAACCGTCGGACGACCCGTCGTCGACGGCGACGATCTCCAGAGGCCGCCACGTTTGCTCCAGCAGGGATTGCATGCACCCTTCGACCCAATCCACGCCGTTGCGTACGCAAACGGTGACCGTGACAAGCGGTGCATCCTCGTTCATCATCGCACCTCAAAGGCGTTGAGGATGGTTCTGCATCGCTCCTTCATGGCAAGGCTGGTGCGCTGGACCATCAGGCCCCAACCCGGCATGCCGAACACGATGACGGCCCCCAACGGGGCCAGCAGGTGAAGGTACAACGGCGCCATGTCCTCCTCGCCGTCCACCGTTAACAGGCACGCCTCCTCCGCACGGAGGGCGTGTTCGAGTTGTTCGAGCAAGTTCGGGGTCAGCAGCCCCGCCGGTGAGGACGCGGCCATCTGTACTGGGAAGTGAGATGCGTCGACGGTTTCGTCCTCATTCAGAGCCATACGTTTCGTTTGCCCGTCGATCAGGGCGAGGTCCGGCACGGTGTCAAGTTCGAGCATGACCCGAGCGGTCACATCCCCAACGGCGATGAGGGGGCCATCCAGCGAGGACAGGTCGTCCAAGACCACGGACATGGCCACCTCCGGATTCTCCTCTGGGCCCTTGTACGGGGTTCCTGAAGGCGTCTTGAGGTGCGTCTCCGCGGCGGGGCTCATCGCCATGACCTGCGTGCGCCATGCATCGTTGATCCAGGATGCGCCCGTGGGGTCCATGCTACCGTTTCGAATGGCGGTCGAGGAAAGGATCGTGCCTGCAGCGTTCTTCCTATGTGCAACCACGATGAGCGTCAAGGGCGCCAGCCCTGCATCGAGGCGTTTTCGGTTGATGGCCTCTCCACTCGTCCGCGTTTCGGGACTGACCACCAACGCATCCGCTGTAGGGTGCGTCGGCGCAGGTCCGAAGGCGTCCTCCAGCATGTGCAGGCTCCATCCCGTGCCCCTCACCTCGCGAAGCGCAGCCTCCACGGCGGCCATGCGGTCTTCCATCGGTTGAATCCGGTGGTCCTTGGCGAGGGCCATGTTGTCTGTGGTCACGTGCACTTCCAAATGGGAAGCAGATTCCAACCCGGCGTGCAGGAGGTCCTTGTGGCCGTCGTGCAATCGGTCGAAGGTTCCACCAAGGAGGCAACGCCTGTGCCCTCCTTTGGAGGTCATGCATCGAGGCGCGGCGCAGAGCCCTTCAGGGCATCGGCGGCACTTGGTGAGAAAGAGGGGGTCTGTCCCCCCGCACGAACGGCCCGCATCATCACCTCACAGCTCCGGGGCCTGACCCATGTGCAGGGGTTGTCTGTGCAATCGGTTGGTTGGCTCGGAGTCATCCGTTCGTCGTCCGAGGACCCATGTCCGATCACGGTACCGCTGTTGCTCCGCTGATCATCCCCGAGGGTCACAGCGGTCTTCGAAGCGGGCCACGGCCTTGGTATCGAACGTCATCGCCTGTTTGCACAGTGGCTCGGCCCGATGTTGCAGGTGTGGCGAGCCGGCCTCAGGCGGTTCACCTATCAAGACGTCGCTTGCTCAGCGCCACCCCGACAAGCCCGTCCGAAGGGCCCAAACCGACGAACGTCGGCCATGTGTGTGGAGGCGAGACCAGCCAACATGCCTCTGGGTGGGTCCGGCCAACGGGCGTCGGCCGCCCTTCTTGCGCGGCCATGACGCCCTCTGCCACATCAAAGAGGGCCGCTGTGCTCTGTTTTTCTTCCACCAGATGGACGTCTGAAAGGTCACGGCCTTCGAAACTCAAGGCCGGTGTTGGCGGAGCAAGGCCGGGGGGTCCATCGCCGTCCATGGTGGCGACCACCACGGGCCACGCGATGTTGCAGTTCGACAACCATCGTCGTCCGCGTGCCGAAGCAAGCAAGTAGGGAAGCCATTCTGGCAACCAAGGCGCCCACCATTCGTGCGGGAGATCCTCACACCTCCGGACGATGACGTCGATGCTCGGGGGTGCGCTCGGCGCCATCACCCAGTCATGCCACGTCTGTAATCGTGCGTTGGTGACGTTTCCCCCCACAGGTTCGAGGGCATCCCATATTCTTGGAAGCAGGGCTGCAAAATGCAGGGGGTCGTCGGCCCACGTGCTGACGTCTGAGGCCTCCGGGGCCTGCCCATCACGCAAGGTCAACAAGCGCGCCGTGCTTGCCACAGGCTGAGGCAGGGGCGCTGTGGGGCGGGGGCGTGGTTGCTGTTCGTAGCGACGGGCGAGTTCCAGTGCGTACGCTTCTCGCTCCTCAAATGCTGCTCGATTCGCAGCCTCGCTCAACCATTCATCCGATGCGTTCTGCGGGGCGTGTAGGCCCACCCACGCGTCTGGGACGCGTTCACCGATGCGGCGCCACCGGCGCCCACGTTCCTCCTCGCTTGATGCAATCCATGCTGCAAGCGGGTGTTCGTGCTCAAGCGTGTCTGCGAGATCGTCGTTCCCATCAGGCCACGCAGATAGCGCGCGTCTCATCTCCCGTTCCGCGTCCGTTTCGTTTCGCGGGGCTGCCTCGCTGAGGGTTGTGCGTTTACCCGTCAACAAAGCAGCAGCTGAGGTCGGTATGGGCCCTTGCCACAACGCTTGGTTTGGCGACTGCTGCTGGTCCCTGGTCAGCCGGAGACGCGTGACTTCGTTCAGGTGAACCCAGCGCTCGCCTTTGGTGTCCACCAACCACGTGCCTTGTTTGTGCTCACGCAAGCGCGCATCACCGGCGAGTAGAAGCTGGCATCGCCCGTCCGCAATAACGCGCTTGAGGAGCTTCTTGTGGGTGGCGCCGAGGGTCCATTCGCCTTGGACGGCCCCCTTCGCATGCTCAAGGGCCCATTCCCAGATGGCGCGTGCCCCTTCCTCGTTGGTTCGAGCCAGTTCGTGGAAGGTGGTCTCGTGTTCGACCCACGTGCTCGGTCCAAAAGCCGCCAGCGCTGCGTGAGCCACAGCACTCGGCCGTCCGCGACGATCGCCACGCAGGCGTTCAAGCAACCTCTGGGTCCGTCGGTCCAATTCGGCGCCTCGCAAACGGGGGTGCCTGTGGCGCATCCAAAGATGGAGCAGGGACACAGGGCGCTCTGCCATTGCGGCTGGACGGGAAGATCGAAGCACAATCAGGCCCTTTTGGCCGCCCAGCAACGATTCACGCCGCCATGCTTCGCCAAGTTGGCCAAGGATGGGCGTGGAAGGCCTGCAGGGCACCTCCGTGCCTTGGACCGTGCCAAGGTTCACTTCGCTTCGGTTCAGGGCTGCAGGTGGGTTCTCGTCGGCTGCTTCGGTCTCAAACCATGTCCCGGGCGGCATCGTCCACCGGTCTTGCCCGCTCATCACCCGCGCTCGAACCAAAGCCAGCCGTCGCCCATCTTGTGTCCACGTGCGGATGTCGCCGAGGGGCATTTCTGGAGGTGGGGGTTCACAGGGCTCCAAGGTGTCCAGGTCGAACCACTGCGGGGCGCTTCGCACTGCGCACCAGGCGCCCCCCCGTGCGTTTCCACTGGAAGACAACAGCGGCGCCCCCTCGACGCTCAAGCGGCGGGGAGGCAACCAAATCAGGTCTGAAGGGATGCGTTCTCCGTAAGCAAGCACCACGAGCGGTCCATCGCGCGTCAAGAGGACGTTGGTCCCTTCTGGTCGCGAGGCCCTCGTGGCGTCCCGCAGGCGCTCAAGGGCGTCCTCCTGCAGGCGAATCAGCCCTTGAGGGCTCAAGTGGTGGGGTGCTCCACGTACACCCTCTCGCTCATCGCGAGTGACGAGTCCTTGTTGTCGCAAGGTGCGGAGGGTGGAGGACGTGTGCGACGTTGCGAGGCTCAACCGTGCCGCAAGGGCGGTCACGGTCGCAGGCCCATCGAGCAGTTCGTCGAGGATCCTGCGTTGATACCCGCTGCGGATGCGTGAAGTTGCCATGTGTCTGCTCCAATCCCTGAGACTAGGGGGTGATTAATGAAGACAACCTCTAATCCCTTGTTTTGTTACATGGTGTTACATATTTCCAATGGAGAATCCTCGGATAGTGCATTTTCCAGCGGAGAGGCCTCCCTTTCTTGCATCAGAATGCGTAGTTCCGTGTAACAATGGAACCACTTCAGTCGCTAATATGATATAGGCGTCCGCGTCCCTGTGAGTCAAGGCCTCGGATGACCGGGGCCGTGGAGACTGAGAGCATGAAGACCGTCCGCATCCGAGAGAAGATCAAGAAGTTCCTAGGCGACCGCCCGCGCAACACCGCTGAGATCCTGGAACACATCAACAGCACCATGCGTCACGGCACCACCAGCCAACAGCTCGGCAACGTGCTCTCGAAGGACAAAGACATCGTCAAGGTCGGTTACATCAAGCGCTCTGGGATCCTCTCTGGCGGCTACGACATCTGTGAATGGGCCACCCGCAACTGGGTCGCCGAACACTGCCCCGAATGGACGGAAGGGCAGCCCATCATCCTCAACGAAGAGGGTGGCTTCACCCTCGGACCTCTCCCCGAGTGATGCCCACGCTGGCGTGCTGAACCCTCGGCCAGGCCGCGAGGCTTGGTGACGAACGACCGTCAAATCACGTTACCAACGTGGTCAAGTGTGATTCCTCCCAGTCCGGTTTGTGAACGGCAGTTGGACGGTCCGGGTTTTGGTGCTCATCTCCCTCGCCTGCTTGGTGCTTGGCTCCATCGCTCCTCCCACGCCTACCTCCACTCCTGAGGGATTGGATCCGTCCCCGGACGCTGAAGATGTTGGACCTGCAGGGGCAGAACCGGAAGAAGAGGCGTCTTTCGATCAAGCTCCTGCTGAAGAGGAGGACGATGCCACGCTGGAGCCAGAAGCCGGTACTGTCACTTCGCGTGGTGTGATGTATGGGCTTGGCTTTGGACTTCTGGGCCTGCTGCTCTTTGGTTCTGGCGTTTCTGGCGCCGTGAAGGTCGCGCTCTTGATGGCCCTTGTCACGCCTTTGATGGCGCGAAAAGCACGCGAGGACAACCTGAACCGAGGACGGTTGCTTGGCTTTGTGGAAGCCAACGCCGGCATCCATTTTTCTGCCATCAAGGATGCACTTGGCCTGGCCAATGGCGTCATGGCCCATCATTTGCACGCCCTTGAACGAGACGGAGCCATCATCTCGTGGAGGGATGGAAGGATGCGCAGGTACGCGGCCGCGCACGTGAATCCACAGTCCATTCCCAACATCGAATCACCCTTGGTTGGGACACGGCTGGCCATCTTGCACGCGCTGGCCGATGCCGGGGCCCTCGGTCTGACCACCTCTGAGTTACGGGAGCGTTTGCACCTCTCCCGCCAACTGCTGCATCATCACATGACCCACTTGTTTGCTCGAACCTTCGTGGAGAAAACGTCGGCGAACCGCCGCGCGCCATGGCGGCTTACCCCCGAAGGGGTCAGCGCACTGGATGTATAGGATGCTCGTGTGACGTCGAGCCACAACGGTGAGTTCAGCCTTGGTAGATGGCCAAGGCGTCCTCAACGGACGCATCTTCGCAGATGATGGCGTGGCAGGCCGCCGCCATGCGCACGGCTTCCTCGGTCCCCTTCTGGTGGATGTTCCGACCCGTGGCGGCGCCGCGG
Organism: Candidatus Poseidoniales archaeon; assembly: GCA_038150305.1. Taxonomy (GTDB): domain Archaea; phylum Thermoplasmatota; class Poseidoniia; order Poseidoniales; family Poseidoniaceae; genus MGIIa-L3. The sequence goes on along the minus strand of JAYOTG010000001.1, from coordinate 77,633 downwards.
CACCCGGACACGTGAATCTGGTCGTGCAAACGCTGGAGGAACTCCTTGGGCGGCATGGAGCCTCCACCGGAGCAGATGATGCCGGTACGGCCGGCCGCTTCGACGGCGATGCCGAGGCTCTCTGGAGCGGTCATGCCCTCGAAGGCGCGCGGGTAATTCACCTTCGCAAAGTCCGCACCAATGCAGGCGGCGACACCGGCTGCGCCGGCGATCAGCTGCGGGTCCTTTTCGTCGGCGACGGCCTGGCCACGGGGGTACATCCAGACCACGGCGAGCATCCCAAGTTCGTGCGCTTGGCGGATGAAGGTGGCCGCTTCGGTGAGCATCTCATGTTCGTGCTCGCTGCCGAGGTAGACCGTGTAGCCGATGCCCACGACGTTGATGCCGTTGTGGACCAAGGACATCACGTCGTCCATGTCCCACATCGCCATGCTCACGGGGTCTCGCTGGGCCGTCTTGACGAGGTTCGTCTTTGAGTTGAGCTTGACCAGATACGGAAGGTCAGGTGCGTCTCGAGCGTATTGTGCGATGAGGCCGAGTTGACCGGCGAGCACGCCGAGCGTGCCTTCGGCGAAGGAGAGGTCACCGATTTCGAACAAGTGCGCAGGGTCGTTGGAGGTCAGCGGGATGCCTTCGCCGTAGAAGTCGTCGTTGAGGTGTTCGATCTTCTGGTCGCACGCGAAGAGGTTCATCGAACCCGTACCTGCGGTGGCGTTGAGGTAATTCTCGACGTAGGTGTCGATGAGTTCGTCGGGCACGTCGGCGGGCACCATCACATCGCTGGGGTCCATGGTGGTGCCTCGCCGTGACGGAACTTCAACGCTCCGTTGGGTGTTTCTGGACGATACGAGCGCAGTGGCTTGTTTTGGTACCTCAGTCGGTACAGCTGACGCCCTGCCGCGGCGGCGGCAAATCGTTGCGTCCTTCCCCTTCACTGACCGGTGAAGGAGGGGATGCGCTTCTCGACGTAGGCCGCGATGCCTTCCTTGGCGTCATCGCTGAAGAAGAGGGCCGCCTGGAGTTCACGCTCGAGCGCGAGGTGGTACTCGAAGGGGATCTCAGGGCCGGTCTGGCAGGAGCGCTTGATGTTGCCCACGGCCTTCGCGGCCTTGTTGGGCAGGGTGAATTGAGCGCTGACCCAGTCGAGCATCATCTCGCGGAATTCGGTCGCGTTGCCTTCCCAAATTTGGTTGATCAGGGTGTGGTTCTTGGCGTCCTCGAAGGACATGAGTTCGCCGGTCACCATCATCTCGAGGGCCTTGGCCTTGCCGATGAGGCGGGTCAAGCGAGCGGTGCCGCCGGTTCCGGCGAGCACGCCGAGGTTGATCTCGGGCAAGCCGACTTTGCCGCTGTTCTTGCGGGCGATGCGGATGTCCGCGGCCATGGCGATTTCGAGACCGCCGCCGACAGCGTGGCCGTTGATGGCCGCGATGACGATTTTCGGCGTCTGCTCCAGGCGGGACAGGGTTTCGTTGGCGTGAAGGCAGAAATTGTACTTGAAGCCGGGCGAGACGCTGTTGAGCATCTTGATGGACGCACCGGCGGAGAAGAACTTCTCACCGGCGCCGGTGATGACGATGGCAGTGACCTTGTCGTCAAAGCGGGCGCGGATGATGGCGTCGTCGAAATCACGGAACATGCCGTGGGTGTAGGTGTTCACCGCGGTCGCGTCGCCCTGAAGGGGCTCGCCACCGGAGTCGGAGGCGAGTTCGATGACGGCAATGCCGTTGTCGGTGGTGCCGTAGTTCACGAGGTTGTTGGGCATCGCTTCGAAGGTCAGGCCGTAGAGGTCGGACATGACCCGCCCAATGGAAGGGCGCTAATGAAGCAACCGCAGCGGCTCAGGCGAGGGTCGCTTCGGTTTCGTGAGCTTCCCCATCTCGGCTTTCAAAGGAGGTGTGGCCGCCGCTGCGACGCGCGGCCTCCCACCGTGCCTTCACGGCCAGCGCAGCCTCACTCTGTTCCCATGTGTCCCGGGGCTTGGCCGCGCGGAAGGGCAGACGCTTCGGTTTCGTTGGCCCGCTGCCCCGTTCAAGCATGAACGGGGAGGTCGTTGCATACACAAATCGCTTCAGCAGGCTCGGACGGAAGAGGCGACCGATCCATCGCAGGCCGTCACCAGACCGATCTTGGTCCTTCATCCAGCGCACGCACATGCGCTTGAACATGCGGTCGCTAACCCTGTTCATCAGCCAGCGGTTCGCCACGCTGGTCTGCACGTAGGGCAGGAGTTGCCGTCGGACTTCCTTGTCGTACGATGGACCACCAAGCATCTCCTGAGCCGCCAACACGCCCGACCATACGGCCATGCGCATTCCGAACCCCCACATGAAGTCCTGAAGGCCCCCGGATTCACCGACAAAGTGCTGACCCGTTTCAGGGACGGTGTAGAAGCCGTTGAGCGTGAAATCACCCTTCCCGCCGACGCGCTTGATCGGTTCCATGTCGATGTCTGGGTAGAGCCGCTGGTAGGTGGCAATGCACTCGTTCAGGAAGCGCTCGCTCTTCTTTTGCTTGCGCCAGAGGCAGGTGCAGATGAGGCCAACGCCGTCGATGATGATGAGGTAACTGTAGGCGCCGGGAGCGAGTTTGTCGTTCAATTGGAACGCGATGTGGTTTGGGTGACTGGTCCGGAAAATCTCGCCAAGAGCCAGCGCAGAGGTATCCTTTGGACCGCAGGCCACAATGTCCGCGTCTTTCTCGTCAATCCGTGACTTGTAGTGCAAGGTTGCACCGGCCTCGATGGCCATCCGCTTGAAGGCCTGGTCGATGGTGTGGTCGGAGGTCCCTCGCTCGACGATGCGGTAGGCCACACCGTCGGTTTTTGCTTGGGTGACCTCATCGTCTGGATGGATGAGGTCCACCACGGAAAAGGAGGTGGATTTGAACGAAGTGGAATCAAAGCCCCACGATTCAAGTTGGTCGAAGAAATCCGCATCCATGCTCCAATTTTCCAGCGCCTGGAAGTCGCCGTCAAATCGCGCACCTGAATCAGCGCGTATGTCGTGGACGTGGACGTCGCAGCCCGCCCGGGCGAGCAGGGTGGCGGCGGCCAAGCCCGAGAGCCCGGCACCCATCACGGTGACGGGGCCGTCGCCTTCCATGACCAGACATCGGCGCGGAGGGTTTGAAGGATGCGCTGCCTGAGCGTCGTTCATGTCCACCCCCTTCGAGGTGATCGTGGACACCCCCTCCTCACGTCTCGAGCCTGATGCCTTGCTCAAACGCATGCCCGTGGACGGCGTGGGCGCTGTGGTCAGTTTCGTTGGCCTGACGCGAGGCACAGAAGGTGACGCAAAGGTGCTCCGATTGGAGTTCGACGCGTGGCAAGAACAGTTGCCGAAGGTGCTGCACGACCTTGCCGCGCAAGCCGGCGAAACCCACGGCCTTCGGGCCGTGGCCATCGCGCACCGCATTGGCAGCGTCGAGCCCGAGGAACCTATTGTCGCCATCCACGTGGGTTCTGCCCACCGTGGACCTGCTTTCGAGGCCTGCCGATGGCTCATCGATGAACTCAAGCAGCAGGCCCCCCTGTGGAAGAAGGAGGTGACCGACCATGGAGCCACGTGGAAAGCAGGACTCGGTTGAAATTGAGGGCATCGTTGACATCGGTCGGAAACCGGCCGTGGACCGTCGAGCGGTGGCCGAAGGCTGGGTGACGCTGCGGCCCGAGACCCTCGCGGCCATCGTCGAGGGACGCGTCGCCAAGGGCGACGTGAGGGAAGCGTCGACCATCGCCGCCATCCAGGCGGTGAAGGACACGCCGCGCATGATTCCGCACTGCCATCCCGTGCCCATCGAGTCATGCAAGGTGCGATGGCACGTGGAAAGCACGCGCCTCGGTTGCGAGGTTGAGGTCGGCGCGCATTACCGGACCGGGATCGAAATGGAGGCCTTGGCCGGCGTCACCGCGGGTTTGCTCTGCGCGTTTGACATGGTCAAGTCGCTTGAAAAAGACGGATCAGGGCAGTACCCCGCGGCGCAGATCGACGGTGTGCGGGTCCTCGAGAAGCACAAGGGCACGGCCTGAGTTGTGTTCCGGTGTGTTCATCACCCCTCTTTCGTTCGCGGACCATGCGCGTCGGCGACGTCTGGCCCCACCTGCTCGAAGCCGTCGATATGGCGGCGCTCGCAAGCGCTGAATGGCGTGGTCTTGGCGACAAGGACGCAGCCGACGGCGCCGCCGTGGAAGCGATGCGCCGCTCCTTCGACCACGCGCCCTTCGACGGGCGTGTCGCCATTGGCGAAGGCGAGCGTGACGATGCCCCCATGCTCTACATCGGTGAGCCGATCGGCGCAGAGGTCGGCCGCGAAGGCGCTTTGCAACTCGACATCGCCGTGGACCCGTTGGAATGCACCAACAACTGTGCGGACAACCTGCCCAACTCCATCGCCGTGCTTGCTGCTGCACCTCGTGGCGCGCTGCTGCACGCTCCGGACTGCTACATGGACAAGATTGCCGCAGGCCCAGCCCTCGCCGGCCATGTCGATCTCGACGGTGAGGTGGCCTGGAACCTCGAGCAGGCCGCGCATGCCCTTGACCGGGAGGTCTCCGACGTTCGCGTCGTCGCCCTTGACCGCGACCGGCACGCCGACCTCATCCGCGAGGTGAAGGAAGCGGGCGCACAGCTCGAATTGATGTCCGACGGTGACGTCAGCGCGGCCATCTGGGCTGCCCGAGATGACGGCCCGTTCGACCTGTTGTTGGGCATCGGTGCGGCGCCGGAGGGCGTCATCACCGCAGCGGCCATCCGCGGACTTGGTGGTGTGTTCCAAGGTCGCCTCGTGCTCCGCAACGACGAGGAAGCCGCCCGAGCGGCAACGATGGTGGGCGATGACCTCGACCGTCGATGGGAAGCCGAAGACCTCTGTGCGTCCAAGGACGCGGTCTTCATCGCTGCTGGCGTGTGCGATGGCTATCTCCCAGGTGTGGTCATGGACGACCACCGCACGGTCACCACCAGCGAAATCATCGACGTCGCCTCCGGCACGCGACGCACGATGGTGACCGAGCGTCGTCGATGACAAGGGTTCTTCATTCGGAAGGCCAGCCGCGCCTCATGGACGTCATGGTGGTCGGTAGCCTCGCCTACGATTCGATTCAAACACCCGCCGCACAAGGCGAGCGGCTCTTGGGTGGCTCGGCCACCTATGCCGGACTGGCCTCTGCCGCAAACGGTGCTTCCTGTGGCCTCGTGGGCGTGGTTGGCGAGGACTTTCGCGATGAGGACCGTGCTTTGCTTGCCAGCGCCGGCCTTCACCTGGACGGCGTCGTGACCGCAGAAGGGCGCACCTTCCATTGGGAAGGCGAGTATTCCGGCGCGATGGGTGAAGCGTCAACTCTGAACACGGAGCTCAACGTGTTCGAAGCCTTTGATCCTGAGGTTCCAGCAGCATGGACCGCACCGAGCGTGCTGTTCTGCGCCAACCTCCATCCCGCGCTTCAGAGCAAGGTCTTGGATCAGTGCACACCCACTCGGCTGCGCATGCTGGATTCGATGAACCTCTGGATCGACATTGCGCGAAAACTCCTCATTGACGTGCTTCGTCGGGTTGACCTCGTGGTGCTCAACGATGGCGAGGTGCGGATGCTCGCTGAGGACGCGAACCTCGTCCGCGCTGCGCAATGGCTTCACGGCGAACTGCAGCCTGGGGCGATTTTGGTGGTCAAGCGAGGTGAGCACGGCGTGCTTGCCCTGCACGAAAGCGGCTTGCTTCACGTCCCATCCGTGCCATCGCCCGGTCTTGTGGACCCCACTGGGTGCGGGGACAGTTTCGCCGGTACATTGGCTGCTCACCTCTCCAAGGGAGAGGGCCCTGTGGGACGAGAGGAGTTGCGGATTGGGCTCGAGCAAGCGGCCGTGGTGGCGAGCTTCACCCTGCAAGGCCTTGGCGTGAGCGGCCTTGTGGCCATGGAGCAAAACGATCGGGATCAGCGGCTGTCGGCCCTGAGGGACTTGACGCGATGATCAACCGTCAAGCCGGTCCAGGTCCATGTACGGACGGGCCGACGCAGGCTCGGCGTGAACCTCAATCATGTCGCTGAACGATGAAGCAATTTGCCCTTGACGCTCTCCGGTCAGGGTTTCCTCAGAAGCCGGAAGCGGAGCAACCGAGATGTCGTCGAGCAAGTCGCGCAGTCGATCGTCGACGCGTTCTCCACCGCTGGAGCCGGCATGAACGCGGGTGTGCTCGTCGACGATCGCTTGCGACGAGGCGTCGGTTCGCAGACGGGTGTGCTGCCAGGTGCTCATCGGCTGAACGTCCTCGGCAGCGACGGCCTGTCCGTCCTCGTCGCCGTACATGGCGGCATAGTCCTGCTCCTGCGGTGAGGGCGCTGGTGGTCGGAGGGCGGCGTCGAAGAGCCCACCGAGGGCTCGCCGCCGCGGGCGAACTCCGCTTGCGGGCCGTGGAATGAGGTGACGAGGCGCGACGGTATCGGTCTTCGGTTGCAGGTTGACCGGTCGTCCCGCGGGAGCAACGGTTCGCTCACCTTCCGAACGGCGTGAGGTGCCGACAATACCGCGTACGGGCGGAGCAGGTGGCTCAGGTGCCATCTCGACGGGTGCCGCGGCTGGCATCTGCTCTTGCAACCCCATGACGGAGAACATGGGCGCGGCCTCAGGCGCGGGGGCAGGCCGTGAATCGCCCGTTGGGCCGACGAAGCTGGGAAGATACGGCTCGGCGCCGGCATCGAAGGCAGGAAGCGGGGCCTCAATTCGAGGCGCGGGCAGGGCACGCTGTTCCTGATGCACGGCTTGCCAGCCGGTTCCTCTCACCGCGAAAGGAGAACCCGCCTCCTCACGTGCTTGTTGCGCTTCCTCGCGGTCGACGGGTGTTCGAGGATGAAGGGCCTCGTGTGAAGGACACGGCAGCTCCTCGCGCTGCTCGATCATCATCTGTTGCGCTCGGGCATGCAGGCCGTCGCGTGGAGGGGTCACCGGCATGGGGACATGGACCGGTGCGAGGTAGGCGTCGGATTGCATGGGCGCCCGGCGGTCCTCAATGGTGATGTTGACCGCAGGAGCAGGAGATGCAAAGCTTGGCGCTGGCGTTGCGGGCTCGTCAAAGAAGTCGGCCATGATGGCTTCGTCTGGGGCGGCCCGTGGGACGACTTCTCCCTCGAGGAGGCCGGTGATTGGCGTCGGGACCACCAGTGCTTCTGGTGTCGAGCGGGGTTGCATGAGGTCGTCGAAGCCTACGCGTGCTTCCGCAAGCGGCATGCCCGCCATGAGCCGTCCCATCAGGTAAGCGAGCATCATCAGTTTCCCATCAGCACCGGTAATCACGTGGCATTCGCCGTTGTGCAGGTCCACCGTCAGCGTTGGGCGGCGCGTGAGCGCCCATGCCGCCACAAGGACGCACCCAACGGCCATGACCACATTTCGTACGGCGATCATTTCGATGGTCCAGCCCGCCATGCCGATGAGGATGAGGCCAAACAGGTGGCTGTACGGCGGCATCAGGTGTGTTTGATGATGATTGAACGTGCTGATGGACGACAGAGGAAGGGTTGTGGTTTTCCCTTCCTTGGCCCGGATGAGGAGAGCGGAAGGATCGACCTCCACGGACACCCTTCCTCGCATCCCGGCCAGATGCAGTCCGTCGAGGACCTCACGGTCCACCTGCATCGGGCCGGCAGACGCCGGCACGATTTCTCCCATCCGCGCGCACTTGGCGGAGAGGAATATGAATGCTCCCTCATCCTTCCTCGGTCGTGTCGAGGTTGCAAGGGGCGCTTTCCTTCGCCGAATCACGCCTCAAATTCCAGCCGTCCTGAGCCGATGATGCGTGGGTTGGAATCGAGCTGTGCGATGATGGCTTGAGGCGGAGATTGCGCACGAATCAGCGCGGGATGGTCCCACTCGACGGTGAGGACGTTCGCTTCGGCGCCGGTCACCCTGCCGACAATGAACTGCAAATCGACCGAAAGGTGAATCACGTCTCCTGTTTGCAAGGTCCGGCGCTGAAACGGGGATGGCGTGAGGTGGACGGTTGAGCGTGCATGCGCGACCATTGCGGGGGGTCGATGCGTGCCTGTGCGTGCGTCGTCGATCGGTGGGTGCACAATGAGGGTTCCACCGGTCAAGTGCGCCTCCTGGGCGTTGCGCAGCGCAAGGCCCACGCGATCACCGGCGGTGGCCGTCGGCACGTCATCGTCCATCACCTGCAGGGACTTTGCCGTGCCTCCGCCCTCGGCAGGTAGGAGCAGGAGCTCGTCGTGCTGCTGAACGGTGCCCGCCTGGACGTATCCAATGGCGACGAGTCCGATGCCTCGGACGTTGAAGTGCTGGTCGATGGGGATGACCAGCGGTTGTTGCGCGGCTTCTGCGAGCTCTTCTGCCAAATCGTCCATCAACGCGTAGAACCGCTCCCTGAGGTGAGGGCCGTCCTCCTGCTCAAAGGACCACGACCCGAGGCCGGCCTGCTGGAACAGGCCCTTGACTTGGTCCTCGTCGATCCAACCTCCGTCCTCTGGACGAATCACGGCAAGCCCTCGCGTCAGGCCTGCGCTGGCGAAGGCCACGAGGGCTTCCCCAAGCGCAGCATCAACGGCCTGCACCTCGATGAGCCCCACCCGTGCGGCGGAAAGGGCGTTCAGCAGCGGGCGCAGACGCTCGGGATATTTGGCCGGACGAATGATGGAGAGGATTCGGGCGCCTGAATCGCCCATTTCCTTGTGGACGTAGGTGTGGACGTCACGCTGGTCGCTCGGTTTGGCGATCAACCGCGCAAGGTCATCGGTGCACACCGCCGCGATGTTGAGGACCGGCATGAGGTGGCCTCGGGATGCTCCACATCAAGCCTTGGACGCCGCACGGTTGCGAAGCATGTTCGCTCGGAGTTCCTCAGCATGCGCCCACTCACGTTCAGCGGCTTCGCCTTCTGGCGTCAGTTGAGGAATCGGGATGGGGCGCATCATGGAGTCGATGGCGACGAAGAAGAAGTATCCCTCACAGATGGGGCGGCGTTCCCAGTCCGACTTGCTCATCGATTGAGCGGTCACCTTCACGCAGGCGGTGTGGGTGGACGTGAACACGACTTGGCCGGTCACCTCGAGGAGGTCGCCCTGGCGGGCTGGGGCGATGAAAGTCAACGTGTCGATCGAGATGGTAACGAATTCGCGATGTGCGAATTTTGCACACGCGATGCCGCCTGCTTTGTCCATCAAAGAGAGCAGCCGTCCGCCGAACAGCGTGTCGTAGGCGTTGGTGTCCTGAGGAAACACTTCCTCGATGAGGGTCACGGGTTCAACGGAAAACGGTTGCACGGTTGACCCTCACGTCCGACGGTCATGAAGCCTCGCCATCGGGGAAGGCTCTTGACGTGACTTCCTCGGCTTGGCGGTCATGGGGGTGTGCGTCGGCTTGATGTCGGGTGGCATCGACTCTCCCGTGGCGGCCGCGCGGGCCATGCGCGCCGGTTGGGACCTCCAGCCGCTGCACTTCAGCATGGAGCCCGTCACTGGCCCCGAGGCGCAAGAACGCACCATCGCCAGTTTGCAACACCTTCGAGCAATGGATGGCGCGCTTGGTGCTGCCATGAGCACTCGGCTCAATCCGACGCTTGTGATCGTCCCTGTTGCAGAGGTCATGGCCAAGTTCACCGAATCCTGGTGCCATTCAGAATACTTCATCCACATGAAGCGGGTCTTCAACACCGTGGCGACGCTGCACGCCAATGCCGTCGGTGCAAGCCACATCTTGACTGGAGAAAACCTCGGTCAGGTCTCCAGCCAAACCCTCGGCAATCTTGGTGCTGTCGAAGAAGCCACCTCGCTCGAGATCCTCAGGCCCTTGCTCGGGTTCGACAAATCGGCCATCACCGACATGGCGCGTGCGCTGGGCACCTACGATCTTAGCATCGGATCTGAGGTCTGTGATGCGCTTGGGCCCAAGCACACCACCACCGTTGGGAACCGGGAGTGGCTCGAACGAAGCGAGGCTCGCGTGGGCGGTTTGTTGGACCTCGCACATCATGCTTGGTCACAGCGCGTAAGCGTGACCCTCTGAGGCACGTCGAAGCACCCTCACGGGGACTCTTTTAGGCAGGCTTGCTATCGCGGAGACGCCGGTGTCGCCATGAACGCAAATGCCCCCCGCCGCTTGCCCGCCCTCTTGATGATGGCCATGCTACTTCTCGTCCCTCTTGCGTCCTCAATCAACGTCACCACATTTACTGGTGGAGATGCCGAGGCCGTGGTCGATGTCCGGGATCCTGCGACGTGGTTGGACCTCGATGATGCGGCCGTGACGCTCCCCGCCGGTGAGACCGTGACGTCGGCCTCGATGACCGTGGGCACGGCCATGGCCGAGCACGATGCTTTCGTGAGGATCGACACCGAGACCCTCCCGAAGACGTGGAGTCCTGATGCGAACGGGCAGCTGACCTCTTTCTCGGCCAAGTCCTCTTTCCAGTTCGAGGACGGGTCGGACGCCACGCCTGTTCGCCTGACGTCGAACGGTTTCCTCAGCGATTTTGAGGGCACCACCAAGAACTTCACCGACGGCACCCAGCCGCCCATGAGCCCGATGTCGTGGGGTCACGGCAGCATTTCATCCTCGCTCGGCATCCTCCCGACCGGCTGCAAGTCCGGCGAGATGTGCTGGGGCACCAACCCCTTCGACGACGATTACCGCGACGACAACAACGGAAACGCGTTCGACAGCAGTTTGTTGTCGCCTGCGATTTTCGTCGATCCCGCGATGGGCGGAACCACCTTCCGCTTTTCCTCCTTCCACGCCTTGAACTACCTCGAGTCCGGAACGGGTGGCGTTCAGAAGTACTACCGCGACTGTGCGTACATCGAAATCCGAGAGCGCAACGACGAGTTCTTCCCGCCCGACACCAGCGGTCCCAACGCGTTCAGCTACATTCCCGTCGACCAAGCCAACTCTTCCAACATTGGCTTTGGAAACGGGCTGTACACGAAGGGCAACAACCAGGGCCAAATCCAGAGCGGATGCCAAGGTGTCGGCTCGACCCAATCCGCCCTCGGTGGCACGTCCGTGAGCACCAACAACCCCAGCGGGTGGGCAGACATCGCCATCGATTTGACCGACTACGTGGGTCAGTGGGTGCAACTCCGCTTCGTCATGGAGCACAACAACGTGGGCGGCAACGGCAACACGCCGACCAACTACACCATGCCTGGCTGGTATATCGACAACGTTCGCTTGGGGCAACTCCTCCCCGCGAACGGCTGGATGAAAGTCCGTGGTTTCCTTCCTTCGGTGAACGGTGGAGACCCGCAACCCAACGGCTACGGGCTGCTCAACATGGAGCTCGAAACCACCCAGACGGGGACCCTCAACGTGGACGTCTACAACACCCAGACCGGGCTGCTGGTCAACGACCTCGACGGCAACCCGATGTCGGGCTTGACCGGGGACATCATCGAGTTGTGGAACATCGACGCCAACGTCCACAAGTCACTGGACTTCATGTTCAATTTCGACTCCGGCCCAGATCGGCTTTCCACGGCCGTGCTGCACGGGTTCAACATTGGAACGCGTATCGGAACCGGATTCAACCAGACCGACTTGGCCAATCCAGAAATCTACGGAGGTGCGTGGAACGCAATGGCCGGCCCCTACGCCTACCAGCCGACCTTGGTGGACACCGGATTCTCACCTTCCATCGAGCGCATCAACTTCGATCATCCCATCGTGGCCATCAAGCCCACCGTCAACCGAGAGTGTTCGGAAGCCCCAGACATCCAGCTGTCCACCACCGAGCAAGACCTTCCTGAGGACATTGTTGTGGACCAGTGGAACCAACTCAGCAGTCCAATGTTCGGCTTTGAGGCCTTAATCAGTTTCAACTTCGACCCCGCGAACAATTTCTTTGATTGCAGGGTCTCAGAAATTTGGTTTGACCTCCGCTTTGGTCACCACGCCAACGACGTTCGCGTGGACCTGGCCAACGACGGTGACATCGACTGGGCCTTTGACCAGCCCGCCTTCGGTGCGCTTGGCCGTCAGACCATGTTCTACAATGCGAAGATCGGCGACGTCCACACCGGTGTTGACAGCAAAACCATGACGCTCAACCTTGCCGCGCAGGCGGTCGGCGGCGGCTTCGTGCTGCCCTACGGTGCGACCGTCACGGCCGCGGACATCGTCTTCGATCAGAACACGATTTACTCCACGACCGACGCAGGCGAGGGCTTCGACCTCATGCTCGCCGTTGGTGGTTTGAGCGAAGACCTCGGCGCCATGCCGAACGCGACCCGCATCATGCCCACCATTGGAGGGACGCCAATTGGCTTGGCCGACGCCATCAACAACCTCCTGAACGACCCGCAAGTGCCCTTCGCCTTCGAGGACGATTACGGCAACCAGTGGGTGTCCTTCCGCTTCGAACTTGAGAGCCTCAACGCCTCGACGGGCAGTTCGCTTGTGGTCCGTGACCTCGACATCCTGTACGATTGGGAGCGCACCTTCGACGAGTCCGACGGCTTCGACCGCGAACTGAATCAGGGCGTGGCGCTGGCCCAAGGCACGGGTTCGGCGGACATTCCCTTCGCGGTGTACACCAGCAACGGTGGTGCTGTGCGCTTTGCCGATCTCAGCGTCAGCACCGCGACCGGCTACGACAGCACAATGACCGTCAGCGGCAACCCTGTTGGCCTCTACCCCTCGGGCGAAATCTACGAGGTGACGAGCACCCACGCGGTCAACGGCGCCACGGGCACCACGCTCGCTGAGGCCGTGCTGCTGTTCGAATCCTCCACCGGGACCGTCGAGGTGGCCTGGTCCGAAGTGACAGGGTTCGAGAAGCGCGCCGACCCGGGCAATTACCTGACCTTGGAAACCTCCACCGTGGTGGACACCACCAGCCCTGCGGGCAAGGACATCACCTGGCGCTTCCGCGTGAATCCCGCGTGGGAGGACGCGGACACCCTGCGCCTCTACGCCTTCAGCGTCGGTGCGAACGGCGTCGATGGCCTCCCCGCTGCGGTCCTGTTTGACCCCAATGGAGGCAACGCGATCGAGAACGACGCCAGCATCACCAGCATGCAGGTCCTCAACGCCAACGCTGAGGTCCAGGACCTCGACGCTGCGGTCTCCACACGCTACATGACCATCGACATGAGCGTCCGCTTGCAAGACCTCGACGTCGCCCCCGATCCCTCGGCCTACAACCTCGTGCTGGAACAGCAGACCGTGGACAACATCGACGGGAACATCACCATCGGCTGGATCGAGATCGACAACATCAGTGGACCCATCGGCGGCGATATTTCGTGGCCAATCGACCTTGGTCAGGGCGCGGCTGGAGACGAAATTCTCCGCGTTCGCATGGTCGGCTACGGGGGTGGCGACACGCTGTGTCCTGGTGCTGAATTGCGACCGGACGACGATTGTGCGGTGCCGTTCAACCTGTCCATCGACACCTACGAGCCCAACCTCCTCTCGATGTCGGTCTTCCTTGGCGGGGCCGACCTGCCGGAGAACTGGCGCCGTGTCTACGACGATACGTGGGTGATTCCTTCTGCAACCCAGCAGATGCGCTTCATTGCGCAAGACCTGCCCTCGCCGCCGGAGACCATGACCATGCACCTTTGGGTGGAGTACGAGCACGACACCGACGGTGACGGCGAAGCCGATCCCCAAGAATACACGATGGTGACCCTGAACAGCGACGGTGGCGCACCAAACGCCTCCTACATCGCGCAATTCAACGACGAAGCCAACCTCGGGCGCGATCCCGTTGGCAAGGTCAGCGTGTGGATCGAGGGCTTTGACCTCGCGGGCAACTCCATCGACGGCGGTTCCGCCGGCTTCGAGAACGACTACGTGACCTACGTGTCAATGAGTTCCGCGACGCCGGTCATCAACAACGTCTACATCGAGGACGCCAGTGGTCTGCGCTTCATGCGATCGACCGACCCTGGTTACCAGGGCCTCGAGAACAAGACCATCTATGCAGGCAACACCTACCACGTGATCGTCGAGGCGCAGGACGGCAACGGCTGGCGTGACCTTGACACCATCCGCGTGAACCTCGACGGGGCCTCCTCGGAAGACATGGTCATCAATTACCACCCGCGAAACGGCACGGCGTGGACCACGTCGCCTTACCTGACCATCGTTGACGACGACGAGCTCTCGCCGAGCCTGCGCCGCATGGACGGTGGGGCGCTCATCGATCCCTTCGAGAGCACCTTCTACCTCGACCTCCCGGTTCGGCTGGCTTGGGGCATTCCTGGTCACGTCGGTGCCAGCACGCCAAAGGTGAGCATTCAGGACTTTGACAACGTCATCCAGAATTACCTCGGTCTTTCCGGACACCTCCAAGATTGGATGTACGCCGACGGCGTGAGGCTCGATTTCCGTGCGGACCTCAACGCTGGCCTCATGGAAATCCCCTACATCTCCGACCAGACCGAACCCGTGACCAACGACGTTCAGGTCGGTTTCGTCGGCCCTGGTGACACCATCCGCTTCGAAGGCCGCTACGCCTACGTGGCCGGTTTGGCGAACGGTGTCTCGATTCAGCCTGAGATCCCCCTCACGATGGAAATCACCCGTCAGGCCGCGGCCAAGGTCAGCGAACCTGGCAAGGCCTACATCCCATACGATGGCGAGGTGTGGACCGAGACGTTCACCGGTGGCGTGTTCGACTTCAACATCACCGCACCGCCGGTGACCAACGAATTCGTCTACACCTTCCGCCTCATCGACATGCCCACGGGAGCGACCGACGCCACGGACGCGTATTGTGGTGACTTTGACGGCTACGGTTGCGCCGAGTTCACCCTCAAGGTGGACTTCAACGCCCCTAAGGTGGCCAGCAACAGCTGGGAGTTGACCAAGGGCGGAACCGAGGATGCCCTCGGCGAAGAGCTTCCCTCCTCGGTGCTCCACTGCGTTGACGCAGTCGTGACCATCGAAGAGCCTGAGAAGCTGCTTGAGGACGAGATGGAGATCCGCTGGCAATTCTACGCCGACCCAAGCACGGGCCTGACCTGGCCCGTCTACGGTCAGGCCTTCGGCGCCGGCCCCCTTTCGACCCCGGTGACGCTCGTGAAAGGTGTCGGCGAGTACTATGCTTCGGCGGACTGCATCGACCTTTGGCCTGACCCCGTTGAGCCCTCGGCCGCTCAGATGGCCGGCGTGCGCGTCATTCTCTGGATTCACGGCACCGATTCGGCCGGTTCGCCGATCCTTGGCGGCGGTCCAACCTCAGAAGGCAACGTGGTCCCAATCAACGGCAATTCCGATGAGGCCACGTCGCAATACAACCTGATCAACGAAGAGGCGGTCTTCACCGTCGGCACGGTGCGCTTTGACCCTGCGCAGCCCGAGGTCGGGCAGCAAATGACCCTCGAGGTCTACCTGCAAAACACCGGCAGCCTTGCTGGAACCGTTGACCTGCGCGTGATGGGTGTCTACGACGGCATCGCTTCCCGGGAAACCGTGCACACCTCGCAAGAGTTGGGCATCGGTGCTACCGCGTGGGAATCGATCACCCTCGAAGCCTACCTCACGCCGACCACCGGCCTGTACTACCTCATCTACGACGAGGTCAGCGGTGAACTGCTCTACAACGGCAGCGAAACCGCGGGTGGCCTCATCAACGTCAAGGTCCAGAGCGACGAAGGTCAGGGTGGGGCCATGGCCCTCCTGCTCGTCGGTTTGGTCGGTGTGGTTGCCGTACTGGCTACCTTGGTGATGGTGCTCCTCCGCCGCGGCGGTGGCAGCTCGGTCGTGGACGACGATGACGAGTACGACGACGAATACGACGACAGCAAAGAGGTCGTCAGCATCCCGTCCGCCACGCCTGCTGCTGACGTCAGTCCGCAAATGGCAGAGGCGATGAAGGCCTTCCCACAATGGACGCAAGAGCAGATCCAGGGGTACTTCGACCAGGGTTGGGACATCCCCTCCCTGCTTGAGTGGGTCAACAGTCAGGAGTGAGCCCGACCATGACCCGTGGCTGGTCCACGGCTTCGTGGGAGGACCCTGATGGCGGGACGATCCTCCTGCACGGGACCTTCCCCACGGTGGTCCTGCCGCGCAGCCTCTGGCCAAATCCGAAGGCGTGGGACGGCCTTGCGCTGCTCGACGATGCCGGAGCGCCGGAGGCGTGGTTGCAAGAGGAAGAGGACGAGCGAGCCTCTCCCGGCGTGAACCTCGAAGCGGCTCGATTTGGCATCGGGCATGAAGCGCATCTTCTCGATGCCCTCACTAGCATTGACGGTCCCCTGACCGGTCGGTTTCCCGACCCTGAGCCGCTTCGCTTGTTTCGCGAGGCACAGCGTTCCGACCGGCCCGTGTTTTTCCTCGAGCCGAACCTGGACGACGAGGCGTGGTCTGATCACCTCTCGCTTGAGGCGAAGGAACGGACGGATTGGCGGCGGCTCATCCGAAGGGTTCGGAGCCGACGTGCGTGGCGAAAGGCACTGTCGGACGCTGCATCGGGCGTCACGTCCGGCCCAGAAGACGGCATGGCTGAGGTCATGGTCGCGACGCGCGCATGGTGGCAGATGTGGGACGCAGACCTGACGGTGACCACCCGTCTATCCCGCGACCGCCGCTTTGCCGCTCGGGCCCGGGGTGCCTTGGCCGAGGTGCGGAAGGCGGGGGGATCCACGCTCCTTCTCGTGCTGGTCGAACCGAGGGTGGATGCCCTGGTGAAGGCGCTCGATGAGGGCCCTTCAATCGAGGTCATCGTTTCATATGACGACCTCGTCGCATCGCTTGAGGAGGCCTGACATGAGCGAAGGAATCGACGTTCGTGTGGAAAACCGCCTCATTCGGTTCATTCCTGCGACGCCTGTTGATCAGGCCCGCGTCGAGGCTGACCTTGGCGGCGTCCGAGCAGGGGACCTCGTCGTCGTAGCCCTGACCCGTCCCTCGGCGACGGTCATTGTCGATGCAGAAGGACGCCTCATCGTCCACGGCACGCACCGCGTTGAAGCGGCGCAAGCGGCGGCCAAAGAAATCCTGATTCGGCTTGGCGCAAGCGACGCGTCTCTGAGCATGGAATTTGGCCCGATCATCGCCTCCTTCCAGTACCGCCGTGCCGTGCACATCCAACGCCTTTCTGGCGACCTCGGAGCAGGGCAAGGCGAAGTTGACGAGCGGCTTGGCTGCGTCTGCATCAACGACGAGCGACACGGCCTGACCATTCACCTGTGGAGCAACGGGAAGGCCGTGGCCACCGAAGCACGTCATCCGAACATGGTGGCGATGGCCGCCGTTCACTGGCGAACGCAGATCGAGAGCCGTCAAGCCTTCGTGAGCGAGGCCTGAGGATGTCGTCCTACCAAGGGCCGGTGACCGACGACCACTTCCACCTGCGTCGCGACGGCCGCTGCATCGCCGCAGCAGAGGACTTTGCCCGTGCAGGTGGCACCGATCTGGTCCTCGTTCACTGCCCCGATTTTGCTGCCCCGCCGACTGACGAGGCCGGCCATCGGGCGGCATACGCCGACACGATCGCGATGGCAGAAGAGGTGCGTGCAACGGTGGGCCTCGGGGTGCGTGTGGTCCTCGGGCCACACCCGGCTGCCTTCGCCCACCAATTCGAGGCGTGGTCGGTCGACGGTGAAGCCGGCCGTGCTCGCGCCGTTGAAGCCTACACCGCGAGCATCGATGCTGCCGTGGCCTTCATCGACGAAGGGAAGGCCCATGCTGTGGGCGAGGTGGGTCGGCCTCATTGGCCGGTCAGCGAGGACATTTGGGACCTCTCGAATGAGTTGTTGGCGTGGACCATGCGTCGAGCCGGCCGCGAGGGCTTTGCGCTTCAGCTGCACGTCGAAGGCGAGCAAGCCTCTACCTATCCTGAACTGGCTGAGATGGCCGACCGGGAAGGTTGTCCTCGTGATCGCATCGTTCGTCACTATGCTCCTCCCGACGTCAGCGCCTCATCCACGCACGGTCTCATCCCGAGCGTCTTGTGCGGAAAGGGGGCCCTGCCGGTGCTGTTGGCGACGATGGACGAGGCCCGTCAAGGCTTCATGCTCGAGACGGACCACATGGACGACCCGGCTCGCCCTGGAGCGGTGCTTGGGCCAAAGACCGTCCCAAAGCGGACCCGCCAACTCAGCGAAGCCGGTGTGGACGACGAGGTGCTCTACCGGGCGCACGTGGACCTTCCCGAGCGCCTGTATGGCCCCTCCATCAGGGCCTGATGTGGTGCTCCACAGGGCGTCATCTTCATGGCGGAGTCGCATCACCCACAACCAATGAGCCGCCCCTCACGTGCTGTCTGGACCGTTGGGTTGCTGCTGGCTTCCCTGCTGCTCGTGGCGGCCCCGAGCGCCCAGGCCCAACTCGGCATTGGCGTCCAAATCGACTGTGATGGCGACCCAGAGCTCAACGTCGCGCCCTCAGAAAACGAGGACGTGGTCATCACGTGCACCGTGTCAAATTCAGGCCAACTGGAATCCACCGTCTCGGTGGACTACGAATGGCAGGACGATGACCCACGTGTGGACATGTCGCTTTCAGAGGACGAGTTCACCCTCGCTGCAGGTGCGGAAGAGGAGTTCGAAGCGACCTTTTCCGGCTCGCCTCGGATTGAGGCTGACCTCTCCCTTGATTTCGACATCACCGCTTCCATTTCCTCGGTCATGGTGCTTCCAGTGGACCAGCTGAACCAATCAGCGACCTATTCCGGTGAGTTGACGATTGCAACGTTCGGCCAGGTTGACTTGACCCTCACCGACCGTTCCACCCGGAACCTCGAGGTCAGCGAGGAGGTCAGCATCGGCTTCACGATGGGCAACGACGGCAACGCCGAGGACAAGATCGAGGTGAACATCGCCAATCTTGCCGACCTGGAGGGCGCTGGCTTCAGTTTCCCTGAGGGCAGTTTCGTCGCCGAGACGGTCATGGTGGAGGGGACCTCAGCGGAGCGAACCATCGTCCTCCGCACGCCGTCTGAGGTGGCCGAAGAGGTCCGCGTCCAGGTGGTCTTCGAAGCGACGAGCACCAACGATGCCACGGCCGAGCCGATGCAATCCACCGTTACAGTGGTCGTCCAGCCCGCCACGACCAACGCCGCGTTGGTGGGAGGGGGCCTCGAGGAACTCAGTCAAGACCAGATTCAGCTCTATGCCGCCATTGGCGGGGGCGTCATCGTCTTCTTCCTGCTCATCTTCGTGGTCGGCCGATTGGTGCGCCGTTCCAGTGGTCCTGAACTCGAGGAGGTGACCGAACTCGACGAGCCGGTCATGCCCGTTGCCGCTGCTCCCGTTTCCGCCCTCGCCCCAGTCGACGAGTTTGACGGCATGTTTGACGATCTTGACGGCCCTGACGAGTTCGATTTTGACGGGCTGTGACGGTAGGTCCTGTTCGGGTCACGTCCCCGCATTTTCCGGCTCTCTTCAGGGGGAATGGTCAAAGGCCGGTGTGCCCGGCTACACCGATGGAGGGTGTGCGTATGCTGGACCTCAAGGGAAAGACAGCCTTCGTCTTCGGGGTGGCCAGCGAGGATTCCATCGCGTGGGCCATTTGCCAACAACTGGCCGCGGCGGGCTGCACGCTGTACCTCGGCTATCAGAAGCGATTCATGAGCCGGATCTTCAAACTGAAGGACCAACTTCCTTCCATCGGCGGCTTCTACCCCTTGGACGTCGCTGAAGATGCCTCCACCAAGGAATTCTTCGACGCCTTCGCCGCAGAGCACCCGGGCAAGAAGGCCGACATCCTCGTTCACGCCATCGGCTTCGCACCGCGAACCTGCTTCGATCGCCCGATCCTCTTCGTCGAGGATGCCGACATCAACACCGCGATGACCATCTCCGCCAACAGCCTGCAACGTTGCCTCAAGCACGCACTCCCATACCTCTCCGAGGGTTCATCGACCATCACCCTGACCTATGCTGCCTCCACCCGATATGTGCCGTCCTACGGCATCATGAGCATGGCCAAGGCCGCTCTTGAGTGCTGGACGCGGGAATTGGCCTGCCATCTTGGGCCGGAGGGTCACCGCGTGAACGCCATCTCCTCGGGTCCAATCCGAACAATTGCCGCCTCGGGCATCCCCGGGTTCGACAACATCCTGAATCACGTGGCGTCAAACGCGCCGCTTCGAAGAAACGTCACGCAATCGGACGTGGCGGGGACCACCTTGTGGTTGGCAAGCCCGCTCTCGGCAGGCGTCACCGGGCAGGTGATTCACGTTGACGCAGGCTATTCGATCACGATGGTGCCGGAGACCATCATGGAGTGAGGTGAGGGCATGACGATCACCACAGCAGACGGAAAAGAGGTCGGCGGGACCGACCAGGGTCCCTTCGAACCCATCGCCATCATCGGTTGCTCGGCGCTGATGCCCGATGCAGAGGATGCCGCGACCTTCTGGCAGAACATCATCGACGCCCACGTCAGCATCCGTGACCTGCCCGAGGGCCGATGGCCGGGCCCAATCGAACACTTTTGGGCAGAAGGCTCGCCAGGAAATGTCGAGCAGAACCGCACCTACGCGAAGATCGGCGCCTTTGTCGAAGGCTTCGAGTTCGATTGGCGCCGGTGGCGGCAACCGCCGGGGACCCTCCCTCAGATCGACCCCTGCCAGTTGTGGGCGGTCGAAGTGGCTGCGTCGGCCTTGGAGCACGCAGGGTATGGCGACGAAGGCCGACCGCTCGACCGCAGCCGTGTTGGCGTGGTCTTTGCCAACGCCCTCGGCGGTGAAAACCGCAACGAATCCAACCAGCGGGTCTGGGCAGAACACAACCGAGCCTTGGCCATCGAAGCGGGCCTCGACGCCTCCTCAAGCGACGCTTTCGTGGACGCCATGGTCGAAGGTGCTCCGAAAATCACTGAGGACACCATGCCGGGTGAACTTGCCAACGTCGTGTCAGGCCGCGTCGCCAACTTGCTCGATCTGCAGGGGCCCAACCATGCCATGGACGCCGCATGTGCGTCCTCGCTCGCGGCCTTGCTCGATGCCTGCCGTTTGCTGCACGCGCGCCAAGTCGACGCGATGATCTGCGGTGCTTCGGACCGGACGATGGACCCTGCGACCTACGCCAAGTTCAGCGCCATTGGGGCGCTGTCTCCCAGCCACTCAACACCGTTCGATGCGCGTGCCAACGGCTTCGTCATGGGCGAGGGTGCAGGAGCCATGGTGCTCAAGCGCCTGAGCGATGCGGTCCGGGACGGCGACGAAGTCTTCGCGGTCATCCGTGGCATCGGCGGTTCGTCCGATGGCCGAGGCAAGGGCATCACTGCCCCGTCGCAGCGCGGCCAGATTCAGGCGATTGCTCGTGCCTACAACCAGGCGGGTTATGCCCCGTCCTCTGTGGATTTGGTCGAGGCTCACGGGACGTCCACCAAGGTCGGCGACGCCACTGAATTGTCGACCCTCGGCACCTTGTGGACGGACATCGAGGCCGGCGACAACGTTGCCGTGGGCTCCATCAAGAGTCAAATTGGCCACCTGAAGGCCGCCGCCGGTATGGCGGGGCTGCTGAAGGTCACGATGGCCTTGCACCATGCGACCATTCCGCCGAGTGCGGGCTTTGAAACACCGAACCCAACGGTGGATTGGTCGACCAATCCATTTTTTGTGCCCACGGAGCCCATGGCGTGGCCTCAACCTGGGGGCCATCCGCGCCGTGCTGGCGTCAGCGCCTTCGGTTTTGGCGGCACCAATTTCCACGTCGCCCTCGAAGCGTACGACCCCGAGGTCCACGCGGCCATGGGCGAGGCATGGTCGTCCCGTTGGGACGCCTACACTGGCGCGCCTTCGGCGCCCGAAGCGGCGTCCATCCTCGACGCCACCGCCTCACCATCGCTGGATCATGCGGCCCTCAAGTCCGTCGAAGGTGGCGACCAGCTGCTATCTTGCGACAGCGTAGAAGCCGTCGCGACTCGCCTCGCGGCACTCAGCGTCGACGGTCCGACCTTCGACGAGGACCCGCGGGGGCATCGGCTGTCCGCCGTCTTCCCGACGTGGTCCACAGGTTTCGACGTGAACGCGGCCGTTCGGCTCGCGGTCGTGGCCACGTCGTGGGCCGAGTTCGAAAAGCGCAAGGGCCTCGCCGCTTCATCCCTGTCCGATCCCGCTCGTTGGGGCTTCCTCGCGGCCCAAGGCGTCATGATCACCGATCAGCCTGCCATGCCTCCCCAAGCCAAAGTCGCCCACATGTACCCCGGTCAAGGCAGTCAATACGTTGGGATGACCCACGACCTCTGGCAGCGCTTCACGGCGGTTCAGGACGTCTGGCGTTTGGCTGACGAAACCATGGTCGAGGTGCTGGACGGCGAGACGCTCTCCTCCTTTGTGCTGCGAAGCAACTTGTCCAAGGAAGAAATCCAGGACGCCGAAGCGAAGCTCAAGCGGACCGAATACACCCAACCCGCGATGTTGACGGCCGACCTGGCCATCGAGCGTGCCCTCAACGATCACGGCCTCAAACCCGACATGGTCGCAGGCCATTCGCTCGGCGAATACGCGGCCCTGATGTCGGCCGGCATCATGGACATGGACAGCGCCCTTCGTGCGGCGGCAGCCCGTGGCACTGAAATGGGCTCGGTTGAAATTGACGACCAAGGCCTCATGGCCTCGGTCAGCGCACCGCTCGCTGACGTTGAGCGCATCCTTGAGGCCACGGACGGTTACGTCATCTCCGCGAACAAAAACTCGCCGAAGATGACCGTCATCGCTGGCGAAACCGAGCCGGTGAAGGCCGCCATGGCCGCGTTCGAAGCAGAAAGCATGCCGTGCACCGTTCTGCAAACCTCCCACGCGTTCCACTCCAAGATCGTCGCTCCTGCCAACGCTCCGCTCCGCGCCTTCCTCGAGGAACTTGACCTCCAATGGCCTACGATTCCCATCACGGCCAACGTTGACGGGACCTTCTACGCCATGGAAGGAGACAACGCCAAGGCGGCCGTGCTCGAAAAGCTCGCACCGCAAATGGCCTCATCGGTCGAGTGGACCGCTCAAATCGAGACCATGGCGGCTGCCGGTGCGGGTGCCTTCGTCGAGGTCGGTCCAAAGCGAGCGCTGACGGTGTTCGCCACGCAAATCCTCGAAGGCAAGCCGCACGTTGCTGTGATGACCAACCATCCGAAGCAAGGTGGCATCGCCAGCTTCCTCTCCGCATTGGGCATGCTCGCTCTGGCCGGGCGTGTCGCCACGATGCCTGACGGCGCAAGTCCGGCACTCACCGAAGCCTTCCGCGCCGGACCGTTGGAAGCGTGGTCCTCCTCGCCCTTGCAACCCGTTCGTTCCTCACAAGAACACGAGGACCTGCGCACCCGCGCTCGCCCGTTGCCCTCCATCGGCGGCGCCCCCGTCGCCGCACAGGGCGTGTCTGCTCCCGCCCCGACGCCTTCCGACCCTGCTGAGGCCATCGCCGCCTACGTCGGCGATCGTCTTGCTGCGGTGTGCGGCTACCCTGCCCGCTTCTGCCGCGGAGCCGTGGACCTGCGGACCGGACTCGGTCTGGACGATGCCAAGGTGGCTTCCGTCGTGCAACGCCTTCGGGCAGAGGCCCCGCTGGACGGCGAAGTGGACATCTCGTCCGCACGGACGCCGGCCGAATTGGTCCGAGCGGTCCGCGCTCCGCCGTCGAGCTGGAGCCCCGCTGCGCCCGCAACCCGTCGCCCAGTGGAGGCGGTCACGGGTGCAACCGTCGTGCACGATGCGATGGCCGACCGGAGGGCCAACCCCTACGTGATCACCGGTGTGTCCCTCGGCCTCCCCGGCGGAGAGCGCGTCTTCGATGAGGACGTGTTTGAGCGCTTGGTGCGAGGCGAGACCTGCATCGAAGAAGTGTCGGACGCCTACAAGCAGGCGCTGCTCGATCGGAACATCGTGCGGCTCGTCAAGGGCCGTGACGGTTCAGTGGACATGTCTCCCGCAGAAACCTTCGGCGACATCCCTCAATTGGCCGGTGTGGCTCACGCCTTCGATCTCGCTGAGGAATTCGGCGTGGATCCGAAGGCCGTGCTGGCATGGGACATCACCACGCAACTGGCCGTGGCGTCCGGCTTGCTCGCCTTGCGGGACGCCGCCATCCCGCTCACGCCCGAGGAGCAGGTGGGCAAAGGTGGTCTTCGGCTCATCCGTGGTTGGCAAGTTCCACAACACCAGCGTGAGCGGACCGGTGTGGTGTTTGCCTCATGTTTCCCAGGCACTACAGCCTCGTTCGAACATGCACGAAACAACGGTGCAGATGCCGACGGTCGCTTCGACCGTCGTTTCCTCTTCCAAGTGCTCAACATGGGCCATGCCCAGTTCGCCCAGCATACCGGTATCCGAGGGCCCAACTCCACCATCAACGTCGCCTGTGCCTCCGCAACGGCGGCATTCAGCATCGCAGAGGATTGGTTGGCCAACGACCGCGCGGACCGCGTGGTCATCATCTCGTCAGACAACGTGACGAGTCCAGAACTCTGGTCGTGGATCGGCGCTGGATTTGCCGCCTCTGGCGCTGCATCCTCAAGCAACGTCATCGAGGAAGCAGCCCTGCCGTTCGACCGGCGACGCAATGGCCTGATCCTCGGCATGGGAGCCGCTGCCTTCGTGGTGGAGCGAAACGCCGAAGCGGCGGAGCGTGGCGTTCAGCCCTATGCTGAACTGCTCGGGACCCGGATGGCGAATTCCGCCTTCCACGGGACCCGTCTCGACGTTGAACACGTGGCGCAAACCGTCGATGGGTTCGTCGGTCAGATGGAGCGCACGTGGGGTCTTGACCGGCATACGATGGCACCGAACACGGTCTTCTTCTCGCATGAAACCTACACGCCAGCACGCGGTGGTTCGGCTCAGTCGGAGGTCAAAGCGCTCAGAACGACCTTTGGCGAAAGCACGGACAAGATCCTGATCGCCAACACCAAGGGCTTCACGGGGCATCCGATGGGCGTCGGCATTGAAGATGCGAGCATGATTCACGGCCTCCATCACCGCCGCTTCCCACCCATTGCCAACCACAAAGAAGTGGATCCAGAGCTGGGCAACCTCAACCTCAGCAAGGGAGGAGACGTTGACGGCATCGAGTACGGCATCCGCTTCGGTGCTGGATTTGGTTCACAAATTGCCCTCTCGCTGGTGCGACGCTGGCCGGTCGAGGGTGAGCGCGTGAACGGTCGGGCCGTGCTGGCATGGAACCGGCGTCTTGCAGGCACGAACGACGTCGTGCTGCGCATCAAGAACAACACCTTGGTCGCGTATGTCGACGGGGAAAGCAACCTCCACGGCGGGGTGCAAGGCGAGGCATGGGGTCCAAGCGCTCCCTTCGAAGGCGTGGTCGAGGAACCGGAAGCCCCACCTGCTCCTGAGCCTGTACCGCAAGCCGCCCCCGAGCCTGCAGCCACCGCCGCCCCGACAGCCCAGGTTACCATGAACGCAAGCGACGAAGAGGTCGCTGCTGCCATGATTGAAGTGGTCGTCGAACACACAGGCTACCCTGCAGAGTTCATCGAAATGGACCAGGACCTCGAGGGTGAACTTGGCATTGACACGGTCAAGCAAGCCGAAATCATGGCGGCGCTTCGGGACCGGTTCTCGCTGCCCGTTGACGAGGACTTCGTGCTCTCCGACCATCCGACGCTCAACCACATGCTGGCGTACCTGACGCGCATGCAAGGCGGCGCTCCGGCTCCAGCAGCCGAAGCGGCTGTGGACCGTCCTGCTCCGGCTCCAGAGCCCGCTCCTGCGGCAACGGTCGAGGCTGCACCTGCGGCGACTTCGGCACCTTCCCCAGCACCAGCCGCTGCCGTTCCCACGGCCGATGCAGGTGACCTCGTGGACACCGTGGTGGCGGTCGTGGTGGAGCACACCGGCTACCCGGCCGACTTCATCGAAATGGACCAGGACCTCGAGGGTGAACTTGGCATTGACACAGTCAAGCAGGCCGAGATTATGGCCGACATCCGAGCGCGCTTCTCGCTCCCCGTGGACGAGGACTTCCTGCTCTCAGACCACCCGACGCTCAACCACATGGTGGGTTACATCCAGCGGATGACGGGCGGAGGCAGCGGGTCAGCACCTCCAGCGCCGGCACCTGCCCCTGCGCCGGCTGCTGCACCTGCGCCAGAAACCGCTCCTGCGGCTGCCCCTGCCCCAACTCCTGCACCCCCATCCGGCGACGACGGGAGCATTGCAGCACGTTTGGTCGAGGTCGTGGTCAAGCACACCGGGTACCCAGAGGACTTCATCGAACTCGACCAGGACCTCGAGGGCGAATTGGGCATTGACACGGTCAAGCAGGCCGAGATCATGGCCGACGTTCGCGCCATCTTCGACCTCCCAGTGGACGAAGATTTCCTGCTGTCCGACCACCCAACGCTGAATCATTTCGTGGCCTACGTCGCCAAGTATTCCTCCGGTGGGGGCGAAGCAAGTGCAACGGCCCCAACCTCGACGGCACCGGCCGAGAAGCCTTCAGCCGTCGATGCACCTTCCTCGATGAATGCGGTTGGCAACCGGCGCTGGCAGGTCGAGGTTGAACCCTGTGCAGGTCAAGAGGCTCCACTGAACCTCACCGGCCGTATCCTCGTCACGGAGGACGATTGGGGCGTGTCCGCCGCGGTCGCCCATGTCTTGTCCGAGAAGGGCTTCGATGTCGTGCACATTGGGCTCGAGCCCGGAGCGAAATCACACCGCATCCAAGAGGAGGGTGAACGCATCGTTCACCGGGTCGATCCAGCCTCCTCCGAGCAAATGGACGCCCTTGTGGACGCCATCGGAGAAGGCCCACTGGCAGGTATGATTCACCTGGCTCCGTTGCGGTTGGCCAGCATGGCGTGGTCTGAAGAATCCGGACCAAGCCAGCAGGTGGTGTTGTCCGGTCAAGCGTGGTTCGGCCTCTTGAAATCCCTCGATTCGCAACTCGGAGCCCTGGAGTCGGGCATCGTGGCTTCGGTGAGCGCCATGGACGGGCGCCACGGCAACCGCGGAGACCGCTTCAACGCGCTTCAAGCCGCGGCTGCTGGCGTGACCAAATCCTACGCTCATGAGCGTCCTGCCTTGCGCTGCCGCGCCTATGACGTGCATCCAGACATGCTGATGGATGCCGAGGCCACAGCAGCGCGCCTCGTGGACGACCTGCTCAACATCGGGGGCGAAGTCGAAATTGGACTCGACCGTGCTGGCGAACGCTGGACGCTGGTCTGCTTCGCCGAGGATTTGGTTGAGGAGCGAACACCGCTGCAAGAAACCGACGTGTGGCTGGTCTCCGGCGGTGGATCTGGCGTCACGGCGGCCGCCGTCATCGGCGTGGCCGCTGCATCGAAGGATGCCGGTGCTTCCTTCCATCTTCTGGGTCGAACCCCGCTGATGGAGGTCACCGAGGCTTGGCTCGACCATGATGATGCGACCCTCGAATCTGAGAAGATGGCGCTCCGCGAGCGCATGATCGAGGCGTCCTCTTCTGGCAAGGTCACCATGGTGGAGTGGAACCGTGCTTGGGACCGGATGATGCGTTCACGTGACGTACAACAGACCCTCGCCAGCATTCAGGCCACGGGCAACCTCGCGCAATACCATGCCCTGGACGTCATGGACGCGAAAGCGCTGACCAAACTCGGCGCCAACCTTGGCCACGCCATCACCGGCGTCGTCCACGGTGCCGGGCTCGAGGAGAGCAAACTCGTGGCCGACAAGACCCACGAAGCCTTCGATCGCGTGGTGCGCGTCAAGGTCGACGGATGGTCCGCCCTGATGGGCGCCGTGGAGGCTTCCGGTCCGCGTCACCCAGCCTTTGCAGCCTGCTTCACCTCCGTCGCAGGGCGCTTTGGAAACGGTGGTCAAACGGATTACGCCGCGGCCAATTCAGTGCTGGATGCCGAAATGGCTCGCCTGACGGCAAGCGGTGCATGCCGCGCCGTGGCCATCGGGTGGACCGGCTGGCGCGATGTTGGCATGGCGACCCGGGGCTCAATCGAAGCGGTGTTCGAGGCTGCAGGCATCGAGACGCTGCCGGTCGACGTCGGCGTGGAACTGTTTGTGGACGAGGCCCTCGCCGGTGGAAAGCGACGCGTGCTCGGTTGCGGCAGCCTCGGTGCGATGGACACCTTCAGCGCCTTCCGCGAAGCGCCGCTCAAGCTGCCTCCGGGCATGGCGGGACTGATCGCCGATCCGCAGCGTTTCCCCTTCATCGACAAGGTCGTCGCCTTCGATGAGGACACCCGTATCGTCACGCAGACCACGCTCTCGACCGAAGTGCATCCCTTCCTTGTGGATCACGCCATCGACGGCGTGCCGTACCACCCCGGGGTGATGGCGCTCGAGATGTTTGCGCAAAACGCGCTCCTCCTCAAGCCCGGGACGGCCTTGGCCGGATTCAGGGACGTGACCTTTGGCTTGCCCGTGAAGATCATGCGCGAGAGCATGACGGTGCGTGTTGAAGCCTCGTTGAGCGATGCAAGCGATGGCGCCCATGACGTTCAGTGCCGGCTCGTGTCCGACCTTGTGTCGTCCAGCGGCGAGGTGTTTGGTGAACGCGAACACCACACGGCCGTTGTGCGCCTTGTTGAACAAGCCGAGGACCTGAGCGACTTTTTCGCCGGTGAACTTGCGGACATGCCCGATACGGGTCTGGCCCCAGCGCCTGGCGATCTCCTGCATCACCCGTCCTTCATCTACTTGCGATACTTCCACGGCCCACGCTTCCAGAGCCACGGCGGCGTGCTTCGTGGTGTGCAGCAAGGCGAGCACCTTGGGGTGGACGGATTGGCGCTGATGCGGCATCAATTGCCGGCGAAGGATCAGTTCGCCATTGAGGCTGAAGGCGAGGCTGTGTTGCTGGAAGCCTTGCCGATGCTCATCGAAGCCGGCTTCCAGAACGCCGGCTTGGTCGCAATGGAGTCTGAAGGCCTCAGCAGTCTGCCGGTCGGGATTGAATGGTCCACGGTGCTTCGCGTGCCCGATGAGGGTGAATCCCTCCGCATGCGCTCGCTGTGCACTGGAAAGGAAGACGGTGGCATCACCGTGCACGACGTCGTCATCTTTGGTGAAGAGGACGACCCAGTGTTGGCCCTCCGAGGGTTGCGCTTGAAGGGCATGGCTCCGGTCCCAGAGGACCTTGCGGTGTCCATCGACCGGTGATGCAGATGCGAAGGGTCGTGCCGGAGTGGTCCGGCTTCGATGCCCCAGCGCACATGGTGCATCTCTCCTCGCTCCCTGAGCGCCTTCCGGGCGTCGATGAGCCGTTGCCGCCCTTGGTGGACTCCACCGAATGGCGGACGTTCAAGACCGACAAGCGTCGGAGGGAGCATCTCGGGGGGCGCCTCTTGCTGGCCGACGCCGTCGAAGCTTGGTGGAGGCAGCACGCCTTGCTCGGCCGCACGGACGAGTTGGACGTGGTTCGTGATGAGCACCGTGCGCCCTACCTTCGCTGGCGGCCTGGCCTCTGGCGGCGGACACCCTTGCCCGGTGTGTCCCTTGGCCACAGCGATGGGCGAGCCGTCGTTGGGCTGGTCGATGCCGAATGGAGCATTGGCGTTGATGCGGAACCGCTTGATCGAGCCATCGCCGAGGGTGCATGGGACATGTTTGCCTCTGCAGAGGAGCGTGCCTCTTTCCAGGGCAAGCCAGCATCAGCCCTTCGTGCGTGGGTGACGAAAGAAGCCGTGCAAAAGGCGCTTGGTTTGGGCATGCATCTGAACCCACGGCACATCGTGGCCGAGGGTGACCGTTACGTCCACAACGGCGCTGTCGTGCACCTGAGTTGGCTGGAAGTGGACGGGATGCTGATGTGCGTTGCCCTAGCCCCAGGCCGCGCTCCTTCTCCAACACCAGAGGACATCGTGCTCGATGCGACGCGAGCGGCCATGCAGGTCAACCCAGACTGGGGCGTGGGGTGCAAAACCACCCGAAAGATGTCCTGATCATCCGACGTTGCGGATTTCCGGTGTTTGGTCGGCGAACAGGAATTCCAGCAAAGCGGCCCACATCACGAACTCGATGCTCTCCTCCAGCTTGTCTTGGCCGCCCACCACGTCCATCATGTTCTCGAGCGTATCTGAGGGCGAATGGTATGCATCGTAATCGTCGTCGTATGCACCAAGGTGGAAGATGGTCTGTGCGCCTCGGTCGCGGAAGGTGACGTGGTCGGATCGACCGAAGGTGTCCTCGTGGACGTCCATGACAAGGTCAGCGTGATCATCCCAATGCTGGTCACAGCCGGCACCGTAGGTCCCGTCAATGCGGAGGTCCATCGGGGCCTTCAGCACGTTCCGATGCACGTGGTCGAGGATGCTGGTGATGGCGACGTCTTGCTCATCGGGGTCGATGTCGGGGCCAGACCAGGCGTGGTAAGGGTACGGTTCACCGGTTGGCTTGATGGCCGGCCATGAGATGCCCATCATGTCCATGTTGATGTAAAATCGGAGTTCCTTGTCTTGGGGGAGGCAGTAGCCGCAATCGTTGTTGGCGAACGCGTTGGAACCGCGCAACCCCTCTTCTTCGGAGGACCAGAGTGCAAGGAAGGTGTCGCATTCCACCTCCAAATCGGCCAGCACCTTGGCGTAGAGCATCATCGTGACCGTGCCCGCGGTGTTGTCGTACGCGCCTTCGTGCGTTCCGCCGCCGGGTGGGCCACCGGGTGGAGCGATGTCCATGTGGCCGCCCATGCCCTGAACGCAGGAATCGTCGCGGCCGTCCTTCCACGCGATGACGTTCAGCGACTCTGGTTGCGTGGGATTGAGGTGGTCGGTGACGCGGAGCATGTAGGAGCGGTAACCTAGGCTCTCAAAGTGGCCTTGGAAGTAGGCCGCGCCACGCTCGTAGGCCGGGTTGCCGGCACCCATCCATCGGTCGTTGTAGCCTCCACACTCGGCGGAGGGTCGTCCGTCGACAACAGGGTCGCAGGTGATGTAGTCCATTTTCTCGAACCATTCCTGGCCGTTGACGATGGGGGTCCCGTTCTCAACGGGCAGGGTGAACATCGTCTTGCGGCCGTTTTGGTCGTAGATCGTCAGTTCCACCGCCTCGGTGTACGGCGTTGTCAGCAAGTGGAAGGACAAGCGGTCGCCCTCCACTGGCACGGAGCTGTCCAAATCCATCGATCCGTTCACGAACAGAAAGACGTCGTGGGCGGGGGCAGAAAGGCGGAGGCCCTCGCCGATGAGCAGCAGGTCATGCCACTCGCCAAGCCGGACGGTGGCTTCGGTGGCGGGGAGCCCGTCGATGGTCAAGGTCGCGTCGGCGTCGATGACCTCTTCTTCAGGGGTGCCGCCGATGCAGCCCGACATTGGAGCAAGCATCATGAGCGCCATGAGCAGCAATGCGGTATGCATCTTCGCCAGCATCATGCGTTGGTCGGATGCCCGGTCCCTAAGGACTTCGCCATGTCGTCTGGCCGGCCGATGACCTCAAGACAGGGGGTCGACACGCCGGGTCAACACGCCAGCGGATATGGTGAAGTGGTTATCATCTGAGGTTTCCAACCTTATGTCGTGGGTTCGACTCCCGCTATCCGCACCTTGGCGTGGCGTTCACTTCCTGCGGGTGGCGGACACGCCGCAGGTTCAGGGGTTTGGCGGTCGCTGCTGAAGGCTCGGGATGCCCTGCGGTGGTGGTGGTGTCGAGGACACCGGCGGCGCCGTACGTCGACGTTCGACCAACGCCATGGCGAGCGCCTCGCGCTCTTCTTCCCAGCGTGTGCGCCGCCGACGGCCTTGCACCAACAAGCCGAGCAGGAGAACGATCAACAGCACCTGGCCGAGGGCCACTTGTCCACGTTCGTCGTCCACCCACCATGACATGTCGGTCCATTCCATTCGCGTCGGTTCGTCCACCTCAAACAAGCGGCTGTCGACCACGTTCACCTTCAGCGTGACCTCGTCCATGGCGACGCTGCCGCCTGGTTCACGCACGGTGATGACCAAATCAATGGGCACCATGCGTGCCACTTCGGTCTGGAACCACAGCGTGGCGTTGTCCGCTTCAGGTGTGATGACGACGGTTTGTGAGCGAGCGCCACCGAAGAGGTCCGAGCCGCCGTCCCACGTGACGCGGGCCGTGACGGGGACGTCCATGCTGTGGGTGACGGTGCACGTGAATGCAAACTTCGGCCCAACCGCCAAATCGACCTCTGGGTCGACCAGCTGGCATTTGAGGGCCGCCTCCGCCACGTTTCGTGAGGCATCCTGCGGCCAGTGGTCCGGCGACTCGGCGCCAATGCTGTTGTTGTCGCCGTACCCGTCACCGTCGCTGTCCACCTGTTGCGTGGAGAGGTCAGGGAAGGCGTCTTCGTCATCCGCCCAGCCGTCTTCATCCCTGTCTTCACAACCCCGAGCACTCGAATGTGTGGAGGTTCCTGCCACCGATGAGCAATCGTCTGAAACCGACGTTCCGCCTTGATCAGCGTAGCCGTCACCGTCTCCATCCGACCATACGGCTCCATCGCTTGGCCAAGGGTCATAGAGGTCGCTTTGGCCGTCACCATCGCTGTCCGGACACCCGAAGCGGTCGAGCGTGGACGTTCCCGCTGTGCCCGGACATGCGTCGGGGTGTTCTCCCGAGGCGAGATCGCCGTAGCCGTCGTTGTCAGTGTCACCGATTTGAGTCGGGTCGTTGGGGAATTCATCCCCTTCATCTGAGGCGCCGTCGCCGTCCGAATCTGGACATCCAAATCGGTCGAAGGTTGAATTCCCTGCAACACTCGGACAAGCGTCTCCTTCGGTGCCCGAGGCGTTGTCGCCGTATCCGTCACCGTCCGAATCCGCAAATTGCGTTGGGTCGTTGGGGAATGGGTCGGCCCCTTGGTCAAGGCGAACTTCACCGATGCCGTCGACACCGGGCTGGGCATCGGCCACACCGTCCCCGTCCGTGTCTGGGCATCCGGTCACGGGGCTGATCGAGGTGCCCGCCGAGGCGGGGCACCCGTCGCTTGGGTCGTCGATGCCGTCGCCGTCAGCGTCCGCGGTGCGGGTCGGGTCGTTCGGGAAGGCGTCACCGAGGTCCGAGACGCCGTCGCTGTCCGCGTCGGGGCAGCCAAATCGGTCAACGGTTGAGGTGCCGGCTTCTCCGGGACACGCATCGGGTTGCGGGCCCGTGGCGTTGTCGCCGTATCCGTCGCCGTCCTGATCCGCCCATTGCGAGGGGAGGTCGGGGAGCACGTCGATGGCGTCGTCCCAGCCGTCGCCGTCGGTGTCCGGACATCCGTATCGGTTGGCCGCGGTGGAGTTACCCTGCACGTTCGGGCATGCATCGGGCATGGTTCCCCCGGAGTTGTCGAAGTATCCGTCTCCGTCGGTGTCCACCCATTGCGTGCCGTCGTTGGGCGCTTGATCCTCGGTGTCGGCCCAACCGTCACCGTCCGAGTCGGGGCAACCAAGGGTTCCGTTTTGCCATGAAGAGCCCGCTTGCGTCGGGCAGGCGTCGGCCAAGGTCCCGGTGCTGTTGTCGCCGTACCCGTCGCCGTCTTGGTCAGCCCACTGCGTGCCGTCCATGACGAAGGCGTCCGCGCCATCGGCGACGGTCCACACGCCGTCTGGGTCCGACCAGCCGTCGCTGTCCCGGTCAGGACATCCTTGGCGGTCTTGCGAGGAGGAACCCGCAGCATAGGGACAGGCATCGTCGATGGTGTCGTCGAAGCCGTCGCCGTCGCTGTCCGCCCAGCGAGAAGCGTCGCTTGGGAAGGCATCGGCACCGTCGAGGACGGTCCAACCGCTGTCGGCGTCCGAGTATCCGTCGCCGTCTGCGTCCGGGCAACCGTACCGGTCCATCGACGAGCCGCCCGTCACGCCAGGACAGGCGTCACCCATCGTTCCGGCAGGGTTGTCCCCGTAGCCGTCAGCGTCAGCGTCCACCCATTGGGTGGCGTCGGAGGGCCATTCGTCCGCTCCTTGCGCGGTGGTCCATCCGGCGTCTGGGTCCGAGTAGCCGTCACCGTCGCTGTCTGTGCAGCCGAGCCTGTCGTTGGCTGAGGTGCCGGCCGTGGAAGGGCAAGCGTCGGGATTCGCCCCCATCGCGTTGTCCCCGTAGCCGTCCATGTCCGTGTCGTTCCACTGCGTGGATTCGAAGGGGAAGGCATCGTCCACGTCGGCCCATCCGTCACCGTCACCGTCCGGGCAACCCAAACGGTTGGCCTCCGAGGACGTTCCGGGCACGGTGGGGCATGCGTCCGGCTGCGTGCCCGTGGCGTTGTCGCCGTATCCGTCACCGTCTTGATCGGCCCACTGTGAGGCTTCGTTGGGGAAGGCGTCGGCACCGTTGGCCACAGTGAAG
The DNA here is from genome assembly GCA_038150305.1 of Candidatus Poseidoniales archaeon. Taxonomy (GTDB): domain Archaea; phylum Thermoplasmatota; class Poseidoniia; order Poseidoniales; family Poseidoniaceae; genus MGIIa-L3. Next base: position 43,487 of record JAYOTG010000001.1, on the reverse strand, counting down.
CCTGAATCGGGATCGGAGTAGGTGTCGCCGTCGGTGTCCGGGCAACCCAGCCGGTCGGCCGTCGAGTCTCCGAACTGCGTAGGGCAGCCGTCCGGGTCCGTGGCTGGCGCAGGATTGTCGCCGTATCCGTCGCCATCGGTGTCCACCCACTGCGTGTCGTCGCCGAGGAAGGCGTCTGCACCGTCCGTGACGCTCCAAGCGCTGCCGTTGGACGACGAGGCGCCGGTGGGGTCCGGGTCGGAGGCTCCGTCGCCGTCCTCATCGGCACAACCGTTGCGGTCACGCCAGGACGTGCCCTGGACGTCATCACAGGCGTCGCCGCCGCTTTCGACGGTGTATCCACCGCCAGGGTCAGACCACCCGTCGCCGTCGCTGTCGATGCACCCAAACCGGTCTTGGGTCGAGTTGCCTGCCACGGACGTGCACGCGTCAGGCTGGAAGCCCACCGCGTTGTCCCCGTAACCGTCGTAGTCGCTGTCCGCCCACTGCGTGGGTTCTGCAGGGAAGGCGTCAGCGCCGTTGGCAAGCGTCCAACTGCTGTCTTGGTTGGAATAGCCGTCGTTGTCCGTGTCTGGACAACCGACACGGTCGACGGTCGATTGGCCGTAGGTGTTGGGACAATCGTCGTCGTCGTCCTCGACGCCGTCCAAATCGGCGTCCTGCGTGAGGTTGGTGAGGGTCCAATTTTCGCTCAGGGTCATCGCGAACATCTGCGGTCCACCCTGTGGGACGCTCGTCCCGATGACGTGCACCTCCCAGGTCCCTTGCGCAGGCGATGAGAAGCTCAGGCCGCGGAGGTTGTCTTCGTCGTTGGATAAGTTCGTCCACGTCCCGCTCGGGTCTTTCACGGCGAGATCCAGGTCGTTCACAAGGTGCGTCAAGGCACCAGGCGTTGAGGCCGGGTCGGTCCATGCGAGCATGACGCGGAAGTCGTCGGCTCCGCTTGGGACGTTGAAACTCCAGCCGCGCTCGTCGTTGGTGCTGACGCTTTCGTTGTCGACAAAGGAGGCGTTGACCGCCGTCCACATGTCCACACGACCCCAGCCCTCGTGATTGTTGGGAGCCGTTTCGCCGGCCCCGTTGGTCGAGGAGCTGTATTGACCGGCCATGTCCGTGGCGGATGCGGCAAGGATGGCTTTCACCAAGGCCGAGGAGGGTTGGCTGTGGCCGAGGTTGTCGTCGAGGTGCTGGATGAGCAGGGCCGTGGCACCGGCCGTTAGGGGCGTGGCCATGCTTGTGCCGCCCATGTAGGTGTACGACGTGTTGTAAGCGCCCCAGCCCACGCTGGTGGTGTCACGAGACTTTGCACTCAGGATCCACGCGCCTGGCGCTGAAACGTCGGGTTTGAGACGGAGGTCATCCGTAGGGCCCCGGCTGGAAAAGGCCGCCATGCCTTCGATGTTGTCCGCTTGGCGGTCGTCCTTGACGGGGTTGGTGCCGAAGTCACTTGGCCACCATCCGCCCCACGTGTAGGTGACGGAGGAGCGGTCGTTTTCCGTGGCGCCAACCGTGATGACGTTCTTTGCCGTGCCTGGGGCGGACGTGCTGTCCAAATCGACCTCGCCGTCGCTGTTCCCGTCGTTGCCTTCGTTTCCGGCAGCAAACAGGATGGCCATGTCCCAGAAAATGTGGGCGCTGGCGTCGGCCTGAGCTGATGTTGTGGTGTACAAGCCGTAGTCTGAGGACCCCCAGGAGTTGGTGTGGACTTGGGAACCGTTGTCGTAGGCCGGCTCGAAAAGGTCGTACAAATCGTTCGGGATGCCCAGAAGGTAGCCGTCCGTAACTCCGGAGATGGTCGCCTCGGTCTCAACGGCTTGGAAGTAGAGTCGGGCTTCTGGCGCTGCGCCTTGGATGGCGCCGTTGCTATGGGTGCCGTCGCCAAGCACCGAGCCTGCCACGTGCGTTCCGTGTCCTGACCACTCGTCTGCTGCACCGTCGTTGCAGGTCGAGAGGCTGTAGTAGGAACAGGTGCCTGAGGGGACGCCAAAGGAGACCACGTCGACGATGTGATCGGCAAAATCAGGATGCATGTTCGAGTTGTTGACGCCGTTGTCAAGGCCGGTGTCGGCCACGGTCACGATGACGCCAGATCCGTCAAGGCCGGTCCAACCCGTCGAGGTGGCTCCCATGTTGGCCGTGGAAGAGACGCCGGTGACGTTCATGATGTCGCGGGCTTCATTGTTGAAGTTCACGAACCAGGGACGAGGCTCCACCCACTCAAGGGCAGGCTCGTGCGCGAGCGCGCTCAGCCCTTCAACGGTGAGCAGGAAATCCGCGAACCTTCCGCTGTGGCTGAGGACCTCAACGCCACGAGGCAGGGTTTCAGGGAGGTCCTCGCCCGCGAGCATCGCGCTGGCCAAGACGGGTTCATCCTGTCCGTAAAGCGATTCAAGCAGCCCTTCTCGGACGCGGTCCGAAGGCGCGAGTCGCTGCATGCCGGTGACGCCAAGGGCTTCGAGGTCATGTGGCAACAGCCCGTTGACCTCGCAATGGAAAGCAGCCGGTGGGAGGAAGGATCCACACGCGATGCCGGCCTCGGCGAGATCGCCTTCCCAAGGCGTTGGTACCGGCCACGTGGTCCCAAGGACGTACCAACCGTCAAGCGGGCCTTGCTCACCGGTCCAAGACGCCCAATCCGAAGGGGCCACAAGCGCTGATGTGCGGTGAATGAGGTTGACACGACCGGCTTCGGTTGGAGCGAACCAGCCCTCGGCGAGGTCTCCGCTTGGTTGCATGCCGAAGGCGTCGAGCAAGGTGGGGTCCACGTCGGTGTCGAGCACGCGCTCGGGTCCGTTCGTTGGTGTGGCTGCAGCCAACGGAGCCGTGATTTGCACGAGCATCAGCGCGCTGAAGAACAATGCATGCGCAGCACGTCGGGTCATGTGGGCTGGTTCTGCTGAACCCTCATCAAGCATTGGTTGGTTGAGGCCGGCCGGACACGAGCGTTCAAAGGCCACTTGACGAGCGCAAGCTATGCGTCGCGGGGCGAGTGGAGACATGATGGCTCCTGAGGACATCAACGACCGCGTGGCGGTCATGGGCCGTCAGTTGTGGCGCGTTGTGCCCTATGCGACCGCCTACCCACGCCGCTTGGTCACGGGCATGCTCGCGAACGCTTGTGCGCGAGCGGCCGACCTTCTGCCCTTCATCGCCATCGGTTGGGCGGTCGATCACTTCACCTCAGGGGCGGTCGCAGGATTCGGCCCTGTGGTTGACTTTGTCACGGCGTTCAATCAGCCCGCCGTTGGTTACGGTCTCATCATTTTCGTGTCCTTTGTGATGCTCGCGGTCTTCCAAGGCATTTCCGAATACTCGTGGCAAACCCTGGGCTACAAAATTCAGCACGACCTTCGCATGGACGCCACCAAGTCGCTCATCGCGATGGAAGCGTCCTACTACGATTTGCGGCAAACCGGTCAAATCATGTCGGTCTTGTCCTCTGACGTCAACCAACTGGAAGACGTGGTCGCGGATTCATCCACCTCCATCATCCGTATCGTGGTGACCTTCGGCTTCGCCTTCCTCATTCTCCTCTCCATGTCGTGGAAATTGGCGGCCGTCATTTTCGGGCCGCTGACCTTCATCATCCCGCTCGTGTACTGGTTTTCCACGCGCGTTCAGCGCCGGTACCGGAAGCAGCGCGAATCCACGGGCGGCATCACGTCGGTGCTCGAGAACCTGATTTCGGGCATTGCGGTGGTGCAGGCCTACAACGCCCAGACGTGGGAGGCGGACCGCGTTCAGCGTGAGTCCGGTGAATACCGTGATCAGGCCATCGGTGCAAGCCAAGACCGCAACCGCTTCCTCCCCGGCATTTACGCCATTGCCGGTGTCGCCTTTGGTTTGCTGACCGTGGCCGGCGGTCGCTTGGCCCAAGCCGGTGAGATCACCACCGGTGAACTGGTCACCTTCCTGCTCATCTCCACGCGGATGACCATGCCGCTGTTCATCTTCGGTATCCTTGTGAACCAACTTCAGCGCGGCGAAGCCGCGGCACGGCGTGTCTTTGCTGCGGTGGACCTCGAGCCGACCATCGTTGACGAGCCGGGAGCCGTGCCCCTTGAGGGCGGCATCACGTCCGTTGAGTTCCGCAACGTCACCTTCGCCTACCCCTCGACCACCCAACCGGTCCTGTCCCGAATTTCGTTCAAGGTTGAGGCTGGAGATTTCCTCGGTGTCATGGGCCACACGGGAGCGGGCAAAACCACGATCCTGAAACTGCTCATGCGGTACTACACGCCAGACGAAGGCGAGGTGCTCATCAACGGTCAACCCGTTTCGGCCTTCACCTTAGATTCCGTTCGTGACGCCATTGGCTTCGTCTCTCAAGAGCCGTTCCTGTTCCACGGGACGGTCGAGGACAACGTGCGCTACAACATCGACACCGATGCCGCGGGGATTGAGGCTGCCTTGAAGACGGCCGGAGCGTGGGACTTCGTTCAGGACCTCGAAGAAGGCCTCAACACCATGGTCGGTGACCGAGGCAGCAAGTTGTCCGGTGGACAGCGTGCACGCGTCAGCCTCGCCCGTGCGGTGTTGAAGGCCCCAAGCCTGCTCATCCTCGACGAGGCCAGCAGCGCCCTGGACGCAGAAACCGAGCGACGCATTCAGGAAAACCTGCTGGCCACCAACGCCCAGCGAGCCACCATCGCCGTCGCACATCGCCTGTCGACCATCCGCAATGCCGACGAAATTCTGGCGATGGTGGACGGCGCCATCGTCGAGCGCGGCCAGCACGACGCCCTCTTGGAGATCAACGGCGTGTACGCCAGCCAGTGGACGATTCAAACCGGTGACATGGGCGCGGTCATTGGCGATGATTCCTAAGGATGATCCGGTCCCCAAAAAGCGTCAGCGCGCTCAACAGGGCGAAGATCGGCACCCCGATGACAATGGCCCACACCGAGACGCTCATGCCCTGCCACGTGCGTTCTTCCATGGCTTCAGAGACGATAATCATCGTCACAAGATCGAGCACAGCAAGGCCGCCGATGGCCGTGCGAAGGGCGCTCCAGATTTCCTCCTCGTCGGTCAACGAGAGGCCTTCGTCCTCTGACATTGATGGCATACGTGTGTCAGCAGACCAACAGGATTGCGTCAGATGGTCCGCGTGCGGTCGTCGATTTGCCGGCCAACGCCAGCGGCCCCGCCGGTTCTGCGGATTTCCCGCCACGCCTTGTTGACGCCCTGGCCGTAGGCCCAGTGCGCGAGGAAGACGAACAGCGGTGCCAAGGCCACGGTGCCGATGGAACGGTGCGGACTGGTGCCCGTGGCCGCTCCGAGCCAGGCGATGGCCACGTAGAGTGAGGCGAGGCCGAGCGTGCCATGGAAGGCGACGCGAGCCAAGTTCCACTCGCCCGCGAGGGTAAACCAGAGATCGGGCGCTGCGCCACCCGTGCTGGCGCCGGCCAGCATGGCCAAGGTGGCCGCGATCACGAGCCAAGGGAACAGGCCGACGGCGGTGTGCGACCACGCTGCAATTTCCGGCCAGCGCTTGTTGGCCACCATGCGGGTGTAGCCGTAGTTCCGCATTTGCTTCATGTAGGGCTTGAACGGGCGTCGTCGACGGTGAGGCATGACGTTGGACGGGTCCATGAACAACTTGTGCCCAGCACGCTGAATCTTCGCGTCCAAAACGACGTCTTCCGCACCGATGCAACCCGATTCAAAGAAACCGACTTCCCGCAGGTTCGCCATGCGGTGCGCACAGTTCACGCCAGGGTTGTGGCTGATGGGCACAAGTTCTCCCTTCGGGCGTGCGCCGTAGCGGGTGCCGGCGGTCATGAAGCGGGTGCAGAAGGCCACGTCGGCGCACTTTGCTCCAAAGGGATCGTGATCGGGAGCAAAGTTGGGGCCTCCGACGCCACCGACCTCAGGGTCGGAAAACCAGCGCACGAGGTTCTCGACCCAGTGGATGGGCGGGACGGTGTCGTCGTCGGTGAACAGGACGAGGTCGTGGTCCATGGTTTGCAGGACGTTGGTGCAGGCATCGGCCCGGTTGGTTGAATCGTCATCAAACCACGTCACGCCGTGCTTCTCGCAGACCGCCCGCGTGTGGTCCTTGGACTTCGAATCGGACACGATGACCTCGTAGGACGGGTAGGTTTGCCGCATCAGGCGCGCCAGCACGCCGTCCAATTCGTCGGCGTTGTTGATGGTCGGCACTAGCACGGCCACGCGGTAGGGTTGACCGTCAGGCCCGAGCACCGGCTCCGCGGTGCCGACGCGCTCATCGTTGTCGTCCACGCTTCCCCGTGGTGGCTCTCCTCTTAGAATTGCGGCTCGCTTCGCAGCACTCCGCCGCTCCGTCCGGTGATGTTCATAAGCCGTCGAAGGAGCAGACAAAACGGGTCCTCATATGCTGAACGTCACCGCTCGTCAGGAGCTTCTCTCTCGCATTGCCGATACCATCAGCATCGTCGTGGAAGAAGCGCGCTTCGACTTCAGCGAGAACGGGCTCAACGTCCGTGTCGTCGACCCGTCTCACGTGGCGATGGTCAAGCTCGACGTCGATGCCGTGGCCTTCGAAACCTGGGAGGTTGAGGAAGCGATGGTGGGCCTTGAGATGAAGAAGCTCAAGGAACTCATCAGCCTCGGTGGCGCGGACGACATCATCTCGATGACCTACGACGGAAAGGGCGACGTGCTGATGAACCTCGGTAAGATTGACCGGAGTTCGCGGCCCCTCGACAACAACACCCTGAACCCCCCTAACCTCCCCAACCTCGACCTGCCGTGCAGCGTGACGATCCGCGGCTCTGAACTGGCACAAGCGTTCCGCGCCGCCCGCCAAGTGGGCGATTTGGTGACCCTCTCGATCGACCCGGAGAAGTTCACGATTCACGTTTCCGGCCCGAACGATTCGGTGACCGTGGTCTACGGCCATGACGAACTCCAGGGCATCACCTGCGACAGCCCCGCCAAGTCACAGTACAGCTTGACCTACCTCGTCCCCCTTGGGAAGGTGTTCAGCAGCATTGAGAGCGTGACCATCGCCTTTGGGGAGAACTTCCCTCTGGCCATGGACTTCACCTTCAGCGACGGCAGCGGCTCGGTCAAGTACTTCCTTGCACCACGTGTTGAGCAAGAAGGATACTGAAGCGCGAAACCTTCTTTCCCGACCGGGGCCGTTTTCTTCTACGGGGGACGGACGTTGAGCTACTACAATCCAGATGGATGGGGAACGCCTCTGCTCGTCATCGTGCTCGGTTTGTCGCTCATCACGTTCCCGTTCTACGTCCGAGTTCGCGTGCACATGCGCATGTCGGACGAAGCCTTCGCTCAGGTTCCCCGGGGTGCCCTCTGGGCCCAGAGCATCGGCATCTGGAACCTCGTGTTCTTGGGTTTGATTTTGCTCATTTTCGTTCAGGATCATCCCGACAGTGAACGGTACGCAACGATGTCCCTCATCCTCGGCATCGTGATTCTGCACCTCATGGCCCGTCTGCTGCAATCCATCGCGTTGGGTTCGCGATGGAGACGGCTCCAACGTGGCCAGCGTTGGCAGCCTGCGCCCGTGACGCAGTACATCTTGGCCTACCCTGCCGTGTTTGTTCCAGGCGCGGCGCAACCCATCGCTCCTCCCGTCGTCGCACCACCGACCGTGGAAGGTCGGGGACTCAATGCCGGACTCGACCCGTTGCCTCCTGTTCAGGCTGGCTCTGCCCCTGCTTCCTTCCAACAGGTCCTGGATGCCGTCCACCGGCAAGTTGCCGAAGCCAACGCACGGGCTGCTGCTCTGGAGGAGGAGTTGTCCGAAACACGCCGGCACGTGACGCGGTTGGAGCACGACCTTGTGGAACGACGGGCTGAGATCGTGCTGCTCGAGGCCGCACAAACGCGCTTTGAGGGCGACATGGAGCGGCAAGCATCGAGGGAGGACGGAAAGGGCCTGTCCATGCAAGACTCCGTGGTGGCCGGCGATGCCTTCGTGGGCTCCACGGTCATCGACCGTCAAATTGTGAACGACCCAGAAGCCATTGCCCGCGCTGTGCTTGAGGCCTACCGCTCTGGAAGGAGCGAGGCGTGATCAGTACTCGCGCCAGCCGTGGTCGCATTCCTTGCAGGTGAGCATGCGCGTTTCGGGCTCATCGGACGAGCGCGTTTGCTCAAGGTAGGAATATACCTGGTCGCAATCGCACTTGGGGCACAGGTAGCTTCCACTGGTCAGCACGCCACGTGCTTTGTCGGAGTCTTTGATGACCTCGTATTCTCGGTCGACCGCTTGGGTTTTCGATTTCGCCTTGGACAGGTCGACCTTTTTCCCGTCTGCGCCTTTCACGACCAATTTTGCAGGCCCGGTGTAGCCGCACTTGTAGTTCGTGCAAGCGATGTCACCGGACGGAGAAGGGAAGGACAAGGTCCCACACTTCGGACAGAACATGGGTCTTGCCCGTCGTGACGTCACTTAGACGCTTCGGACGCTCGTCCTTCAGAGCGAAGGGTCTTGGCCCATGGCCCGTTCGTCATGATGTGCGACTCTACTATGACTGGTACGTCGCGGTCCTCGTCAACGAGGACGGTGTGCAGGTGGACCGCCTCAGGTGGAGCGGTGGCGGCGGCGTGCAAGGGGCCGTTGAGCGCCTCGATCGCATCGCTCAAGCACGCCTGACCCCCGAAGCAGCACAACTGCTTGAGCGCTTCCCAGAAGCCAACGTTGAGCTCGTGGGTGAGGGCGAATTGCCCGAGGTCACGGCCGAGGACCTCGCCTTCCTGGATCAGGCCGCCGTCCGGCTTGCCGAACGTGGGGTCGCCGACGCCGCAGGGGACCTCGATCGGCGCCTGGAACACCTGCATCGAGCGATGGAGGAAGTGCGTCAAGCGAGCAACGTGCGCCTCTCCCGTCTTGTGGAATGGCTTGGCCTCTTCTTGCCTGACCTGGACCTGGACAAGGACCGCTTAGGCACCGCTCGAGCCCTTGGCGAAGCCGATGATTTGGGGGGCTTGGCTCGCCACCTAGCGCTTCAAACCCCGATGCACCTTCCTGCCCGCTCGGAGTGGCGGAGCCTCCGCGATCATGGGGCTGCAGCCGTTGACGTTCAAGCCAGGTTGGATCGGCTGGAAGCCGCCCTGCGCACCCTTGCCGAAGCGCACCTTCCGAGCCTCAGCGCTTTGGTTGGTCCCATGTTGGCTGCACGGCTGTGCGTGGGCGCAGGAGGGCGCGCTCGCTTGGCCAAATTGCCCTCCTCCACCGTCCAAGTGCTTGGGGCGGAGAAGGCCTTCTTCGCCCATCTCAAAACCGGCTCCCCGCCACCGAAGCATGGCTTCCTCTTCGCCCACCCGTGGGTGATGCGTTCCCCTCTGTGGGTGCGGGGGAAAGTCGCGCGCACCCTCGCCGGTCGATGCAGCATCGCAGCGCGGCTTGACGCCTATGATGGCACGCCGATGACCGCTGAAGACGTGGCTGAGGTCGAAGCCAAGGTGCTCGCCATCCGTGCAGCCCACCCGCGCCCTCCCTCTCGCAAGGGGGGGCGCTGACCATGGGTCGTGCCCCGGGAAAGCCACCCGGACGTCCACTCACCGATGCCGTGCGGCTCGACGGGCATGCGCCGTGGACGTGGTCCGCCAATCCCGGCGATACGGTCTACGGCGAAACGCTGCGCAAGGCCAAGCACGGCGAATGGCGGCGGTGGGACCCTCGTCGCTCCAAGGTCGCCTCTGGCCTGCTCCGCACCTCCGGCGCCCCTGAGCGTCTCCTTCCATCAGCCGGTGACCATGTGCTCTACCTGGGGGCCGGTCACGGCACCACAGTGAGCCACATCCACGATGTGGTCTGCCACGGCGGAGCACCGGGTCGTGTGGTCGCCGTGGACCTCTCACCGCGGTGCTTGCGTGACCTGACGCGCTTGTCGTATGCACGTTCTGGCTTGGTGCCGGTCTTGGGGGACGCGCGACGGCCTGAGGCATGGCGCGCGTGGTTGCCCCGACGTGCGTCTTGGGTGTTCCAGGACGTGGCACAAGCCCACCAAGCCTCAATTTTCACCTCCGCCTGTGAGCGCTTTCTCGCGCCGGGAGGGCGCGGTTTGCTCTCGCTGAAGGTCGAAAGTGACCGTGGCACAGATGCTGATGCCTTGCGCATAAAGGTCGAGCACGAACTTGCTGATGCAGGGCTCGCGCTCGAGGAAGTGATCGACCTCGAGGGGTTCGAAGAAAAGCATCTCCTCTTCGTTGTGGGGAGGCCGCCACGTGCCTGAGTTGCCTGAGGTCGAGACCGTTCGTCGTGGCCTCGCGGAGGCATGGGCCGGTCGTCGCGTGGTCACCGTCGATCAACGTCGACCTGACCTCCGTTTTCCTTTCCCTGAAGGCCTTGAGTCCCGGCTTGTCGGTGCGACGGTGCGTGCCGTTCAACGCCGTGCCAAGCACCTGGTGGTGCAGATGGAGGACGGGCAAGTGCTGCTGTCGCATCTTGGTATGTCCGGGCGGTGGACCCTTCATCGGGCGACCGAGGGTCAAACCCTGGGTGTCTACCACCGAAGCGTCAAGGCGCCCGAGGCGCACGATCTGCTCGGAAAGCATGACCACCTCGTGCTCGGTTTTGACGACGGCCACGTGGCGGTCTACACCGACCCGCGCCGGTTTGGCTGGATCGAACTTCATGACAAGATGGACGAGGTGCTTGCTGGCATGGCGCACATCGGCCCTGAGCCTCTGGCGCTCGAGGGTGTGATGGACGGCGCTCCTCTGTGGAGCCCTCAGGTGTTGGCGAAAGCGCTCGCAGGGCGCCGAACGCCGCTGAAGTCGGCCTTGCTCGATCAACGCATCGTCGCGGGTTTGGGCAACATCTACGTCTGTGAAGCCCTTCATCGGGCGGGCCTTTCACCGCGTCGCCGGAGCGACACCCTGGTGCGTGGTGCCGACCAACCCACGGAGCGCCTCGAAGCCTTGTGGGAGGCTTGCTGCGAGGTGTTGAGGGAGGCCATTGAAGCAGGTGGGTCAACGCTCTCCGATTTCCGTGGTGTTGAGGGTGATCTCGGCTACTTTCCGCACCAGTTTCGGGTGTACGATCGCGAAGGACAACCGTGTGCAGGGCAAGGTGGGCGGTTCTGTGGACAGACGATTCAGCGCATCGTGCAATCCGGTCGTTCGACCTTCTTTTGCTCCGCCTGTCAGCGTTGAAGGACACTGGGCGCTCGCTCAGGAAAGCGCTACTTGCGCCATCGTCCACACGGCCAAGCCAGCCAAGGCCACCGCCAAACCTCGGTTCAGGGCGCCGCTTCTGCGCTCAAGCACATCCTCGAGGCGCTTGCTTGACAGGAAGAGGGCGACGATGAGGTACCATGTGGTATCGATCACCATCCCAAGGCAACCGATGGCGGCCTTGGTCCACAGCGACATCCCAGGTTCGAGGACCTGCGACAGCACGGCGACCATGAACACTGCGATTTTGGGGTTCAGGAAGGCGATGGCAGCGCCTTCGGCAAAGCCGGTTCGGCCCGATGCGCGCTGTTGCTCGTCCTGCACGACCGGAGGCGAATCGGCCGAGGCCCACGTCCATCGCGCGAACATCAACAGGACCAAAGCGCCAAGGGCACGCAACACAGGAAGGGCTTGTTCGGCCGCCTCCAAGAGCGCGATGAGGCTGAACACCGCCACAAGGGCGTACACGCCAAAGCCGAGGCCGTGGCCCAAGGCACAGGCCACGCCGCCGCGCCGCCCCCCCACCAACGTGTTGCGCAGCACGACGGCAAGGCTCGGTCCTGGGCTCATGGCGCCCAGGACAAACACCGTGCCTGCGCCCAAAAGCGCTGGAATGGTTGCGCCGTCCACGTGCTTGGTTGAACGTGTGTGGCTTCACGCTGTCGCATCATTCTGCGTACAAACGGTCCCATGCTTGCTGAGCTCGAAGCACGCGCGGCCGATCGGCCACCGCTGCAGCCATCGCTTTGGCCAGCGGGGTGGTCGCTCCTTCCAGGAGGTGCATCAGCAGTGCCGTGTGTGGGTCACGTTGCGTCATGAACAGGAGAACGCCGTATTCCCTCTTGAATGTTCGCCATCCTGCATCATGCGCGCATCATTCGCATCAAATTCGTCTCAGAAGCGGATTTTAGAGCCTCTTTTCGGCGAATAATGCGATAGCGCTCAGGCGGCGGAAGCACTGGATGGGTCCGTTCAGGAGGCCGGCCTGGTCCTAAGAGGATGCGATGACGTTGCGCCGCTTGACGTTGGCTGAGGGCTGGTTGCGGTGGCGGTGGAGATGCTGCCGCCCGAAGCCGCCGCCACGTTGTGGGCGTCAGTTCGTTGGCGGCGATGGCGGCCTGTGATTCCGCCCACGAACGGCATGAACCGTCCCTTGGCAGCACAACCCCAGCGGTCCTCGCATAGCCGCTGGAGCGTGGCCGTACCCGACGATCGCGTCGGGATTCAAGCGCCCGCAGACCGAAGAAGTCGCTGACCGGGGCCTCCTTCCGATTCGGCGCATCGAACCAACGCTCTGAGCGGAGGGTTTGCTGGCGCTGGATGCGCATCGACCTCAGGTCAACGGCTGCAAGGCCAGGATCGACGTGGTTGTAGGCGCCGATGTCCATGGCCAACCACGACGGCCGACCGTCAGGAAGTCGGACGTCGCTGAAGGCCACGTCGCCTGGTCTGGAACCAAATTTGGTGGTGGTCGAGTGGCCGAAGATGACCGTGCGACGTGGGTCAAGCGGTGCGTCATGACGGTAAAAGCGGCGACGGATCCAGAGCAGTTCGTGTTCCGTTTGTGCGTCGAGCGGCTTTCTTGGGTCGTAGCCTGCGTGCACCAAGCGGACGTCGTCGAGGACGATTTCGGTCGGCAAGGCGTCCATCCAGAGGAGGTCGTCGGCGAAGGTCTGTTTGGCCACGTGCAAGTCGCCCTCCGCTCGAACGACGTAGGAACCCCACGTGGCGGCTCCCCCACGCTGCATCCACGGCGGCCAGAGCTCGACGTTCCCGTCGTCCTGCAAGCACTTCGTGGCCATCCGCTCATGATTGCCGAGCAGGGCCAACAGGCGTGGGTCATCGCGAATGTAGGCCACAACCCCGGCCGCATCCGGACCGCGGTCAATCGCGTCCCCGAGGAGGACAAGCCGATCTTCGGGCCCCAAACGGAGCCGATGCACCAGCGCTCTGAGCGTGGCGAAGTGACCGTGGACGTCACCAACGGCAAAGACCCGGTGGCCAGCATCAAGGCGACCTTGGAGGTCGGCTTCCAGCGCGTGGTCCCTTCGACCGAGGTACGAAGGGAGCTCTTTTTTGCACGACAAGGCTTTGTTCACCAGGGCGAAGATTCTCCCTGACCCATGCTTCTTGCTGAGGTTATAGTGGCTTCCTCATGAGATGACCCGAAACAGGCCGATTTGGCCACCTTGCCCGCATCATGCGAACAATTGCGACGGCGGCGAGCCGTGGGAAGATGCGTTGCGACGCCCCTCCGTGGCCACCTTTCGCGAACCCACGACGTCCGACACGGCCGCTTCCATGTCCACGACTTCCATGGAGGTCTGGCCTCGCTGACGGGCACGGATGAAGGCCGACTTCACCACTTCGTTGAGGTAAGCACCGGTGAGACCCTCGGTTTCGCGGACCAACCATCGGATGTCGAGGTCTTCAGGACGGCCCCCAAAGGTGTCCATTTGCCGCGTCAGCATGGTTCGGCGCACGTCCGAAGATGGGGCTTCCACCGCGATCACGCGGTCGAAGCGTCCTGGTCGGGCTCGAATGGCCCCGTCAAGGAGGTTCAGGTTGTTGGTCGTGGCCACGGCGAGGACGCCAGAGTTCCCGTCTGTGCCGTCCATGGCGACGAGCAGTTCGCCAAGGATAGGGTGCTGCGCGATGTCGCGGGAGATGGCGCCGACGTTGTCGAGGTCCTCCAAGACCACCACGCAGGGCGACATGCGGCGCGCGTGCTCGAAGATTCGGCGGATGGAGCCCCGCCCCAACTCGTCAGGGGTGACGATGATGATGCTCAGGTCGGTCAGGCTGCGAACGATGTGCTTGACGATCATCGTCTTGCCCGTGCCCGGTTCACCGACGAGCAGCACGCCACGTGACGATGGAACACCAAGGTCTTCGAGTTCGCCCATCAGCGGCACGTACTGAATCACCTCGCGGTCGATGGCTTCCTCGATGTCCTTGGACAGGGTCAAGCGCTCGTCGTGGTAGGCGTCACGGTCGAGCACCCGGTAGGTGCTCGTCATCACCAGACCCTTGAGCAAGGTCGTGAACACGGCCTCCTCGAGCTCTTCGAGGAAACGGTCGGCTTCTGCACGATGGGTCTTGGGGACGCCGACATGGAAGCGTCGGTCACCGTCGTGGTCGTGGGTCATGAAGAGGACAGCACCGTGGTTCCCGAGGTCGAGGTGAACTTCCGCGTCCACGCCGACTTCGAAGACGCCACGTGAGCCGAGGTCGACACGGCAGTAATCCGGTGGGACCTCCATGCTGGAGTCGTCTTTGTGGAACTCGCGAATCATCGACCAGGGGTGGTCTCCGTCCTTGCAGCGCTGTTGCAGCATGACCAGCATGAGGTTTCCGAGGTGACGCGGGAAAAACCGCGAGTGGTTGTGCAACTCCTCACCGTTGAGGATGTCCTTCCGGGCTCGGTCTCGAGGCGTGACGGTGGAGCGACGAAGGGCGGCCAAGGCTCCCTTGTTCGTGCGGTGGAAGTCGAACAAGTCGACGGCAATCGGCGTCTCGCCGAGCTCAAGCGTCGCAATGAAATCCTCCGTCTCAAGGTCCATCTGTTGTTCATCGTCCTGCGCCTGCTCGTCCGTAAATCCGTCCATGCGGACCAGATTTGCTCGAGAGCATATGAAGGTCAGATGTCGTCACATGTTGCGACGGTACTGACCACCGACCTCAAAGAGGGCGTTGGAGATCTGACCGAGGCTCGCGACTTTGACGGTCTCCATCAATTCCTCAAACACGTTCCCGCCGGAGCGCGCCACGCCCTGCAGGCGGGTCAGCGCTTCGTTGGTCGCGTCCAAGTCGCGGTGCTGAAGGGCGGTGGTTCGCTCGAGGCACGCGGCCTTCTCCTCAGGTGTGGCGCGCGCCAATTCCATGTCGAAGGCGTCGGCCGAGGACTCGTCAAAGGCCTCGGCATGGGGGTTCTGGAAGGTGTTCACGCCGATGATCGGCAGGGTGCCGTCGTGCTTCAGGTGCTCGTAGTACATCGATTCGTCCTGAATCTTCCCGCGCTGGTACATCGTTTCCATCGCGCCGAGCACCCCGCCGCGTCGGCTGATGGCTTCGAATTCCTTGAGGACGGCTTCCTCGACCAAATCGGTGAGTTCGTCCACAATGTAGGCGCCTTGGAGCGGATTCTCGGTCTTCGCCCATCCGCTCTCCTTGTTCACGATGAGTTGGATGGCCAGGGCGCGGCGAACGCTTCCCTCGGTGGGCGTGGTGATCGCCTCGTCGTAGGCATTGGTGTGCAGCGAATTCGCGTTGTCCTGGATGGCCAACAGCGCTTGCAGCGTGGTGCGAATGTCGTTGAAGTCGATCTCCTGAGCGTGCAGCGAGCGGCCGCTGGTCTGGATGTGGTACTTCAGCTTCTGACTGCGGTCGTCCGCGCCGTACAGGTCACGCATCGTGACCGCCCAAATGCGGCGGGCCACCCGTCCGATGACGGTGTATTCCGGGTCCAAGCCGTTGCTGAAGAAGAAGGACAAGTTCGGCGCAAAGGCGTTGATGTCCATGCCGCGCGAGCGGTAGTATTCGACGTACGTGAAGCCGTTGGCGAGGGTGAAGGCCAGCTGCGTGATGGGGTTTGCACCCGCTTCGGCGATGTGGTAACCCGAGATGCTGACCGAGTAGTGGTTGCGCACGCCATGGTCGATGTAATACTGCTGAACGTCGCCCATGAGGCGCAGCGCAAAGGGCGTCGAGAAGATGCACGTGTTCTGCGCTTGGTCTTCCTTCAGGATGTCCGCTTGCACCGTGCCGCGCACCGTTTGCAGGGTCTCCGCCTTGATGCGCGCGTAAGTTTCCGCGTCCACGAGCGCGTCCCCACGACGGCCGACGGTCGCAAGGCCGAAGCCGTCGTGTCCCTCGGGCAAATCGCCGCGGTAGGCCCCGTCTTCGAGGGTCAGCGCCTCGCCCTGCTCGGCGAGGTGCCGCTCGATCTGCTGGTCGATGGCGGCGTTGAGGAAGAAGGCGAGGATGATGGGCGCTGGGCCGTTGATCGTCATGCTGACGCTCGTGTTGCGGTCGCACAAATCGAAGCCCGAATAGAGCCGCTTGGCGTCGTCCACCGAGGCGATGGAGACGCCCGAGTTGCCGACCTTGCCCCACACGTCCGGCCGCTCGGCCGGGTCACGGCCGTAGAGGGTGACGGAATCGAAAGCGGTCGAGAGCCGGACGTACGGCGCGCCGCTTGAGAGGAGGTGGAAGCGCCGGTTGGTGCGCTCGGCTTCACCTTCGCCGGCGAACATCCGTGCGCTTAGTTCGTCTTGGCGCTTGAAGGGGAACACGCCCGCGGTGTAGGGGAAACGCCCGGGCAGGTTCTCCCGCGCGATGTACCGGTAGAGGTCACCGTCGTCCTTGGTGCGCGGCAGGGCCACCTTCGGGATGGCGCTGTGGGCGAGGGATTCGGTCGTGGTCGGGACGGTGAAGGGCTTGCCGCGCACGTGGTAGGTGTACTCACCGCTGCGGTAGGCCTCCGCCGTTTCTCGGAAGTCGTCGAGGGCCGCAGCGCCGTGTTGGAGCGTTTCCTCGGCCATCAATTCCTCGATTTGGGCCTCGAGGTCGTCGGCGGTTGCCGTCGCGTTGCGCTCGCGCGCCTGTGCAGCCGCGGTGCGGAGGTGCTGGACCACGCGCAACCGCTCGGCGACGTCGTCCTGAGCGGCATGGTGGTCGCGGACGGTGGCCGCGATCTCGGAGAGGTAATGCACGCGCTCGGGCGGGATGACGCCAGAGCCTCGCCGCGCTTCGTCGGTGGGAGCGGAGGCGTGGAAGGTGGCGGCTTCGCGGCCCTCGAGCAGGGCAGCCAAGCGCTGCCACAGGCGATCCACGCCTGGGTCGGCGAACTGGCTGGCCACCGTGGCGATGACGGGCAGGTCTTCATCCGGAGCATCGAACACGTTCCGGTTGCGGCGCACCTGCTTGCGGATGGCCCGCAGGGCATCTTCGCTGCCGCGCTTCTCGAACTTGTTCAGCACGACGAGATCAGCGACATCGAGCATCTCGATTTTCTCGAGCTGCGTGTGGGCGCCGAATTCCGCGGTCATCACGTAGAGGGAGTGGTCGGCCACGGACGTGATGGCGTCGCTGCCCTGGCCGATGCCGCTGGTCTCGCAGAAGATGAGGTCGAAGCCGACCGCCTTCGCCACCTCGATGGCGCGGTCGAGGTGGTCGGAAATTTCGGAGCCAGAACCGCGACTGGCCAGCGAGCGCATGAACAGGTTGTTGTTGGACAAGGCGTTCATGCGGATGCGGTCGCCCAAGAGGGCGCCGCCGGTGCGCTTTCGCGTCGGGTCCACGCACAGCAGGCAGACCTTGAGCTCGGGGTTGTCGCGCATGATGCGCAACATCAATTCGTCCAAGAGGCTGGATTTTCCAGCCCCACCGGTGCCGGTGAAGCCGATGACGGGAACGTCGTGCTCGGCCGGAGCGGAACGGGCGGCTTCGAGGTGAGCGCGGAAGGTGGCGTCGTCGGCGCATTCTGAGAGGGTCAACAAGAGGCCCACGAGGTCCATCTCAGAGGCGCTGACCGGTCCGTTGAGACGGGCCAAGCGCGCTTCGTCGAGCAGGTCGACGTCCTGAGCGATGCCCATGAGGTGGTGGATCATGCCGAACAGGCCCATCGTGCGCCCGTCATCAGGGGAGTAGATCTTCGAGATGCCCGCCTCATGCAGGGTCTTGATTTCCGGTGGCGTGATGGTGCCCCCTCCGCCGCCAAAGATGCGCACGTGCTCGCATCCGGCCTCATCGAGCAGGTGTCGGATGTAGGTGAAGTACTCCAGGTGGCCGCCTTGGTAGGAGGTCAGGGCAACGGCGTGTGCGTCTTCTTGGACGGCACAATCCACGACGTCCTTGGCCGAGCGGTCGTGGCCGAGATGGATCACCTCCGCCCCGGCGGATTGCACCAAACGTCGAATGACGTTGATGGCCGCATCATGGCCGTCGAAAAGCGAGGCAGCGGTGATGACGCGCACGGGCCCCGTGCTCGTCGTGAAGGTGGGCTCGCCGCCCTCTTCCTCGCCCATGTTTGGACGTGGGACTTCCGGTTCATCAAGTGCGCCCCGTTCACCTTGACCACAACTCAACCTGGATTCGTCCTGCACGTGCATTCGGTTCGGTGTGAGCATCTGCGTCCTCTGCAAACAACGCATTAAGTCGAGATGGTGGCAATGGTTACCTCATGAGGAACGTCGGAGGCACGGAGCGGGCCCTACGGGCCGTCTTGGGATCCTCTGTGGTTGTGCTTGACTTCCTTGCCTCGTTGCAGATCGAGTTGGTCTTCCTTGTGATTGGCCTTTGGGGCGTCTTTACGTCCGCCTTCGGGTACTGCCCCTTCAACGGGCTGCTCAACCGAAACACGTGCCAAATCGACACATCGGCCGCCAAGGCCTGAGGTGAAAGCACCGTTCTGCTTCACGGCAGTGACTCGTCGATCAAGGGTGGCACCCCTTTGACCGAAGTCACAGGCTCATCCTGAAAGTCCAGCGGCCGCCCATCGCCCCGTCCGCCCGATGCGTCGAGCATCATCGCTTCGAGTGCGTCATCAAGCTCCGTTCGCATGCGCTCAAGCCGAATGGCTTGGTGTGGACCAAGCAGCCGCATCATCACCGCACGCTCGTACTGGGTCGCGATGTCTTCGAGGTCCTCTCGCGCCGTTGCTCCGCGCAAAGCGTGCTCAAATCTGGAGGCGCGACCGCCACGGGTCACCAGACCAAACATCACCCACATGGTCAATGGAACGCCAAGGAACACACCAATGAGGTCCCATGCTCCAAGGCCGACGCTGGTTCCCGGAATGACGATCTCAAAGGACTCCACCGGCCGCGAGGCCGGGTCAAGGGGGTCGGTGCCGGCCTCAAGTTCCGCGGTGTCCAACACGCCATCGTCATCGTCGTCGATGTCTGCGTTGTTGCCCACACCATCACCGTCCGTATCCCGGGTTTCTTGTGCGTTGCCAGGGAAATCGTCCTCGCCATCTGGGACGCCGTCGTTGTCCATGTCACCTGGCGAGGCCAACAAGGGCCACACGTCGATGCTGTCGTTGTACCCGTCGTTGTCACGGTCGAAAAGGAAGGGATCTGGGTTGGTCCCTGATTGGTTGTCACCGAGTCCGTCACCGTCTTCATCACGGCATTGTGTCGGGTCGAGAGGGAAGGCGTCAGGAAGGCGCCCTGCTGGGTTGTCGCCACATCCGTCTCCATCGACGTCAGACCATTGCGTCGGTTCCGCCAAGAACGCGTCGTATCGCTCACCCTCCGGGTTGTCGCCCCAACCGTCCCCGTCGATGTCCGACCATTGGTCGTCTTGGTCTGGAAAGCGATCCGCCAATGAGCCGAACGGATTGTCACCATACCCGTCACCGTCTGAGTCCAGCCACTGACTTGGGTCGAAGGGGAAGTCGTCGAATTTGTCCTCCCAGCCGTCTTTGTCGGTGTCCGACCAGCGCGTGGGGTCGTCGTCGAAACCGTCTCCGATGTCCGACCAACCGTCCCCGTCCGTGTCCGGGCAACCGAACTGATCCACGTTGGAATCCCCCCACTCTGTTGGGCACCCGTCACCACGGTTCCCGCTCAATTGGTCGCCGTAACCGTCCATGTCCGTGTCGTTCCATTGTGTGGGGTCGAAGGGAAAGGCGTCAAACTGGTCCTCAACGCCGTCCTTGTCGGTGTCCAAGTAGCGGGTGGCATCGTTGGGAAAACCGTCGCCGTTATCGGACCAGCCGTCTCCATCCGCATCGGGACAACCGAACACGTCCCTCGATGAGGTTCCATATTCGTCCACGCAGGCATCCCCTCGTGTGCCTCCAGGGTTGTCGCCGAAGCCGTCTTCATCGCTGTCCTGCTGCTGTGTCGGGTCGAAGGGGAAGACGTCCTTGTTGTTCCCGATCGGATTGTCACCGTATCCGTCCCCGTCCAGGTCCGACCATTGCGTGCCGTCGTCTGGGAACGGGTCGCGGCTGTCGGCCCACAGGTCCCCGTCACGGTCAGGACAACCTCGAAGGCCAAGCGTGCTGGTGCCGAAGACGTCCTCGCAATCGTCACCGTTTGCTGCTGCGGCGTTGTCGCCGTATCCGTCTCCGTCGGTGTCGCTGTGCTGATCGTCATCGTTTGGGAAGTCGTCGTTGACGTCGGACCATCCGTCTCGGTCGCTGTCGAGGCACCCGAACACGTCCTCGTCTGACGTGCCGTGGACGGAGGGGCAATCGTCGCCTCGATACCCGCTCGAATTGTCACCGTAGCCGTCCCCGTCGCTGTCACGGAATTGGGACGGTTCGTTCGGATAGGCGTCCAAGGTGTCAGGCCATCCATCGCCATCCAAGTCGGTGCACCCTTGGCGTGTCATGGTCGAATTGCCCCAGAGGGTTGGACAATCGTCACCAAACAACCCAGAGGTGTTGTCCCCCCATCCGTCTCCATCGCTGTCAGCCCACTGTTGGCCGTTGTTGGGAAAGACGTCGGAGATGTCACCGTATCCGTCACCGTCTGAATCGGTGGTGACCAGGCTGATGGTTTGCAGAAAACCGTCGTTTTGAAGGAGAACAAGACGACCTCCGAGGCTGGCTACGGCTTCAACACAGCCGTCACCGTTGTTGAATGAGGTGACGTTGTACACCGCGGTCCCCGTCCAGGCCAGCATCGTCGTGGATGCGGTTGCACCCCCAGCCCCAACGAGGACGTTGCTTTGCACGAGGTTCCCGGTGTGGCACACCGCAATCAGGCTGCCCTGGCCGTGCGGGGTTGCGGTGACGCTGACCAGCGCGTCGGTTGCGGACATCAGTTCCGATGAGTTCAACCAGCGGTCACCAATGACCAGGCGGTCGTAATTCTTCCACTTGGCACGTTGGACAAGATGAGGTCCCGTAGAAGCGCTCTCCTGCAGCGCATATTCACAGAATGAGTTTGACGAGGTTTGCCCTCGGATGATGTAGGCCAACGCGTTGCTGTAGGCGCCCACTTCCACGCCCATGTTGACGGCGTAGCTGCAATCTTCCATCCCAACGGTCCATCCGCTGTTGGTTTCCGTACCGCTCGCATCGACGTACGACTGGCCTATCCCGAGGCCCCATTGGCCGAGTGAACTGCTGAACGAGGGGGAGGTTTCACCGAGCAGCGAGACCGTGTTGCCGACGCTCACAGGATTTGACCAGAAGGCTTGAGCGGGACAGCCGGTCACAAACATGGCGTCGATGGCCCCGCTGGCGTGGACGTCAAGGTGTTGTTTGCAATCTGGGTGAGGACCCAGCCCTTCCGCCATCAACCCGGTTTCCGAGCCTATCAACAGGTCTGTGTTGCTTCCATCGAACCATTTCGCGTCCCCGATAAGGGTCGTGGTGTTGTCCGAAGGCGTCCATGCATAGGTCAGCACCCGTTGCCGACCCGTGGCCGTTGTGCAATCGTTGCCGTCGAGGTCCTGCGTGGCGCTACTGGTGTCCGAGCACGCGAGCGTGACCACCGCGATGTCGCCCGCTCCGTCAGCGGCGAGCAACCCAAAGGGTCCCGCAGTGCCACCAAGGCTGATTTCTGTGGTGGTGCTTCCTGTGGTGGTGTTCACCAGCATCAGGTCGACCACGCCGCTTGCATTGCCGACAACAAGCACGCCCTCGTCCATGGAGGCCAACACAAGATCGGTGCCGAGGTTGAGGTGAGCAATCATTCGAACAGAGGCCTGAGCGTCGACCCCCACGAGGGCGTGGGATGTGGTTAAGCCCGACCATGAGGTACCGCCCACGTTCCCGTTTCCTGAATGCGAGAGAAGCGCCAAGGCCTCCCCGTCATGAGCGATCAGGGCCTCCACCATGGCTCCATTTCCGACGCCACGTTGAACGTCAACGACCCAACCGGATGCGGCTGGTGTGCTGTTGATGGCGTGTGAGACCCGAGGTTCCCCGAGCTCGGTGACCTCCATCGGACAGAGCGCAATGAGCAGCAGCAAGGTCAGGGCCTGTGCGCGCATGTTCCGTGATGCTTTCATTCATGATTGAAGGTTCCGTCAGCGATTCAGTCCACAGCTTCTCCGTCATCGTTGGCCAAAGCTTCCCGCTCTTCCTCGGTGAGCGGTGGCAGGCCCTTCTTGGCGCGAACGTAATCGGTGTAGTTGCCGTAGTACACGGTGACCTTCCCTTCGTTGACTTCCCAGATTCGGTTGACGACCTGGTCGAGGAACCACCGGTCGTGGCTGACGGTCACCAGCGAGCCTTCGTAGGCCTGAAGGGCTTCTTCCAAGGTGTCCTTGGACTCCATGTCGAGGTGGTTGGTCGGCTCGTCCATCAGCAACAGGTTGTTGTCCTCAAGCAGCAACTTGAGCAGCGCAACCCGGGCCCGCTCGCCTCCGGAGAGAGCCTTGAGCGGCGTCTTGACCTTGTCGCTGGTGAACTGGAAGCGGCCAAGCGCGCCACGGATGTCGCCGTACTGCAGGTCGGGCCGGAGGGCCTCGATCTGCTCGACCGGATTCAGGTCGAAATCGAGGGTCGCGTGGTCCTGATGGAAGTAGCCGATGACCACGCCGGGGCTGACATCGATGCTGCCGGAGGTCAACTTCTCGTCGCCCACGATGAGCTTCAGCAGGGTCGTCTTCCCCTGTCCGTTTCCACCGACGATGCCGATGCGGTCGCCCTTCCGAATCTCGAGGTCCTGCGCATCGAGGATGGCGCGGTCGAGTCCGTCGAAGCGCTTAGTGGCCTTCTTGAGGTCCACCATGTCCTTGCTTGCCTTGTCGATGGCGTCGAAGCGGAGGCGGAGGGGCTTGCGCTTCTTCGGGACACGGGCCTTCAGGGCCTTGAGTTCCTGCTGAAGCCGCTCGATCATCTTGTGCTTGGCGGAGATCGACTTGTCGTACTTGTTCGCCCGCTTCATTTGGGCCATCGCGCCCATGGTCGATTTGATCTTCTTCTCCGTGGTCGCGATGCGGTCGGCCAAGGAAGCCTCGAAGGCGTTCTTTTGCCGGATGTAGCGGGAGAAATTCCCGTTGTAGGGCCACGCATGGAGGTCCTGAATCTCGACGATGCGGTTGCAGACCTGATCGAGGAAGTAACGGTCGTGGCTGACGATGAGCTGGGCGCCGTCGAAGTCCCGAAGGAAATCCTCCAACCATTCCGTGGTCTGAATGTCAAGGTGGTTGGTCGGCTCGTCAAGGAAAATGACGTCCACGCCGGCAAGGCCGACGAGCTGCCGGGCGAGGGCCAATTTGGCCTTCTCGCCACCGGACAAAGAGGAGACCTGCATGTCCATGGGGTGCTGGTCCAGTCCGAGACGGGTGAGGATGCCCTTGGCGATGCCCGCGACGTTGCCGCCTCCCGACTGGGCCAGCGTCTGCTGGAGCTCGGTGTAGCGCTCCATGACCGGTTCCCAGTCGCTTTCGTAGAAGGCTGGATCAATCATCTGCGCCTCGATGGCGGCGATTTCTTCCTCCAGTTCCTGGAACTGCCGTCCCTTGCGGGACAATTCCTCTTCGATGGTGCGGTCGCTTTCGAGGTCACGGATCTGGGTCAGGTAAGCGATGCGGAGCCCGGGGGCGAAGTCGACGTCTCCGACGTCCTGCTTCTGGTCCGAGATGGTGTTGAGCAGCGTGGTTTTCCCTGCACCGTTGTGGCCGACGATGCCAATTCGCTCGCCGTGGTTGACGACGAGGTTGACGTCTTCGAGGACGTCCACGGGACCGAAGGAGCGGTCCACGCCTTCGACGGTGATGAGTTGCCGCGCCATGCTCTTCCCCCAAACCGTCCGCCACGCCGTTTGCACTTGGCCTTGACGGTAAAGGGCGGCAGGCTTGAGGCCCATGGGCCGTGGTCAGGGCCATGGCGGAGGACGGTGAACCCCGCTGGCTCGTGGTGGACGGCTACGAGGACGAGCCCGCCGCCTTCGGTGTTCCACCCTATGTCGGCTTCCACGTGCGCTACCTGTGCGGCGTGCTCGAAGCCCACAGTTTGCCCTACGACTACCTGACCGTGGACGCGTGGCGCGCCCTCGGCCGCCAAGGTGAAGACGCGCAACGCGCGATGCTCCAAGGCCGCGCTGGTCTGGCCTTGCTCGCTGGCGCGGTCGTCCCCGGCAAGTACCTCCGCGCCACACCGATCTCACTGCCCGAGACCAAATCGCTGCTTCGAATGTTGCCGGCAGAGGTGCCGGCGGTGCTCGGCGGCTGGGCCATCCGCGGCTGGCGGCATCAAGGCTGGTCGCCGCTGCGCCGCGGTCTCTTCCTCGCGCTGCAGGACGCCGACGCCACGCTGCATCATTTCCTCGGCTCCGGCCGATGGGAGCACAAGCGACGAACGGCCGAACAGTGGACGTCATGGGCCCATGCCGGCGCCACGTCAAAGGCCGTGCTGGACCACCCAGATCTTCGGCACCCGGACCACGAGCAGGCCGGTCCACTGACCTACGAGGTGGAAGTGTACCAAGGCTGCGTCCGCTACAAGCGCGGGTGCCGCTTTTGCATTGAGCCGAAGAAGGGGACCCCGGTCTGGCGGACGCCCGATGACGTCATCGCAGAAGTGCGCCTTGCGCTCGATGCCGGGGTCCGTCACGTGCGTCTTGGCGGGATGACGGACACCTACACCTACCTCGCAGATGGCGTCGGGGAGATGGAGTATCCACGTCCAAATCCTGAACCGATTGCACGCCTGCTCCACGGATTACGCGAGGACGAACGGCTTGGCATCCTGCACACCGACAACGGCAACCCGAGCATCATCGCCGAGCACCTTGAGGAAGCGGAGGAGATCACCAAGACCCTCGTGGCCACTTTGAGCGATGGCGCCGTCCTGTCCTTCGGCGTGGAATCCGCAGACCCCGCCGTTCACGAAGCCAACTGGCTGAACTGCGACCCGGCTCAGCTCAAAGCCGCGGTGAACCTGATTAACCGCTACGGGCGCGAGCGCGGCGAGCGGGGCCTGCCCAAACTGCTCCCTGGGCTCAACTTCATCGCAGGCTTGAACGGCGAGACCGACGTCACCTACGGCCTCAACATGGACCTGCTCAACGAGCTGCGTTCCGAGGGCCACTGGCTGCGGAGGATCAACCTCAGGCAGGTCGAGGGCGAGGGCTTCCAAGACGTGGATTCCGATGCCTTTGCCGCCTTCAAGCACCGCGTCCGTGACGAGATTGACGCGCCCTTGCTCGCCGAAATGATGCCCATCGGCGGCGTCCTTCGTGACGTGCACTGGGAGGCCCATGGCGGCCGAACACGTCTGCCGGCACACGACACGCCCGAGCACAGAGACGGGTCCATGTGGGGCGGCGCTGGCGTCTCGTTCGGCCGGCAAATTGGCGCCTACCCCATCCTCATCGGCGCGTCGTACCTGACCACCTTGGAGGCCTCGACGGACGTCATGGTCACCGCGCACGGTCAACGCTCGATCACCGGCATTGAACTCGACATGGACCCTGACCTCGTGTCGCTTGCGGTGTTGGAGGCCATCCCCGGCGTCGGCGCGAAGGCGGCCTGGGCGCTCGTCACCGAGCGTGCGAAGCGGGCGCGAAAACGGAGTGGAGAAGCCCCGCTCGTCGACGACGTTGAAGCGTGGTTTGCTGCAGCAGAGCAGCGCCTGCCGGACGCCGTTGACGTGCATCAGATCCTCTGTCCAAAGGAGGCCTGAGGCATGGCCGACCAAGGCATTGTGAACGGGCTGCTCGACGCAGCACGCCGGCTCTCGGACCGCTGTGACGACCTGCTCTCAAGCCTGATTGGACAAGGAGGCGTGGCGCACGCCACGAACACGCTGGATTACGCGTGGCCCCTGCACGAAGCATGGATCCGCACTTGGGGCGGGCACGGCGCCACCACCCTTCTGCTCGGCATGAACCCTGGTCCATGGGGCATGGCCCAGAGCGGCGTGCCCTTCGGGGCCACGGGCATCGTCCGAGAGGACCTTGCCATCCCCGATCTTCCGCTCCCAACGCCAGCCGGCGCCCATCCGAAGCGGCCAATTGTTGGGCTGTCCCAAGAACGGCAAGAGGTCAGCGGGCAGCGCATCTGGTCCCTGCTTTTCGAGGTGTACGGTTCACCGCAATCCGCCATGGAGCAGGTCTTCCTCGTCAACCATTGTCCTCTGCTTTTGCTCAACGAACGCGGCGCCAACGTCACGCCTGACAAGCTCCCTTCGGCCGTTGTTGCGCCTCTGTACAAGGCATGCGACGAGCACCTTCGTGAGGTCGTAGACGTCCTTGGCGCCACCCGCATCGTCGGCGTTGGGGCCTATGCTTCGAACCGCGCAAAGCGGGCGCTGAACGGTGCTGAGGGGATCGGGACCGGTCCTTCGGGGCAAAGCGTGCGTCTTGATTCGTGCTGGCATCCAAGCCCGGCCTCCCCATTGGCGAACCGGAACGGGGGCGCGGATTGGCGTCAACAGGTCCGCGAGGTCCTCCTCGGCGAACAGGAGATGGATTGAAAGGCCGTTATCCGTGTGGGGGAAGTATGGCCGAGCACCAGCGTGCGTGGGAGCGACAACCGAACGACCGACAGTGGGAGAAGCCTGAGGGCGACGACCCCCGCACCCTCTATCGGATGATGAAGACGAGCGTGGAGCGCTTTTCTGACCAACCGCTCTTTGGCTACATCCCCGTAGAGGGCATGCCCCGCAGCCACCTTTCGTACGGCGAATTCGCCGATCTTGTTGATGCTGTGGCCAGCGGCATGGTCTCGCGCGGCGTCGTCGCCGGCGACCGCATTGCGCTCATCGTCGACAACTCCGTCGAGTGGGCCGCAACGGCCGTTGCGGCCAACGCTGTGGGTGCGCTGTACACCGCGATGGACACCCACCAGCACGGCAAGGAATGGGCCTACAACCTCGGCGAGTCGACGCCTTCCATGGTCGTGGTCGCCAGCACCGCCGTGCTCGACAAGCTCGTGGCTTCGATGCCGGACGACGCCTCCGCTTGGCCGGCCAACGGCATCGTTCTCCTCGGTGAGGACGAGGCCAACGAGGTGCCGCCCGAGGGCATTGAGGTCGTCAACTGGTCGGACTTTGTTCAAGCCGGTCGCGCCGCGGACGCCCTTGGCGAGCCCGCCGACGATCCAATGGCGCTTGCGACCCTCATCTACACCTCTGGGACCACCGGGAATCCGAAGGGTGTCATGCTGACCAACTGGAACATCCTGTCCAACATCCTCAGCGTGCAGAGCGTGTTCCCGATTTACATCGGTGACAAGTCCGCCTCTTTCCTTCCGTGGGCCCACGTCTTCGGTTCGACCGTCGACCTGTTCTACATGATCCGAAGCGGTGTCCACGTCAACCTGATTTCCGACCTGACACGCATCGCGGATGAATTGACCGAAATCAAGCCCGCGGTCATGTGCGCCGTGCCCCGCGTGTGGAACCGATTCTACGACCGCGTGAACGCGCAACTCGATTCGAGCGGCGTCAAGCGATTCCTTGCCGGCAAGGCCCGCAAGCATGCCGCCAAGCGCATCGCCAAGGCTGGCGTGGTCTGCGACGCCGTCGCGCCCACGACCTTCTGGGACAAGCGCTTTGACAGCCTCATTTGGGGCAAGGTCCGCGACCGCTTCGGTGGCAACCTGCGCTTCGCCATCTCCGGTGCGTCGGCGCTTTCGCCTGACGTGGCGAAGTTCATCCAGATGGTCGGCATTTCCTGCTTCGAAGGCTACGGCCTCTCCGAAACCTCCCCCATGGTGTCCGCGAACGGATGGATGGGCTACGGCGAGTCGCGCCTGAACTCGGTCGGCAAGGTCCTCAACGGCATCGAGGTGACCATTGACACCTCGGCTTGGGACGATCCCGACCGCCCCGACGAGGGCGAGATCATCGTGACCGGCCCCAACGTCATGCAGGGCTACTGGAACAAGCCCGAGGAGACCGAGAAGGTCATCGTCGAGCCCGGCACCTTCCGCACCGGTGACCTCGGGAAACTGTCGAAGGACGGCTACCTGACCATCACTGGCCGCGTGAAGAGCCAGTTCAAGTTGGAGAACGGCAAGTACGTCTCCCCCGCTCCGCTCGAGGAGAACCTGAAGCTGGACGCGGTGATCGAGCAGGCAGCCTTGGACGGCCGCAACCGCCGCAACACCTTCCTCATCGTGCACCCCAACATGGAAGCCCTCCGCAAGGAGCTCAACACCGCGGGCATCGCCACTTCCGGCGATGACGCTGCCGTGTGTGCTGACCCCGCCGTCGGCAAGTGGCTGCTCAACCGCGTGGCCACCCACGCCAAGGGTGACACCAACTGGAAGGGCTACGAGATCCCCCGCGACATCATCCTCGACCACGACGAGTGGACGACGGACAACGGCCTGCTGACCCCGACGATGAAGGTCAAGTTGCGCAACCTGTTGACCCGTCACGAAGACGCCATCGCAGCGCTGGACTGATTCAGTCCCCGGAAACAAGCCCGCCCTCCGGGCAGGCTTCGAGGCGTGCACCTGGTGTGCCCAAGGCAGTGATCCAGGTCCTTCCTCCGGCCAATTCGATGGCTTCGCTCGTGGCCTTGGGATCGCGGGTCAAGGCGATCATGCAACCACCGCCGCCAGCGCCGGTCAACTTTGCTCCGAGTGCGGTCGGCAATGCCGCCGAGACCAGGGCCTCCAGTTTCGGGTGCGACACGCCGATGCGGCGCAGGAGGAGATGGTTCTCGGTCATCGTTCGGCCCAAGGCCTCCGAGTCACCCGTTTTCAGGGCCTCAAGGCCGCGATGCACCAGTGCGGCAATGGCCTGCAAGGCCTCGTCGATGCCGGAGTCGCTGGCCCGTCGTGAAGCAACGCCAGCGACCATGTGCGTGGTTGGCGCGTTGATGCCCGTATCGCCAACCACGAGGCTCAAACCGTCCTCGAGGCGGAGGTCGCCCAGGTGGTGCAGGTCCCACGTTCGCTGCTCATCGCCCATGGGCATGGTGCGTTTCATGACCCACGAGGATTCGTCTTCCACACGGTTGGACAGCATCACCAGTCCTCCGTAGGCGGACGTCATCGTGTCCATCGGGCTTGCCCGCCCTTCCTGCGAAAGCGCCTCGCCGACGTGGCCGAGCAAGGAGGCTTCCTCGGCGGAAACCGCGGCCTGCCCGTGGACGCGAACGCTCGTGTGCGTCCGTTGATGCTCGCGTAACTCGCCTTCGAACAGGCCGACCTCCGAGCCGTCGGAGGGGTAGCCCTCGTGCCATGCTCCGGTGTCGGCATCGACCCATCGGCCGGACGCGGCCCGAAGGGCCGTGGCCGAAGCGACGGCGAAGGCGGCGGAGGAGCCGAGTCCTGCCCCACGCGGGACGTCGCTCTGGACGCTCACGTTCACGCCCTCGGTCATCGCTTCGTCCCACAAGCGATGCATCAGCGACGCCAAGTGAGGATGACGGGCAGGGCTGACCCTCCTCCGGTTGAGGTGAAGGCCGGGCTCGTCCAGTGCTCGGACGGTCACCGTGGTCCGCTGCGAAATGGAGGCGGAGATCGCGGGATGGCCGTAGACCACGGCGTGTTCACCGAACAGGACGACTTTGCCCGGCGCGCTGGCCACGACCTCGTCCATGCCGTGGGCTGGGCGACTCCGCTTCAAGCCGTTTCCCTTCGACGTGGTCATTGACGGTGCATTGAAGGGCCATACCCGCACCGTCCACAGCGAGGTTCACGCCTCGGTGGTCGTCATGTCCGATTTCGT
Organism: Candidatus Poseidoniales archaeon; assembly: GCA_038150305.1. Taxonomy (GTDB): domain Archaea; phylum Thermoplasmatota; class Poseidoniia; order Poseidoniales; family Poseidoniaceae; genus MGIIa-L3. The sequence goes on along the minus strand of JAYOTG010000001.1, from coordinate 13,753 downwards.
TCACCCCTTGGCCGATACGTACGCAGGCTTGCCCGGTTGGGTGCTGCTCGTCGCGCTGCTCGGAACCGCCTCTGGATTTTTCATCTACCAGGTCCAGAAGGCGACCCGCTTGGTGCTCAAAGGGGCACCCGAGGACCGCTTTGACTCGTGGGGCCTTCGCTTCAAGGAAGTCCTGACCGGCTGGTTGGGCCAGAAGAAGGTCCTCGCGGACCCCGTGGCCGGCACGATGCACGTGCTGATGTTCTGGGGCTTCCTGATGCTCTCCACCGACATGTTCGATCTGGCCTCAGCCAACCGTTTCTCGGACGGTCTGCTGGAGCCGCTTGGCCTGAAGTGGGCCTGGAACGGCATGGTCGAAGTCGGCTACACCATGGCCTTCTTTGGCTGCACTGCGGCCTTGACACGCCGTGTGGCCTTCACCCCTGAGAAGCTCAAGGGCAAGTCCCAACTGGAAGGCAACGTCATCCTGCTGCTCATCATGACCATCACCCTCACGTCCTACATCGTGGAAGCGGGTGAGGAACTCTCCGGCTCTGAGTTCATCGGCATCTGGGTGCAAGACGTCATGGCGCCGACCCAAGGCGTGGTGAACCTGGCCTATTGGGCCCACATGGTGGCGATTTCCACCTTCCTCTTCCTCATCCCTGTCTCGAAACACATGCACCTCGTCATGGCGCTGCCCAACGTCTTCTTCCATGACCTTCGACCGATGGGCACGATGCTTCCCATGGCCACCAACGAGGACGGCACGGCGGTCGGTCTTGACGACCTGGACCTCGAGTCCTTTGGCGCGGTGAACTACACCGACCTGACCTGGCGCAGCCTCATCGACGGTTGGGCCTGTACCTCCTGTGCACGATGTCAGGACGCATGTCCTGCCTACGCCTCAGGGAAGGCCCTCAACCCGATGCAGATCATCCACGATATCCGCAACTATGCGAACGACCACGCTCCCATTCTGCTCTCTGGCGGCACGCCCGAGGAAGACCTGATCGCGCGCATTGGCGAAGACGCCATCTTCGCGTGCACGACCTGTCACGCGTGCGTGGAAGCGTGCCCGATCTACATCGACCACGTGCCCAAGCTGACCGATGCTCGCCGCCACCTGATGATGGAGCGGATGGAGTTCAACGAGTCGGTCGAGGAAGTCGTGCTCCCACTGATGTCCACTATCGAGAACATCGAGAACGAAGGCAACCCGTACGGCATTCCCGCCCACGAGCGTGGCGACTGGGCGGAAGGCCTCGACGTCAAGGTGGCCGAGCCCGCCGAGTACATCTACTTCGCAGGCTGCGCGGCGTCCTTTGACGACCGCAACAAGAAGGTCGCCCGTGACACCATTTCCGTGATGAAGGAGGCCGGCCTTGACGTCGGCATCCTCGGCATGATGGAAACCTGCAACGGCGACCCTGCTCGCCGTGCGGGCAACGAGTACCTGTTCCAGATGCTGGCGGAGACCAACCTCGCGACCTTCGATGAACTCGGCGTCAAGAAAATCGTCTCGTCATGCCCGCACTGCTTCCACACGCTCGGCAAGGAGTACAAGGCGTTCGGCGGCGAGGACATCGAGGTGCTGCACCACAGCCAGTTGATTTCCACCCTCCAACGTGACGGGAAGCTTCCCGCACCGAAACACGACGGTGAGGTCACCTACCACGACCCGTGTTACCTCGGTCGCATCGGTGGCGAGACCAAGGCGCCTCGCGAGATCATCGGCGGCGTGGACGCCGAGCCCGCGCGCACCGGCGAGCAATCCTTCTGCTGTGGCGCCGGTGGTGCCCAAATGTGGATGGAGGAGATTGTCGACGAGGACCACGACCGCGTGAACGTCATCCGGGCACGTGAGTTGGCCGCGACCGGCGCCGACACCGTCGCCGTGGGTTGTCCCTTCTGTTCCACGATGGTCACCGACGGCCTTGCGGCCATCGACGCCGACATGCAGGTCCAGGACGTGGCCGAGATGGTTTGGGCCCAAATCAAGGCCAACGACGCGGCGATCAAGGCGAACAAGGCGGCCGCTGAGGCGCCTGAGGAAGCTGAGGCTTGAGGCCCGTGAACGTCGAGGCGCTTGCGCGCTGGTACGCAGACGAGGCCCGTGAATTGCCGTGGCGTGCAACGTCCGACCCGTGGTCCATCCTGCTGTCCGAAGTGCTGCTTCAACAGACCCAAGTCGCGCGTGGTATCGCGTACTGGCGGCGCCTCCTCGATCGCTTTCCAACGGTGACCTCGATGGCCGAGGCCGACCTCGACGAGGTGATGCACATCTGGCAAGGCGCGGGATATTACGCTCGTGGGCGACGTTTGCATGCGCTTGCCGTGGAGGTCGCTGATCCCGAAGGCCCATGGAACGGCGCCTTGCCCTCACCGTCGACCTCCGAGGACGTGGTCGCCGCGTTCCAGCAGCTGCCCGGCATCGGCCCGTATACCGCCGCTGCCGTTGCCTCCATTGCGCACGAGGTGCCTGCGGCCGTGGTCGACGGCAACGTGCGTCGCGTCGTGGCACGGCAGACGGCGACGCTCCAACCGACGACCGCTGACGTCACGTCACTGGCCCAAGCATGGATGGACGAGGCCCATGGGCGAAACGTGGCCCCGAGCGCGTGGAATCAGGCCGTGATGGAACTCGGCGCCACCGTGTGCACGCCGCGTGCCCCTCGGTGCTCGGACTGCCCGGTGCAGCAGGATTGCCTCGCACGCGTTCACGCCAGTGGGCCCACGGCTTTCCCAGCCCCCGCCAAACGTCGCGTGATCACGGAACGGCTCGTGGCGTTGGTCGACGTGGACGCACAAGGCCGCCCACACCTGGTCCAACGGCCGTCTGAAGCACGTTTTGGCGGCCTGTGGGGTCCGCGCTATCTGGACGCCAACGGCTCAGGGGTTGCGGACGAGTGCGAACGGCGCTCTAAGGCCGGTGAGGTGGTGCACTTGCTCAGCCACCGTCGTCTTGAGGTCGAGGTTTGGGTGGGCCAGACCGAGCACGGCGTGGACCCTGCAAGCAGAGCCATCAGCACGCTCGATGAGCGCGTGCTTGAGTTGGCCATCAGCGCATGACACTGTTCACGCGTTGAATCGGCCAAGGAAGACAAAATGCTCTCAGAATCGCCTTGGCACATGCTTCGTCCGTTCATCACCCTCGAAGGTCAAGCACAATCGGCCTTGGACCTCTATGAAGAGGTGTTCCCCGATTTCGCCCTGCATGCCTTGACCCATCATGACCGCCGAGTTCGAGGTAAAAGGGCAGGCGATGATGATCAGCGATTCCTTCATCTCGCACGAATGGAGCATCACCCCGGGCATTTCCTTCTTCATCGACCTCGAGGACGAAGCCGAGCTCAACCGCCTCGCCGCTGCCTTGGCCGAAGGAGGCATGGTCCACATGCCCGCAGGGAACTATGGGTTCTCAACCCTCTTTGCATGGGTGCAGGACCGCTTTGGCGTCAACTGGCAGCTCAACGTTGCGTGAGGGTTTCGTGGGCCTCCGCGGAGGTTTCGTTCCACGCCTCAATCCTCTCCACGTCAAGTTCCATTGCCGCGATGCCCCACCACAGACCGGCCACAAGCAGGTACTCACCGAGCGCTGCGATGGTCCACCACGGATGGCCGGCGTTGGCCGTGGGAAGCATCAGGTCAGGATTGACTTGGAGGGCGATGGCGGCCCCAAGAAATTGCGCCACATAACCGATGCCGACGCACCACAGCGCCCACTTCCGTTGCGCGAGGCCCCGTGTGGCGCCTGAGGAACGCAGGCGTCGCTGGACCAGACCAAGCCACAGCCAACCGAAGGTGAAGATGCCCATGGCGGCGAGGATGTGCGCGTTCAGATGGGTGTACATCGAGCGGTTGGCCATGGCCACCACGCATCCCGCGGCGAGCAGACCGACGAAACGCTCTAGCGACCACGGGCGTGGCGCGGCTTGGGTCATCGTCCACACCGTCCAGGCTTGCCATACGCCGCTGACGGTCAGTCCGAGCGTGAAGATCAGGGCCTCCGGGCCTGGGAAATCGGCTTGCGAGATGAAAATGATCGGCGCAATGGCGGCGCCTCTGAGGTGATGCACCGTCATGGAGGTGAGGACCGTGATCAGCGGCATGAGCCACGCCGCTCGCACGGTCCAGCGGTTCATGCTGAGCGCTCCTCGAAGGCTCGAATGGTGTCTTCCACGCAGGCATCGAGGGAACGCCACGTCATGCCGAGCACCTGCTCGGCCTTGGCGCTCGAATATCGAGCATCGCCTCGCATGTAGCCTCGCACCACCGCGCGAGTCAGGCGGCGCTCACCCGTTTTCCTTCCTTTGAGCCAATCGAAGAACACGGCGAGCGGAAGCAGGCGTCGTGGGAGGCCTCGCTTCGGGGCCTTGGCCTGTGGACGAAGGCGTCGCGCCGTGCGGGCCACGTCGATCATGGTCAGACCGCTGTGGGGGGCGAGGACGAAGCGCCCTTCTGCCTCATCGCGCTCAAAGGCCATGCGATGCGCATGGGCCACGTCCTCGACGTGGACGAAGGCCATTGGGATCGCCGGGACGATGGGCCAAGCCCCGGAGAGCAGGTCGGGCATCCAGTCCACGCTTGGGGGTGGCCGTGAGAATCCACCGCCGAGGATCGCGGTCGGGTTGATGACGCGAAGATCGAGGTCGTGCTCCTCTGCGATGCGCCACGCCCTGCGCTCGGATTGGGTCTTCGCCGCGGTGTAGGGCATGCTGGACCCGCTTTGCCAGTCGTTCTCGTCTTTTGCGCGACCTCGCGGTCCGCTGCCGACCGCGGCGGTGCTCGAGGTGTAAACGATGCGCGGCACACCGGCCGCCGCCGCCGCGTGCAGAAGGTGCTCCGTACCGAGGTTGGCTGTGTTGAGGACGATGTCCGCATCGGCCGTGAGGGAGAACACCGTGGCGGTGTGGAACAGGCCGTCGCAACCCTGCAGCAGGCCTTCCCACGGGTCAGCGTCCAGCACGTCGGCTTCGGTCAGTTCAAGCCGTTCGGGACAGCCCAAGGCCTCCGCGTGGGCACGGAGGTGGTCGGTTCGAACAGGGTCGCTCAGGTCACGGACGGTGCCGACCACCGTGTAACCCTCTGCCAGCAGGTCTCGTACGAGGTGATTGGCGAGGAAGCCGTTCGCTCCGGTGACGAGCACACGTCCTGCCATGGCCCTGCGCTTGTCCGGCCCTACATGAACGTTGAAGTGGCCCCGCCCGCACGAGACGTCGAGCACCATGGCGTTGCGTGTCCACGACACCCGTCGTCGAGAGAAGGTGCCGTTCACCACCATGCGCCCCGGACGGGTGAGCATGTACGTCTGTGGCGTGACGGTATACGACCGCTGTCACCTCGGACACGCCCGGTGTTACTTGGCCTTCGACCTCATCCACCGCTGGCTCGAAGCCAGCGGGTACGACGTCGATTACGTCCAGAATTTCACCGACGTTGACGACAAAATCATCGCGCGGGCTAACGAGGCACGCGACGGCGACTGGCTTGGTCTGGTCGACGACATGATCGAGGGCTACTACGAGGACATGGACGCGCTGAACATCCTCCGTGCCGACCATTACCCCCGCTGCACGGAACACGTCGACGGCATGGTCAGCATCATCGAGGATCTGATTCAGCGCGGCCACGCTTATGCGGCTGACGACGGCGTGTACTTCGACGTCTCCTCAGCCCCAGAGAAATACGGTCAACTGACCGGGCAGAGCTTCGATGCCGTCCGCGCCGGTGCGGGTGGACGGGTTGACGGCACGGGCGGTGGCAAGCGCGACCACCGTGATTTCGCCCTGTGGAAAGCGGCCAAGCCGGGCGAGCCAACGTGGCCTTCCCCTTGGGGCGAGGGCCGACCAGGTTGGCACATCGAATGCACCGCGATGAGCCTCGACCGCTTTGGCGGCACCTTCGACATCCACGGCGGAGGCCACGACCTGCGCTTCCCACACCACGAGGCAGAGATCTTCCAAGGCGAGTGCCATACGGACCAAGCCCCATTGGTGCACCACTGGTTGCACAACGGTTTCGTGAACGTGGATGGCGAGAAGATGAGCAAGTCGCTCGGTAACTTCTGGACCATCCGCGATATCCTCGAGCGGGTGGACCCGCTCGTGCTCCGCTTTGCGCTCATCAACGCGCATTACCGCTCGCCCATCGACATGAACGAGGCCTTGCTCCATGACGCAGAGCGCAACCATGGGCGCCTCATCGAGGCCTACGGCAAGGCCCTGCGCGCTCGAACCTCTGCCCATCCTGTTCCCCTGCCGCATCCCGACGTGACCAGCACGGACCCGTTGTCCAAAGGTCTGGGCTTGCTGGAGCGCATGGGCGAAGGCTTCGCATTGGCGATGGACGACGATTTCAACAGCCGCGAGGCCATCGCCAAGCTCCTCGGTGGCGTCCGTGAAGCGACCCGGCTGCTGGACGCCGACCTCGAAGAAGAGGACGCCAACGCTGTGGCGCACTTCTGCGTCGCGTGGTTCGAGGAATTGGCGGGCGACGTTTTGGGCGTCTTGCCCTCGCCCGACGTGCTCCTCGCCGAACCCGAAGAGGACCCCCGCCGCGCAGAAGTGGCCGACGAGGTCGAATCCCTGCTCCTTCAGCGCGCAGAGGCGCGCGCAGCCAAGGATTGGCCTGCAGCAGACGCCATTCGTGACCGCTTGGCCGCGATGGGCGTCGAGGTCACGGACACGGCCGACGGGCCGGTGTGGACCCTGACGTGATCACGCCGGTGGGCCGCCAGGGGGCGGCGGTGCAGGAATGTCGACGACGTCCTTCTCGGCTTCAGTCTCTGGAACGGGCTCTTCTTCAGTCTCCTTAGGAGCCTCGGCTTCCTCGAGGTCGTGCTCGTCGAACAAGGCGTCCTGTGCGGTGAGGTCAATCTCCTCTTCACGGCGGCGCATGACGAACACGGCCACGCCAATCAACGCCAGCACGCCGAGGCCCAGCAGGCCGAGGGGCGCACCCCCTTCTCCTGCCGCGGTCTCCTCGTCGCTGCTGCTGTCGGTGCCGTCACAGCCCAGCCCAAGGCCGTCCGCACATGGGTCCACGGGCGTGATGGTGTTGCCGTCGTTGTTTCCGTCGTCGGGCGTGGTGCCGTCGTCTGGGTTCGTGCCCGTGTCAGGGTTGGTGCCGGTGTCCGGCGTGGTGCCGCCACCGGTGGACGACGACGTGCCTTTGGCCTGCCACGTGGAGGCGTTCGTCAGGTCCACGGTGCTCATCGAGGCACCGCGGTCGTAGTAGCGGTCCCAGACCAGACTAAGGTCGATCTGCGCGTTGCCGCACGTCGAGCCGTTCAGCGTCTGGAAGTACTGCGGATCCTCGTAGGTCCACCACGGATCGAGACCACCGTGGCCCACGCCCGCGGTCAGGCTGTCGAAGCCGTCCACGTCGCCAAAGGCAGCCTCCATCACGGCCGGGTCGAAGGCTGCGGCTTCGGTGAGGTTCTCGACGATGGACGCCCACGAGCGCAGTCCGTCTTCGACACCGCTCGCGGTCACGTCGATGCGCTTCCCGAACATGCCAGCGTCTTCGTGGTCGTCACCCCGCATGGCCTGCATGATGTCTGCGTCGCCGTAGAGGGCCATGCCACCGACGACGGTCAGGCGCACGTCAGGGTCGACGGCGTCGATGAGGTTGCGGTACGGGTCGAGGTGGTTCGAATCGATGACCGCAAGGTCGGCCGCCATGCCGGGCGCAATACGGCCGACGTGCTCCTCCCAGTTGGTGGCGTCAGCCGCGTTGGAGGTGACCATCCGCACCATCTCTTCGTCGGTGAAGATGTCGCCGAGGATTTCGTCGTCCCACAGGTCGGCGATTTTGAGCTCATGCAGGGGCGACTTGCTGCCCGAGGGCGACCAGTCCGGTGCAAGCGCGATGTTCACGCCCGCGGCCTTGGCCGCCGCCACGTCGGTGGTGTCGCCGTAGAGCAGCAGGTTGGACAGGGGCGACCAGACGAGGCTGGCGCCGACTTCGCCCATCTTCTGGAATTCAGTGGCCGTCAGGGCAGTTCCGTGGATAAGGACCAACTCTCCGACCAAGAGGTCGTTGGCCACCAGGATGTCGAATTCGGCTCGGCTGGATTCGTCCACGCCCTCGCCGAGGTGAAGGAACCACGCATCCAATTCTTGGCTGGCGTTGCCGGTTTTGATGTGGTTCCCAACGTAGTCCGACTCTAATTCAGTCACCTTGGTGTGAATCTCGTCCCGGCCGAAGTTCCAGTCCTCGATGTTGCGCGCCAGCACGCTGGCGTAGGCGTCGTCGGGGTTGGACGGTGCGCCTTGGGAGGCGGTGGTCCCGCCGACGATCACCTTGGCTTCGACGTACTTCATGGCGGCGAATTCGAGGTCGAAATAAGGCCCGCCGTGAAGGAGCATCTTCGGTTTGGTGACGAATTCACTGTAGTCAGGGTGGTTCTTCCACTGGTAGCGGTTCTGATAACCGCCCCACTCGTTGGGCGAGGACATGTGGTTCTCTACCGGCCAAATTGGGGCGGTGTTGTAGTGAAGGTGGTTGTGCAGGTCGAGCAAGCCGGGGTAAATCGTGGCGTCCGTGTGATGCACGGGGATGCCTTCGAGGGTCAGGTCGCTCGGCGCATCACCGTTCCAGACCTGAACAATGACGCCGTCTTCGACGAGGATGGAGCCGTCGTTGTGCACGGTGCCGGCATCGTCCATCGTCACCACGCGTCCCTTCAGCACGTACGAACCGGAGTGGACGTGGTCGAGGTTGGTGTAGCAGCGCAGGCCAGCGATGGGGGCGCTCACGGTGGCGTTTTCGTGGGCGCCGGGGGTCGGCGCGTCGTCCTTCCAGAGGCTACCGTTGTCCAGCGGGATGTAGGGTCGGTCCCACCAGCTGTCTTTGTCGGGCCAGCTCATCGAATCAACGAGGGCCCCTTCCGCGGTGCGGAGCACCGCGCTGTCGCCGCCGTAGTAGTCCAACTCAAGGCCAGAATCGGCACGGAAGACGACGATGCGCTCGTTGGGCTGCAAGACGGTGTCCCAGGGCAGACGGCAGGGCGGCGAGCCACCGCCTTCCTCGTCGTCGAGCCACCAATCGGAGACGTCAACAGGGCTGTCGTCGGCGTTCCAAATTTCGATGAACTGATCCGAAACGCTGCCGATGACGCCGTCGCCGTTCCAATCCACGCCGTCGTAGTCTTCGGAAGAGGCAGAGACGAGCACCTCTGAGATGCGAACGTCGGGTGCGTCGTCTGCACTGGCCACGAGCGGGGCCGTCGAGAGCACCATGAGGAGGACGAGGAAGGCCGCAGGCAGACGAGGCGTCACGTTCGTCCATCCACAGACGCCCCAAGAAGGCATCTCTTTGGACGTGGAAATCCACGAACATGTTCGCCAACAGGTCAAGGAACCCCCGCCGTGAGGACGGCACATGGCCACCGTGGACCTGACCGAGGCGACCTTCGAAGCCGCCCTCGAAGAGAACACCATCATGCTCATCGATTTCTGGGCCGACTGGTGCGGTCCATGCAAGGCCTTCGCGCCAGTGTACGAGCGTGTGTCCGAGGACCACCCCGACGTGACCTTTGCGAAGGTGGACACCGAGGCAGAACAAGCGCTTGCTGGCGCTTTTGGCATCCGTTCCATCCCGACCACGGTGGTCTTCAAGGAAGGCATTGGTGTGTTCATGCAACCCGGTGCCCTTCCCGAGGAAGCCCTCCAAGACTTGGTTGGCAAGGTGAAGGAACTCAACATGGACGACGTCCGCGCCCAGATCGAGGCCCAAGAGGCCCAAGCCGCCGCGTCTGACGACGACGACGGTTGCTGCAGCGACCCGTCATGTTCTAATTGAGCAGGCTTGAGGCGATGCCGTGCGGCACGTCGCGTTTATGCTTGTGTGGCTGATGCTGGCCATGCCCTTGGCCGGCTGCCTCGGCGCAGACGACGACGTTGCTCCAGTGGACGAAGGCCCTGAGGCCTATCCGAATCCATGGGAGCGAGGCGACCTCATCTACGACAACACCGACGTGTTCAGCCGGGTGACCGTCAACGGCACCTACGGCATCCCTGAGGCCATCTCGGTCTTCGTGCCCGTGGACACCATCACCGCCGCCGACGGCGGTGCCGGCTTGACCGGCGACGCAGAGGTTCACCTCGGCCTCTGGCTGCCCGTCATCGACGGCTGCGACTGGACGCTGGAGAACGTCTCCGAGGACTGCCGCGTGCCGGTCATCGCTGACGTCGGACCATACTACGACGACGGCGACGTCAGCGCCGTGACGCCAGCCGATCGTTTGGGGCGCTTCCTCATCGAGAACTACGTGCCCCACGGCTATGCCGTAGCCCAGGTCTCGGTGTTTGGCACCGGCGAATCCAACCACTGCATGGACCTCATGGGCACCGACGAGCAGCGCGGCATCGACGCTGCGGTGACGTGGCTCGGCACCCAAGGCTGGTCCAACGGGCGTGTCGGGCTCATCGGCAAGTCCTACGACGGCAGCACACCGTGGCAAGCGGCCACCTTCGGCAACCCGCACCTCGCGACCATCGTGCCCATGTCTGGCCTGATTGGCGTCCACGACCTCATGTGGCGCAACGGTAGCATGGAAGCACGTGGCATGATCATGCACAACGGCGTGTACGGCTCCTTCGGCATCGACGGCGATAGCGAGGACAGCCACACGTTGTGCGAGGGTTACCTCGAAGGCTACGCCAACGGCCCCGCCGCGTACCTAAGCGGCGGCATGGTGACCTATGGCGGCAACGATTACTGGACCGAGCGTTCCTTCCTTGACCGGGCCCTTGAGAACTACCAGGGCTCGATTTACATCATCCAAGGCATGCAGGATTGGAACGTCGATCCGCACATGGCCTTCCCCGTGCATCAACAGGTACACGACGCCGGAATTGAGGTGAAGACCCTCGCTGGGCAGTGGGCGCACGATTACCCCGACCGCGTCTCCGGGCACAGTTCCCAAGGCAGCGGCCGCGGCGCTGAGGCCTACCCGTACACCTTGCGCTGGGATTGGGCCGACGAGATGCTCGTCTGGTTCGATTGGTACCTCCGTGACGAAGGCGTTGCACCGGTGCTCGGGGTGGAGATGCAGGACAACCGTGGCGGGTGGCGCTTTGAGTCCACCTGGCCCGCTGAAGACACGCAGTACGTCGAGGTCAGCGGCAGCGACCTCGGCCCCACCGGCGCCAGCATCACCGGCACGAACAGCATCACGATGACCTACGGGCCGTTTGAGAACGGTACGTGGATTGCCGGCATGCCGACCTTCCACATTCCCGTCACGCCACACACGACGAACGGTGCGCACGGCTTCCTCGAAATGACCGACGAGAACGGCATGCACCTCGGACACGCCGTGATGGACTTCCGCTTCCATGCGGGCGGCCGTGACGGTCAGGAGGTGCTCGTGCCCTTCTCCACCGTCACCGGTTACATGGAATTCTTCGCGATGGACGTCTACCTCGAAGCGGGAGAATCCGTCATCATCACGATGACCCAAACCGGCGAGGACTACGTGCCCTCACCCGCTTCGGTCGGCTCATACAGCATCGATTGGGACGCTGCGGTGCTGACCCTGCCGCTGGTGGAGCGCACCTGCGACGAGTTGTTCCGCGCTCCGATGCTAGAGTACGGCGGCGAAACGGGGCGAATCTGCTGATCAGAAGGCATCGAGGATCGACGCAAAGACCGCCTTCGCCGGCCCCTCAGACCGCTCAACCAAGCGGCGCACGATGAGTTCAGGCGTGCTGCGGGCGAGGTGGTTGCGTCGCGGTGTGCGGTCGACGATGAGCTCGAGGTCCTCGTCCAAGCCGCGGGCTTCGATGCCATCGATGCGCAGGTCATCTCGGCCGGTGGCCTCAATGATGGCCGGTGCCAAGTGGGTCACGAGGACCATGGACGTGTCCGGATGCGCCTCGGCTGCGAGCAGCATGCCGGCGATGATGCGAGCACCCGCGCCCGGCTCGGTGATGGCTTCCAATTCGTCGGCAAGGATGAGTTTCGAGGTGGGGTCGCTGACGACCTCGGCGAGGTCCACCAGCGTCTGTTCAAGTGCGCCTGCGGACTGGGTGCCACCGGCCTTCGCGAGGACCTGCAGGTGCTTGACCCGGCCCACGCGGGCTTCGGCCGCCGGCACGGGCAAGCCCATGTGGGCAAGGATGCAGGTGAAGCCGAGCAGTTCGAGCAGGGTGGTCTTGCCACCGCTGTTGGCTCCGGTCAACAGGGCGACGGACTGCTGGTCGCCCTTGTCGGCTGAACGTCCAACGCCGTAGGTCACGGGGTCCGGTTCGATGCCGAGCAGCGGGTGACGTCCTTCGACGACGACCAAGCCGTGCTCGACCATGGTGGGTCGCACGCAGCGGTGCGCTTCGGACCAGCGGGCGACGGCGAGCCACTGGTCGATTTCGACCATGGCTTCGATGGCCTCGCCGCAGACTGCGCGTAGGGGCGCAAGGGCGCTTGAGAGGCGCGTCAGTTCCGCCGCTTCGTCCGCGGCGATGCGACGCTCAAGGTCCTCAACGAGGAGATCGACTTCCTTGCGGTCGACCTTGAGCGGCCAGCCGTCGATGAACAGCCTTTGCGGCAGGCGCAAGCCGGTGCCGTTGAGGAACTCCGACAGGGCGGCATTGGCTTCCTCAATGGCCTCCTCGATGGCCTCGGTGGTGGCCGCGCGGAGACGTCGCTGAAGGCCAGCACCGTTGGCCAGCGCGTCGAGCATGTCCGCGCCGGTCAGCGCGAGTTGCGCTTCGGCCATCGCTTCCTCGACGCGTTCACGCACCTGAGTTTCGAGCCCCTTGATGGTCGGCCAAAGGCGGTCGGCCACGTCGTGCAGCAGGTCGGGGTTGCCGTCGTCGCTGACGTCATGGAGCAGCGCCTCAAGTTCGCCGAGGTCGGTGACCATCGGTGCAAGGCGGTTCAGCACGGGCTGAGCACCCTTGACGGCGCTGAGGCTCGGCCAGCGCTGCACCAGGTCCGCGATCAGGCCGAGCAAGGCGCTGTTCGTGCGGAACCATGCGAGGGTCGCTTCGGGCAGGGCCATGGCGTCCACGGCGTCCTCGGGCAGCACGAGCCAACCGTCTGGCGCGTCAATCGGAGCGCCTTCGCCGATCCAACTGACCTGCTTGAAGACGCGATAGTCGCGCCAGGTCTCGTCAGGACCGGGCGTCAGCACGCGGCACTGCTTGGCGAGTTCGGGGCGGTCCTGACGGGTCACGACCACGCGGTCGTGACGTCCGGTCGGGCTGCGTGGACGTGCGAGGCCCTTCCACGCTTCAGCGAGGTCCTCCACGGCGCCAGAGGCGACCAGTGCGCGGGCGGCGTCGACGATGGCCCAGCGGGATTCCGGACCCTGAATCGGTGTGAGCAAGGCGAGCCGCTCGCGCGATGCGGCGCACGCAGCATGCTGGCGCATGGCTTCGATGAGTTGCGCGTGCAACTTCTCGGCCTCACGGGTCGCAAGGAAGCCACCGTCGTCGCCGCTGGCGGCACGGGCAAGCGCCAAGGCGCGCTTCGGTGAAACACCGTTGACCGCAGCGATGCGTGAGATGTCACCTGACTGCAAGGCGGCCATCGCGGCGTCTTCGCCGTCGAAGTGCTCGCGGAGTTTGTCGGCCAGCTTTTGTCCGAGACCAGGGACCCGTTCAAGCGCCATCATGGCCGAAAATCCACGTCAACGGTTCTTGAGGTTGCCCTTGCGCAGACCCACGTCAGGGCGTCTTTGCTCAAGCGGCGAGGGTCTGGTTCCAGACCTGGCTCATCTCGTCGTGGTTGGTCCAGATGCCTTTGCGGTCGAACTCGATGTTGC